>JBFWYI010000203.1:0-2609 GCA_050186575.1 Sandaracinaceae bacterium | reverse complement strand
TTGGTGCACGCGGGCCGTCTCCGTCATGCCGGTTCCTCGGCGTAGGCGACGAGGTTCTTCGGACCGAACGAGACCGAGCGAAGTCGGAGGCCGCGGTCCGCGACCTCTGCCTTCACTGCATCACGCAGTCCGTCTGTCGTTGCCGCTTCGACGGAAAACGTCTCCCCGGCTCGAGGGGGCCCGGCGGGGCTTCGGTCCTTGGCTATGACGAAGAGCCTGACGGCGCGCTGCATGGTGTCCTCCGGCGGAAGCGGAGGTTCGGCGTGCGACTCGCCTTTTCGGAGACCTTCTGCACCGGAGGACCTTGGCGAGCCGCACGCCTCGCCTCCGAACAGACAAAGCGAATCGGCCGTGTCGTGGGGACGAGGCGACGCGCTCACCAACGCCATCGGAGACCACCGAGCGCGCCGTAGTCGGGCTGCCAACGGCCGAACGGATCGCGAGCGACACCGCCCCAGCCCTGGGCGAAGGCCGAGAGGCCACCGGTGATGCGGTGGGCGTAGTCGAGCCCACCACCGGCGGCGTCCGGCTTCACGTAACCGAAGAGGTCGAGGTGTCCGTGGCCCGGAGAGTGCGCGCCAGCCCGATCGAGTCCGCGGCTCAGGCTGGCGTCGATGCCAAAGGGCGCGGGGACTCCGCGGCGGGCTTGGGCGCCGGAGCGGCCGCGACCGCTCGCTCGGTCAGACGAAGGTCATGCACCGCAGCCTCGACCTTGGAGCCGAGGAAGCTGTCGAGCGCACCGCCCGAGAGCCCGAGCACCTCCGCGAGCACCCGGATGCCCTTCGCGCCGAGATAGCTCTTCACGTTGGCCACGGCCGCGTCCTTGATGCGACGCTTCTCGGTCTCGCTGATCTTGCCGTCAGCGCTGGCCGCTTTGATCTCCGCGACCACGGTCTGCTGCAGGTCCTTGACCGCGGTGACCACGGCGTCGTCCAGGCGGACCAGCACGCCGAGCAGGTACTCGTTGTCGACCTTGCTTCGAATGAAGCTCGCCAGCTTGGCGGCCGCCCAGGTCAGCGCAGCGACCAGCACCGGCGAAACCACCTGCAGGGCCGTGAGCGCAACATCGGTGAAGTCCATCGCATGCCTCCCGGGCGGCACACGAGGCACACCCAGGTGGGCAAAGCGTGGGAGGGGCCGGATGGGGACAGACGGGGCGCAAACAACGGTGAGTCCACCCGGACAACGTGCCTATGGATCGCAATCGTCGCCTCTTGAGTGGGACGGAGCTTTCGCATGCGAGCGACGGAGACAGCGGGGTGCGCGCATGTTAGCTGTATTGGCAGCGGACGGAGCCTGAGTATGGCCGAACGACTCACCCCTGAAGAGATCGAGAAGCGGATCCCCGCAATCGTTGCAGCAATGAAGCAACGGACGGCGCGCCACCTCTGCGCCATCTACGGTGCGTTCGACGAGACCTTCGGTGAACTGGTGGGGTCGGGCACCTTGGTATCGCTTCGCGGCGAGACGTTCTTGCTAACGGCGGAGCATGTCGTGCGTGCGAAGTTGAACCCCGACTACATGTGTATCGCGCACACAACGCGGGACGGGGCCCCACCTCGCATGATCACGACGCCAATCTCCTGCGTGGCACACCCATCAGACCTTGCGCTCGTCCCGGTGGATGCAACGGAACTCGACCCCGTCCCGCTCGGGGTTGAAGGTTTGGCTGCGACTTCTGAACTCGCCGACCGTGACATCCTCTTCATCCAGGGCTTTCCAGGCGCACGGAGTCGTTCGCTCGCAGCCGTCTACTCGAATACGCTTCCGTACGTCACCGGACCAGGAACGACTTGCTACGCCTGGTTCGACCCAAGAATTCACTTCGCGATCGACTACGCTGCAAGCGGTCTCATTGACGAGAGAGGAAACGCTGCCGACATGGTCGATCCGCACGGACTGAGCGGGTCCGCCGTCTGGGCAACCGGGCGTTGCACCACCGGTGATTCGTGGGAGCCGTCCCTGGCGCGCATCGTGGGTATCATCCACAACTGGGACGAGCGGTCGCAGAGCCTCGTTGGAACGCGCATCGAGGTGGTGAGAGACTTCATCGTGCGCGCACTCAGGTCGCGGCACGCTTTCTCGGAGTGGGAGCAGCGCGGTCGACCGACCGGCGACGACTGGTCCGACTGGTTCTCGGCGGTGCAGGCAATTCCCAGTTTGTGAGGGCCCGCGCGGAGGTCATCGCCAGCTCGCGCGGCAGCTCCCGTGCTCCTGAACTACGCGCACCCGATCAAGCCGATGCACCTCGAGCTGACCAGCGTCGGCAAGCGACTTCAATGTGTAAGGCGTCGTCTTCTGTGGTTCGTCGACGCCGAGAGGTACATCGAGCGCGAGGGCGAGCGCGGGCCACACCGCCGAAGCGTACGAAACGTGATCATCGCCGGCGCAGCCGTCGATGCTCGAACAGATCACTCCACAGACGCGTCCCTC
Source organism: Sandaracinaceae bacterium (assembly GCA_050186575.1). GTDB lineage: Bacteria > Myxococcota_A > Polyangia > Polyangiales > Sandaracinaceae > JAUHXR01. The sequence continues at coordinate 176 of JBFWYI010000203.1, read as the reverse complement.
TGAATCCACCACGGGGCCTCCGCTAGCACCGGATGGGAACTTCGCGTTGGTCTGGAAGCACGGAAACGTGAGCATGTACCCGTCACGCTTCTCGTGGTGTACGTCCACCACGACGCCAGACATAGACGTCGGCGCGATCGCCACCTTGGCTTCATTCGCTGGCATGTCGCGCGGCG
>JBFWYI010000202.1:0-2622 GCA_050186575.1 Sandaracinaceae bacterium | reverse complement strand
GCCGATCGCCTCGGAGGGCCGCAGCGCGAGCAGCGCGGTGGTGAGGAAGAAGGCGCCGTACCAGTCGCCCTCGACGGCCTCCACGAACGCGCCGAGGCGATCGGGCGGGACGAACTTCGGCGGCCGTCGCGTCGTGTCGGTTACCTCGACCAGCGCCGCCGGGTTGTGACCCTGCGGGATACGCCGGCGGGCGATGCCGAAGTTGAACGCCGCGCGGAGGGCGTTGCGGACCTGTCGCAACGTGTGCGGGGAGATCCCGCGCGCGCGCAGCCCGGCGACCAGGTCATCGACGTCCTCGACCAGCAGGTCGGCGACGCGGAGGTGGTGGAGAGGCTCGAGGTGGCCGTCGAGGATGCGGCGGGTGTTATCTCGATGCCGCGGCGACCAGTCGGCGACCTCGACGCCGTGGCGGTAGTAGTCCTCGAGGAGCGAGCCGACCGTCTCGCGGCCTCCGGCCCGCGCCGCCTGGGGAGCGACCGCGTTCTCCGCGACCTTGAACCGCACCCAGGCCTCGGCCTCGCGCTCGGTGGCGAACTCGGACTGCTGCCGGCGCCGACCATCCTTCGCGCGCGGGTCCTCGTACGAGACCCAACCGATCCAGCGGTTCGGGAGACCGCGGCGCGAGTAGTCCCGTTCGCGCGTACCCGACCCGATGATCCTCATCGCGCTATCGCACCGCCCACTTCACCACGACCGGCCGGAACGTCGACGGGTCGTTGGTCTCGAAGTTGAACGTCGCGATGTCGCCGGCCGCGGGCACCTCGAACGATACCCACCCTCGGACGCAGTCGCCGGCGACGAGCTCGGTGTGGTTCAGCGCTGGCTCGCGGACGCCGATGTTCGCTTCCCATCGCGTGTTGTCGCTCAGCTGCGCGCGATACTGGAACGGGTTGAGGGAGCCAGGCGCGGCAGTCGTACATGCCTCGACGTCGATCGCGACGAAGCGGTTGCCGTCCGCCGGCGTCCAGAAGCCGGGGTTGGTGACCGGGTCCTCGATGCCGTGCAGAGTGAGTTGGACGCCATCGCCGAGCTCGACGGTCCCACCGAGCGGGTAGGGCGTCGCCGCGGCGACGGGCGTAGCGGTTGCCGTTTCGGTCGCGACCTCGGTTGCGGTCGCTACGGCCTGTGAGGTCTCAGTCGCTTGTATGGCACTCGTGGCTACGAGCGTTCCCTGCTCAGGCGCACTGTTCGAGCAGCCAGCGAGCAAGATTGCCGTGGCCATCATCGAGAGCGATACGACGGTTCTAAGCATGAACGGTTCCGACCCTTCGAAAATGCGGGGCGGATGGTACCCGATCACCGCCGTCGCTTCTCCATCTGGCGGTGGAGGCTCACGACGACTCCCTCGATCTGCCACGGCTCGATCTCGACTTCGCCCTCGTTGCTCTTCAGCACGTGCTTACCGCTGCCCTTGATCCAGTAGCGCTTCACGTGCAGTTCACCATCGACTAGCGCAACCACCGGGTTACCCGGCTCGGCGCTCATCGAGGTGTCCACCACGACGATGTCGCCGTCCACGATGTCGGGCGCGAGGCAGTTCCCGCGCACCCGGACACCGACGAGACGGTCCGGCGCCGGCGCGGCTGCTCGATCGATGAAGACCTGATCCACAACCATTCCTCCCCGGAGCGACGCGGACGCCTCCTGGTCAACGACCGGGATGGCGACGAGGGGTCCAGGGAGGTAGGACGCGTTGCCCTCGGCAACCCGTCGCGGACGCACCCCTCGGTCGTAGAAGTCACTGACCTGGACGCCGAGCTCATCGGCGAGGCGCTCGAGGTCCGGTGACTTAATCCCGCGTTCTCCGTTGACGATCCGATTCAGCCAGGCGGGCGTGCGCCCGAGCGCGCGCGCCACGTCAGCCTGCGAGCGCCCGGTATCGGCGATCGCCTCTGCGATGGCTTGTGCCAACTTCTTGTCCCCCGCCAACGCAGCGACTCCGGTCCGTAGAGGGATGGTCTGTCGCTGCTCATAGAACCATGCCGCCAACTACTTGACAGAACCATTGCCAGTTTGTCAACATGCGCCTGTGACGAAACGGTAACGCGCAGCCGAGGGGTCGGCTCGAATGAGTTCACAGGAATCGCCCGACCGGGCGGTCGTCCTTCGCGCACAGCGCGAGTTCGGTCGAACCGTTAAGCAGCAGTGTGTCGCCGCCGATATCCGGCAGGCTGATCTCGCGGCTGAGCTCGGCATCCACGACACGGTCTTCTCCGCCGTCATCAACGGTCGGCGAGTGTGGCAGGCCGGCATCGATGACCTCAAGGAGAAGGTGGCGCAGGCCATCGCCCGCGTGGCGGTGTCCGCGTGACCACCCAGGCGGAGCGCATCGTCGCCGACGCGCTCGCGTCGCTGTCGCCGGACGAGCTTGCGGCCGTCGCCGGGCGCCTGCAGGTCGAGGCGGTCGCGCGCTCCGTCGCCGCCAGCATTCCCGCGCCGCAGTCCGCTCCCGTATCCGACACGGAGAAGCGACCGCGCGTGCTCCGCACTGACCAGGCGGTCGAGTACTCGGGCTTCTCGAAGAAGCGCCTCTACACCCTCGCCCGCGCGGGCCGCATCGGTCACCGGATCGATGACGGCCCGTGGCTCTTCACCACGGACGAACTCGACCGCCAGGTCGAG
>JBFWYI010000201.1:0-2812 GCA_050186575.1 Sandaracinaceae bacterium | reverse complement strand
GCACGACCTTCGGTACGCGATCGACGCGTCGAAGATCCAGCGCGAGCTCGGCTGGACGCCGCGCGAGACGTTCGACACCGGGCTCGACAAGACGGTTCGCTGGTATCTCGAGAACGACGCCTGGGTCGAGTCGGTGCGCACCGGCTCGTATCGGCAGTGGATCGAGCGCAACTACGGGGCGCGCTAGTCGCTCGCGGCAGAGGGAGAACGATCGATGGCGATCGAGAAGGGCATCGTGCTCGCGGGCGGATCGGGGACGCGCCTGCATCCGCTGACGAAGTCGGTGAGCAAGCAGCTCATGCCGATCTACGACAAGCCGATGGTCTACTACCCGCTCACCACGCTGATGCTGGCGGGCATCCGCGACGTGTTGCTCATCACGACGCCGCATGACCGCGCGGGCTTCGAGAACCTGCTCGGCGACGGAGCGAGCTGGGGCATGCGCATCCGCTACGCGGTGCAGCCGAGCCCCGACGGTCTCGCGCAGGCGTTCCTCATCGGCGAGGAGTTCATCGACGGCCAGCCGTGCGCGCTCGTGCTGGGTGACAACATCTTCTACGGGCACGGACTGAGCGCGCTGCTCGAGCGCGCCGCCCAACAGGCGAGCGGTGCGACGGTGTTCGGCTACCCGGTGAAGAACCCGAGCGACTACGGCGTGGCGGAGTTCGACGCCGACGGCACGGTGATCGGGCTCGAGGAGAAGCCGAAGCAGCCGAAGAGCCACTACGCGGTCGCGGGCCTCTACTTCTACGACGCGGACGTGGTCCGTCACGCGAAGGCGCTCCGGCCCTCGGCGCGCGGCGAGCTGGAGATCACCGATCTGAACCGACGCTACCTCGAAGCGGGCGCGCTCCGGCTCGAGCGCATGCCGCGCGGCTACGCCTGGCTCGACACGGGGAACCCCGAGGCGCTCCTCATGGCGGCGAACTTCATCCAGACGATCCAGACGCGCCAGGGCCTCGCGGTGTCGTGCCCCGAGGAGATCGCGTTCCGCCGCAAGTGGATCGACAAGGACCAGCTCCTCGCGCTCGCCGAGCCCCTGATCAAGACGGCGTACGGTCAGTACCTCGCGCAGATCGCGCGAGGGGAGCTCGTATGAGCATGTCGGTGACGCCGACCGAGATCCCCGACGTGCTCTCGATCGAGCCGCGGGTGTTCGGGGATCGACGCGGGTTCTTCTGCGAGATCTTCCAGGCGCAGCGCTACCGCGACGCGGGGATCGTGGGCGAGTTCGTGCAAGACAACGTGTCACGTTCGGCGCCGGGGATCGTGCGCGGCCTCCACCTCCAGCACCCGAAGGGACAGGGCAAGCTCGTCTGGGTGTTCGAGGGGAAGGTGCTCGACGTCGCGGTCGACGTGCGGGTCGGATCGCCGACGTTCGGCCGCCACGTCACGCAGGTGCTCGACGCGGAGCGGATGAACCAGCTCTACATCCCGGCTGGGTTTGCCCACGGGTTCGCGGTCCTCGGCGAGAGCCCGGCGACGTTCGCGTACAAGTGCACGGAGCTCTACGCGCCGGAGCACGAGCTCGCGGTGCGCTGGGACGATCCGGATCTCGGCATCGAGTGGCCCACGAGCGCGCCGCAGCTGTCGGACAAAGACCGCGCGGCGCCGCGTCTGTGCGACGTCGACCCGGATCGCCTCCCGCGCTGGCAGGGCTGACGATGCACGTCGTGATCGGCGCGGACGGGATGCTCGGCGCGGCGTGGATGAATCTCCTCGCGCATCGAGGCATCCCGCACCGCGCCGCGCTCTATCCGGTCATCGATCTGAGCGAGCCCGCGACGATCGCGGCGGCGCTCGACGTCGAGCCCGCCGACGTCGTGATCAACTGCGCCGCGTACACCGACGTCGACGGCGCGGAGGCGGACGAAGCGGCCGCCAACCTCGTCAACGGGACGGGCGTAGGACACCTCGTCGATGCGTGCGACGAGCGCGGCATCCCGCTGATCCACTACAGCACCGACTACGTGTTCGACGGCCGGGCGAGCGCGCCGTACGCCATCGACCACCCGATCGATCCGGTGAACGCCTACGGGCGGAGCAAGCGCCTCGGAGAGGAGGCGGTGCTCGCTTCGGACGGCGCGCACCTGATGATCCGCACGAGTTGGCTCTACGCGCCGTGGGGCAAGAACTTCGTCCGCACGATCGCGGGCCTCGCCAAGAGCCGGCCATCGCTCAGGGTGGTCGACGACCAGCGAGGCCGACCGACGAGCGCGGAGCACCTCGCCGAGCTCTCGCTCGCGCTCTACGAGGGAGGCGCCCGCGGCGTCTACCACGGGACCGACGGGGGCGAGTGCACGTGGTTCGGGTTCGCCCGCGCGATTGCGGCGCGCGTCAACCCCGCGTGCGTGGTCGAGCCATGCACCACCGCGGAGTTCCCGCGCCCCGCCGTCCGCCCGGCCTACAGCGTGCTCGACCTGAGCGGGACGGAAGAGCGGATCGGGCCGCGCGCGCCGTGGACGGAGCACCTCGCGAGCGTGCTCGACCGGCTCGTGTGAGCCGGGCTCATCCGACTCCGCTTTCCTACCGAGCCGCGAGGCGAATCCGGGGCTAGACGGAGGCGGGGCCACGAGATTGGCTGAGTCCGCCGATTCCGATCCGAGTCCGAGTCCGATTCCGATTCCGATTCCGATTCCGGTTCCGTTTCCGATTCCGATTCCGATTCCGATTCCGATTCCGAGTCCGAGTCCGAGTCCGAGTCTGACGGCTCCCCTCATTTCGAGGAGGAAAGTTAAGTAGTTCCGATCACTTCGGAGTTTGATCAGCAGGCAGAGCGCGCATGCAGCATCCTGGAGTCTGCAAGAACCAC
>JBFWYI010000200.1:0-2935 GCA_050186575.1 Sandaracinaceae bacterium | reverse complement strand
CGCCGTCTCCGATCCGAGGTCACGGCGCCACGACGACGCCGACGGCGAGCGATCCGAAGAGGCCAGCCAAGCGGATCGCCACGCCGTCGTCGTCGGCGAGCTCGCTGCCGAGGAGCGCGTAGCCGAGACGCGCGGCGAGATCGATCGGGCCTAGCGTGAGCCGGACGCCCGCGCCGACGCCGAGGTAACCGAAGAGCGCGTCGAGCGCGTGGGTCGGCGCCTCGGCACGTCGGCCGGCGCCGTAGCCGGGGCCGCCTTCTGCGAACAGCTCGCCGAGGACGGCGCCCTCGTCGAAGTCGTGGCGCAGCGGGGCGAGCGCGACGTCGAGCAGGACCAAACCCGCGTAGACGTCGCCGAGGCGGCGGGGGCGGTGCGCGAAGCCGACGTCCAACGCGACGCGGAGGAACTGCCAGCGGACGGAGAGCTCGAGCGCGCCGAAGCCCGATGGGCCATCGAACGCGAGCCAGCCGACCACTCCGATTCCGAGCTCGAGCTCGGGGACGACGCGCGGCTCGGGCGCGGTGGGTAACGGCGTAACTGGCGTGCGCGCGAGCTCGACGATGACGAGGGCGAGCGACCACCAGCGCGCCTCGCCCTCGCTGCCGGAGAGATCGACCTCACGCGTGAGAGGTACCGCGCTCGGACGCGCGAGGAGGACGGTGGCGCGCGCTTCGTCGGTGCACGAGACGTGGACGGTGACGTGGAGCGCGGACGAGAGGTCGTGGCCTTCGATCGCGAGGAACCGCGCGAGCGCGTCGCTGGCTCCGACCGGCGGACAGCCGCGCACGTCGATCGCGAACGGCGCGTCGGCGCGCGCGGGCGCGGTGACGAGCACGAGCGCGGTGATGAGCACGAGCGCGGCCGCGACGAGCGCGCGCCGCGTCACCGATCGCCCGCGAGGAGCGCGTCGATCGCCGTACGGCGCGCGCCGCGGGGGAAGGTATCGCGGTGTCGGTCGGCCCACCGTCGCGCCGCGACCATGTCTCCGCGCGCGACGGTCAGGCGCACGAGCTCGAGGTACGCGAGCTCTGCGAGCGCCGGCGGCGGGCGCAGCGCGAGGGCGCGGACATAGGCCGCCTCGGCCGCTCGGGTGCGACCGCGCGCCCGCTCGAGACCCGCAAGGGAGGCTGCGGCCGCCGCGGCCTCCGAGGACTCCGGGTAGCGCTCGGTGATCGCGGTGAGCGCGGCCGCCGCGTCGTCCAGGCGATGCTCGCGGCGCGCCGCCTCGGAGCGCGCGATCAGCTCGGGGACGCTCGGGATCGGATCGAGCGTGTCGTCGTCCGGATCGGGATCGGCCTCTCGCGCCGCCTCCGATGCCGACTCGGGGGCGTCGACCGAGGCGAGCTCCGCGGCGGCGAGCGCATCCGCGTCGACGATCGAGTGGGATGGGGGGACGGCGTCCGGCGCGAGCGACGGAGGCTCGAGGACCGGGGACGCCGTGGGGGCGGTGACGATGCGCGCGGCGACGGTCGGAGTGGAGTCCGCGTCGCGCACGACCGCGGCCGTGTCTCCCGCGCCCGCGACCGAGTCGCGGTCGAGCGCCGCAGGATCATGCGCGACCGCGGCCGTGTCGCCGACCACCGCCGTGTCGCGCTCGACGTCCGCCGCGCGCTCCGGGTTCGGATCGCCGATCGTCGTCACCACGTTCGTTGTCTCGCCGAACCGTTCGGTCCCCGCCGACGCGACCCCGTCGCCGATCCCGAAGCGCTCCCCCGCGTAGAGGCGACGCGTTCTGGCCGACACCTCGACCTCGACGACGCCGCGGTGCACCACGACCGACGCGGCGCCGCCATCGTGGGTGACGGTGAACGAGGTGCCGACCACGCGCACGATCATCGCACCCGCGTGCACGGTCCAACGTCGCGGGCCGTGCGGGGTGACGTCGAAGCGGGCGCGGCCGCGCTCGAGCTCGAGCCAGACCTCGCCAGGCGTCTGCCGCATCCCGAGCGCGCCGTCGTCGGCGAGCGTGATCGCGGACGCGTCGTCGAACTCGGTGCGCCCGGTCGGGAGCACGGAGGGTGGCGCACCTCCCTCGGCGATCATCAGCGACGGAGGTGCATCCGGAGCGCGCGTGACGAGCAGCACCACGGCGGCGATCGCCGCCATCCCGGCGACGCCGCCCCCCGCGAGCCGCCACCGCCGACGCTTCGTCGTGGCGAGCCGACGCTCGACCCGCTCGAGGCCGCTCGCGAGCTGCTCGGTGTCGAGCGCGGGCGCGAGGTGCTGCTTCAGCACGGCTCCTCCTCGCTCCGATCGCCGAAGAGGGCGTCCAACGCGTCTTGCGCGAGCCGCACGTCGCGCTTCACCGTCACGAGGGAGACGTCCATCGCCTCCGCGATCGCGGGGAGCGTCTCGCCCTCGATCACGCGCATGCTCCACACGATGCGCGCGCGCACCGGCAGCCGAGCGAGCACCGCGTCGACGCGCCGCAGCTCCTCGCGCGCCTCCTGGCCCGCGTCGCGGAGCGCGAGCTCCTCGAGCGGGATCGTGGTCCGCCGAAACCCGAGCGAGGCGAGCAGACGACGCCGGCGGAAGCGACGATGCACCTGCCGCACGCAGATGGTGCGGAGCCACGCGCCGAGCTGCGCCGGGTCGCGCAGGGCGCCGAGCGTCTGGAACGCGCACACGAACGTGTCCTGCAACACGTCGTCGGCCTCGTCGCGATCGCGCAAGAGCCGGAGCGCGAGGCCGGCGACCGTCTCCGCGTGTCGTCGATAGAGCGCGCCCCGCGCCCACCGATCGTCGCCTTCGAGGCATCGCGCCACGAGCTCCGCGTCCGTCGCGCGCACATCGGGCCACGCCACGCGGCCGGGCGTCGACGCCGACGCGCGCGGTGGATCGTCATCGTCGAGCCCGGGCGCGCTCATCCGCCACCCAGGGCCGCGAGCGCGCAGAATCGGCTCATCCGTCGCGGACGGTGAGCCGGTTCGCGGCG
>JBFWYI010000199.1:0-3091 GCA_050186575.1 Sandaracinaceae bacterium | reverse complement strand
CTACCCTCCGTGACATGAGTGAGATCGCGACCTACTGCGAGATCTGCCGCATCTACCACGCCCCCCGCCCGCGCGATCGTTGCGAGGCGCACGTCCGCCGCGACAGGTCGGGCGCGGGCCGCCCGCTCAGCGCCATCGGCATGTCCATCGTCCTCGCGATCGGCGCCGGCTGGGCCGCGGGCACAGCCACCAACGACGGCGCCACCGCCCTCGGCGCCGCGGTCGGCACCGCCGCGGCCGTCCTCCTCTTCCACTGGATCCGATCCCGAGCCCCGCGCCCTCCGCGCTGAGCGCGGACTACCCCGCCGCGCTCGCCACATCGCGAGACCTCTCCACGGAAGCGCCGCCCCGCCCCATCCGCTCGATCCCCACGATCGCATCCACGCAATCCGAGTAGTCGCACGTCGAGATGACGGCCGGACCCCGCGCTCAACGTGCTCGGAGTCATCCGCGCCACCGTCAGGAGGGTGCTCGGAGCGGGCAGGAGCAAGCGGACGGCCTGCGAAGAGCTCTCAGACGCTTGCTGTCGGCCGAGTACCTCGGACGGACCCTCTCTCTTCGAGGCGGTCCGTGGGTCAACGAAGTGTGTGTGTCGGATCGTGAGCGGGCGGCGCCGACGTGTCGCGTTGGGTCCCGGTCGCCCAGAGGAGACGGTCGTCTCGCGGGGGACCGAGGGTGCTCTCCATGAAAGGGTGCACGAGCGGCCCTCGACCGGCGTAGCGCACGGGTCCGTAGGGGAGCACGCGCGCTCTTCGCGCGTCGACCAACCCACTCGGGACGATCGAGTGGTCGCAGCCCAAGGTCGCGACGCCGGGGACGGCGATGCACGTGCTCACACCGAGCTGCACGACGGCGGTGCCGGGTGGGACGTGCATCACCGGGCGCGGGAGCCCGATCGAGACGGAGGCGCGTTCGTCCGCGGGGACGGTGCGGGGGTCGATCCCATTCGGACCGAGCGTCAACCAACCTGTCTGCGTCGACGCTCCGCCCATGCAGTACAGGACGTCGCGCGCGATCCAACAGACGCGCATCTCCGCGGTGTCGACGCTCGTCACCCCCCGCGCGATCGGATACGGCAGCGCCTCCCATCGCTCGGATGGCGGTGCGGGCCCCAGCAGTGGAGCGCGCGGTCCGGTCCTCGAATCACGCAAACATAGTTGGTTCCCACCGCGAGCCGGTGGACGCCGTCGGTGATGCGCACCGGCCGCGCGTCCGGTCCGTCGTCGAACCAGCCGAGGAGCTCGCCGGCCTCAACGATGCCGAGGAGTCCACGGCTCAAGTCGCGCACGACGTCGGGTGAGCCAGGAAGGCGTCGCGCGGTGCGGTCGGCGCCCCAGCAGTACACGCCGCGATGCTCGACGCTGACGCAGTAGCCAAAGCGCGTGTCGATGCCGTCGATGGCCGGACCCGGGAGCGGCACCCGGCGAACGGACGCGACGCCGGGCTCGTCCGCGTAGCCGTCGGGTACGTACACCGCGCCGCTCCGTCCCCGCACCCACCAGCTCTCGCCGAAGAGGGTCGGAAATACCTCCGCGGCTGGCTCGGGCAGCTCGACGCGTCCCACCCGGTCCTCTGGCGATCGGAGGCCAAGTTGACCGTGCTCGTTCGAGCCGACGAACGAGAGGACGCGCGCATCTCTGGTGAGCGCGTACTCGCCCACCATGCCGATCCACCCGGGACGAGCCACGCGAGGGAGCACCCGCGGCGTCGCACAGCCGACCATCGCACAGCCGACCATCGCACAGCCGACCATCGCACAGCGCTTTGCAGAGCCGACGAGGGCACGGAGCTTCGCAGAGCCGACGATCGCAGACCCGACGATCGCAGACCCGACGATCGCCGCCACGTGAGCCGAGAAGCGGGTCGCGCGCTCGCCCCGATCAAGGACGCGCACCGCACGCCCCGATCCAGCCCTCCGGAGCGTCTCGGTCTCCGCTCGCGCAACCGAAGAGCTGAGCCGGCGGCGCCCGCCGCGCCCCCCGCGCGCTCCCGTGAACCCGACCGTCATGGTCTTGGATCTCCGATCGAAACCGACCATTCGAGGCCGCCAAGATCGCGAAGTAGTCCTCGTAGACGTCGCTCAAACCGTGACGAGAGTCGAGCACCTCGGACGGATCGCCTTTCCTCTGGGCCGGAGCGCTCCAGGGATATTTGGAATTATCCCCGGACGATTTTAAAAACCATCGACCATAATTCCGGATATCCCCGGACGATTATAAAAACCATCGACCATAATTCCGGATATCCCCGGACGATTTTGAAAACCATCGACCATAATTCCGGATATCCCCCGGACGGTTTCAAAACCGGTCAACCATAATTCCGGATATCGCGGACCGATCCTCGGAAACCGTCGACCATAATTCGAGATATCCCCGATCGGTCTCGAAGACCGTCGACCATCGGTCGAGCTACCCGCGACGCGCTTCGAGCCGGCTGGCGAGAGTCCGAGTTCGCCGAGCCTGGTTGGGAACTCTATGACGCTCTTCGTACGCGCGCGGCACCGCTCCAGGCAGTCGCCGTCTCCGATCCGAGGTCACGGCGCCACGACGACGCCGACGGCGAGCGATCCGAAGAGGCCAGCCAAGCGGATCGCCACGCCGTCGTCGTCGGCGAGCTCGCTGCCGAGGAGCGCGTAGCCGAGGCGAGCCGCGAGATCGATGGGGCCGAGGGTGAGGCGGACGCCTACGCCCGCGCCGAGGTAGCCGAAGAGCGTGTCGAGCGCGTGGATCGGTGCGGCGGCGCGTTGGCCGGCGCCGTAGCCGGGGCCGCCTTCTGCGAACAGCTCGCCGACGACGGCGCCGTCGTCGAAGTCGTGGCGGAGCGGGGCGAGCGCGACGTCGATCAGGAGTAGCCCCGCGAACACGTCGCCGAGGCGGCGGGGGCGGTGCGCGAAGCCGACGTCCAACGCGACGCGGAGGAAGCGCCAGCGGACGGAGAGCTCGAGCGCGCCGAAGCCCGACGGGCCGTCGAACGCGAGCCAGCCGACCACACCGATTCCGAGCTCGAGCTCGGGGACGACGCGCGGCTCGGGTGCGGGCGGCGGGGGCGCCGGCGGCGTGCGCGCGAGCTCGACGATGACGAGGGCGAG
>JBFWYI010000198.1:0-3420 GCA_050186575.1 Sandaracinaceae bacterium | reverse complement strand
TGACGTGATCGCGGAGCTCAAGACCGGCGTGCAGGCGACCGCGATGGAGACGCTGGTCGAACCGGTGCGCGCTGCGTTCCGCGAGGAGGCGAGCGACATCGTCGAAGACGAGTTGCTCGATGTCGAAGCGCCGACCGCCGCACGCTCGGCGGGTAGCTCCCGGACTGGGGAGCCGAGCGCGGAGGAGTCGAGCGAGGACGAGAAGCCTCGCAAGCGTCGGCGACGAGGCAAGGCGCGCGTTCGCCATCGATTCCAGTCGCCGACCGACGAAGAGCGCGCGGGTCCGAACGCCGCCTCGCGCACCGTTCAGCTCCGCGACCGCCGTCGGGGGCGTCCACGGCGCTCCGACCCACCTGCCTGAGCACAGACGCGAGGCGACCGCGGTGCGTTCGAGACCGACGCAGCCGTCGACGTGTATGCTGACGTCGAGATGGCGCCAGGATGCCGCGCTCAACGTGCCTCGAAGTCGTCCGCGCCACCGTCAGAAGGGTGCTCAGAGCGGGGGACGCGAGTGCAGGAGCGGTCGGACAGCCTGCGAAGAGCTCTCAGACGCTTGCTGTCGGCCGAGTACCACGCTTGCTGTCGGCCGAGTACCTCGGACGGATCCTCTTTGGTCGACGAACGTATACGTACGGCTCGAGGCTCGTTCCGACTCGGATCACGCAGGGCTCGCACGCGATGGATCTCGAGTACGACGCGCTCGGACGCCGCGAGCGGATGACTTACTCCTGGTACGGGTCGGTGCAACGCACGATCCGTTACGTGGGCCAGCTCTACGAGCGCCGGCAGGTGGGCACCGCGGTCGAGCACGTCTACTTCGTGATGGGCCCCCAGGGAGTCGTGGCGCAGGTCCATCAGGCAGGCGGAGGAACCGACCGGGAAGCCTACTTCCTTCATGCCGACGGCCTCGGCAGCGTGGTCGCGATCACGAACCGGAGCGGGGACCTGGACGGAGAAGACCCGCTCCCCTGGCGGAGCCCGTTCGGGCGCGACCTCAAAGGGGACGGATCCTTCGCGGGGAGCTCCAGTTCCCGCGCCGACGTCAGCCGAGGCTTCACCGGGCATGAGCACGACGGTGAGCTCAACCTCATCAACATGCAGGGTCGGATCTACGACCCGGTGCTGCGGCGGTTCACGGCGCCAGACCCGTATGTCAGCGAAGCGTTCGGGACACAGGGGTGGAACCGGTACAGCTACGTTCAGAACTCGCCGTTGAGGCGAGTCGATCCCAGCGGGTACTGCGACGGGCTGCCGCCGGGGGCCCCTTGCTACGAGTACGAGGACGACACGGTCCACGGTGAGCGGCGGGGCGGGGGTGGTTCCTCGGGTGAAGGCGGCTCGTCTGGGGGCGGCTCGACTGGCTCGCCGACGGGGTCCGGCGGCGAGAGAGCGGCTCCGGCACCGACGCCTCGGCCCGACGAGTTCACGTTGGCGAACGCGCTGGGACCCGCCGAGCGGACTCCCGCAACGACGATTGACGGCAGTGCCAGCACGACCACGAGTGCGCTGAACCCGGAGTTCGTCGCGCAGAGACGCGAGCTCCTGTTCTGGACCAATGCGGCGAGCGCGATCGGAAACGGGCTCGTGGGCATGGTTCTCGGGCTTGGCGAAGAGGCAATCCGGCTCACGCCCCAGGGAGCGTTCTTGTTCTTCCTATATGATCGCTACCGCGCGGATCAGCTGGGGGCGGAAGGCAACTCGTTCTGGTACGACCTCGCGCGGGCGTGGGCGCCGCTCCGGTTCGTCATCTCGCTCTACGAGGGCGGGGCCGCGATCATGGCGCTCATCGTTCGGGCTGCGGGCGATGACGCGGATGACGCCACGGCTGCGCGAGGGACCTTGCTCGGAATGGGAATCCTGACGATCCTCATGGCGATCATCTCGAGGAGGTTTGCTGCCGCGCGAGGAGTAGGGAGAGTAGCGGCTTTTCCGAGATCGACGCTTCGCGGTGTATCGCTACGGTGGCTCCTCCGCAACAGACCCCGAGGATGGACCCGGACGGCAACGCGTAACAATCAAGGCTTTATTTGGCGAGATGCGACTGGGGCAGAGCGCCTCCGCTTCATGCGACCAAGCGGGACCAATCCCTCCGGAAGCCAGTGGAGTAGGCAAGCGAATGGCTATTTCCGTTGGCTCGACGAGGCCGGAAACTACTTGGACGTGGATGGTAGTATAGTTCCGACAAATCACCCTCTCTTTCAGGAGCTTACCCACATTGTCTATGAGGGACCGCCGCTATGACAACCTCGAATGATTCAGATAGGCGGGTCGTTTCGGCAATCAGCGCGTTGCCTAAGCTGGCCGAGTGTCTGGTACTAATGTTCTCATACGAGAGTCGGAAAAGTAGATTTGTTCTCGTGACGGATTATCCGGAGCGCGCTGAAGGGAGCGATAGAGCATTCATCGCATTTACATTCAAGAGCGTGTCCGAGTTCGAGCGTGAGAGCGGGGACCTCGAACGCTTCAAAGAGTTCGAGGAGCATTATCAGGCGAGCATGACCACCCCGCCCGTGGTTGTGCAAGAAGTGCAGTTCGCGCGACGCGACCAAGGTGGACGCGTACAGTTCTGGTTTGGACCTAACTTTGGTGGTTTGCGATTTGTGTTTGACGGCTTGAAGGCCGTCGTACGAGATGCGCGCGTCTGGCAGGAAGGCCACGCCTTCCACTATGTTGACTCGAGGTCGGGCTTGGAGTTCGACTTCTACCGACCCCTACCTGAGCAGTTCGATTCATAGAAAGGCCCCGACTCGCCGGCCAAGGAAAAAATCGGATCGGTCCCAGGTGCTCTCGAGGAAATTGGATCGGTCCCAGGAGAGGAGGAGGATCGGTCCCAGGTGCTCACGCGACTATAGGAGATAGGATCGGTCCCAGGTGCTCACGCGACTACGCGATGTCGTTGCGGCGAGCCTGCCCGGCGCGGCGCCTCGCGGGTACGAGATCAGCGGTCCTTCGCGTCAAATCGGTCGAGATGACCCGTCGAGTCACCATTCGAGTCGACAACCTCGCAGGCGACGTAAAGGTCACCGTCGGCGCCGGGTCACGGGGCGCACCGAGGTCGCTTCGCGTCTGTGCTCAGGCAGGTGGGTCGGAGCTCTTCGGTCGACCCCGTCGACGGTCTCGGAGCTGCACGGTGCGAGCCGCGGCGTTCGGGCCGGCACGCTCCTCGTCGGTCGGCGATTGGAAGCGATGGCGGACGCGGGTCTTGCGGCGCCGCTTCTGCTTCCAGCCATCGCCGGCGTCGCTACTGTCTGACGCTTGCTGTCGGCCGAGTACCTCGGACGGATCCTCTTCGGTCGATGACGTGATCGCGGAGCTCAAGACCGGCGTGCAGGCGACCGCGATGGAGACGCTGGTCGAACCGGTGCGCGCTGCGTTCCGCGAGGAGGCGAGCGACATCGTCGAAGACGAGTTGCTCGATGT
>JBFWYI010000197.1:0-3469 GCA_050186575.1 Sandaracinaceae bacterium | reverse complement strand
GGCCGCCGCGGCGAGGAACACGATGAGCATCACGAAGTAGCCGTAGAGCCCGGCGATCGAGAAGAAGCTCGCGAGCTCGGGCGCGAGCTCCATCCAGGGCAGCACTTCGAGCCCCCCCATCGTCGGCGCGCGCCGGATCCGCGCGGCGAGGGCCGGCGCGTCGGCGGGAGCGCCGGTGCCCCGCACCGTGATCTCGTGCGCCATGTCCGGCATGGCGAAGATCTCTTGCGCGCTCTCGAGCTGCATCACGACGCCGCTTCGCGAGATCATCTCCATCGGCGTCTCGAGGATCCCCGCTACGCGTACGAGGTCGTTCGCGATCGATCCGTCGGTCGCGGTGCCGACCAACGCGAGCTCGTCGCCCACCTCGATCCCTTGCTGGCGCGCGAGTTGCTCGCCGATCAACGCCTCCCGGTCGCCCGGTGTCTGGCCCCGCAGCCCCTCGAGCAAGCCGCCGTGCGCGCGCTCCGCCTCGAAGTCGACGCCGACCGCCACCACCGCGAAGCCCTCGACGTCCTGCGCGGCGAGCGCGGGCGCGTAGATGCGGGCGTGAGCCGAGGCGACGCCTTGCACGCGGCGCACCGCGGTGAGGCGCATGTCCACGTCGTCGATGACGAGGTCGGGCGCGCGCTCCTCGCGGAAATCAGGCGCGTGGATCTGCACGTGCCCCATGAGGGGACCCGTCAGCGAGTCGAGCGTCGAGTCGACGAACCCGTGCATCAGGCCGTCGATCGCCAGCACCGAGACTTGCGCGATCGCGATGGCGGCGAGCGCGAGCGCGGTCCGCCGCCGATTGCGGCCGAGGTTCCGCCACGCGATTACGAAGGTGGAGCTCATTGGGTTCAGCGCCCGCGCTCGAGCTCGGTGAGGGAGAACGTCCGCTCGGGCACGTTCGCGTCGAAGTCCATGTCGAGGTAGTGCAGCTCCGTGCGATGACCCTCGCGGTCGTGCGGGATGAGGATCATGCGCGTCGGGATCCGCCGGCCGTCCATCTCGCGCACCTCGGTGAACCGCATCGTGCGCGCGAGGCGCATCCGCCGATCGAAGTAGCGCGCCTCGAGCGGCAGCGTGCCGTCGTCGTTGACGACGAACTCGATGCGGCGCCATAGCCCGACCACGCCCTCCCGCGCCTCGTACCGGATCAGCCAACCGCTCGGCGACTCGGAGCGGCCGACGACTCTGCCCGTGAAGTCGTCCATGTACGAGCTCGACTGCGTGAGGTCGTCGTTCGTGAGGTCCGAGCCCATCCAGCTCCCGAGCATCATCGAAGGGGGCACGCGGATCGTGCGCGAGATGCGGGGCAGGTAGTTCCACAGGTTGCGATCGCGACGCAGCGTCGCGGTCCCGCGATCGCGCGCGGGGTCTTCGATGACGATGAGCGCGCGATCCTCGCCGCGGGTCCAGACGCGCATCCGCATCGTGCGAGTTTGTCGCGGCGTCACGATCTCGACCTCCATGCGGGCGATGCTCGCGCTGCTCGACCACATGTCGTCGAGCCGGCGCGTTAGCTGCTCGAGGTTCGGCGGCGCCGGCTGCGCCTGGAGCGAGGTCGGGCTGCTCACGCTCGGAGCGAGCAGTCCGAGCACCAAGAGGGCCGCGAGGAGGACCCGTAGGCGGGTCGGTCGGGCTGTGGCTCGGGGCGCATCAGGCGAGAATTGCGGGCTCATCGGGACCTCCCTGGACTGACTGACCAGATAGGCTCATCCGGTCAGTCCGTCAAGCCAGCGCGAGCGCGACCGGCGGTTGCTCGCCCGTGCGCGGGGCGTATCTCGAGGTCATGCGCAAGCGATCGGTCCGGGCGTTCGACTACGTGAACCACCCTTACGAGCGGGTGCGCGACGCGGTGAGGGCCGAGCCGCTCGCGCTCTTCGCGCGCGCGACGAAGGCGGCGGCGGCGCGGAGCGAGGACGTGGCGACCGCGCTCAGCGTGGACCTCGCCGGCATCGAGATCAGCCGCGACGTCGACATCCAGATCCGCGGGGTGAGCGAGGACGCCGGCAAGGGCGAGCTACATCGCTCGACCCACGTCGCGCTCGCATGGAGCGCCAGCGAGAGCGCGCGGTTGTTCCCGCTGATGGAAGCGGAGCTGCGGGTCTACCCGCTGTCGCACACGGAGACCGAGATCGAGCTCGTCGGCGAGTACGAGCCGCCGCTCGGCGCGCTCGGCGCGGTGATCGACGCGGCGGTCGGCCATCGCATCGCGGAGGCGTCGGTGCACCGTCTGGTGCGGTCGGTGGTGGAACACCTGCGTACCGATCTCAAGGAGAGCTGACGCGGCGAGGCGACAAGGAGGCTATCGACCTCCGAGTCCGAGTCCGATTCCGAGTCCGAGTCCGATTCCGTTTCCGGGGAACGGAGCACGGGGAACGGAGCACGGGGAACGGAGCACGGGGAACGGAGCACGGGGAACGGAGCACGGGAACGGAGCACGGGGAACGGGGAACGGCCGACGGGGCAATGTTTCGTTCTCTAATACAACGCGGTCGCTCAGGTCTCGGGTGGTGGCGGGGCGTGCGTGCCGGGCTTTGGGAAGCGTAGCGCCGTGCTCGACGCGTCAATGTCCCGTGCTCGCCATGCTCGCTCGCGAACGGAGAGGGCATCTGTGGGTGCGTGGCGGGAAGAGCCGCTCGCTTGGGCTCGAGCTGCGCGTGGCTCCGCGCGGGACCTTGACACGCCTGCGCTCGGCGCTGGTGGGAGGTGAAAGCCCGGCACGTCGCCGAGGCAAGCAAGGAGGCTCCCATGTCAACCGACGATCCGAATCGCTACTTCACTCTCCGTGTCTACTCCGTCGCTCTCGACGCCGTCAGGCGGCTGCGGCCGACGCTCGAGACCGTGGCCCGCAAGGACCCGGACCTCGGGCGGCAGCTCCGTAAGGCCACGACCTCGTTCCATCTCAACATCGCCGACGGGATGAACGCGAACGGACGCATCAAGGTGGCGCGCTACGACACCGCCCTCGGATCCGCCAACGAGGTGCTCGCGTGTCTCGATTGCGCGGATGCGCTCGGCTACGCGAAGGTCGACCCGATCGCGCGTGACCGCGTCCATCACGTCCGCGCCACGCTCATCAACTTGAAGCGCAGCCGGCGCTAGATGACGAGCAACTCCGGAGCGGCCGCACAGCGCCGCTCCGGAGTCGCGTTCGCTCAGTGCCGCCGATGCTGACAACGCCAGAGCTGAGCTGCGATCCCATCCGCCAGCCGATGCGCACGCTCGCCGCCGTCCAACACGCGGAGCGCCCACGCGATCTGAAGGTGCGCCTTCACCTCCTGCGCGGACCCATACGCGGTCTCGAAGCGCTCGCGCTGATGACCGCCGCGACGATGCAGGCCCTCGGCGATGTTGGCTCCGACCGACTTCGCTGCGTCGTTGAGCTGCGCCGCCAGCTTGCGATCGTTCTTGGCGATCGTCTCCTCGTGCACCCGAACCTCTGCGCTCAGCTGGATCGCAGCGGCGGGCACCCGGTGGC
>JBFWYI010000196.1:0-3492 GCA_050186575.1 Sandaracinaceae bacterium | reverse complement strand
GGATGGGATCGGCGAGGTGTCGTCGTCGGCGTTCGTTCTGGTACGTGTTGCAGTGCTCTCGCCAGGACCGGCCCTTCGTGCGCACCCACTTGCGCAGGTAGTAGCGGCGCATCTCGCGCTGCTCCGCGCGCTTGGCGAGCCTCGATGGCCCGTGCGAGCGGTGATCGAACGCGAGCTCCCCGAACTCGATGTTCTCGGGTCGTCCACCGAGACCGCGCCTGGTGGCGGACTCGGCGAACTCCTCCAGGATCTCCGTTTCGAGGTCTTTCTTGCCCGCCCCGACCTTCAGCCCTCTCGGCATGCCGCGCTCCTTGCGATCGTGGTGAGAGTCGTCATGCGCTCGACGCGCGCCGCCACGAGTTGCGGCATGGCGCGGTCGACGACAGCTCGAATCTCGGGCGCCTCGGGGATCGGCTGGCCCTTCTTGTCTTTGCCGTTCGGCGACCAGTGGAAGCGGGCGATCTGGTCGAGATCGAGGCCCACCACGGCATCCCCCATCTTGATGTTGTCGTCGAGCCACCACGTCGGCATCGACCACGCGCGGCACTCCAGCCAGAGGGCGATCTTGCAGCTCGCGACCGCCCACCTCGATATGTCGAGGCCGTAGCAGCAGTGGAGCGCCACGAGTCGCTTCGCGACGAGCAGGTCCGTCTCCTCGCCGCGATCAACCATCCGCTGCGCGAGCTGGCGTACCGCCTCGAGCAGGAAGGCGCCCGCTCCGACGGACGGATCGCACACGCGGAGGACGAGGGTGCCCGTCCCGTGCACGCGCGGCGTCTCCGGCGGTGGCCACTCCCCCCGGTCGAGCAGTGAGAGGATCGGTTCGAGCGTGCGGTGCACAATCGGTTCGGTGAGGGAGCGCGGCGTGAAGTGGACTCCGCCGGCGTGGCGTTCGCGAGACGACACAAGGTCGCGAGCGTCCAGCTTCCACCCCGTCAACACCTCGTGAACGCAGCCGAACTGCTCTGGCGTGAGCGTCGCGAAGTCGAACGCGCAGACCGCGTCGACGAAAGCTTGGTGGTCTCCTGGTGAGAGCGTGCCGAGGTAGTCGTCGACGTGCGGGGCGTCGGGCATCCCGTAGGCCTGAGCGAACGCCGCCGCGAACGACCTGATCGTCTGCGAGCGGATCGTGTCGTAGGTGTCCGCGAACCCCGCGCGCGCGAGCACCCGAGCGGCCGCCACCGCGGCGTCGGCGAGCTGGTTCTCGATCGACTTCGGCGCCGCCGACTTGCGAGGCTTCGCCTTCGGGAGTGGCGCCGCCGGGAACTTCGCTGGCGTCGCGACCTCCGGGTTGGTGCGACGCTTCCGCTTCGGGTTGAGCCGCTCAGGGGAGCCAACGGCCAGGGCGCCCGCGGAGCCGCCTCGATGCCCGACGGTCTTGGGGTAGCGGCGCCCGCTCATCGGGACATCGCTTCGAGGTGGGCGAGCGAATCACGCGCGTCCACGCGATCGAGAAGTGCTTCGAGAGCCTTGCGAAGGTCCTCGCAGTCATCACTGGAGGCGTTCGGGTTGAAGTACTCCCCGACAAGGTCCTCGATGCCGGCCCGGAGTTCAGCTGCCTCGGCACCGTGAACGAACCCGTGTTCGGGGCAGAGGTCGGCGTAGACGCGACACCCATCAGTTCGCTTCAACTTCTTCACGCGGCCACCCGAACCTTCCCTCCCGCGATCTCGAGCCGAGCATCGCAGAGGTCCCATACGGCGGGGCTGTGCGAGACCAGGAGAACCCGGTCGGCGCCCACGAGCTCCGCCGCCCGTCGGAGCATCGCGACGTAGGACCGTGCGCGCCCCTCGTCGAGCGCCGCCCCGCTCTCGTCCCGCACGAGCGTCGGGCGCTCGACGCCGTTGAGCCTGCAGGCGAGCGTGGAGAGGGCGAGCGAGATCGCCTCTCCGAGGATGACCCGCTCGCCGCCGGAGAGCGTCTCCGCGTTCGCGTCGCGGCCCTGGACGGTGTCGATCACCGACACCGCGAAGTCCTCGATCTCCTTCTTCCGGTCCGCCGACAGGCGCGTCGTGTCGAACCGCACCGTGAAGCGCGGCCCGAACGCCTCGTGCAGCAGGGTGTTTGCGATGGTCGTGAGCTCGGGTCCCGCGGCGTCGATCTCCAGGGCCTGGATGCCGTCGCGGCCAAGGTCCTCTCCGAGCCGGGTCCAGTCGGAGAGCTCGAGGTCCAGCGCCGCGCGCTCGGCTCGCATCGTCCCGAGCCGCTCGGCGGACGCCTGAGCGTCGACGAGCTGGGCGCGCCGCACCGCAAGGGCGCTCTCGAGCCCGCGCAGCGTGTCGTCGATCCCCTCGATCTTCGACCGAGCTTCGGCGAGGTCGAGGCTCGCGGGGAGGACGGGCTCCGGGCCGAGATCGACCATCTCCTTGCCGAGCGCGACGTGGTCCTGCTCGATCGCCGCGAGCTGCGGCTCGAGCTCCGCGATCCGAGCCTCTGCCTGCATGAGGCGCTCGGCGAGCTTCAGCGTGGGGTCAAGCCCGCCGCGCTCGGCACGCGCCTGCTCGAGCGTGGTCGCCGTCGCGCTCCGCGCCGCGCTGACGCTCGCGACCGTCTCCTCCACTTCGTCGAACCGCTCGCGAAGCACCGCGTTCTCGTCGCCGAGGCGCGTCTGCTCGGCGCGGGCGTCGGAGATCTCGGCCTCAGCCGCCGCGATCTCGCCGGAGCGTGCCGCCAGCTTCTCCGTCGTCGCGAGGTCCCGACGGGCGGTAGCGAGCGCCGCTCGCGCCTCGCTGAGGCGCCGCTCCTCGTCCTTCAGGACCGCTGGAGCTGCCGCCGCTCGCTCCGCCGCCGCGTCGTCCTCTGCGATCGCCGTCGTCGCGATCAGCTTGGGATCCGACGTGCCTGCGGCGATCGTCGCGAGCGGGAGCCGCAGGTGTTCGATCCGCCGCGCGGCGCCGTGGAGCTGGAGCTCCTGGAGCTCACGGATGTCCCGCTCGATCCCACTGACGTCGAGCTCGGCAACGTCGACGACCTGACGGAGCCCGGCGACTCGAGCCTGAGCGTCCCGCACCGCGTCGCGATCGACGAGTCGAGACGCCAGCTTTCCGACCCGCTCCGTGGCGCGGGTCCAGCGCGCGGTGTTGTCGGCGAGCGCGTCGCGGGCCGCGTTCCGCTCCGCGAGCGCCGCCCGCTCTGCTGCCGCGCCCTCGGCCGCGAGCGTCTGGAGCCGTTCGAGCT
Organism: Sandaracinaceae bacterium; assembly: GCA_050186575.1. Classification (GTDB taxonomy): domain Bacteria; phylum Myxococcota_A; class Polyangia; order Polyangiales; family Sandaracinaceae; genus JAUHXR01. The sequence continues at coordinate 315 of JBFWYI010000196.1, read as the reverse complement.
CTCCATCGAGGGCCCGCGCCCGTTCCTGCGCAGTCGCGATCCGTTCGCGATCCTTGAGCACCCCGCGGTTGTTCTCGAGCCGGCGCTGAACGTCCGCCCGACGCTGCTCGACGCCGGTGAGGCGCGTGGTCAGATCCGCAGCACGTCGGCGGTACTCCACGAGGGCGCGCTCGAGCGCGTCGCGACCCCGAGAGGCCTCGACCGCAGCGTCGCACGCTTCCTGCAACTCGCCCCGCGCCTGCCTCTGCTCGGTGCTACGGACGTCGAGCGCGGCGATCTCGGCCTGGACCGCCGCCGGATCGCTCGCACGCGTCT
>JBFWYI010000195.1:0-3832 GCA_050186575.1 Sandaracinaceae bacterium | reverse complement strand
TCAGCGTCGATGATCGGGCGCGAGATTGGCCCTCGGCGGGACGAGGCGATGCCGGAGTATCGTCGAGGAGCGACGAGGGTCGAGATCGGGTTCGAGGGCGTCGATCAACCCGTCGCGATCTCCGTCGTGAGGGTCTAGGACGGCTGGTCACCGTCTCAACCGGGGGTCCTTGCGCTCGCGCGCGGATCGATCCGAGCGCCGCCCGCGCCCACCCACGTAGACGCCGAGCGCGCGGACCAGCTCGTCGAACACCGCGCGCACCCTCCGCACCGCGCGCAGGTCCTCGTGGGTCACCACCCACACCTCGAGCGGGAACGCGACGTCACCCAACACCCGCACCAGGTCGCCCGCGAGGGGGATCTGGCACGGCCCGATGCCGACGCCGGCGCGGAGCGCCGCGAGCTGCGCGAGCTGGTTGTCGGTCCGCAAGACGAAGTGACGCGCGCGCGCCGCGACGCCCGCCGCCGAGAGCGCCTGCATGATCCCGCGTTCGCGATCGTCGCCGATCAGATCGTGCGCGAGCAGATCCGCGGGCGTCCGCGGTGCCTCGCGTCCCTCGAGGTAGCCCGCGCTCGCGTAGAGCCCGACGTCGACCGCGCCGACTCGCTTGGCCACCAACGCCGCTTGCGTAGGCGCGATCATCCGAACCGCCACGTCGGCGTCGCGCCGCAAGAGATCCTGGTTGCGATTGCCGAGGGAGAGCTCGATCTGGATGCTCGGGTGCAGCGCACGGAGCGACGCGAGGATGGGAGGGAGCACCTCGACGCCGACGACCTCGCTCGCGGTGACGCGCACGGTGCCGCGCTCCTCGTCGGCGGGAGCCGACACCGCGCGGGCCAACGCGCGCGCGCTCGCCTCCATCGCTTCCGCGTGCACGCGCATCGACGACGCCGCCTCGGTGGGCACCAACCCGCTCGGCGCGCGGGTGAACAAGACGGCGTCGAGCGCGGTCTCCAGCGCCGCGATCCGGCTCCGCACCGTCGGCTGCGCGAGCCCGAGCTCCCGCGCCGCCGCGCTCAGGCTCCCGCTGCGTAGGACGGCGAGGAACGTCCCGTAGAGCTCCCAGGAGGGTTCGGCTTGGCTCATCAAAAAATGATGAGCGGCTAGAGGCTTTTAGACAATCGTTTCAAGCCTCGATCCAGCCCAGGATGAGTCGTGAAGGGAGCGACGAACATGACCGACACGACGACGACCACCTCGATGGACCTCACTACCGGGGACGCGCTGGCGCGCGGAGGAGCGCGGGTGCTCCTCCGGATCGAAGGCCTCGCCGCGATGAGCGCCGCGGTGATCGGGTTCCACTTCCTCGGCGGGAGCTGGGCGATCTTCGCCGCGCTCTTCCTCGTTCCCGACCTCAGCCTGCTCGGCTACCGCGCGGGTCCGCGCGTCGGCGCGATCCTCTACAACGCCGGGCACAGCCTGATCGGCCCCGCGCTCCTCGCCGCCGGCGCCCTCGCGTTCGGCGCACCGACGCTCGTGCTGGGCGCGCTCGTCTGGGTCGCGCACATCGGCTTCGATCGCGCGCTCGGCTACGGGCTCAAGCACACCGACGCGTTCACCAGCACGCACCTCGGCCGGATCGGACGCGCGAAGGCGGACGCCGCTCAGCCGGCCGCGCTCCGCCGCGCCGCCATGTAGGCCTCCTCGAGCGTCTCGCCGAGCCTCACCTCGAGCACCTTCGCGCCGGCGTCGATCAGCTCGGGGAGGAGCGCCTTGTGCGCGTCGGACGGATCCTCCCCGTCGAGCAGCGCGTAGCGCAGCGACAGCCCGTCGAGCGACGCGTCGCGCCCCTCGAGCACCTCGGCCAACGCGTCGAGCTCGATCGGCGCCGCGAGCTTGACCGTCACCCGGCGCTGCGCGCCGATCACGTCGTGCAACGAGGCTGCCTTGATGCACTTGCCCCGCTCGACGAACGCGACCTCGTCACAGATCGCCTCGAGGTCGCTGAGGATGTGCGAGCTCACCACGAGCGTGCGCTCGCCCTTCTGCGCGCGAAGGATCTCGCGCATCTGGACGACGAGGTGCGGGTCGAGCCCGCCGGTCGGCTCATCCAGGAGCACGAGCTCGGGCGTGCCGAGGAGCGCCTGCGCGACGGCGAGCCGGCGCTTCATCCCGTGACTGAGCTGCCTCACGCGGGCGCTCGCGCGATCCGAGAGGTCCACCAGCTCGAGCACCCGGTCGGCATCGCGCAGCGCGGCGCGCCGGGTGGCGCCGCCGAGCTCCGCGTAGAACGTGAGGAGCTGCCGCGCCGAGCTGTGCGGGTTGAGCTCGCAGTCCTGGGGCAAGAGCGCGAGGCGTCCGCGATGGCGCCCGGGATCGAACGGGCCCTGCCCGAGCACGTCGACGGTGCCCGCGTCGAGCCGCACGACGCCCGACACCACGCCGAACGCGGTCGTCTTGCCCGCGCCGTTCGGACCGATCAGCCCGAGCAGGCAACCGCTCGGCACATCGAGGGTCAGCCCGTCGAGCGCCACCGTCTTGCCATACGACTTGCGCACGTCGTGGAGCCGCAGCGCGAAGCGGCTCACGCGTCCCTCCGCAGGAAGATGTAGCCGGGCGAGCCAAACGGGTTCACGCGTCCCTCCGCAGGAAGACCAGGTGGGCGACGGTGAACGCGCCGAGACCCATCGCGACGAGCACGAGCCCGGCCGGCGCGACTTCGGTCCACTCGAGGCGCCAGAGATCGAGCTTGTGCGCGGCCGGGAAGAGGAGCCGGAGCGAATCCACGAGCGCCGGCGCGCTCTCGCGCACGCTGTCGCGCCCGAGCCAGCCGCTCGCCGTGAACGTGCCGACGAGCGCGAGCAGCCCGAGCGCGCGCGACCACTGCACCGAGCGCGTGAGCTGCGAGGTCGCCATGACGATCCCGAGGAACGCGAACACGTAGAGGAACGCGGTGCCCGAGTAGCGGAGCATCCACAGCGCGCTCGCGCCGGGCTCGAAGCTCGCGAGCTGGATCCATCCCGTGATCCACGCGCCGACGGCGCCGAGGCCGACGCCCACGACCGACAACGACGCTTGCCCTAGCAGCTTGCCCGTGGCCCACGCGCTCTTGTCGGTGCGGAAGAGCGCGAAGCGCGCCGAGCCGGACGCCACCTCGAGCGCGATCGCGTCGGACGAGGTGAGCGCGACGAACGCCGGCGCGAACGTGAGCGCGACCCAGTGATAGACGAGCGCGATGGGCGGCAGCGCGAGGAGCTGCGTCGCGAGCTCGTCGTCACGGACGAGGCGCGCGAGCACCGCGTGGAGCTCCGGACTCTCCATGACGGCTTGGGTGAGGCTGCCCGGCGTGTCGGTGCGCGCGACGAGGAGCTGCTGTGCGAGCTGCTCCTCCACCTCTTGGAGCACCTCGGTGAACATCCACGTCGCCGCGACCGCCCCGGCGACGTAGAGCACGAGGAACACGAGCGCCTTGCGGGAGCGCAGCGACTCCGCGAGGTCGAAGCGCGCGACGACGAGCGCATCGCGGATCCACGAGACGAGCCAGCCCATGCGCTCTAGTACCTCGCCGTAGGGATCTTGACGGGTGGCTCTGTGCCCTCGAGCCCGATCTCACCCCCCGTCCCTCCTCGACCATACTCCGGCATGGCCTCGTCGGGCCGGAGGGCAATCTCGAACCCGATCATCGACGCTGAATCCATCAAGATCCCTGCGGGGCGAGGTGCTAGTCCCCTGCATCCGTGATTCATGACATGAATCACGGATGCGGGGACTAGCTGATCTTCTTCGGAGGGTCTGTCCCAGACCCTCCCCCCGCGCGAGTAAATCGCGCGGGGCCCCCCACCCAATCGAGCCCCTGGATCAGAAGTTGTTTTGCAAACAACTTCTGATCCAG
>JBFWYI010000194.1:0-4093 GCA_050186575.1 Sandaracinaceae bacterium | reverse complement strand
GGTGCCGTCGCCGTCGCTGCTCGCCGAGGCGCGCGACGAGCTCCACGCGATCGCGCTGCGCCTCAAGGCCGCGCATCCCGTCGAGGCCGCCGCGGTTCTCCGTGCGGCCGACGAGATCGCGCGGTAGCACTACACGTTGCCCCCACCCTCCGAGGTGGGATGCGAGTCGCCCGCGGGTGACTCCGACTGGCCCCCGGGCTCGCCTTCGGGCGGGTCCGGGGGTTTCGTCGTTCCGTCGGCCGGGAGCTCACCCAAGGCGGCGCTGAAGCCCGCGTCGAGTCGGGCGATTGTGATGACGTGCCTCATGGTCGTATTCAGCAAACCGAGCTGCCCGGCTCGCTCGCACTTTTTCCGAAGGTCCAAGTACACGGGGTCGCGCTGTTCGGCGAGCATCTTGTGGAGCAATCGGTCGGCGTAAAGGTCTGGCACGTTCGCGAGGTCTTCCGACGCCGCGTGCAACCAACGCTCAACCGCAAGCACGGCGGCCATCGCGTTACTCGGACCCGCGACGGTGAGGAGCATATCGTTGAGGAGCTTTTCGCGCGTGCTCGCGTATCGGGTGTGCGCGTCGAACATCTGCACGGCCGCAGAGGCGCGGAGCCCGTCAGCCAGCGACTTCGCCTGGGCGCGCATCGCTTCCGCAAGTTCGCGTGACGCGTCGAGCTGCCCCTCCATCGAGTTCGCCTGACGGGCAAGCTCGGTCCGCGAGTTCGCCATCTCCTCCCGTTGGAGCGCAAGCTCCTGGCGCTGTAGGTCTATGGATCGAAGCGCAGCGAACACAGCGATCATGCTCAAGAGCGAAGTGACGAAGGCGACCGCGTCGCCCGCCGCTCCCAAACGCGCGACGTCGTGGCGGTTCAGTACGATCACCCAAACCGCGACAGCCGCACCGCCAAGCAACATTGCGATCAATCGAAGCCAGTGAGTGGTGCGGTCTGGCGGAATGCCGATCTGGCTGGGTGTCAGGTGCACGATCTCTCCGTCGTCGAACCGAACGGCGACCGAGGCTTCCTCCTCCTTCTTGAGCACTCTCCCGACGCGACCGAAGTGGGCATTCGCGCGGTCTGTTACCTGTACCGCCTCGGCAGATCGCCCTCGTTGCTCACCGCTCGTCTCGTTGCTCATGCGGGACACTAGCACTCGCCCACCCGCAACCACGGCCAGGCCCACCGCTCCGTGCCCCACTTCCACCGCCGGAGCTCCGGATCGTAGAGCCCGACGAACCGCACCCCCGACAACGTCCATTGGACATGCATGGGCGCGGTCATCGGCGCGGCGCGCGCGGCGGTTGCGTCAGCGTCGTCTGGTGTCGAGCCCGAGGTCGCGACGTGCCTGTTCGAGCGCCGCGTCGCGCATGTACTCCGACCGCGAGACACCAGCGCGCTCGGCGGCGAGGTCGATCGTGTCGCGGTCGGCCTCGCTGATGCGCAGGAGGACAGAGCACCTCTGTGCGTCGGCTTCGCGTGGGCGTCCTCGGCGAGCCGTCATCGTCGCCCTCGTCCGCCCATGCGCCTCGATCCGCCGTTCCTGACGAGAAAGGCGGCCTGAAGCGCGCCTACTCGTCAGAAGCGACGAGCTGCCGCTTGATCTCGTCCGGCCGCACGAGGATGTGCGTCACGCCGGAGGTGCCTCGGTCGAAGCCGCCATGGAGGGCAACCTGCACTCGCCCATCGGAGTGCCAGCCGACGACGTAGCCGCTGCGCGCGTGGTGCCGTCCGGGCGCGATGACCGTCACCGGATCGTGCTCGTGGAACGTGCGGAACGCGGGTTCGCGTCGGACCGCGAAGCCGATCTCGACGCGGCCGGTCGGCTGGTGTCCCATCTCGACCGCGCGCTCGATCGCGGCTTGCTCGGTCGCCCCCGATAGCCACACCGTCTCGCGGTCGAGCTCGTCGTCCTCGACTTCGACACCCCAGATCGCGACGCCGTCGCTTCCCACGACCTTCCACGCGTCGGCGGCGTTCTCGGGGTCGTTGATCTTGGCGATCAGCTTGTAGTGTCCCGCGATCCCGAACGGTCCGAAGTCGAACGAGTCCGACTCGTCCGACGCCGCGATCAGGAACAGCCGGTGCACCTTCTCGCCCGAGAACGACACGACCGCGCGATCGAAGTGGGCGACGCTCGCGGGCAGCACATACCCGCCGCTCTCGAGCTTCTCGCGCTCGCCGAGCTCGAGCGTGCTCCCGTCGGTCGTGTGGACCTTCACGCGGAAGCTGTGGCCCGGCTCGTTGCCCATGCGGATCCTGAGCGCAGGCTCGGCGGTCGGTCCGCGTCGCGTGACGCGCTCGCGGTACGACTCGACCGAGGCAGGGTTGATCGAGTGCGCGCCGCGCACCTTCGTCGCCTCGAGGTCGCCGCGCGCGATCGCCTGCCGCACCGCGCTCTCGCTCATGCCGAGCTGCTTCGCGGCGTCGGCGACGCTCAGCCCATCGCGCATCGTCGCGCCCGAGCTCGCCGCGGCGCGCGCCGTCGCTTCGACCTGCACGCGCTTCGCGAAGAGCAGGTCGAGGATGACGTGGTAGACGGGATCGGCGAGCACCGCCTTCGTGACGGCGCCGCGCCCCGGCATCACCGTTGCGTCGAGCAACGGGTTGTCCTTCGAGTAGACGAGCTCGATGAGCTCGCCCTCGGAGACACGGGGGTCGTGCGCCGCCTTCATGACGCGCGCGAGGTACGCCGCGACCTCGGGGGCCGGGCGCGGGTACTCGATCACCTCACCGGCGGTCGTGGTGTAGCGCTCCATGGTCGTTGCCTTCGTCTTCGTCGTCATCGTCATCTCGCTTTGCAGGTCTCACCCTAATAGGTTCGCGGGGGGCCGGTCCTCCAACCGACCCCCCGCCGGGCCTCAGATGATCTCCGCCACCCCCAGGTACCTCACGGTGACCGCCAGCTGCCGGTAGTGCCGCTTCGCGAACGCGATGACTCGCGTCAGCTGGAAGCACTTCCCGATCAGCCCCGGGACGAGCACCATGTAAACCATGTTGCTGTCGCGGTAGGTGATCCCGCCGTCCACCCAGCCGCCGCTGGCGTTGCCCGGGAGCCGGGTGAAGCCGCCGAAGCTCTCGATGAGGAGCGCTTCGAAGGTCGCGTGGTGGGCCGGAGAGAAGGTGTCTCCCTCGTTCGAGGCGAGGGGGATGAGGATGGTGACCTCGATCATCATATTCCCTTTTCAAGGAGCCTCCGGGACCCGCCCGGTCGGTTCGACGTCGCCGCCGACTCATAGACAATAGCCACCCCCCGCTCGGCTGCAACAAATAACCGACAGTAACGCGAAAGAAAAGTAGAGGCCGGTTCCTGCTAGGATGTTCAGGTATGGTCCGGCCCACCTCGGCCCCGCGCGGGCATTGCGTCGAGTGCGGCGGGCCCCTCGAGGGCGAGTACTGGATGACCCGCTACCCCGACGGCGTGCACGCGCGCTGCCGCCGATGGGAGCGCGAGCCGTGGCCGTTCGACCGCGAGCTCGAGGCGCTGCGAGGCGCGCGGCGGCGCGTCGCTCGGCTGCTCCACGACATCGACGAGCTCGGCCGGTGGATGGTCGCGCGGCGCGCCGAGTGGCCCACGAACGCGCGCGCGGTCGCCGAGGAGGCCGCGGGGAGGGTGAAGGCGCTACGCGACCGTCTGCGCCTGCGGTGAGCGATTGAGCACACAGGCGCAATCCTCGTTCGTGGCGAGCGCAAGCTCATGTACGATCGCGACTCATGACACAGGAGGATCCGATGCGCGCAAACCGAACGATCAAGCGAGTTGGGATGGTCGCCCTCTTGGTAGGGGTGACTGCGCTCGCGTGGAGTTGCGACGTAGGCGAGATGACCGGTGACGCCATGGTCGACGCTGCTGGACTCATGCGTGACGCGGGCGGAGCGCTAATGGACGCGGGAAACATCATGCGAGACGCCGCCACCGACGTACGCGATGGATCGTCCAACGACGCAGCTGCGCAGGTGCCTATCAACGTGTCTTGCGATATCGAGCGCACTCGACGGATCGAGACCGCGCCCGACAACTGGAATGAGACCACGTTCTACTACGCCGAGATTCGCGATCCATCGATCGCGACCACCACAGCTGTGCGCTGGGCTGTTTGCGGCGCTGA
>JBFWYI010000193.1:0-4387 GCA_050186575.1 Sandaracinaceae bacterium | reverse complement strand
TGGTTCTTGCAGACTCCAGGATGCTGCATGCGCGCTCTGCCTGCTGATCAAACTCCGAAGTGATCGAAACTACTTAACTTTCCTCCTCGAAATGAGGGGAGCCGTCAGACTCGGAATCGGACTCGGAATCGGACTCGGATTCGGACTCGGACTCGGACTCGGAATCGGATTCGGAATCGGACTCGGAGTACTCGGAGTCGGAATCGGAGTAGCCAGCGTCGGGCCTCGAGCTCAGTCGGTGAGCGCCTGCGCCAGCTCGATCAGGGCGCGCTCGCTCCCGGGCGGACCGACCAGTGACAGACCGCGCGGCATGCCGTCGTCGAACCGACCGAACGGGACGCTCAGGTCCGTCGCGTCCAGCAAGTTTGCGATCTTCACGAACGCGCCGGCCCCTCGCGTGCTCAACGCCGTACCGAGGCGCGGCGCGCTGTGGCCGCTGGTCGGCATCGCCAGGACGAGGCCGGCGTCGAACAACGGGTGCGCGCGACGGCGGAGCTCGAGCACGCGCGCCCACGCGGACGCCTCGTCGCGGTGACGCAGGTGCAAGAGCGACAGCTCCGCGTAGACGCGCGCCGACTGCGGATGAAGCTGGCGGGCACGGCGGAGCCAGGTGGACCGCGGCTCCGTCGGATCGCCGAGCGCGGCGAGGATGCGTGGCGCTCGCGACGCGATCAACGCGGTGAACGCGCGGTCGAACGCGCGCGGAGAGGGGAGCGGCGCCGGACCGATCGGCAGCCCGAGACGCGCCAGCCGATCGCGGAGCGTGCGCTCGAAGCCGTCCAGCATCCCGTACGCGAAGCGGTCGGGGGCGACCCACAACACGCCTTTCACGTCGAAATCGCGGCGGCCGACGGACAGCCGCGGGGCGACCGCGTCGATCACCCTTCGGCACGTCGCGAGGTTGCGCGCGATCGGGCCCATCGCCAACAAGCCGTCCGCGCCGGGGAGCGGCCTCGTGCGGTCGTCCTCGGGTAGCGGCCACGCGGCGGTGCTCAGCCGCAGCCCGACCACCCCACACCACGCGGCGGGGAGACGGATGCTCCCCCCGAAGTCGCTGCCCCAGTCGAACGCGGACATCCCGCTCGCCACCGCGGCGGCGGCGCCGCCCGACGACCCTCCGCTCGTCCGCAATGGATCGTGCGGATTGCAGGTGACGCCGGCGTAGCTCGCGCACTCCGGCGTGACGCCGAGATCGCTGAGGTTCGTCTTGCCGATGAGCACCGCGCCGGCCGCCTCGAGCGCGCGATGGATCGCGCCGCTCCTCGTGGCGATGCGATCGGCGAACGGGCGATGCCCGAACGTGGTCGGCAGCCCCGCGACGTCCCAGACGTCCTTGAGCGTGTACGGCACGCGATGGAGCGCGCCTCGTGTCGTGACCGCCGCCAGCTCGGCGTCACGCACGAGCGCCGCGTCGAGGCAGGGCGTGATCAGCGCGTGGAGCGACGGATCGCGCGCGCGGGCGTTCGCGATCGCCGTCGCTACATCGAGCAAGGTCAGTTGCGGCCGAAGATGCCGAGCTTGAGGTGAGCGAGCTGCGAGCTCACGAGCCGGCCCGCCACCTCGAGCACGCCCTCGTCCTCGCGCTTCTCGAGCTGGCCCGCTTCGTAGAGCTGGCGCGCCTTACGGCGCTGGAGCTTGCCGCTCGACGTCTTCGGGATCGTGCCGGAGTCGACGATCACCACCTGATCGACGGTGAGCCCGGTCGCCTTCGCGATCTCGCTCTTCACGAGCGTCGCGAGCTTGTCGCGCCCCGCCGCCTCCTTGGTCTCCGCGACCACCACCACCGCCTCGCGCCCGAGACCCTGCTGGTAGCTCGGGAACGCGACGACGTTGCCCGCGCGCACGCCGGCCACCCCGCTGCCCGCCCACTCGAGGTCCTGCGGGTAGTAGTTCTTGCCGTTGACGATGATCACGTCCTTGGCGCGACCGCAGATGAACACCTCGCCGTTCGCGAGGTAGCCGAGGTCGCCGGTGCGCATCCAACCGTCCGGGCCGATCGTCTCCGCCGTCACGTGCGGGAGCTCGTAGTAGCCCTCCATCACGCTCGGACCGCTCACCTCGATCTCGCCGACCTTGCGCTCGCCGAGCACCTCGCGAGTCTCGTTGTCGACGATGCGGATGCCGTGTCCCGGAAACGCGCGGCCGCAGCCCACGATCTCCACCGACTCCTCGATCGCGTCCGTGCGCTCGGCCTCGCCCTTTCCGAAGAGCAGCTCGCTCTTCACGCGGTCGGTCGGGATCCCGCGGCTGAACGCGATCGCGAGCGTGTACTCGGCCATCCCGTAGCTCGGGACGAACGCGCTCTCCTTGAATCCGATCTTCGCGAACCGATCCGCGAACGTGCGCAGCGTCTGCGCCTGGATCGGCTCCGCGCCGCAGCCCGCGACGCGCACGCGGCTCAGATCGAGGCCCTCGAGGTCCTTGTCGCGCACGCGCTTGGCGGTGATCGCGTAGCTGAAGTTCGGCCCGTAGGTGATCGTGCCCTTGTGCTTGCTCAGGACCTCGAGCCAGGTCGCCGGCCGCTTGAGGAACGTCATCGGCGACATGAAGCTCACCGGCACCGAGTGGTGGATCGGCGCGATGACGAAGCCGATCAAGCCCATGTCGTGGAACAGCGGCAGCCAGCTCACCCCGCGATCGTTCTCGTCGCTGTTCAGCCCGTCGCGCATCACCGCGTAGCAGTTGTGCGCCAGGTTCTTGTGCGTGACGACGACGCCCTTGGGCTTGCTCGTCGAGCCGCTCGTGAACTGGATGAAGCACGTGTCGTCGAGCGAGAGCCCCGGATCGCGATAGAGCGCGGGGTCGCCCGCGAGGTCGGCCATCGTGACCATCGTCTTCAGATCCGGCGCCGCGTCGTACAGCTTGCCGAGGACCGCCTTGATCTGCGTGTTGGTGACCAACAGGCGCGCCCGCGACGCGCTCACGATGTGACGACAGTGATCGAGATAGCCGCCGAGCTGACCCATGCCCATCGGCGGATAGAGCGGCACGGGCACGCCGCCGGCCTGCGAGACGCCGAGGAACGCGGGGATGAACTCGCCCGCCTCCGGGAGGATGAGCGCGACGTGGTCGCCCTTCTTCATCCCCTTGTCGACGAGCGCGACGGCCATCGACTTCGCGCGCTCGAGCAGCGACTCCCACGTGTGCTCCTCCTCGGTGAGGTCGTCGCGCACGAACGTGAAGCCGTAGCCCTTGCGCTCGGCGGCGCGCTCGAGGGCCTGTGGGAGGGTCACCAAGTACTTCGCGTCGGTCATGGCTCGGGCAGCTATAGCCAACCGCCGACGACGGCGCATCCGGACGCCCCGTCGTCCCCGATCACCCCGCGAACGCTGCGGATTCGCAGGGGCTCAGCCCCAAGCGAGGAGCCAGCCGGTGAGCCCCAGCGCCCAGCTGGCCGCGTACGTCACGTTGCCCAGCACGAGGTGCGCGGTGGCGAGCGCGCGCTGATCCGCGAAGTTGCCGGTCTCGACGATCGCGGTGACGAACCCGAGAGTCATCTGCGCGACGAGCAGCCCGAGCACGCCCCATCGCATCACCCGATGGATCGAGAGCCAGGTCGCGCGGTCGCCGCCCGCGTCGGCGAGCCCGAGCGGGTCGGGCATGAAGAGGCTCAGGATGAACGCGGTGGTGTAGGCGGTCGTCGCGGTGATGGAGCCGATGAAGTGCGGCAGCGCGAACGACTCGTCGCTGCAGAAGTCCTCGCCCACGATCGTGTCGTGCCGCGCGCACCCGGTGTCGGCGGGGTTGCCGCTCCACCCATAGAGGTCGTTGAAGTGGAGCCAGCCGAAGAGGAACGTCCCGGTCATCGATCCGAAGAACGCGTTGCCCGCGATGATGTGCGGGATGCGGAGATCGCGTCGGAGCGCGAGCTGCTCGGCGAGCTCCTCGTCGTCCCCGCCCTGCGTGTTCGTCGGCTCGGGCTCGGGCTCCGCCGTCACCACCGGCAGCGGCTCGGGCTCCGGTTCTGGAACGAGCACTTCTTCTTGCGGCGCCTCGTCGGCGGCTTCACCGGGGGCGTCGCCTTCCTCCGCGAGCTCGTCGTCCGAGAGCTGGAGCAGCCCCGGCGGCGGCGAGGGAAACACGGTGTTGTGCAAGAGGAACGCGAAGAACAAGGTGGTCGACATGCGGGCGAGTATCCGAGATGAGCGACCGCGCGTCGATCCCGGACCGGTGACTTGGCCCGACGCGATCGTGGCGGGGCGACCGAGCTCCCGGACGGCCCGTCACTCGCACGCCGCGTCGAGCGGTGCCGGCGCGACGACGCGCGGCGATCCGTCCGCGAGCGAACGCAAGAAACATTGCAGCTGGTGCCGCGCCGCGTCGACCTGGAACAGCACCTCGTGCCCATCCTCGATCCCATCGGCAGCGTGCTGCACCACCGCGCGAT
>JBFWYI010000192.1:0-4633 GCA_050186575.1 Sandaracinaceae bacterium | reverse complement strand
TGGCGTGCTCATCCTGAGACGGTCATCGCACGAATCGTTCGACGAGCTCGACGTCCACAACATGCAGCAGAGAATCTCCAGCGCCTAACGCTTAGATTTGAGGGGATCCATCAGATTCCGAGTCCGATTCCGTTTCCGATTCCGTTTCCGATTCCGAGTCCGTTTCCGATTCCGAGTCCGTTTCCGAGTCCGAGTCCGTTTCCGAGTCCGAGTCCGATTCCGAGTCCGAGTCCGAGTCCGAGTCCGTGTCGTCGCACTCGAAATGCGATGGCCGCTCAGCCACGTAGCACGTTCGCCGCGTCCTCCGGGTCCACCACCAGCACGCGATCCTCGGTGGCCAGCTCGAAGCCCGCGTCGCCGCCCGTCCGCGGCAGGAGCTCCACGTACCACGCGAGGCGGGGACCTGTCGCACGCACGGGAGGCTGACGCACGATCAGGTTGTGGTCGTAGACGCCGACCTCGTCGCGCAGCGCGAGGAGCACGCGGTGCAGCATCCGCGACAGCGACGCGAGCTCCGCGTCGGTCGCGCAGTCGAAGCCGCCTCGCGGCGCGCGCGGCATGAACCGCGACTCGTAGGCGCGGGTCGACGCGAACGGACAGCACGCGAGCAGGTGATCGTCGGCCGCGATGAGACGAGGACCCGCGAGCTCGCGCGCGAGCTCCGCCTCGTAGATCGGCTCCTCTCGGAGCCGCGCCCAGCGATCGGCGAGCGTCGCCGACACCCAGCGCGCGGCGAGGATCTGTGTGTGCGGATGCGGCTGCGAGCTCCCCGCCCGGAGCCCGCGGTTGCGATAGATCGTGACCGCCTCGATCCCCTCGCGCCGCGCGAGCGCGGTGGCGCGATCTCGTAAGACGCGGAGCCACCCCTCGAGGTGATCGACCGCGAGGTCCGCGAGATCGGCGTCGTGGGTGGGCGTCTCGATCACCACCTCGTGCGCGCCGAGCCCATCCTGCGCCGAGACGAGGGGGAACTTGTTGTGCACCACGCGGACCTTCCACGCGCCCGCGTCCGGCCAGCGCGCGAGCGTCTCTTCGGTGTCCGCCTCGTGCCCGGGACAGAACGGACACCGCCCGCTCGGCTGCGGCAGTCCCGCCGGCCGTGCCCCACCGATCCCGCGCCGGCTCGGCGCCACGAGGACCGAGCGCCCCGTGAACGGATCGATCCGCCGCTCGCTCATCCTTCTCGCAGCCGCTTCTTCTGGACCTTCCCCATCGCGTTCTTCGGCAGCTCCGCCACCGCGCGCACCTCGCGCGGTCGCTTGTGCGCGCTGAGCAACGAGGCCGCATGCTCGCCGATCGCCGCGACGTCGTCGTCCGCGCCGTCGCGCAGGACCACGAACGCCACGATGCGCTCGCCGAGGTCGTCGTCCGGCACGCCGACCACCGCCGCCTCCGCCACGCTCGGATGCTCGAGCAGCGCAGCCTCGACCTCGCCCGCGCCGACCTTGAAGCCGCCCGTCTTGATGAGGTCCGTCGCGCGCCGGCCCACGATGCGGATCGATCCGTCCGCCGCGCGCGTCGCGAGGTCGCCCGTCTTGAACCAGCCGCGCTCGTCGAGCACCGCCGCCGTCGCGTCGGGGCGGTCGAGATAGCCGGCGAACACGTTGGGCCCGCGCACCGCGACCTCCGCGATCGTCGCGTCGTCGTGGACCCCGAGGAACGTCCCTTGCTCATCGACGAGCGCGAGCTCCACCCCGTCGAGCGGCGGACCGACGTAGCCCGGGTGCGCTCCGCTCGCCGCGCGCACGGCGGTGTTGATCAGCGTCTCGGTCAGCCCGTAGCGCTCGAGCACGCCGCGATCGGTGAGCGCCTCGATCCGCCGATGCTCGCGCACCGGCAGCCCGGCCGAGCCGCTGATCAAGAGCCGCGCCGCGCGCAGCCCCGCGCGAACCCCCGCGTCCGACTCCGCGACGTCGGCGATCCGGTGCACCATCGTCGGCACCGAGAACAACATCGTCGGCCCGCCCGCGCCGAGCCGCGCCGCCAACGAGGCCGGATCGAACTTTCCTTGCCACGCGAGCGCGCCGCCGACGCGCAGGCTCCCGAACAGTCCGAGCACGAGCCCGTGCACGTGGAAGAGCGGCAGCGCGTGCACCACCGTGTCGCCCTCGGTCCATCCCCACGCGCGCGCCAGCGCATCGAGATCGAACGCCACGTTGCGGGCTGTGATCACGGCGCCCTTCGGCGGTCCGGTCGTGCCCGACGTGTAGAGGAGGAGGAGCGGTCGATCGTCGTCCGACGGCTCGTCGCTCAGCGCGGCGCTCCCGCTCGCGTCCACGTCCACCCGTTGCGCGTCGCCCGCGACGAGCGTCGGCTCGGCCGCCAACGTGAGCTTCGGCTGCGCGTCGGAGAGGATGTGCGCCAGCTCGCGCGGCGCGAGCTTCGGGTTGAGCGGCACGCTCACGATCCCCGCGGCGGCGTGCGCCGCGAGCGCGACCCCCGTCGCCAGCGCCGGCTGCGTCCACACCGCCACGCGATCGCCCGCCTTCACGCCAGCCTCGGCCAGCGCGTCGACGTGTCTCGCGCACGCCTGGACCAGCCCGCGCTGCGTCAGCGCCCCGTCGCTCGCCTCGAGCGCCAGCCGATCGCTCGGCCTCGCCCACCCTTCGAACGACAGACCCACGGACGCACGCTCGCGCAGTCGGTCGAGCCCGTCAATCGCGGGTCACTCGCGGGTCGGCGGAACGGTCGCGTCTGCTACAACAGCGCCGGATTCGGCGTTCGAGACGGCGCCTGCGGCGGGCGACCGGGAGAAGAGGTGACTGGGAGAAGAGGAGAGTGCGTCGGCGACGCCGCCGCGAGAGCGACGAATCGATTCATCTCTCTATCTCTCCCCCACTCCCACACACCACCACTCCCCGTAAAAAGCTCCCCCTGACCCAACCTCCACCCGCTCGACCACAGGAAGACGAAGTGACACTCGCGGAGTACGATAGTTGTGACGGCGTCGCCCTCGCCGAGCTGATCCAGAAGCGCGAGGTCACCCCCGCCGAGCTCCTCGAGGAGGCCATCGCGCGTGCCGAGCGCGTGAACCCGCGGATCAACGCGATCGTCGTCCGCATGTTCGACATCGCGCGCGAGCGCGCCGCAACACCGTTGAGCGGCCCCTTCGCCGGCGTCCCCTTCCTCATCAAGGACCTCGCGAGCGGCTACGCGGGCGTGCTCCATCAAGCCGGCTCGCGCCTCTACCGCGGTTATATCCCCGAGCAGCACAACACGCTGATCGCGCGCTACCTCGACGCGGGCCTCGTCATCTTCGGCAAGACGAACACCCCCGAGCTCGGCGTCCTCCCCGTCACCGAGCCCGAGCTCTACGGACCGACCCACAACCCGTGGCGCTACGGCGTGACCCCGGGAGGATCGAGCGGCGGCGCGGCCGCGTCGGTCGCGGCCGGCATCGTCCCCATGGCGCACGGCGGCGACGGCGGCGGCTCGCTCCGCATCCCCGCCAGCTGCTGCGGCCTCTTCGGCCTCAAGCCCTCGCGCGGCCGCATGCCCACGGGCCCCAAGGAGCCCGAGCGTTTCTTCGGGTTCTCGGCC
The DNA here is from genome assembly GCA_050186575.1 of Sandaracinaceae bacterium. Lineage (GTDB taxonomy): Bacteria > Myxococcota_A > Polyangia > Polyangiales > Sandaracinaceae > JAUHXR01. The sequence goes on along the minus strand of JBFWYI010000192.1, from coordinate 1,093 downwards.
GAGCACGCCATCACCCGCAGCGTCCGCGACTCCGCCGCTCTCCTCGACATCTCGTCCGGGCCCGAGCCGATCACCATGATGGCCGCGCCGCCGCCGCGTGAAGGTTCCTTCCTCGCTGCGATGGACGCGCCGATCGGGAAGCTCCGCATCGGCTTCACCGACGACCCGATCATGCCCGCGCCGAAGAACCGTGAAGCCACCCGCGCCGTCGAGGACGCCGCCAAGCTCTGCGAGTCCCTCGGTCACACCGTCGAGCGCGCCCGCCCCGCGCTCGACGCGCGCGTCTTCGCCAAAGCGTTCTTCCTCCATTTCGCCGTCGGCGTCGCGTCGGAGCTCCACCGCGCCGAGGCCCACCTCCATCGCCCGGCCGGACGCCAAGACCTCGAGCAGTCCACCTGGCTCCTCGCCCTCGTCGGCCGCTCGGTGGATGCCGGAAGCTTCCTTGCCCAGCGCCTCGCGCTCTTGGAGGAAGCGGCCAAGGCGCTGCGCTTCTGGGAGAAGTACGACCTCCTCCTCACCCCCACCACCGGCAGCCCTCCGATCGAGCACGGCGCCTTGCTCCCCAAGGGCGGCGAGGCCCGCCTCATGGACGCCGTCTCCATGCTCGGCAACTCCTCGTTCCTCAAGCTCCCCGGCCTGGTGGACCGCGCCGTCGACCGCGCCTATCACTTCGCCCCGTACTCCATGCTCGCCAACGTCACCGGCCAACCGAGCGCCAGCGTCCCGCTCCACTGGACGGAAGACGGCTTGCCGATGGGCAGCATGTTCACCGCGCGACCGGGCGACGAAGCCACCCTGCTGCGCCTCGCCAAACAGCTCGAACAAGCCCGCCCCTGGTTCAACCGACGAGCCCCCACGCACGCCTGAGCCTCCCCGCGACGCGAAGCGAAGCACCCGTGCCCCTGCCCGCGGAACCAACCGGGCAAGCCCCCCCTAACGAACGCACGAACGTCCACGCACGCGCAGGCCTCGTCAACCACCCGTGCACGTCCTCGTCCTCGTCCTCGTGCACGTGCACGTACCCGTGCCCGTCATCGTACCTCGAAAGCACCCGCCCGGTGACGAGAAGCGCCACCGGTTGCGCCTCCCCCGG
>JBFWYI010000191.1:0-4648 GCA_050186575.1 Sandaracinaceae bacterium | reverse complement strand
GAGTCCGCGCACAGGAGCGGAGCGACGCCGAGTTGGCGGGGCTGGCCGGGCCGGACCACGGCGGGTTGGTCGCGGTGGTCGGCCCCTACCCCTATGCCGACGCACCTGCGGAGCTCGACGAGCACGACCTCGTGGTCGCCCTCGATCAGATCACCGATCCGCACAACCTCGGCGCGATCGTCCGCAGCGCCGCGGCGTTCGGCGCGGGCTGGGTGCTCGTCCCCAGGGACCGGAGCGCGAGCGTCGACCGGGTGGTGGTGCGCGCCGCAGCGGGCGCGACCGAGCGGGTACGGATCGCGCGGGTCACGAACCTCGCTCGGACGCTCGGCGATCTGCGCGACGGTGGCGCCTACGTGGTGGGCCTCGACGCCGGTGGCTCGCTCGCCGTCGACGACGTCCCCAAGCGCTCCGGGCTGGGTCGGGTGCTGGTCGTCGGCGCGGAGGGGTCGGGTCTGCGCCGACTCGTGCGGGAACGCTGCGACGCCCTCGCCCGTATCCCGATGCACGGGGACACCGAGTCCCTCAACGCCTCGGTCGCCGCCGCGATCGCCCTCTACGCGATGACCCGCGGCTGAGGTGGGCGTCCGGCCGAAAACGGGCCCAGGTGGGCCGCACAGTGGGCCGCACACCGAGGCCCGATGTCCCAGGTGTGCGCCTCTGCCGGATGTCAGGTGACGGGGGCGTGGCACGAACCCTGTAGAGGGGGTGCTCATGCTCGGAAGCGCCATCCCCCTCTTCGTCACCACCGCGCTGCTGTTGTGCGCTGACCCCGTCAGCTCGAACCAGCCCGGCGGCGAGAGCGCCAGCGAGGCTCCCCGGTTCGCCGAGGCCCTCCGCGCGGCGGCGGCCTCCGAGAATCCGGTCGTCGCGAGCTCCCCGCTCCCCGCGACCTACGGCATCGGTAGCCACTTCGGGTATCGCACCAGCCTCCGCACGGGGCGCCGCACCTTCCACGCGGGCGCCGACTTCCTCGGGCCGCGCGGGACCCCGGTGTTCGCGGTTCGCGGCGGCATCGTCGAGCACGTCACCACCGAACGCGGCGGGAGCCGCCGGTTCGCGGGCTACGGCAACGCGGTGGTCATCCACCACCCGGACCTCGGCGTGTGGACCTTCTACGCGCACCTCGGCAACGTCGAGGTGGAGGAGGGGCAGGTCGTCGAGCCCGGCCAGCCGATCGGCGTCGTCGGCAACACGACGAACGGCCGCTTCCCCGGGATGCCTGCGCACCTGCACTTCGAGGTGCGCCACGCGCGCGCCGACGGCACCTCGCCCTTCCCCGGCGCGTACCGCGACTTCAACGTCGATCCGAGCGAGTTCCTCGCGAGCCTCGGCGTGCGCTTCGACAACGACCACGCGTCGAGCGACTCGGAGCCGCTGCTCGTCGTCGCCGCCTGCGACGACCACGCGCACATGTAGGCCCGAGCGACGTCGCGCGGACGTCCGGTTCGAGGCCCCTGCGCCGGCGGGCGCGTCCCTGATACGCTGCGAGACCGATGGGGTCGGACGGCGAGACGACCATCCGTGCGCCGGCGGTGCAGGCCGAGAGCCTGCCCCAACTCCTCTCGATCCGCCTGCTGTTCGAGCCGGAGAACGATCGCGCGCGCCCCGCGGTGCCGCTCGGTCGCGTGCCGTTCACGATCGGACGCTCGATCGGCGAGCGCGGCATCCTGCTCAAGGATCCGCGCGCGTCGCGCATCCACGCGACGCTTCACCCGCGTGGCGAGGCCGCCGTGCGCATCGTCGACTCGTCGAGCAACGGCACGTACGTCAACGGCGAGCGGATCGACGAGCCGCGCGATCTCAGCGACGGCGACATCATCCGCGTCGGCGACTCGATCCTGCTCGTGCGCGTCGGCTCCGCGGTGCCCGCCCGCGATGCGGACATCCCGGAGCTCGAAGGACGGCACGTCTCGATGCGCCAGCTCCGCCACACGATCTCGTCGGTCGCCCCCACCGACGCGAAGGTGCTGATCATCGGCGAGAGCGGAACGGGCAAGGAGCTCGTCGCGCGCGCGATCCACGAGCGCAGCGGGCGCGAAGGACGCTTCGTGGCGGTGAACTGCGGCGCGATCCCGGAGGCCCTGGCCGAGAGCCAGCTCTTTGGACACGTGCAAGGTGCATTTACCGGCGCGAACAAGGCGCACGACGGGTTCATGCGCGCCGCGATGGGCGGCACGCTCTTCCTCGACGAGATCGGCGAGCTCTCGCCGGTCTTGCAGCCCAAGCTCCTGCGCGCGCTCGCCGAGCAGAAGGTCATCCCCGTGGGCGCGACCGAGCCGCTCCGCATCGACGTGCGGCTCATCGCCGCGACGCACCGCGATCTCTTGCACGAGGTGGACGAGGGCAGCTTCCGCGGTGACCTCTACGCCCGCATCGCCGGCTACTTGGTCCACACGCTCCCGCTCCGCGATCGGACCGAAGACATCCTCCCGTTGCTCCGGACGTTCCTCGGCTCGGACGTCGCGCCGGTGGAGGCCGACCTCGCCGAGGCGCTGCTCCTCCATCCGTTCCGCTTCAACGTCCGCGAGCTCAAGGAGATCGCGACTCAGCTCCGGATCGACGGCGCGGGGCTCGACCGTCTTCCGCTCTCCCTCGTGTCGCACCGCCTGACGAGGCGCGCCGCGTCGACGATCCCGCCGCCGATCACGACGACCGAGCCGCGTCGCCCGCTCGCCCCGCCGCGCCCGCCTCCCCCTGAGAAGGAGGAGCTGATGCGCCTGATGGAGGAGCACGCGGGCAACGTCTCGCGCGTGGCCAACGCGCTGGGACGCTCGCGCCGCCAGATCTACCGCTACCTCGAGCGCTACGGCCTCGTCGAGGAGTGACTACGGCCCGTCGTCGGGCAGCGTATTGGCGCGCACGAACGATACGATCTCGTCGAGGAGCCGCGGATCCTCAGCGAACATCGACACGCCGTGTTGACGGCCGTCCACGAGCCGCTCCACGCCGCGGGGCACGATCGCGGCCATCTGCTGCGCGGTCTCCGCCGACTCCGGCTCGCCGCGCGCGGCGATCGCGAGGAGCGGTCGATCGCCGATGTTGGCGAGCGGGCCGAGCGCGTCCACGCCGTGATAGGCGCGGCCCGGCGAGAGCGCGACGACCGCGTCGACGTCGTCGCGCGCGGTGGCCTGGATGGCGGCGCTCGATCCGATCGACGATCCGATGACGACGACGTGGCTCGGCGCGAGGCCATCCTCGCGGAGCGCCTCGATCGCCTCGCGCACGTCCGATCCGATCGGCTGCCAGTCGGCGGGCGCGAACGCGTCCCAGTGGATCTCGTGATCGCCCTGATGGGTCGACGCGCCGTGGCCGCGCATGTCCATCGCGTAGGCGTCGACCGGCACCGATGCGAGCCGCTCGAGGAGCGGCGCCCACTCCGCGCGATCGCTCGAGAGCTGATGCACGAGGACGACGAGCGGCGCGCCGCGGTCCGAGCGAGTGCGGAGCTCGCCCTCGATGCGCACGCCGTCGCTCGTGGTGAACGCGAACGGGCGCGCGGTGGGCGGCTCGATCGCCGGCGCCCGGGGGACGTGCGGCTCCGGATCCGGCGGCGGCTCGGGCGACGCGGGGGGCGCGCTCGTCGCGTCCTGACCGCACGCGCCGGTGATGAGGGCGACGAGGAAAAGAAGAACGCGCCGCACGTCTCACTCTACCCGCACGACGTCGGCCTCGCCGATCCCGGCGCGACACGCCTCGAGCGCGGCGTCGACCGCGGCCGCGTCGAGCGAGTCGAACGTCAACTTGACGCGCACGTCCGGGTCGCGCCACACGGGATAGCTGCCGATGTCGACGCCCGGGTGCTTGGCCGTGACCTCCTCGAGGAGCGCCGCGATCGTGCCCTCGTCGCACTTCGTGTAGATGGCGCGCGAGACGAACGGCACGTCGGCGCCGATGCGCTCGCGGAGGACGCGCAGCTTGATCGCGAAGATCTGCGGGACACCGGGGAGGACATGGACGTTGTCGATCACGACGACGGGCCATGGGACCTCGCCGCTCGAGAGCAGCTCGGCGCCCTCGGGCACGTCGGCCATCCGAAGATGACCCGGCGTCGTGCGCGGACCCCAGTAGCCACGGATGAGCCCCTCGATCTCGGACGCGCGCGTGAGCGGACGCCCGAACGAACGCGCCACGCCCGCGAGCGTCACGTCGTCGTGCGTCGGCCCGACGCCGCCGCTCGTGAACACGAGGTCGTGCGAGGTCCGGAGCTCCGTGAGATCGCGTGCGATCACGGCGACGTCGTCCGAGCACACGACCGCGCGACGGAGCTGGACGCCGAGCAGGCGGAGCTCCCGGGCGAGGACCTCGAGGTTCGCCTCGCGGATCTTCCCCGTGAGGATCTCGTTTCCGATGATCAGCGCGGCGGCGCTGCGAGGCATGGCGCGGAGGATAGCATCGCCGCCGCCCCCAACCGGCGATCGGGATCGGACAGACGCACGGACTCAGCATCGGGCAGGGCACGGAATCGGATTCGGAATCGGACCCGGATTCGGATTCGGATTCGGATTCGGACTCGGAATCGGATTCGGAATCGGAATCGACTATGGAGTGGCCCGGCTGACAAGTATGCACCGACGCAAACCCGCAGCAAGCCTTGCGGGACTCGCGGTGTGCTCCGACTCGATGTGTGCAGAGGCCGTTCTGGAACGGC
>JBFWYI010000190.1:0-4661 GCA_050186575.1 Sandaracinaceae bacterium | reverse complement strand
TGACGATCGACGGGCGTCGACACTGGTTCACGAGCATGATCGATGCGACCGCCCAGACGCGCGTCGAGGAGGAGCGCGCCCAGTTGGCCGAGCGAGCGAGAACGCTCGAGCGGCTCGGCGAGATCGGGAACCTCGCGGGTGGCGTGGCGCACGACTTCAACAACCTCCTGCTGCCGATCCTCATCAATGTGGAGCTCGCCATCCCCGAGGCGGTGGGTGAGGCGCGTGCCCGCCTACAGGAGATCCAGGACGCGGCGCTCCGCGGGCGGGAGCTGACCAAGAAGCTCCTCGCCGTCGGTCGCCGCCAGGAGCTGCACGTCGCGCCGATCGATCTGAACGCGCTCGTGCGCTCGGCGGAGCCGCTCCTCCGGCGCCTCGTTCCCGAGAGCATCGGGATGCGCCTCGAGCTCGACGAGGCGGAAGTGTGCGCCAAGGCCGACGCGACGCTGCTGGAGCAGATCGTCGTGAACCTCGTCGTCAACGCTCGCGACGCCGTCGGCCGGGACGGTCACATCACGGTCGCGACCCATGCGACCCTCCGAGCCGCGGGGGACGGTGCCGGCGACGACACGATCGAGCTCGGCACCGATGCGCCCTCGTCCGACCTCGTCTGGCTCGAAGTCTCGGACGATGGCCCGGGCATTCCCCCGGAGATCCGAACCCGCATCTTCGAACCCTTCTTCACCACCAAGGAGGGGTCGGGAACCGGTCTCGGACTCGCGACGGTGCTGGGGATCGTCCGCCAGCACGAAGGGCGCATCCTCGTCGAGACGCACGTGGGCTCGGGCACGCGCTTCCGCGTCGGCCTCCCTCGCGCGTCGACCGACGCCCGCGACGGAAGCGACGCGACGCACGGCCGGGCCACCTTGGGCGCGACGGCCGGCCACGGTCGGACCGTGCTCGTCGTGGAGGACGATCCCGCCGTGCGACGGGTGACCGTGCGCGCGCTCGGGGCGTACGGGTTCTCCGTCGTGCAGGCCGAGAACGCGACCGAGGCCCTCGCGAGGCTGCGAGGCCCGTCGCCGGGCGTCGACATCGTGGTCAGCGACATGGTCATGCCGGGCATGACGGGTCTCGAGCTGCGTGAGGCCCTGCGCGACATCGCACCCGCCCTCCCGGTCCTCTTCGTCTCCGGCTACAGCGCGCGCGTGCTCTCGGACCATGGCATCGACCGCGACTCGGTGCGTATCGTCGAGAAGCCATTCTCTCCGGAGAGCTTGGCCAGAGCCGTCTTCGAGACGCTCTCCGGATCTCCCCCTGGTCGAGGCGAGGCATGACGACGCGTGCGCGGGTCCTGTTGGCCGACGACCATCCGCTCGTGCGCAACGCGCTCGCCAGCCTCCTGAAGGGACACCCCGAGGTCGAAGTCGTGGGTCAGGTGGGGAGCTTCCCCGAGCTCTGGCAGGCGCTGGACGACACCGTTCCCGAGGTCGTGGTGCTCGACGTGAAGATGCCGGGCGGGAACGGGCTCGACGCGGTGCACGAGCTCCGGCGCCGGCACCCCTCGGTGAGCGTGCTCGTGCTGAGCGGGCTTCCCGAGACCGAGCTGGCTGCGCGCATGATCCAGGAAGGCGCCTCGGGCTACGTGCAGAAGGACGAGGCACCCGACGTCCTCCGCGAGGCGATCGTGCGCGTCGCGCGCGGCGGCGTCTACCTGAGCGCCGCGGGCGCCGCCGCGCTCGCGCGCGCGTCGGGTCCGGCGGGGGCGGTTCCCGATCACCAGAAGCTCTCGACTCGGGAGCTGCAGGTACTCCGCCTGCTGGGCGAGGGTCGGAGCGTCTCGGACATCGGAGACGAGCTGAAGCTGTCCGTGAAGACCGTGTCGACGTACCGGACGCGCCTCATGGAGAAGATGGGGCTCACGTCCACGGCGGACATCATTCGCTACGCCATCCGCGCGGGTCTGGTCGAGTAGGACGGACACCGACGCGAGGTCGCGCTCGGGACCGACACCGAGGTCGCCCCGTTCGGGCGATCTTGCCTGCGTAGGCGCAACCCCCCGCGTCGTGAGTCTACGCAGCATGCGAATCGCCCTGGAGATGCCACCCTCCCGCGGCACCCCGCCGGAAGGGAACGTGGTGGACAGCGAAGACGGTGTGGTCCTGATCGGAACCGACCTCCGGATCGAGGACCTGAACGAGCAGGCTCGCGCGCTCTTCGACCTTCCGGAGCACGACATCGTCGGGCAGCCCGTGGAGTCGTTCCTGCGCGAGCGCGACCGACCTCGCCTTCGCAAGGCCCTCGCGGCGTTCGACGCGGGCAGGCAGGTCGTCGAGGTCATCCGGATCGAGACCCCCGATGGGCCGTCGGAGAGCGTCGAGATCCGCGCGCGCAGAACCGCGGACGGGCGCACGCTCGCCGTGCTTCGCAGCGTGCGCGAGATGCGCATCCGGGAGCGCGTGCTGCACCGTGTCGCCCTCGCCCTGTCGGAAGGCTCGGGCGACGAGATGTTCGCGCGCATGGCGGACACGCTCACGGATGCCTTGCGCGTGGACTACGCGTTCGTGGGTGAGCTCGTCGAGCCGGCGCGCGACTGCATCCGCGTCCTCGCGATGGTCGGCCCGGACGGGCTCGAGAGGCCCGTCACCTATCCCCTGGATGGCGCTCCGTGCGAGCTGGTCGTGCGAGGGGGCGAGCCCGTCTTCACGTCGCGCGCGCAGGAGGAGTTCCCGAACGACGGCATCTTCGTCGAGCTCGGCATCCACACGTACCAGGGCATGCCGCTCCGCGACGCGCAGGGTGAGCCGATCGGCGTGCTCGGCGTCATGGCACGCGCACCTCTGAGCGAGGATTCGATCGTCACGTCGACGCTCGCCCTCGTGGCCTCGCGCGCCTCCGCGGAGATTTCGCGGGCCCGCGCCGAAGCGAGGCTCAAGCGGAACGAGCGGCACTTCAGGGCGCTCATCCAGGCGAGCTCGCGCTTCGTGTGGGGCGTCGATGCCAACCAGGATCCCACGTTCGGCGGGGAGACGGCCTGGACCCACGTCTCGGGCCACCGCGAGGAGGATGGGCGCGACTGGCTCCAGGCGGTCGTCCCGGAGGATCGCGACCGGGTGGCCGCCGAGTGGGGGCGGGCCTTCGCCGAGCAACGGGAGGTCGAGCTCGCGTACCGCGTCGCGGCCCCCGACGGCGAAGTCCGGAACATTCACGCACGGGGCATCCCCACCTTCCACGACGACGGATCGTTCGAGGGCTTCATCGGCACGATCGACGACGTCACGCCGCTCCACCGCGCCGCCGACGAGCTGCGTCGACAGAACGCGATGCTCCACGTGCTGCGCGCGGTGGGTGAAGCCAAGGGTGGCGGTGCGGGCTTCCTCGAGTGCGTGGGGGTCGCGCTCGGCGAGATCTGCCGGTCGTTGCCGTTCGAGCTCGCAGAGGCGCTCGTGTGGAGCACCGAAGCCGACGCGCTCGTGCCCGCGGGTCTGAGGTGCGTCGGCGAGCAGGACGGATCTCATGCGGAGGAAGGCGGCCCCGTGCTGCTCGGGGGGGCGGCCGGGGCTCGTCTCCTTCCGCGTGTGTCGGCGGCGACCGAGCCGGTCTGGGTCGAGAGTCTGGCCCAGGCCGAGGTGGCGCCCCCCGATCGACGTGCCGACTCGAGCCCCGATCGTGCGGCCGTCTTCGTGCCCGTGCGCTTCGCCGGCGAGCTTCTGGCGGTTCTCGAGCTCCACACGAGACGGCGCATGAAGCGCGACGACACGCTCGTCGAGGTCCTCTCGCAGGTCGGCCTCCAACTCGCGCGCGCGCACGAGCGCGAGCTCGCCCAGAAGCAGGTCCGCGAAGCAGAGTTCCGCGCGCTCGAGTCCCAGAAGCTGGAGGCGGTCGGTCGACTCGCGGGCGGCATCGCGCACGACTTCAACAACCTGCTCATGGTCGTGCTCGGGGAGGCCGAGCTCGCGCTGCGGGATCCGGCGACCACGCCGGCGCTCCGTTCCAGCCTCGAGGAGATTCGGGCCTCGGGTCGTCGGGCGGCCTCGCTGACCGCCCAGCTGCTCGCGTTCGCGCGCCGCGACATCGTGCGGTCCGAGAGGATCGACGTGTGCGCCCTCGTGCGCGACGCCGAGCGCATGCTGCGGCGGGTGGTCGGCGAAGACGTGCGCATGACGATGCGCGTCGACGCGGCGTCGAGCGACTGCGTCGTGGAGGGGAACCGCGGCCTCATCGAGCAGGTGCTGACGAACCTGGTCGTGAACGCGCGCGAGGCGATGCCGGCCGGCGGGGACATCGAGGTCGGCGTACGGACGGCGACCTCGAGCGCAGCCGCGGCCGCGGCGGTCGGCGGACCCGATGCGAAGGCCGGGCGCTACGTCGTCGTGTCGGTGCGAGACACCGGCCACGGCATCCCGCCCGAGCACCGTGCCGCCATCTTCGAGCCCTTCTTCACGACGAAGCCGGAGGGGAGTGGCTTCGGGCTCGCCACCAGCTACGGGATCGTGCGCGCCGCGGGAGGCTTCATCGAGGTCGAGAGCGAAGTGGGCTCCGGCTCGGTCTTCCGTGTCCACCTGCCGGTCGCGCGCCTCTCGCCCGAGCGCAGCGGCGCGTCGGACGACGCGGCCGCCCCGCAACCGGCGGAGCCGCGGGCGGCGCACCGCCCGGGCCACGTGCTCATCGTCGAAGACGACGACGCGGTTCGCTCGGTGGCCGGCAGGATCTTGGATCTG
>JBFWYI010000189.1:0-4960 GCA_050186575.1 Sandaracinaceae bacterium | reverse complement strand
CTCGCTGACCGCGCGCCTCCAGCCGAACACCCGCTACACGCTGGTGGTGGACACCCGCGCGGCCGCCGACGCCGAGGTCCAGCTCGACGTCCAGCTGGTCCCCTGAGCCGCCACCGTCCGAGCCGCCGCCGAAATCGACGCCGGAAACACTAGCGGTAGTGTTTTTTCGTCGATTTCGACGCCGAAAGTCTGTCCGTAGACTTTTTCCGTCGATTTCGACGCTCGAACGTCCGCCGGCGGACTTTTTCCGTCGATTTCGACGCCCTGAGCTCCGCCCGCGGACTTTTTCCGTCGATTTCGACGCTCCGAGCTCCGGCGGCCGACTTTTTTTTCATCCTTCCCGTCCGCGAAGCGGACGCACCCTCCTCGCCTTCGCCCCTTCTCGCCTTCCGGGAGAAAGCTGAGTCGGAGACCGCGTCGAGTGGGTCTTTTCTTACCGGAAGGCGGGAAGGGGAGAAGGAGGGGACCGGCCCTGACGGCGGGCCGCCGACGGACTGTCGGTCTCCCGACATCGTCGGCTGGCCCCTGCGGAACGCGGTGATAGGATCGCCGGCTCGTGACCCAGGGCCGGATTCTCCCGCTTCTGGGGCTGCTCCTCGTCCTCTACCTCGTGTTGGAGGTCGCGAGCGCGCCCACCTCCCTCGACCCGACCGCCATGCTGGTGATCGGGGTCGCCGTGTTGCTCGCCGCGGTCCCCGCCTGGGTGCTCCGCCGGACCGAGCGCGAGCGCGGAGGACGCCGGGTCGCGCTGCTCGGGGTCGCGCTCGGCGCCGCGCTCACCCGCTTCGCGACCCCCGACCTCGGCTCGGTCGCGCTGGACGTGGCCGGGCTCGTGGGTCTGCCCGCGGCGGGCGGGCTCGCGCTCCACCTCGCGCTCGACACCCCGGACGCGCCGAACGCCATCGCGTCGCGGCGCCGGATGCTCCTCACGCTGCTGGCCCTCCTCGTGATCGGCGGCGTGGCGGGGGCCGCGCTCTCCATCGCGCCGCCGCTCGAGCTGGCCGGAGAGCTCTGGATCGTCCCCGCGCGCTGGGCCCTCGCCGCGCCGGGAGCCGCCGGGCTGTGCCTCCTCCTCGCGTTCGCCCTGCGCCTCGCGCGACCTCGGCTCGGGAGCAGCCCGGAGGCCCTCGCGGCGGGAGCCGGCGCCCAGATCGGGATCGTGCTCGGGCTCATCGGGCTGGCCGGCGCGTGGATCCTCGCCTCCGAGACCGCGCTCGGGGCGGGCCCGCCGCGGTGGGTCGCGATCGGCGCCGCGATGGCGCTCGCGTTCGGACACACCGCGAGCCTCGGGTCGGCCCGCAAGGTCCACGCGTCGCGCGACACCCGCCGCGCGCTCGCCGGCGTGCTCACCCTGGGCGGGCTGGCCGCGGTGGTCGCGAGCTGGGGCGACGCGCTCGAGGGCGACCCCGCCGCGATGGCGATCGGCGCCTGCCTCGCCGTGCTCGTCGCCGGCTTGGGGTACGTCGCGCTCCGCCGGGTCGTCGATCGCGTGTTCGCGCCGTTCGGCGGTCGCCTCCTCGACGGGGCCTCGCGCGCGCTCGACGCGGCGGTCGGCGCGACGAGCTTCGAGGATCTCGGCGAGGCGGTGCTGCCTCCGTTGCGCCTCGCGGCTGGCTCGATGGAGGCGGAGCCGCTCCTCTGCGCGTTCGATCCCCCGCGCGAGGTGCGCATCGACGCGGCGGCGGTCGCCCACGTGGAGGCGCGCGAGCCGTCCGACGCGCTGCGGACGCAGATCCTCGAGCGGCCGGGCGAGATCATCGTGGCGGCGCCGCTCTTCGAGCAGGTCGTGCGGCGGGCCGAGCTGCGCCCCCTCGTCGACGCGCTCGAGCGGCTCGACGCGCTCGCGGTGGTCCCCCTCTCGGTCGACCAGGAGCCGGTCGGCGCGCTGGTGATCGGCCGCGGCGCGCGCTCGAGCGCGCTCACCCTCGAGGAGCTGTCGCGCCTCGAGCGGCTCGGCCGCCACCTCTCGGGGCAAGTCTCGATGCTCAGCGCGCACGAGCGGGCGCGCGCGCGTACGAGGGAAGCCGTGTTGATGCGCGACGAGCTCGTCGAGCGGCTCGAGACGCAGGAGGAGGAGCTCCTCCGCCTCCGCGCCGACGCGCAGACGCTCAAGGCGGGCGGCGCGGCCGAGCGGTACGCGGAGCCGGCGATCGCCTACAGCCCCGCGATGCGCGCGCTCACGCGGCGGATCGCGGAGGTCGGCCCGGTGCAGGCGCCGGTGATCCTCGTCGGCGAAGAGGGGAGCGGCGTCGAGCGCGTCGGGCACATGCTCCACGCGGCGAGCGGGCGCCGCGGCGGCCCGTTCGTGGTCGCCGACTGCGCGGCCGTCCGGCCCGAGCGATCCCTCGCCGCGCTGTTCGGCGAGTCGAGCGGACCGAGCCCCGGATGGCTCCGCCTCGCGGAGGGCGGCACGTGCCTCTTGGTGGACGCGCCCGCGCTCTCACTGGAGGCGCAAGCCATGTTGGCGGAGGCGCTCGCGACGCGGCGCGCGACGTACGCGGAGGGCGCGGGCGGCTATCCGTTCGACGCGCGGGTGATCGCGACGTCCCGCGTCGAGCTCGGCCCGCTCGCCGAGGCGGGCGCGTTCGATCCGGAGCTGAACCGCCGCCTCGCCCCGCTCTCGCTCCGCGTCCCGCCGCTCCGCGATCGGAGAGAAGACCTCGCGTCGCTCGTGCTCCTCGCGCTCGACCGCGCGTGCCGGACGGCGGCCCGTCCGGTGCTCGGCATCGACCCCGCCGCCCAGCGCGCGCTCGAGGCGCACCACTGGCCGGGCAACCTGTTCGAGCTCCGCGCGGTGATCGACGAGGCGGTGACGCGGGCGCGCGGCGCGCAGGTGCGGCTCGACGATCTGCCGCCGCTCGCGCCGATCGTGGCGCCCGATCCGTGGACCGGCACGTACGCGGAGATCGAGGCGCGCGTCCTCGAGCACGCGATGGCGCGCGCGAGCGGCAACAAGAGCGAGGCGGCGCGGCTCCTCGGCCTCGCGCGGACGACGTTCCTCGACAAGCTCAAGCGCCTCGAGCCGACCGCGGTGAGCGAGAGCGCTCCGCTCGCCCGCCCGAACGTGAAGAAGAGCGGCCCGCGGCCGCCCGCGTCCGAGAGCGTCGCGTGACGGTCTCGGCGTCGGCGGTCTCGGCGTCGGCGTGAGCCTCGCCCGTTCGTCTGGTAGGTTGCCCGGGTGCCCCGATGGCTCGCCGCGCTGACCCTCCTCCTCGTGGGATGCACGGATCCTTGCCTGCATCCGTCCCCGGGGATGGTCTGCGCGATCGCGGGCACCGGCGAGCTCGGGTTCAACCGCGATGGGCTGCCGCCACAAGAGAGCGACTTCTACCTGCTCTCCGCGGTGCGCCGCGGGCCCGACGGGCTGCTCTACCTGATGGACTTCAACAACATGCGCCTGCGCCGCATCGAGGCCGGCGGCGAGGCCATGAGCACCATCGTCGGCAACGGCTTCCACGCGCTCGCCGACGTCACGCTGCCCGCCGTCGACTCGCCGCTCGAGAACCCGATCGACTTCGACTTCCTCCCCGACGGACGGATCGTGTTCGTCAGCTACCACGACCCGCGCGTCATCGCGCTCGACATGGACGGGACGCTCGAGGTCCTCGCGGGCACCGGCGACGTCGGGCTCCGCGGCAACGAGGGGGACTTCGAGGATCCGCTGACCGCGCAGTTCATCCAGCTCGACGGGATCGCGGTCGCGCCCGACGGCGCGATCTACGTCTCCGACAGCTTGGCCAACCGGGTCCGCAAGATCGCCGACGGAACGATCGTCACCGTGGCGGGCAACGGGCGCGAGGGGTACGCGGGCGACGGCGGTCCCGGCGAGATGGCCGAGCTGCACTGGCCGACCGCGCTCACGTTCGACCACGACGGCTCGCTCCTCATCGCGGAGAGCCTCAGCCACGCAGTGCGCCGCCTCGCGGTGGACGGCACGATCAGCACGATCGCGGGCGACGGAACCCAGGGCGACGACGGAGACGGTGGACCCGCGACGGCCGCGCACCTGAACGCGCCGAACGGCGTCACGGTCGGCCCCGACGGCACGATCTACATCGCCGACCGCAACAACTTCCGCGTGCGCGCCATCGCACCCGACGGAACGATCGACACGATCGCGGGCACCGGCGAACAGGGACACTCGGGCGACGGCGGAGACGCGCGCTCGGCCACGTTCGGGTTCCTCGCGCGGGTCGCGCTCGACGACGGATCGCTGCTCGTCGCCGATCAATCCAACAGCTGCGCGCGCCGCGTGATCCTCGCCCCGCGCTGAGGGCGGTCAAGGAACCGTGCAGGTTCCGTCGTAGCCGATCGGCGGCGCGCAGTCCTCGTGGCAGTTCGCGCAGCGACGCGGGTTGTCCTCGTCCACCGCTCGATTCTCGTCGAGGCCCTGCCAGTACCAGTCGAGGTTCCGCGGATCGGCGCCGACCTCGAGCTTCTCCATCGCGGTCCACGCGATGATCTCGCCCGTGCAGTCGGTGTCGCCGAAGTCGTACTCCTCCTTGATCACGATCGCGCCGACGGGGAACGGCTCCGTCCGGTTCGCGTAGGCGGCGAACGCGGTCGGGTCGGCGAGCACGCGCACGTTGTGGAGATCGTGATCCCCGCTGCCCCGGCAGTCGCGGACCTCGACGTACGTCGCCGCGTAGTCCTCCGGGAACACGGGCGCCGGCGCGCACCCCGCGGCGAGCGCGAGGAGCGCGAGCGTAGAGGTCGTGGTCCAGCTCGTGGCGCGCGTCACGGAGCAGAGAAGGCGCGGATCACGCTGTTGCCGCTGTCGGCGACGTACAGGATCCCCTCGGACCAGTGGAGGCCGAACGGCAGATTGAACAGCGCCTCGCTCGGTGGACCGCCATCGCCCTCGTAGCCGTTCGTCGTGCACTGGCCGGCCACCATGCGGATCGTCTGGTCCGGATCGATCGCGCGGATGCAGTGGTTGCGCACGTCGGTGAAGTAGAGG
>JBFWYI010000188.1:0-5131 GCA_050186575.1 Sandaracinaceae bacterium | reverse complement strand
GCGCGTCGCTGATCGCCGCCGAGCTCGAGCCCGAGGTCGGACCGATCACCGTGCCACCCGCGACCCGCTGAGCCGACTCAGCACGCGGGAGACCCCGCCGCTACACCGCTCCGTGCACCGGATACGACACGCTGGGTCCGATGGACTCCGCGCAGAGACAAGCGCTCGAAGACTGCCTCGGGGTCGGGGATGGCGGTGAGGTGCTCCCGATCGTTGCGTTGGGACGCAGCGATCTGTGCCTGTGGCGCAACACGGAGCATCCCGATCAGTTCTGCGCTGGTGGCACCAACGCTACGTGTCCGTTCGTCATGCCGGACAGCGGGAATTGCGGAGCGTCACAACCATCGGGCCATGAGATGGTGGTCATCTCCAACGACGACACGATGTACACGGAGGTCGGAGAAAAGATCGGACTCGTCGCTTCCGTCAGCCCGGACGGCGAGCCCATCGATGGCGAGCTCACGACCGGCGTCGAGTGTTCCCCGTGGATCTTGGCGGATCTCGCGATCCTCCGCGCAAGTACAGCGTCCAGCGAGCAGCGTGGAAGAGCGCGCCAACGCATCCGCGCGAGCGGATTCTTCGACTACGAGAACGTGCGAGCGGTTGCGGCCCGAATCGGTTGGCAAGGTCTCCCGGAGAACTACTCGCGTCTGCTCGTCGACGGCGCGCCACTGCGGGACGACAGCGGCAACGTAATCGGCACCACCGGCAACGCCGACGACGGGCCTGCCTCTCGCTGGCCATGTGGCGGCACCGCGATGGTCGAGCACCTCGCAGACGACGATCCTCTCACGAACAATCCCGACTCCGGAAACCTCGCCTATTGCGGAGCGAGCGACCCAGCGCGGCGTGCGCAAGTGAACTGGCGGCTTGGACGCGCCGCCACCGTGCTCACCGCATTGTTGGATCTCGGTCTCGGCAACCACCGGCTGCCGGCGCTCTACCACGGCACCACCGCCGCCGACATGACGGAGATGAGCTACTCCGACGCCGTGGTCAACGGGTACTCCTATAGCGTCGCTCCTTCAGCAACGGTCGACGGTATCGATCTGTCGGGCTCGTTCTACGGCTTCCGCTCTGGCAACTCGTCTAGCCCCAGCGACTTCTGGCGCGCCAGCAACAACGCTCGCGCCGTGTACGACGCGGGAACGAGCGCCGGCGCCGACGTGGGCGTACTCCCGTCCGGGTACTACGCTGCGTACACAAACGCTACGCGTCCATTTGGGTTCCTCAACTTCGGGTATCGGGTCCGAGACGACGACCGCGTCCAAGCAGGGGCGATTTCACGGCGACTGTGGGAGGGGGTTGGCAGCGTAGCTGGCGACCAGACCTCCGTTGCCCCTCGGTTCTTTGACGAGATCGATCTGGACGAAAGCGACCTCGCTCACATCCGCGACGAGGACACACGTCGAGCGGCCGCGCAGCGACTCTTCAATCGGGCGCTTATCCGCGCCAGCGACGACTCGAGTCGCGTGTATCTGAACAACGGGCGCGGTGGAGGCGGCGGATCGGATCTCGAGTACCTGACTCACCTCTTCAACGTTCCCAACTGGGATCTCGGCGACGGACCGAACGACATCAATGCGTTGAGCCTCTTCCCGAGCACCGACGAACTCGGCGGCAACGCGAGCTTGGCGGCGGGCTATGGTCCCAACATCACGCGTCGCGACCTGATCGATGCAATGGAGCTGGCGTGCTACGTGTCGTCGCTCGATCCGCCGCCACCCGACATGGTCACCGACGAAGACCGACCGACGGTCAACTCGCCCCAGGACGCGGCACAAGTCGAGCTGTTCGCGGAGCGGGTCGCGACGTCGTTCGACGCCTTGTCACGCGTGCAGGTCGTTCGAGACGTTCCACGCGACGTCATCCAGCGGCTGCGCTCAGAGAACGTAGGCAATGCGACGAGCGAGGGGGCGTCAACCGCCGACCGCGTGACGGGGCAGTACGGGCAGATCGAGAGCGGCTTGCGGCAAGCGCTTAGGACGGTCGGGGAGTCTCCGGCACAGATTGCGGCCAGCCTTCGAAGGTTGAAGACCTCCATCAGCATCTTCGAGCGACGCGGGGACATCTTTCAGGCGCAGTACTCGATCACCATGCTCCGCACGCTGGTCAGCGTGCTCCACTCGTTGTCCGCGTGTCTGAGCGCGGTTCAAGGCGCAGTGAACGGCGCGGGTGGCTCGGGCGGTGTCGCGACCGGGATTTGCGCCGTGCAGGGCGTGATCGGCCTTCTCGAGATTGAGATCGGCCAAAGGCAGCTCTTCGTGCAGTCAACTGAGTTTGCAATTGAGGTCGAGCAGTGGGGTGAGGAGATCTCCTCCGTCATCGACCAGATCGACTCGCAGCGCACCGCGTACTTGAACGCGATCGATCAGGTTCAGGCTCTCTCCGGCCAGCTTCGCGATGCGCGCACGGAGAGCCGCTCCGCCCTCGCTCGCGCGCTTTTTCTTTCCTCGGACGCCGCAGATCGACAGTTCCGGAGCAACACGGTCATGCGGCGCCTCTACGACATCAATCTCCAGCGGTACGAGGAAGCGCATCGTGCCGCCGTCCGCGCCGCTGCGCTGGCGCGCTTCGCGATCGAGCAGCGGTTCGGAGTCGACCTCGCGACGCAGACGTGCTCTCAGCTCGTCGACTCACCGCGGAGCTGGGCGGACGAGGTCTGTACGACAACCGGGATCAACTACACCAACCTCCGCGATGCGAGCTTCGATTTCGACGAGGACGCGATCCGGCAGATGTACATCGGAGATTACGTCCGGCGGCTCGAGCAGTACGTCGAGAGCTATCGCTTCGACTATCCGTTCCAGAGCGGAGACGACTTGATCGTCATGAGCGTGCGCGACGACCTGGTACGCGCGCAGAGCGCGTGTATCGATCCGGTTCCCAATTTGCTGGGCAGCTCGAACGACCTGCTGGCGCCTATTCTGCCGAACGCAGATGGGACCCCTGGAGTCGAGCAAGGGTGGGCGCAGCGCGGCTGCAGTGGCACCGCGCCCTACGCCAACTGTATGCAAGTCAGCGAGGTCACGGGTCCTCAGTACGACGTAAGCGGGTCCGCGGATGTGGACCCAGCCGTGTTTGCGCGATCGGACTCCCACCGACCCCGCGGCTTCGAGATTCGGTTCGCGCCGAATCCCAGCATGGGTACTTACACGGGCGACTACGTCAATGGAGCGTCCTACGTGCAGGACATCTACTTGGCTCCGGGCACGTATCGTCTCTCGTGGTACGAAGCCTCGGGAGGCACTGTTCCCCGTCCGACGGTCGAGATGCGTGCGGCATCGACGACGTTGTCCGCGTCCAACGTCATCGAGGGTACGCTTCGACCGCTGACATCCGATTGGGGTCACTACTATCAGGTGATCGAAGTGCCCGGCTCTGCAGCGGGCGAGATCTTCTCGGTTGGTGTCTTCGCCGAGGATGTCTCTCCGATCGAAGAGCAAGCGATTCAGGTCGCTGGATTGCAGCTCGAGCTCATTACCGGTTCGGTCACGGACGACGCTTGGGAGGAGTATGGGACAGCAGGCCTGGAGGAGAATCCGCCGGCCTACGGACCAGGCCTGTTCGTCTCCACCACCGCGCCCGGCTACGGGTACGTCGACGACTGCTTCCGCAGCGATCCAAACGCCTTCCGTCTCGCGTGGCGGTACGACTGCGCGGAGCTCTGCTCGGGTGGCTTCTCGGGTCACTGCGCGCCGGGCGAGGCGCCGCAGCGGTTCTGCTACTGGGAGGTGCCGTTCAACCTCGATGAGGACCGCTTGCTCTCGCGTGGCGGAGGCTTCGGGGGCGGGTTCGCGTTCGGGAACTACAACTACCGGAGCGGCGACATCGGCGTGAACGTCGTCGGCACCGGCGTGCGGCGATGCGGCGAGGGGTCGCTCGACGCGTGCGCCTCCACGGGCGCGGTTCCCTTCTCGCTGATCCACACGCCGCCCGGGCCGGTGTCCATCTCGGGAGGCAGCTACACGATCCGTGCGCACGACGGGACGCTGCACTCGGTCAACCTGTTTGACGGGCGGATCGAGAGCGGGCGGGCGTTGGCGGCGGAGCGCTACCTGAGCAATCCGTTGTCGTCCGCAGACGCATCGCTGATCAACGACTACATGCGCGGCGAGCTGCGCGGTCGTCCGATGACCGGCAACTACCGGCTGATCATCTGGGATAACGGCGACGTGAACTTCGGCGCGATCGAGGACGTGCAACTCCTCTGGCGCTATCGCTACTTCACGCGGACGGGCAACGCGTATCAGTGCGAGTGATCCGTGGCCGGTGCGCCCGTTGGCGGAGGAGCCGCTGCCGGTCGTTTTCCGGGCGGCGTAGCCTTCGCTCGTGACCGAACCGTGCGAGCGACGCGCCGATCAGTCCTTGCTGGACTGGGTGCGCGACGTGGATCCCGAGGTGGCGGAGGCCGTCCGAGACGTGGACCGTACGCTCATCGAGGCGTGCCTCCGGCTATCTCCGCTCGAGCGCCTCCGTTGGTGCACGCGCAACGCGCGGGGCCTCGGTCGGTTCCGTGTCGCACCCTGAGCAGGCCGACATCTCGGCGCTGATCGAGGCGCTCACCCACGCCGGTGTCGAGTTCGTCGTGGTGGGCGGAGCGGCGGCCGTGCTCCACGGCGCCCCGGCGCAGACGTTCGATCTCGACATCGTGCACCGGCGCTCTCCGGCGAACGTGGACCGGCTCTTCGCGGCGCTGACCTCGCTCGACGCGTGGGTGCGCGATCCGGCGCGGCGCTGGTTGCGTCCCGAGCGCGCAGCGCTCGAAGGACCGGGGCAGCTCCTCTTGAGCACGTCGCCCGGTCCGCTGGACATCCTCGGCGCGCTCCACGACGGTGGCGGGTACGAGGAGCTCGCTTCGACCGCCATCTCCCTCGTCGATGGCGCGACGCGCATCTCGGTGATCGATCTGCCCACGCTGATCGAGGTCAAGACGCGGGCGGGACGCGCGAAGGATCGACTGGTCCTGCCGCTGCTCCTCGCGCTCGTCGACGAATCGACGAAGCAGGGTCCGGAGGGCGGCTGACCCCCCGCGGGATCTCTGAACCGGTATTCGGCGCGCAGGATCACGAACCGCTCGGCGTCGTTCATCTGTTGGTCGGGGATGCCGCTGCGGAGGAACTTGTGGGCT
>JBFWYI010000187.1:0-5311 GCA_050186575.1 Sandaracinaceae bacterium | reverse complement strand
CGACGCGAGCGCCCGTCGCTTCACGCGACGCGTGGTGCGCGCCGAGATCCGTCCGCACCGCCAACGGCGGGCCCGTGGACCCCGGTGATCCCGGTGGGAACGGGCCCCGACTTCGCCGGTGGCGACATCCGTAGAACGGATACCGCAGAACGCGTCGAGCTCTCGGTTTGTGTATCCGAGAAGCGTGCAGTCCGAGGACACGTCGCAGTCCTGACCGGTTGGGTCGGGCGTCGGTCCGGCACAGGCCACCGCGGCCGACAGCGCGCATAGATCGCGACGCGCTTCATCGTGCTCGATATCTCATGTCACGTTGCCGGGTGCAACGTCGAGTCTGGCTGCGCCCAGCCCTGGGTTCGGCTGGGTTCGGTGAATCCGGGGGATCAGTCCGCGGTGCGCGGAAGTCTGCCCAGTGTGAACCGGCGACCTCGGAGCGTTCGACCCGCCGCGAGGTCGAGGTTTGCGTCGTGTACGACTGGTCGTGTGACCTCGGTGGACCGCGGCGCTCCGACCCGACTTCATGGTCAGATCCGATGCCTCGTGCGCCGCACCCACTAAGGCGCCGAGCACCTGGCACGGCTCCTCCTGTGCAGCCGGCGTCGAACGGATCGACTCGCCCGCGGTGACTGATCGGCTCCGCCGCCGTGCGACTCCTCACCGGCGCCGCCGGTGGGGATCGAAACGGCCGTCGCGATCACTTGTCACTTGCTCGCCGACTCGCGGAAGTGGCAGCCGCGACACCGCCACTTGCTTTGCGCATGCGCGGCAAGCCGCGGGCGACTCGAGGGCGACGAAGCCACCCGGAGGGATCAGGGTGCGCTCGGCACGATCAGCGCGACCGAGACCCGACCGATGTCCACTCCGTCGCCCTCGAAGACCACGTCCATCGGGATGACCTGCGGCGACGCAGTCGACGAGATGCTGTCGTTTCGTCCAACGACGAGCGAGAAACAGAGAGGACTACCGTTGCGCGCCGCGACGAAGGCATCGTCGAAGCCGTCGGCGTCCGTGTCTTCGCTCGCCTCCGCCGCGCAGCCTGCCGACGAGCGATCCACCTCGATCCGCTCGACCAAACCCGTGGCGTCGATCGCGTCGCTGGGGTCGTCTTCCACGCGCGCCGTGACTCGAACGGGCAACCGATCGACGAGGAAGTCGAGCGTTGTGTCGAGCGCCGCGCCGACGGCGGAATCAATCGCGTTGTAGATCTGCGGAGCTCCGTCGACGGTCGAGACCACTGCGCCTACCGAAGCGCGCTCCACGCTCGCTGGTGAGCCGGACCACATCGCGACATGCGTGATGTCCGCCGTGGCGAGCGCGGCGAGCACGTCCGCCGCAGAAGTCGTCGAGAAGGTCGAATCCTCGTCCATCACGGTCACCACGAATCGGTGCGCGGTTCCGCGGTAGGCGGGACAACCGACGGAGCCCGCCGCGGTCGTGCAGCCGACCGGTGCCGGCGTGGTCGCGGTCGGATCGGCGAGGCCAATCAGCGCTTCATAGAGGTACTCGCTCCCGCCAAAGGTCGGCCGGCCCAGGGCCGCCACCGTCTGCGCGGGGTCCGACTGTAGGGAGCGGAAGTTCTCGTACTGGTCCACGAAGCCACCCGCGCCCGTCCAAAAGCTCGCCACACACCCTGCGATCGACGGGCTCTCCATACACTCACCCTCCTCACCGAAGCAGATCTCTCCACTAGAGCAGTCTGCGTCGGTCGCGCAGGGGGTACCCGATCGGCTGCACTCGTTCTCGTCATGGCGGGGGGCGACGCTAATTCGCAGCACGGAGATCTCGCCCGCGATCGACGCCGTAAAGTTCGGCATCAGGTAGACATCGACCTCTGGCACGAGGGCCACGGTTCGCAAAGAAACGGACTCCGGGCTCGGCGCCATGCCGAAGGGGAGAACAATGCTCGGCCCGGCAAAGAGGGGGTCGCAGCTCCCGCTCGCGTCCAGCATGCACGTCGCGTCGCACATGGCCATCCTCGCCGCGTCTCCCGGACAGCCTCGGCTCGTCAGCACCGCTGCCCCCGCCTCGCACTCGCCCTGACTGGCGCATTCGGCGCCGCTGTCAGGAACAAATGTGCAAGCATCATTGCACGTCGCAGCGGCCATCCCGCAGTTCCCGCATTCCGCGAGTCCGATCGTGCCCGGCGTACACTCGCCGCGCGCGGAGCACGTGCCGTACTCCCACACGCGACTCGCGGTGCACGTTCGATCGCGCTCCCCGCAGCGCGCGCCGCATGGGACCGATGCCGTCGACCCAGGCGTAGTGCACGCGTCGTCCTCGCAGCCGTAGACCTGCTCGAATTCACAAGCATCGTTGCACACGACTTCGCGAGATTGCCCATCCGGACAGCCATCCGCCGTGCGCGCCGCCTCTCCCGGCGCGCACCCGTCGCCGCCCACGCAGGCTCCGGGCGGCCCCCAAGTGCAGGTCGCATCGCACACGCGTTGTCCCTCGCCGCAGTTGCCGCAAGCCTCCACCATCGTGTCGCCCGGGCGGCACACCCCTTCGTCGGAACAGACCTCGCTCTGCCACACGCCATCGGGATCGCAATAGCGTCGCTGAGTCCCGCACATTCCACAGGCTCGCTCGTCGGTGGCGCCGGGCTCGCAGGAACCTCCATCATCGACGCCACCGTCGTCGGGCGAGCCACCACCACAACCGACGACGACGGAGGCAAACGCCACCGTCAGGCTCAGCAACGCGACGCGGCTCATCGGGCCACCCTATCAAGCTTCGTTGCGCTCAGCAACGCGATGGCCTCGCCGCGCGCCTCGGTCTGCGATGTCGACGTCGAGGACGTTACCCGAGGTGCGAGGCTCACCCGCGGTCCACACGCCGGGACACGTACAACGAAGATCGAGCCGCATCGTCCAGGAATCGTCGAGCCAGCACGTCCGCGACCTCCGGCTTGCTCTCCGGGCCGTCGAGCAACGCCACCATGCTGGGCATCGGGGATCTCCGGGCCGTCGAGCAACGCCACCATGCTGGGCATCGGGGATCGGTCCGAGGTAGTCGAAAGTCCGCCCAGTCAGCGCTGGCGACCGCCCGGCGGCCGCCGGCGGATCGCCGCGCTTCGCCACTCGTGCGGGTGACGATGACCCGTAGTCCAGCCGGATCGCGTCTTGCTGTGCACACGCGGCGTGACCGCACCGGCGATCGTGGTGCGCGGTGCCACCGTGGCGCTGTGCCGCCGTACCAACCTGCGCAAGGCGTTCCTCGGGGCGTGGCATCCGCTCGTCGCGCAGCTGTGGCTGTACGCGCTCGCGCTCGCCCAGTGCGAGACCGGCGTGGACATCCACCAGAGCACGCGGGTGATCACGCACCACCACACCGACGTCACCGCGCCGAACGACCGGCTCCCCGACTTCCTGCGCATCCTGCACGGCCAGTTCAGCAAGTCGCTGAACGTGCTGCTGGCACGCGAGCGGTACGACCAGCCGCGCCAACTCTGGGACGACCGGTCGACGCACGTGATGTAGTCGTCGGGGGGATCGGTCCGAGGCAGTCGAAAGTCCGCCCTGTCAGCGCCGGCCACCGCCCGACGGCCGCCGGCGGATCGCCGCGCTTCGCCGCTCGTGCGGGTGACGATGACCCGTAGTCCAGCCGGATCGCGTCTTGCTGTGCACACGCGGCGTGACCGCTCCGGCGATCGTGGTGCGCGGCGCCACCGTGGCGCTGTGCCGCCGTACCAACCTGCGCAAGGCGTTCCTCGGCGCGTGGCATCCGCTCGTCGCGCAGTTGTGGCTCTACGCGCTCGCGCTCGCCCAGTGCGAGACCGGCGTGGACATCCACCAGAGCACGCGGGTGATCACGCACCACCACACCGACGTCACCGCGCCGAACGACCGGCTCCCCGACTTCCTGCGCATCCTGCACGGGCAGTTCAGCAAGTCGCTGAACGTGCTGCTGGCACGCGAGCGGTACGACCAGCCGCGCCAACTGTGGGACGACCGGTCGACGCACGTGATGCGCTTGCTCGACGCGGAGTCGCAGGTCGCGCAGCTGATCTACAGCGTCGTGAATCCGGTCGCGGCCGGGCTCGTTCGCTCGCCGGAGGAGATGCCGGGCTGGACGTTCGACTTCGGGCTGTGGAAGCGCGGTCCCATCGAGGTCGCGCGGCCCGACGTGTACTACGACCCGAAGCGCAGCGAGCCATCGCTGCCGCTGACGTTCACGCCGCCGCCGCTCCTCTACCGCGCGGCCGGCGGCGATCTCGACAAGCTCGTCCACCACATGCGTCGCGGGACCGAGCACGCGGTGCGCGAGCTACACGTCGCACGCAAGAGGCGCCCGGTGATGGGCGCGAAGGCGGTGACGCGCATCCACCCGTGGAACGAGCCACGCACGATGCGCGAGAGCGGCGGTCAGCGAGTACCGACGTTCAAGATCGGCGCGTCGGGGCTCACGCGTCGCACGATGACGATCCAGGCGTCGCTCGAGGTGCGCGGGTTCCGCGCGGAGTATCGCGACGCACGACTGCGCAGGAGAAACGGCGAGGACGTGCCGATGCCGCACGGCACGTACCTGATGAAGGTGCAGCACGGCGCACCGGTCGCCGCGCAGCACGAAGACGCAGTCGTCACCGCCGACGGCCCGACGCTCGACGAGGTGACCGCTGAGCTCGCAGCCGGCGTGCAGACGAACGTGATGGAGGTGCTGCTCGAGCCGGTGCGCGCCGCGTTCCGGCATGAAGCGGACGTCATCGTCGAAGACGAGTTGCTCGATGTCGAGGCGCCCACGTCGTCTAGAGCCGGTTCGTCGGGCACGCCGCCGTCGGACCATGTGAGCGAGGACGAGCCGCGCAAACGCAAGCGTCGGCGACGCGGCAAGGCGCGCGTCCGTCATCGGTTTCAGTCGGCGACCGACGAAGAGCGGGCGGGTCCCAACGCCGCGTCGCGCACCGTGCAGCTCCGCGATCGCCGTCGCGGTCGGCCGGGCGGCTCCGACCCACCTGTCTGAGCGCAGACGCCAAGCGACCTCGGCGCGTCGAGACCCACGCAGCGGTCGACGTGTATGCTGCACTCCGAGATGACGGCGAGATCCGTGCTCCTAGGCGCTCGGGACTCTTCCCCGAGGCCGAGATGCGCGTCGATCGGCGGGAGTACGGTTGCCAAGCGGGTGAACGGCCCTCCCGAAGGGCGCTCGCACCGTCTCGACAAGTCGAGTACCTCGGACCGATCCTTCTACCGCGCTCGCCCAGTGCGAGACCGGCGTGGACATCCACCAGAGCACGCGGGTGATCACGCACCACCACACCGACGTCACCGCGCCGAACGACCGGCTCCCCGACTTCCTGCGCATCCTGCACGGGCAG
>JBFWYI010000186.1:0-5362 GCA_050186575.1 Sandaracinaceae bacterium | reverse complement strand
TCCCACCGAACTTGTCGCTCATCACCTTCGTGATCGCGGCCGTCAGGGTGGTCTTGCCGTGGTCGATGTGACCGATCGTGCCGACGTTCACGTGCGGCTTGTTACGAACGAACTTTTCCTTGCCCATCTCGCGCTCCTAGGTCCTTCTCTAGGTCTCCTCCCGGCGAACCGAGAGGGTCGTAGTCAAGTCGTGGTCGGTGTGGTCGTGGTCGGTGTGGTCGTGGTCGTAGTTCGTGGGGACTGGTCGGAATCGGGAGAGCCCAGGATGAGGATTGAACTCACGACCTCCTCCTTACCAAGGAGGTGCTCTACCACTGAGCTACCTGGGCACTGATGCTTGCTGTCGGGCTGGTTGCTGTTGGGCTGGGGTGGCGTCGGACCTTCGAGCTACGGTGAGAGCGGGAGACCGGGGTCGAACCGGCGACATTCAGCTTGGAAGGCTGACGCTCTACCAACTGAGCTACTCCCGCGATGAACCTAGAAGCGCAACGAACCTGGAGCGCAATGAACCTTGGCGCAACGAACCTTGAGCGCAACGAACCTTGGACGCAATGAACCTTGAGGTATGGAGCGGTCGTCGAATGGAGGGTGCTGGATTTGAACCAGCGTAGGCAACCGCCGGCAGATTTACAGTCTGCTCCCTTTGACCACTCGGGCAACCCTCCGGAATGACTGTCGAACTCGCGGAAGAGCTGGCGAAGGGACTTGAACCCGCAACCCCCTGCTTACAAGGCAGGTGCTCTACCAGTTGAGCTACGCCAGCGTGCTGTCTGACCTGGCCCCGCACGAGTCCCCCGGATAGCCGGGCCACGGAGCAAACCGGAGCAACACCCGAGCGCAGCTCACACCGAGCCACCCCCCAGTGACGGGAGGGCGCGTTATTTACTCGTGGCCCCAGAGGCTGTCAAGCGAGATCCGTACCTCGCGAGGATGGCCTGAGACTGGGCCGAAACGTCGAGCTCGAGGAGCGCCAGGGGGAGCTCGAGGACCCCTTCGAGGGACACCGACGGAGGGTCCTCGGAGGTGTCCTCGCGCTCCTCGTCGCGGTTCTGCTCGAGCACGAGACCGCGCATCCGCTCGAGGTCCTGGCGAGTCCGTTGGGTCCACTCGTTGTGGAGCCCCGTCTGCTCGATGAGGAGGAGGGTCATCTCCCAGTAGTGGATGGCGTGCCGGAGGAGCGGCCGGATGTGGCGGGCGAGCTCGGCGCGGTACTCCTCGCGGTAGATCGGCATCGTCGACTCGGCGAGCTCACGGCTCGGCGGGGGGATGGGGGCCTGCATGAGCGCCTGCCACAGCTGCTCGAACATGCTCCCGATGCGGTAGCCACTCGCCGCCGACCACTCGGGCGCGGTGAGCCGGATGGTGTTGAAGTACTCGCGCTGCGCGTCGAGGAGGAGCTGCGCGCGCTGATCGAGGACCTCGTGCTGAGCCGTCGCGGTCGCGGCCGGGATCGGGATGGCTTCGCTGCGCTGCCGGATCGACTCGGCGAGCACGAAGTTCACCGCCGCCGCGAAGTAGGGATCCGCGATGGCGTTGCTGCCGTTCTGTTGGAGCCGGTAATAACTGAGCGCGTTGCGCGCTTGGCGCTCGGCGTCGTCACGGCGCCCGACTCCGAGGAGCGCCTGGGCGCGGCGGGCGAGCCCTTCGAGGCGCTCGGCGGAGGTGAGGTCCTCACGCAAGAGGACGCGCTCCGTCAGCTCGAGCGCATCGTCCCAGCGCTCGAGCTCGACGTACACCTGCGCGAGCTGGAGAGCCCCGTGACGGCCGTCGCGTCCGTCGGGGGCCAGCTCGAGGAGCTGGCGGAAGTACGGGATCGACGCCTCGAGCTCACCGCCCTGCTGAAGGCAGATGGCGGAGTTGTAGAGCGCGACGGGGGCGTAGCGCGACGTCGGGAACTCACGGACGAGACGGTCGTAGAAGCGCTCGACGCCCTCGCGACAGCGGCCGGTTTGCACGAGGCGCGTGCCCGCCTCGAAGAGCTGGCCCGCGTCGTAGCTCTCGAAGTCGACGCTCCCGTCCTCGCCGCGCGACGCGACGATGCGGAGCTCGTCCATCGTGTGGACGGTCGATCCCTCGGGGAGCGAGGAGCGCGGGGTAGACGCGCCGCACGCAGCGAGGGTCAAGGCGGTGAGGAGGCTCGGGGCGATTGCGCGCATGGCTCTGACGACAACGAACCGACGGGCGAGTTTCTGAGCGGGCTCGACGCACGGAAGAAATTTATCGATCCGCGAGAGGGAAGATATCGAGGTGTAACAGCGTAACCGCGCCGCCGCCGATCGAGCGTAACACCTCGGCCCGAGTGTTACGCACGGCCGTGGGCGCTCTTCGGATCCGTGCGTGATCCGCGCTGCGCCGAGTCGTCGAGGCGCTGGCACGCCACCTGCTCAAGGGGTCCTCGTCACCGAGAGGACGAGGGAGAGCATGGAAAAGGCGACCATCCAAGACTGGAACGAGACCGAGCTCCTGAGCCGGATGCTGCTGCGCGATGGGACCGCGTGGCGCGAGTTCCATCGGCGCTACGACCGGCTGATCTTCCGGTGCATCCACAAGGTCACCGGCCGCTTCCCGGCCAGCGTGACCAGCGAGGACGTCCGCGAGATCTACGCGATGTTCCTGCTCAGCCTGAACAAGCGCGACATGCACAAGCTCCGCACGTTCGACCCGGAGCGCGGCAACAAGCTGTCCTCGTGGGTGGGCATGCTCGCGACCAACTGCGCGTGGGACTACCTCCGCTCGGTCGCACGGCAGCCTCCGACGACGACGCTCGCGGACGCCGAAGAGGTCCGCTGCACCGAATCGACGCCCTACGACAACCTGCTCGAGAAGGAGCGCTGGAACGTCGTGAACTCGGTCCTGCGCACGTTCAGCGACAAGGACCGCGAGTTCGTCGACCTTTACTATCTCCAGGGAATGACGCCCGAGGAGATCGCAGAGCAGATGGCCATCTCGATCAAGACCGTGTACTCGAAGAAGCACAAGATCCGCTGCCGCCTCGAGCGCGCCCTCGCCCCGACCGTCGTGCAGGCGGCCTGATCTCAGCGTCCGAACGATGACCGACGACGAGCGCGGGGAGGTTCCCCGCGCTCGTTTGCGTTGGAGGCCACGCTGCTACCCTCCCGCGCGTGGTCCTCGGTCCCGCGCTCGCCGTCGCGTCCTACCTGCTCGGGTCGATCTCGTTCGGGCTCCTCGCAGCGCGGCGAGCCGGGGTGGATCTGCGCGCCGAGGGGAGCGGCAACGTGGGCGCGACCAACGTCGGCCGCGTGCTCGGCAAGCGGACCGGGCGCGTGGTGCTCCTGCTCGACGCGGCCAAGGGAGCGATCCCGAGCGGGCTCGCCTGGTGGCTGCTCGGGCCCGACGATCCGTGGACGGCGGCCACCGGGGCCCTCGCGGTGCTCGGACACTGCGCTCCGATCTGGCACGCGTTCCGCGGCGGCAAGGGCGCGGCGACGGCGGCGGGGGTGATGCTCGTCCTGGTGTGGCCGGCGGGGTTGGCGGCGGTGGTCAGCTACGCGGCGCTGAAGAAGCTCACGCGGCGAGCGAGCGTGGGGTCGATCGTGGGCGCGGTCCTCGGAGCCGCGATCGCCCTCGCCTGGCTGGGGCCCGGACCGCGCGCGTGGATGACGGTCGCCATCGCGGTGATCGTGCTGGTCCGGCACGCGGGGAACCTCCGCCGACTGCTGCGCGGCGAGGAGCCGCCCTCGTGAGGCGCGCGCTCCTCGCGCTGGTCCTCGTCGCGTGCGCTGGTGCGCGGACCGAGCGGCCGACGACCCGGACCGACGACACGATCGACGAGGCGGGCGCGGCCCAGGTGCTCACGGTGCCGACCGAGAGCGAGGGTCGGGTGTGGCTCTCGCTCTGGGTCGACGCGGGCAGCGTCGACGCGGACCCGCCGCAGGTGGCCACGGTCGCGGCGTGGGCGCTCGGCGGGGACGACGACGCGCGCGCGTTGAGCTTCGGGATCGAGCTCCGCGCGGAGTGCGCCCGCGAAGACGTGGAAGCGAAGCTGTCGTCATGGGGCGAGCGGCTCCGGGCGCGCGAGGCGAGCGCGGAGCAGATCGACGGCGCGCTCGCGCGTCTCACGCGCGCGCGGCGGAGCGCGGCGGCGGACGACGCGCGGCGGGCCGACGCGCTGGCGCTCGCGGCGCTGAGCGGCATCGACACGGATCCGCTCGGAGACGCGGCGGATGACGCCCGAGTCCAGCCGGGAGCCGTGCGGGACTTCCTCGAGGGGCACGTGGGGGCGGGGCGCGTCCTTTTAGTCGGGATCGGCGACGTGGAGCCGGAGCGGTTCCGCGCCGCCGTCGAACGGGCGTTCGCCGGCCTGCCCGCGGCGCGTGCAACACCTCGTGCGATGTCAATCGAAGGGGGGGCGCGGGTCTCGGTGGAGGTGGGCGACGAGTCGGTGACGAGCCTCGCGAGCGCCCATGCGGACGTCCCGCGGGCGGCGCGGTTCGCGGCGCGTGTCATCGAGCGGGTCGATCGCGATCGCGGACCGGGGGCGGCGTCGGGGGACGCGTTCGCGTTCGGGGGCGGCGCGGTGGCGATCGTGCGCGTGAGGGGGGACGCAGCGAGCTTCGACGCGCTCCTCGAGCGCGGGATGGAGACGATCGAGGAGGGCGAACCGAGCGCCGGCCCCCTCGCGCCGCCGGACGAGCCGCCGAGCCTCGCCGCGTTCCTCGGCGCGCGGTGGGCCACGCGCCAGCGCGGCGAGCCACCCGGCGACGCGCTGGGCGTCGGCGCGGTCGTGGCGGGCGGTCGGGCGGACGGCACCGTGGGCGACGATCCGGACCGCGACGCGCGCGACGCCGCGCGCTCGACGCTCGAGGAGCGGCTCGAGCGAGCGCGCCGCGGGCCCGCGCTCGAAGGGGATCGGTCCAACGATCGAGCCGACGTGCGCACCGAGCTCGGCGCGCGGCTCCGCGCGAGACGCGATCCGAACGCGCGGCGTGCGGCGGTGGCGGTGATCTTCGAAGGCGGCGCGCGCGAGGAGGATCCGGCGACCCACGGCGCGACCGGGTTGCTCGCGCGGGCGCGCGCGCACGGGTGCGACGCGATCGCGGCGCGCGAGCTGGGTGGGTCGCTGGCCGCGCTCGGTATACGGTCGCACCCCATCTTGTCGGTCGACGCGTGGGGCCTCGCGCTCGATGGGCCGCCCGAGCTGGCGCTGGCCCTCGCGTCGTTGGCTCCGCGCTGCGCTCGCGCACCGCTCGAGCGAGGCGCGTTCGACGCGGCGCGGATCGAGCTGACCCAGCGGGCGAGCGCGTCGCGACACGCGCTCGCCCACGCGCTCTCGGCCGACGCGCCCGGGCGCGTGGCTCCGGAGGGCGATCCGGCGGAGCTCGCCGCCCTCGCGCTCGACGAG
>JBFWYI010000185.1:3944-5429 GCA_050186575.1 Sandaracinaceae bacterium | reverse complement strand
ATCGCGTGCGCGAGCACGAGGTCGTCGTGCGTGCCGGGGGCCGCCTGCGGCTTGCCGTCCGCAGGGACGATGAAGTGGAGCATCTCCTGGTGCGTCTCTCGTTCGGGCGAGGACCAGTGCTGTTCTCGATGAGCATCGTGCAGCGCCGAGAGCGCGTTGGCGCGAGACACGGGGCCCGTCAGCCACCCAAGTCGCTTGTCGCGACCGACGTAGATGTTCGGGTAGCGATGCTCCCGGACGAGCGCCTGGAGCACCGCGTGCCCGTGGTTGTTCCGTTCCACCGCGAGCAGCGCTGGCTCCCGAACGCCATCGCGCCGCAGAACCGCGTAGAGCCAGCCGGCGTCCGCGCCGACGCGAGCGCACTCCCACGTCGAAAACTGACCCTCGATCGTGGCGACGTGCTCGCCTGAGCCGCGGTCGAGGATGACGATGCCGCTGGGGTCTCCGCCGACACCCTCCGAGGGGTCAACGATGACGACGTAGCGACGGCCGGGCTGCGGGAGCCGCCAGATGCGGAACTGCCCGAGAGAACCCTCGCGCCCAACGGTGCGCGTCTCGATCGGCGGAGTCGACTTGCCATGATTCTCGCGAACGCGATCGCGGTCGAAGTAGAGGCGCCCCGCCGCAAGCCAGCACGTGTCCTCGTCGGCCGGGTACTCTTGATCGGCGTCGTCCTGCCCCTTGTCGACGACCTTCTTCCGGTACCACTTCAGCTGCTCGGGGGTCGCCCCGTGCTTGTCGACGAGCTCCCGCTCGCGAGGTGTCTCCGGCTCGATGCGCTCCCCGGGCTCAAGCTCCGAGCGATACTCGGCTTGGTCGAGCCATCGGAAGAAGTGCGGCCGAAAGGCCCCGCGGCCGGCCTTGGCCTCCTGGTAGCGCTCGAAAAACGGCCCCGCCGCCCCGTTCGCCGTGCTCTCGATGACGATCTCGGAGCCCGTCTCGGGCCCCGGAACGCACTCGAGGATCGCGTTGAGCGTCTGCTTCGCGAACTCGAAGAACGCGAGCTCCGTGATGTGGAGCCGGTGGATGGTGCCCGAACGGCCCTTCTTCTTGGCGCTCGCCTCGCTCGCGCCAGCTCCCACGACGCGGAGGGACGAGCGGTTCTCCGGAAACACCCACCGCGTACCGCCTGCGCTGCGGACGGGGAACGCAAGCCCGAGCTCGGCGCGCAGCGCGTCGAACATCAGGCGCAGCTTCTCGGCGATCTCATTGATCGCCGAGTCGTCCGCCATCGACTGGCAAACGACAACGACGCGGGCCCCGGGCCGCGTCAGGAAGAACCAGACGTCACGCGCGAGTTCCCAGGTCGTAAACCCGACCTGGCGCGGTTTGAGGACGATGTCGCAACCAGTCCGCTCGACCTCGAACGCGGACTGGATCGCGTTCGGGCGCAGCTTCTGGAGCTGTCCGTCCTTGCCGAGGATCTCGAGCAGCCCAGCGAAGCCCTCGAAGTCCCCCGACCACCTCGAAAGGTCAATCGTCGTC
>JBFWYI010000185.1:0-3934 GCA_050186575.1 Sandaracinaceae bacterium | reverse complement strand
CCCGCATCCTCTGCAGGCGACGAACCTTGCTGACGATCGCCGCGACCGACACCCACCGCCTCCGTGGCCAAATCCAATTCGCCGGCCGCCTTCAGCGCGCTGATGATTTGCTCGAAGTGCTCTACACCGGCCGCGTCGACGAGACTCTCGAGCTTCGCCAGCGTCTTCCGGAGAAACCGCGCACGAGCGAAGTGCCAGCCGTGCTCTGCTTCACGACCGAGTTTTTGGACAACTGCGGACAGCTCAGAATCCGTAAGCAATCTGGCGCGATAGCGCTGGACTGACTTCTCGGAAATACCGTGCCTGTCTGCTGCTGTCCGATCACCGAGCGAGATCGCGTCGACGAGCACGCGTGCGGCCAACTCGCGGTTGATGCGTGACATGCTGTCTCGTAGCGGGGGCCCGATTCGAACGAGCGACCTCCGGGTTATGAGCCCGGCAAGCTACCACTGCTCCACCCCGCCGCTGAGGACCCAACCGACGGCGCCGGCCGAGAGGGACGAACTCCCGACCGACGCCGTCGTGCACCAACGCAGAGGAGGGTCACACAAGCGTGCCGTTTAGAGCCGGCCCCGCCCCTCGAGCGCCGCACGCGGGTGAGCGCGTGAAGCTCGGGAGCGGCGCCGCCTCGTTGCGGCTTCCACACCCTTGGCGCGTAGAGGCCTCGAAATGGTCGACGTCGGTCGACGCCGGTCTCTCTTTCTCTCAGGCCGCCCGCCACTCGAAGCGCAGCTGAGCGACATCGCGTGTGTTTTTGCCAACCTGCGCGGCGATCCTCTTCTGGTCTGCCCGCGCGGCGCCGAGTTCCTCCTCGAGCGCCTCGACCCGAAACTCGAGGCTCTCGACCGGCGTGAAGAGGTCGGGCTCGAGCCGCGCGAGCGTCGACGGGTAGAAGCGGTACTCGCGGTTCGCGCCCGCGCTCGGGATGAGGAGCCGGCCCCCGTGCTTGGCGTTCAGCCGCGTGAGCATCCGCCGCGCGGGGCGGTGGGTGAGGTTCGCGTGCCGCGCGAAGTCGGCGACGGTCCACACCCGCTTCTTGCGCGGCGCCGCGCTCACGGCGCCCTCAGGCGCGCGTCGAACCGCGCTGCTTCGCGCTTCCGCTTCTTTCCGAGGAGCTCGTCGAGAGCCGCCGTGCGCCGCCGCTCCTGCTCGCGCGCGACCTCGCGACGGGTCGCTCCGAGCTCCGCGCGACGGCGCTGGTAGGAGTCGAGGGCTGCCTGCACCGCCTCCTGCGTTTCGGTGTTCACCTTGGCCGCGAACTCCGCGTCACGCGACGCGCGCTGGAGCGCGAGCCACACGCCGTCCCTGATGGCGTCGTCGACGACCGGCGGTCCGCCGCGAGCCTCGAGCTGGGCGTCGAGGATCAGGACCCGAGCGGCGCAGTCGACCGGCCCCGCCCCATGGTGGCGCGCTGCCTGGTAGGCGCGCTCCAAGAGTCGATGGTGCTCCTGCTCGCGCGCGAGCTCACGTCCACGTTGCAGGGCCGCCGGACAGAGCGCGGCGACGCGTGGGAAGGCGAAGACGCCGTCGGACTCGGCGTCCGGCCCGAACGCTTCGGCGAGCACGTCCCGCGTTGCTGTCTCGAGCGACGACAAGATCGACGCGATCCGGCCCCACTGCGTCGTCCTCGGATCGCGCGCCTCGAGCACCAGGCGGGCGAGTCGATCGTCGGCAAATGGGTCGTACGATCCGCTTCCCCTGGGTTCGTAGGACTGCGCGGCGAGATCCCGTGCCACGGCTGGACACGGCGTCGCGAAGAACCAGGTCAACTCCTGCACGTCTGCGTTTGCCAGCCCCATGTCGTCCCTCCAATGCCCCGCGCGGGCGCAACTACTTGCCGATCGAGACCGGGGCACGCTCGACGTGCCCACCAAGATGCCAAGCCACGCCGAGAGCGAGCCCTCCCGCGTCTCGCACGTGGACATTGGAGCGCTTCGGCCATCCGTGCACCAGCCGGGGGATCACGTTCGCGATCAACGCGTCCGTCGCCGCCGGGCGCCCCAGCACGAGCCGCCGCCAGGTGTTGGCCGTCATCTCGACCACGCGGATGCCGAGGCTCCAAGCGATCGCCGCGGTGACGCCGGCGGCACGAGACCCCGCAATGAGGCCCGAGACGATCCCAGGGCCCTTCGACGGAAAGGCAAATCCCTCGAGCCTCTCGACCGCCACCACGTCGATGCGCTCAACGTCGACGCGCTGGCGTGTCGCGAGCAGCTCGTGAATCGCCTGAGGCTGGCTCTCGACGACCCCGCCCGCCCAAAACGTCGTGGTCACCGGCCGCCCCTTCCCGCCGCGTGCGTCGACCGCACACCAGCCTGTCGTCGGGGCACCAGGGTCGAACGCCACGATGATCATCGCGACCTCACGATCCGCCGAGGCCGTTGGTCGCGGCGTCGCGCGCGCGGTTGCGGTCGGACCGAGGCGTCGCGCTCGTCACGCGGGATCCCGCGTTCGTGGCGGGCACGCCGAAACTCCTCCTCGACCTGGAGTCGAAGATCGCCGTGCCAGGTCACGGGTCCTCCGGGTCGTCGATGTACTGCCGCGACGGGGAGCGCATCGGTCCCAGCGGATGGGCTTCGACGAAGCGTGAGTACTCCTGCTCGAAGACGAGATCGAACTCGGCTTCCTGCCCACCGCGCTGCTTTGCGATGAAGCACTTCACTGCTCGTCCGTCGCGCTCCGCCGGGCGGTAGAGGTAGACGACGTTGTCAGCGCTGCGCTCGATCTGAAAGCACTCCGCGGCGTCGCCCAGCTGAGGCTTCGGTCGCTTCCCGGTACCCCTGTCGACCTGCGAGTTCTTCTGCTGCGCGAGCTCGATGACGGGGAGCTTCAGCTCGCGGGCAAGGCTCTTCAGTCGCTCGGTCGAGTAGGCGATCTGGTCGAGTCGCTTGGTGCTGCGTTCGAGCTGCGACGGACGCAGTCGCTGCACGTAGTCGACGACGACGAGCCCGAGCGGTACGCGGTGAAGCATCATCGACTGCTCGTGCAACGCCTTCGCCCGCGCGCAGATGTCGTCGACTGTCGGGGACGCGTCGTCGAAGACGTGGATCCTCGGCTTCGAACGCTCGACTTCGTCCATCGCCAACGCGATCCGGCTCCACTCCTCCGGAGTCAGGGTCGGCTTCTGCTTGGCGGCGCGGATGCGCCGACTGTCGACGCGAGCGAGCATTGCGAGTTGGCGGTCCCCGAGCTCTTCGCGCGGCATTTCGGTAGACCAGACCCCGATGCCGATCCCGAGCTTCGCCAAGCTCACGGCGAACTGCCACGCGAGCGCCGTCTTTCCAACGCGAGGACGCGCGACGATCGTGGTCTTTTGGCCAGCGAAGAGCCCGAGCGTGGCCTCGTCGTAGGGCTTGAGCCCCGTGAGAATTCCCCGACCGTGTCCCTCCGCAGAGACCTCGCCGTTCGCGGCCGCGTGCAGCTGGCGAACGATCCGGCGCAGAGTCTCGAAGTTTTCCTCCGACTTCGAGTCCGGCTGGTGTCGAGCGATCTCGGCGACGGCACGCACAACGCGCTCGGCGTGCTCCTGCGTGTCCTCGGCGAGATACCCCGCCGCCGCCGCTTGCTGGCAGGTCCGAATGAGCGCCCGCAACCGGGCGCGCTCGAACACCGTGAGCCCGTAAGCGCGGACGTTCGTGATCGCCGGCGTCGAGGCCCAGAGGTCGGTGATGAATTCGATCCCGCCGACCTGGTCGTAGCGCCCCGTCGCGCGCAGCCGCGACGCAATGGTCACGGCGTCGACGACGACGCCGGACTGACGAACGGCGAGCGCGGCTTCGAAGATCCGGCGGTGGGCTTCGGAGTAGAAATGCTCCGGCCGAAGGAAGTCTTCGACCTTGGGCAGTGCCGTCACGTCGGCCATGACCGCCGCGATCAGCGCAGCCTCGGCGTCGAGGTCGTGCGGAGGCATCGCTGCGTCGCGCGGCTCGGACCG
>JBFWYI010000184.1:0-5521 GCA_050186575.1 Sandaracinaceae bacterium | reverse complement strand
TCTTTGAGTTCGGCGACCAACACCTCGGCGCGGCCGTCCGCGTTGACGGCCAGCGCCTCGTGGCGACCGCGATCGCGCGCGACGTGGAGGACGCGGCGACGGTCATCGATGTGGCGCGTCGCGATCGCGCGCCCGATGCCGCGGCTCGCCCCGGTCACCGCGACGAACCGCGGCGCGCTCACTTCGGGCTCCCCATCGGCACGATCGGATCGCGCGGCGCAACGGGAGCCGGCAGGACCTCGGTGTCGTCGACCTCGACCTCGTCGTTCGGATCGAACGGCGGTGAGTCGACGCAGAGGATCGAACGCCACTCGGAGGTGGGGTTGTCGTAGCGATGCGGCGCCTCGCGCGGCCACGCGAACCAGTGGCCGGCCGCAACCGGTTTTCCTTGGCACAAGAGGCCATCGCCGAGCATCAGCTCCGACTCCTGCATGTGGCGATGGAAGTGGAGCGGGATGCCGCGCCCCGGCGCGATGTTGAGCCGATAGATGCCGACGGCGCGCGTCGTCTCGAGGATGTCGACGGTGCCGAACGGCTTCTTCTCGTGGGTGAGCACGACGTCGGACGCGTTCCGCGTGATCTCGATCGACGGAACGCCGTGACCGCCGAGCGCGTCGGGCTTGGTCAGCCGCACGCGGACGCTGCGCGCGCGCGGTCGTCGCTCGCCGGGGGTGGCCGGCGCGAGGAGCAGCCGGGAGATCGCGCGGGCCGCCGCCTCGAGCATGAAGAACTCGCACGAGCGCAGGAGGAACGCGATCTGGTTCGCCGTCGCGGCATAGTCGATCGTGTGCGCGAGGCGCTCCTGCTCACCCGCGCGGCGCGTGTCGAGCACGATGTGCACGTCGACGGAGAGCGGCTGCACGCGGTCGCGCTCGTGCGGGTAGATGCCGACCACGCAGTCGACCCGCAGGCCCTCGATCGAGATCACGTCGCGCGCCGATGCCACGTGCGGACTCTGATCTCTGCGCGGCCGCTCGACCAGCCGTGTTTTGCGGAGGGAAACCGCCCCGCCTTGCCGGCACTCCCGCCTGAGTTACCATGGCTCCCCGATGCCGACCTCCCTCCCCGTTCGGGCCGCGATCCTCGTCTCCGCGCTCGCGTTCGGATGCGCAGCCAACCCGAACGGGATGGACGCGGGCGACCCCCCGCGCGACGCGGGCGGGCGGCGCGACTCGGGCGACGTTCCCGGGTTCGACTCCGGACGGCCGGACGCAGGGACGAGCGACGGCGGCGCGACGAGCGACGCGGGCGCAGGGATGGACGCGAGCGCGAGCGACGCAGGCGCGATGGGGGACGGCGGCGGCGCGGATGCCGGCGGCGCGGATGCCGGCGGCTCGGACGGCGGAGGCACCGTCGCGATCACGGTCGACGGAGTGATCGGCGCGGCTGAGTGGGCGGGCGCGACGAGCGCGACGAACACGGTCGCCACCGCGTGGACGAACAACGAGCTGCATCGGATGCTCGCCGACGTGCGCGGCGGCACGCTCTACCTCGCGGTCGAGGGCACCGTGGAGACGGTCAACGCGATCGTGGTGTACGTCGACCACGGGCTCGGCAGCGGGACCGGCATCGCCGCGCTCACCGACCTGACCGACACGAGCGGCGCGCTCGACAACACGATCTCGCCGAACGGCGTCGCGTGGACCGTGCCGTCCACGTTCCGTGCGGACTACGCGTGGGGCACGCGCCGCATGAGCTCGAGCGCGGGACCGTCCGACGACTTCATGGGTTGGCGTGACGTCAGCACCAATCCGGCCGACTTCGGCTTCGTCGATACCTCGGTCGCGCCCACGGTGTGCAGCGCGACGGCGTGCGAGACGTCGATCCCGCTGAGCACGCTCGGCGGCACCGCGCCGCGCTCGTTCGCGCTGTTCGCGCGCATCAACGACGCGTTCGGCGCCGCCTCGTCGAACCAGACGCTCCCGATGGACGACGCGCTGAACCCGCGCACGGTGATGAACCTGCTCACGTTCAGCGAGTGAGACGCGCCGGGCGCCCTGCTATCGTCGCGCGCCATGAACGAGCGAGCCCGCCCCTCCGCGTTTCGACCGGTGCCGCGTACGGGCGTGATCTACGTGACGGCCGAGGCGCAGGCGCGCGGCTGGGACGGCCAGGATCCCGAGTGGTGCAACCTCGGACAAGGCCAGCCCGAGACCGGTGAGCTCGAGGGCGCGCCGCCCCGCGTCACCCACGTCGACATCGGACCCGACGACCAGGACTACTCGCCGGTCGCCGGGCTCTACGAGCTGCGCCAGGCCGTCGCCGATCTCTACAACGCACGCTACCGCCGAGGTCGGGAGAGCCGCTACACGGCGGACAACGTCGCGATCGGCGGCGGCGGGCGCGTGTCGATCATGCGCGCGTGCGCCGCGATCGGGCCGGTGCACCTCGGGCACTTCCTCCCCGACTACACCGCGTACGAAGAGTTGCTCGACGTGTTCCGGCGCTTCCAGCCGATCCCGATCCTGCTCGACCCCGAGCGCGGCTACGACTTCTCGGTGCGCGAGCTCGAGCGCGAGGTGCTCGGGCGCGGCCTCGGCGCGCTGTTGATGAGCAACCCGTGCAACCCCACCGGCAAGGTGGTGCGCGATGGCGAGCTCGCTTCGTGGGTCTCGGTCGCGCGCGAGCTCGACTGCGCGATGCTGTTCGACGAGTTCTACTCGCACTACGTGTGGAAGGGCGATGGCCCGACCAGCGCGGCCGCGTTCGTCGAGGACGTCGATCGCGATCCCGTGCTCGTGTTCGACGGGCTCACGAAGAACTTCCGCTACCCGGGCTGGCGCGTGTGCTGGACGCTCGGACCGGCCGACGTGATCCGCGCCGTGTCGAGCGCCGGCTCGTTCCTCGACGGCGGTCCGTCGCGCCCGATGCAGCGCGCCGCGATCGCGCTCCTCGAGACGGATCGCGCGGATCGCGAGGCCAAGGCGATCCACGACGTGTTCTCGAAGAAGCGCGACTGGCTGGTGCGGCGGCTGCGCCAGATCGGCGTGCGCTTCGATCTCGAGCCGGAGGGGACGTTCTACGCGTGGGGCGATCTGCGCGGCCTCCCCGCCGGGCTGAACACCGACCACGAGTTTTTCCGTGCTGCGCTCGAGCACAAGGTGATCACGGTGCCCGGATCGTTCTTCGACGTCGATCCCGGCAAGCGCCGCGGCGGGAGGCCGAGCCGGTTCCGACATCACGTTCGCTTCTCGTTCGGGCCACCGATGGACGTGCTCGAGCGCGCGCTCGATCGGATCGAGGCGATGGTGCGGAGCTGAGGCTCGAACACAGCCTGCGAGGACCCGCAGCACCGCCCCGATGCCACGGCGTCCTCGCAGGCTGTCGGGCGCGCCTTCCGCAAAGACCGGACCGCCGGTCAGTCGCGCGACCTCGCCACGCGATCGCGCGCCAGGTGACCCCGACGGGTTACAGCTCGAACCCGAGGAGCGTCACGCGGCTCAGTTGGCGAAGTCCTGAACCCAGTAGCCCTCGCCGCTGCATGTGGCGTAGCCGACCCCGACCCGCCCGAACCCGGCGTTCAAGATGTTCGCGCGGTGCGACGGCGACGCCATCCACGCGGCGGTCACCTGCGACGGCGTGAGCGGGGGCGCGCCGTACGCGATGTTCTCCCCCGTCCGCGTGAAGACCGCGCCCGCCGCGCGCATGCGATCCACCGGCATGCGGCCGTCCGCCGAGGTGTGGCTGAACACGCCGGTGCGACACATGTCCTGCGCGTGCGCACGCGCGGCGCGGCGGAGCGCGCGATCGCAGCTGAGGGCGGGGAGACCGCGCGAGGTGCGCTCCGCGTTGGTCAACGCTCGTTGCTGACCTTCGATCGCGCTCTCGCACGGGATGCCCTCGTCGACGGTCCCGTCGCAGTCGTTGTCGAGCCCGTCGTCGAGCTCCGCGCGCGGGCCGACCGACCCGACGCAGGCCCCGAGCGCGCCGCCGCTGCACGATCGCGTGCCCGTGCGACACGTCCCGACGCTCGAGCCGCACACCACCGGCGCGATCGACTCGTCGGTCCGTCCATCGCAGTCGTCGTCGATCCCGTCGCAGCGCTCGGCGCGCGGGCCCACCTGACCCATGCACGCGGCGAGCGCGCCACCGGTGCACGTCCGCGTCCCGGTCGAGCAACGGCCGACGTCGCTCCCGCACGCGCGCGGCGCGATCGACTCGTCGGTCCGCCCGTCGCAGTCCTCGTCGACGCCGTCGCACGTCTCCGCGCTCGGCGCGACCGCGGGCACGCACATGGGGAACTCGCCGCCGCTGCACGTCGCGGTCCCCGGCATGCACGCGCCGACCATGCTCCCGCACGTCCGCACGAGCGCCTCGTCGACCGTGCCGTCGCAGTCGTCGTCGACGCCGTTGCAATGCTCGGCCGACGGCGTGCACCCGTCGGGCGCCTCCCCCGCGTCCGGCGTGACGCCCGCATCGGGCGCGGAGCCGTCGGCTGCCGCGCCACCGTCGTCGACCCTCGCCGCGTCCGCGTGCACGCCTCCGTCGAGGGTGGCTCCCGCATCGGACGACGCGCCTCCGTCCGCCGCGAGCGCCGCGTCCCGGGCCGCGCTCCCCGCATCGGGAAACACGATCTCCGCGTCACAGGCGGGGAGGACGAGCGCGAGGGGAACCAGAGCGAAGAAGAAGGTAAGCGAGCGCCGAGGCGAGCTCGGGATATGCATGGACCTACAGATGGGCCCTGCTCCGACCTCTCGCCGTTACGAATCGATCGCGGATGTCAGGGCGCGGGATCCGCTTCGCCGGGGGTGGGCGTCGGCTCCTCGCCAGCCGGCGCCTCCGCGGGCGCCTCGGTCGGCTCGGGCTCGGGGGTGGGCGCCGGCTCCTCGGTGGGCGTCGGGGTCGGCACCGCCGGATCGTCCCGGCGGCTCCGGACGACCCACGCGATCGCGGCGATCGACAACACGATCACGATCGCGCTCACGACCGCGAGCCAGCGGCCGGAGCGGTTGCGCTGACCATAGAGCTCTTCGGTCTCGTCGTCCGCCTCCGCCGCGAGCAGGAGCTGCTCCATCTCCTGGCTCGCGGTGCGCTGCCGCGGGGGAGGCTTCTCCGACGCGACCCGGAAGCTCGCCTGCGTCTCGGGCCGTCGGTCGAGCACGGGCTCGGCCGCCACCAGATCGGGCACCAGCCGCTCGAGCATCCGCCGGAGGTCCGTGTGCCGCACCGTCTGCCCGGCGCTGGCCATGAACGAGAGCAAGGCTGCTTGCATCTCGTCGGCGCTGCGATATCGCGCGTCGCGATCCTTGGCGAGCGCGCGCTGGCAGATCGCGTCGAGCTCCTCGGGGACGCGCGGGTTCATCTTGCGCAGGCTCGGCACGTCCGGGTCGAGCACGATCGCGGCGACCGTCTCGTACTCGCTCGCGCGGTCGTAGAGCGAGCGACCGGTGAGCGCCTCGTACATGCTGACGCCGAGCGAGAACACGTCGCTGCGCCCGTCGAGCGGCTGGCCCTGGTACTGCTCGGGTGAGATGTACGCGAACTTGCCCTTGAGGTTGCCCGCCTCGGTCTTGTGCTTGCG
>JBFWYI010000183.1:0-5775 GCA_050186575.1 Sandaracinaceae bacterium | reverse complement strand
GATCGGGCGCGAGATTGGCCCTCGGCGGGACGAGGCGATGCCGGAGTATCGTCGAGGAGCGACGAGGGTCGAGATCGGGTTCGAGGGCGTCGATCAACCCGTCGCGATCTCCGTCGCGAGGGTCTAGACCATCACCTCGGTGAGCTCGCCGTGGTAGCGCGCGAACGAGCTCGGGTCGGCCGCGAGATCCATGTCGCCGTAGAAGCCGACATCGCTGAATCCCATCGCCTGGGCGAAGCTCGTCAGCAGTCGGTTGTGCGGCACGCGCTGGCTCGAGCCGAAGTCGCGGAGCCGGATGTAGCGCCCCATCTTCAGCTTGCCCGCGCCGCCCGCGATGATCGCGGGGATGTACTGCGCCTGATTGTCGTGCGGGCCGTGCCCGAACTCGTTGTGGAGATAGACGATCGTGTTGTCGAGGATGGAGCCGCCCGCCGGATCGTACGGGTCGGGGAGCGCGTCGAGCGCCTCGAGCACGGCACGGAAGCGCCGCGCCTGCCATTGCCAACCGAGCACGTATCCTTGCTGGAGCCGCGCGAACTGCGGGTGGCTCCCGCTCTGCCAGTAGTCGTGGACGAGGTTCTCGTGGAACCGCCACGTGCTCGCGTAGTCGCCGCCGAACGCGGAGCCGAGATCGAGCGCCCGCACTTCGGGCAAGTCGCTCTGCGGGCAGACCCAGTCGGATCCGATCCGCAGCGTCGCGCACCGCGAGCGGCCGCACGCGAACGCCTGCGCGATCACTTGCGCGTGGACGTCGGTCTGCCACTCCATCTGCGCATAGCCGCCGAGGCTCATCCCCGACGGCGAGTCGGAGCCCGACGTCGTGCACTCCGCCGGAGCGGGCGGGCTCATCAGGTTGGCGATGAGCCGCTGCATGGCGTCCTCGTGCGCCTCGAGCTTCACGCGCTCGCTCCCCGTGAGCTCGTTGCGGATGCGACCGATCCGCGAGAGCGCGTGCTCGTACACGCGCCGTTCCGCCGCCGAGTAGTCCACCGTCTCCGTCCCGCCGGGCATGAAGTCGGAGGGGAACGCCTCGCGGAACAGCGACACCGGGTTGGTGGTGCCGTTGATCGGCTGGCTGTTGGAGTCGTAGCTGATCTGCTTCCAGCCTCCGCCGTCGTCGCCCGCGCCGGCCGAGAGACGAACCGGCGGGACGTAGCCCATGTCGGACGTGAACCGCCCGTGCATGTAGACGTCGAGCGACGGATGACCGGGCCGGATCGCTCCGTCCGCCGCCGTGCGCGCGCCGGTGAGGCCGGTCGACTGTTCCTCGTGTCCGTGATGGCCGGGCGTCAGCTCGAAGCACACCCACTGATCGAGCCCGTCGAGCACCGTGATCTTCGAGCGCCAATCCTCGAGGTCCTTGAGGAACGCGTTCGTGTAGTTGAACGTCAGATCGGAGAGCGCCACGTCGGTGCCTCCGGGATCCGCGCCGCCGGTCGTCTTCGGAATGAACAAGTCCCGATCCACGCCGTGATAGACGCGCACCCCGAGGAACCGCGGGGGGACCGCGTCGGCCTGAGCCGCCGCGCGCGAGGAGAGGATGCCGCGGAGGAACGGCACGCCCACGAGCGCGCCCGCGCCGAGCGCCGAGACGAACCGTCGGCGCCCGAGGCTGGTGGGGCGCTCGCCGAACGGACTACGAGCCTTGCTTCGTCGGTTGCCCACGGCCTACTCCGCCTTCTCGCGCTCGATGAACGCGTCCTGCCGAACCAACGCGACAAGCAGCTCTTCGAACGAGCCGCCGCTCTCCTGGAACGCATCGAACGTCGCCTGCCCCCAGTCGAGCTCGTCGACCGGACCGACGTCGGCGCCGAGCACCAGCTGGGTGAAGCGGCGCACGAAGCAGCCCTGAAACTCCGGATCCGCCGCCAACGCGCGGGCGAACACGGACGGGCTCGTGAAGTCGCCGAAGCTCGTCGTGATCGCGCTGTCCACGGGGTTTCCAGTCACATACATGTCGCGCCAGCTCCCGTCGTTCGAGAAGTTCTCGAAGATGAGGCCGATCGGGTCCGCCGCGCGGTGGCAGCCGCCGCATACCGTGTCCGAGCCGCGGGCCATCATCCGCTCGCGCACCGTCGCGTCGGGCGGCGCGAGCGCGTCGTTGGCGCCGTTGATGTCGAGGCCGGCCGGCGGCTCGATGTCGCGGCAGAACCCGTCGCGGTAGAGGCCCATCGCCCGGCGCACCACGTAGTCCTGGCGCGACGTGGCGTGGCTCGCGAGCCAGGCGCCTTGCGTCAACAGCCCCGCGCGCTGCGTCGGGTCGAGCTCCACTCGCTCGGTGCCCGCGCCGCCGTGCGACACGCCATAGATCGCGGCCAGCTCGGGACCGGCGAACGTGTAGGACGCGCCGAACAGGTCGTCGAACGTACCGCGCTGCTCGACCACCACGTCGTCGACGAAGTCGCGATACTCGTCCTCCATCTCGGTGACGAGCGACGTCGAGAGGTGCGAGTCGGCGACCGCGCCCGCGAGCTT
The DNA here is from genome assembly GCA_050186575.1 of Sandaracinaceae bacterium. Taxonomy (GTDB): domain Bacteria; phylum Myxococcota_A; class Polyangia; order Polyangiales; family Sandaracinaceae; genus JAUHXR01. The sequence continues at coordinate 3,300 of JBFWYI010000183.1, read as the reverse complement.
CTCGTCGATCCCGAGCCACTCCCAGAAGAGCCGGCGCCAGAGCGGCTGCGAGCGGTCCATCAAGCGGCGCGCCTGCTCTTCGCGTCCGTCCGCGTCGCGCAGACGCCCCGAGGCGGCCGCGTTCATCAGCTCCGCGTCCGGGCGGCGATCGGTGATCGAGAACGCAAGGAGCGAGGCGATCTCGTAGTCGGTGAGCTGCACGCGCCCGCGCTGGCCGTACTCGCCGATCTCGGGGCGGTAGAGGAAGTCCGGGCTCAAGAGGACCGCGCGCACCACCGAGCCGAGCCCGTAGTCGTAGCCGTGCTCAGCCGAGTTGAGGTCGAACAGCGTGCGGAGCGCCTGCGTCTCGTCCGCCTCGAGCGGGCGCCGGAACGCGGCCTCGCCGAAGCGCTCGATGAACGAGTCGATGCAGCCGGTCGTCCCGTAGTCGCCGGTCGACGCGTCGCATCCCGATACCGCGGGTCCGTTCTGCGAGGCGTACACCGCGAGCGCGCGGATCACGCCGTCGACCTGACCCATGTTGCCGCTGTCGATCTGCGCGTTCTTCGCGATGCTCGAGATGAAGTGATCACGCGCGCTGTCGGGCAGACGTCCCTCGGGGATCCCGTCTCCGAGGAGATCGCGAACTTCATTGTCGAACTGATCCGGGCTCAGCCGCCACACGCGCGCGTTGAGTCGTCCGTTGGTGAGCACCGGCGTCTCGGGAGTCCCCGTCGTGGGCCTCGTCCGCTTCGGTTCATCCAACAGCGTCCCCGTGCACGCGCACAGCAGCTGAGCGAGGAGCGCCACGAGAGCGATACGTCCGCGCATAGGGGGACATGGTCCCACAGCGCCGTTCGCGTTTCCATGGCGGTTCTCCCGACGTTCGCGGGGCCGTCATCGAGCGAGAGGGCGAAGATTCAGCGACGCCAATTGCGCGCGGCGAGGCTCTTCGTCTTGCGATTCGGCAGTCGTGTCGCGGCCTTGAGCTGACGCTCGGCCCGCGCGATGAACGCGCTCTGCGAGCTCTCCGTCCCACCTTGGCGCTGAGTGTAGGTGCCGTCCGGACCCATGTCCCACGCCGATCGGTGGTCGGCGAGCTGGGTGTCGAGGATCGTGCGGAGCTCGTCCTTGAGCGCGGGATCTTCGACCGGCACGACCGTCTCGACGCGGCTCTCGAGGTTGCGTTGCATGAGGTCGGCGGAGCCGATGTAGAACTCCTCGTCTCCGGCGTTCTTGAAGTAGTAGATGCGCGCGTGCTCGAGGAAGCGGCCCACGATGCTGATCACGGTCACCCGATCGGTGAGGCCCGCGACTCCCGGGCGGAGCCGACACGTGTCGCGCACCACGAGCTGGATGACGACCCCGCGTTGCGCGGCGCGATAGAGCGCGCGCGTCACGTCGACGTCCTCGAGCGCGTTCATCTTCATCCGGATGAGCGCGTCACGTCCGGCGTCCGCGTGCCGCGCCTCGCGCTCGATCTTCTCGAGGATCGCGCGCTTGAGCACCTTCGGCGCCGGCAACAGCTTGTGGAAGTCGCGCCCCGGTGTGTAGCCCGTCGTGAGGTAGTTGAAGAGCTCGGTGAGGTCGTGGCCGATCTCCGGATCGCAGGTGAGGAGCCCGAGGTCCGAGTAGAGCCGCGCCGTGCCGGAGTGGTAGTTGCCCGAGCCGATGTGCGCGTAGCGCCGCAGCCCGTCGTAGTCGTGGCGGACGACGAGGATGACCTTGCAATGCGTCTTGAGGCCTACGACACCGTAGGTCACGTGGATGCCCACCGCCTCGAGCCGGTTCGCCCAGCGTAGGTTCGCCTCCTCGTCGAAGCGCGCCTTGAGCTCCACCACCACCGCGACCTGCTTACCGTTGCGCGCCGCCTGCTCGAGGTGGTTCACGACGCGCGAATGATCGGCGGTGCGGTAGATCGTCGCCTTGATCGCGCGGACCTTCGGGTCGTTCGCCGCCTCCTCGAGGAAGTGCTCCACGCTCGTCGCGAACGACTGATACGGATGGTGCACGAGCAGCGACCCGCGCTCGCGGATCACGTGGAAGAGGTTCCGGTCCGTCATGAACTCGGGGTGGTCGACGGGGTGGTGCGGCTCCCACTTCAGCTCGGGGCGATCGAGCGCGTAGAGCTCGATGATGTCCGCGAGGCCGAGCGTGCCCGCGATCTCGAACACGTCTTCCTGCTCGTCGAGGCCGAGCTCTGCCGCGAGGTAGCCCTTGGTGAGCGGCGTCATGCCCTCGGCCACCGTCAGGCGCACGATGGAAGCGAACTTGCGGTCGCGCAACTCGGTCTCGATCAGCGATACGAGATCGTCGGCCTGCTCCTCGTCGCGCTCGGTGTTCGAGTTGCGCGTCACGCGGAAGAGCTCGACGCGGTCGACGTGCATCTGCGGGAAGAGCAGATCGAGGTTCGCCGCCATCACGTCCTCGAGCGGGACGAACGTCTGGTCGGTGCCCACGCGGACGAACCGCGGGACGCCGCGACCGACGGGGACCTTCACGCGCGCTTGGAGCGTGTGCGTGTCGGCTTCGCTCCGCCGCAGGCTGACGAAGAGGTTGAGCGAGAGATTGGAGACGAACGGGAACGGGTGCGCCGGATCCATCGCCTGCGGCGTGACGAGCGGGAACACGTTGTGGAGGTAGTACGCGCGGACCAACGCCTGTTGATCGGAGTCGAGCTCCGCCCAGGACGCGATGCGGATCCCCTCTTTGAGCAGCTCCCCCTTGAGCTCGATCAGCAACCGCTGAGAGCGCTCGTTGAGCCCGCGCATCACGTTGTAGCACTCGGAGATCTGTTGGCGCGGAGTGCGCCCGTCGACGCTGAGGTTCGACACGCCGGCCGCGACCTGCTGCTTGAGGCCGCCGATCCGCTTCATCACGAACTCGTCGAGCGTGTTGTGCGAGATGCCGAGGAACTTCACGCGCTCGAGGAGCGGGTTGCGCGCGTCCTCCGCCTCGTGGAGCACGCGGCGGTTGAACGCGAGCCACGTGAGCTCGCGGTTGAGCAGCAGCTCCGGCGCGTCGGGGTCGGGCGGTGCGGTCGGCATCGGCGCCGGCATCGGGATCGACTGCCTCTCTCCCGGCGGCGCGAGGATGCCCGGCGAGCTGTTCAGCTCACTCGATGTCTCGCTCATGGTACGAAGCTATTCGATCGCCGGGCCCGGCACCACTTCCGTGAGACGCGGAGCCCAGAACTCAGGGCCTCCCGCGTTCCCACCGGCTTGGTAAAGTCGCCGCGGCTCCGCACCGTGAAGAGGGCCACGAGGACAATCGAATGCCGATCAAGATCATGCCGGGCGAGGTCACGCCGACGCTCTTCGT
>JBFWYI010000182.1:0-5808 GCA_050186575.1 Sandaracinaceae bacterium | reverse complement strand
CCTCCCGCGACTTGGCGTGCTCATCCTGAGACGGTCATCGCGCGAATCGTTCGACGAGCTCGACGTCCACAACATGCAGCAGAGAATCTCCAGCGCCTAACGCTTAGATTTGAGGGGATCCATCAGAGTCCGAGTCCGAGTCCGAGTCCGAGTCCGAGGCCGAGGCCGAGTCCGAGGCCGAGGCCGAGTCCGAGGCCGAGTCCGAGGCCGAGTCCGAGTCCGAGGCCGAGTCTGAGGCCGAGTAGTCCGATTCCGTGTCCGCGTCCGCGTCCTTCGCGTCGACGTTCATTGCGATCGTCGAGGTAGAGGGCTCGTCCGTTCGGGTGCCCCAGGGTGCCCTCCGAGCGCGCACCGCCTCAAGGAGAGCTTCGCTCCCAGCGCTGCGCGCTGGCTTCGTCGCTTGCGCTCCTCGTCCTTGACCCGGCGCGCGCTCGGAGGGCGGCGGGGCGGCGTGAACGGACGAGCGCGCGACTGGCGCGCGCTCGGGACGGGCACGCTGGAGATCGGGATGACTGAGTTTCGGATCAGGGCGCGGATCGAGAGTCGGTTCGGGGTGCTCGAGGATGCGGTGCGGCTGGTCGTGTTGGTGCGGCCGCTGGTCGCGCAGATCGCGAAGCACGACAAGGCGCTCGCGGCTCAGCTGCACAAGGCGGCCGGCTCCGTGTCGGCGAACGTCGCCGAGGGGATGCACCGGCGCGGCGGTCACCAGCGCGAGCGGTTCGAGACGGCGTACGGCTCCGCGCAGGAGGTGAAGACGCACCTGCGGGTCGCGTGGGCGTTCGAGGTCTTGCGCGGCGGAGAGCCGGCGTTCGATCTGGCGGACAAGATCGCGGCGTCGATCTGGCGCTGTCAGCATCGGCGGCGTTGACGCGCTTCGGCGGTCGCAACGAGGGTTGCGACCGCCGATTCCGATTCCGATTCCGATTCCGATTCCGATTCCGATTCCGATTCCGATTCCGATTCCGATTCCGATTCCGATTCCGATTCCGATTCCGTTTCCGATTCCGATTCCGTTTCCGATTCCGTGTCCGATTCCGTTTCCGATTCCGATTCCGATTCCGTTTCCGATTCCGATTCCGTGTCCGATTCCGTGTCCGATTCCGTTTCCGAGTCCTGGTCCGAGTCCGCGTCCGATTCCTGGTCCGCCTTGCGTCTCCGATCGCGGCGGACGGGTCTGAGGACGGGCTCGTGTGCGCGCGCGAGGACGGAGCGGTTCGGCGAGGGGCCCGGCTTCGTTGCGTTGACAGCTCGGGCCGCGACATAGGAGCGTCGCCCCGTGAGCTCCTCGCGCAGCCGCTGGATCCGCGTCGGCGTCGTGGTGCTCCTCGGGCTCCTCGGCTGGGCGCTCCGCGCGCTCTCCGAGCGCGGATCGGAGCTCGCGTACGTCGCGGTCGGCTTCTACCTCGCGGCCGTCCTCGTCGCGTGGGGGCTCACGCCGTGGCGGCAGGGCGACGAGCCGACGACGGAGGACGACGAGCGGCTGCGCGAGGAGGTCCCCTCGCCCGCTCCGTTCGCGGTGCGCGTCCTCGCGTGGGGTGGCGTCGGGCTCGTGCTCATCGGGCTCGGCAAGCTCGCGTTCGACGCGCTCTCCGAGGTGCGGAGCGAGCACGCGTGGCTCCCGCTCCTCGCGGGGACGGCGGCGCTGATCGCGGCCGCGTACGCGCGCGCGCTCGCACCGGAGGAGAGCACCGCGAGCTCGCGACCGCCGCACCGCGCCGCGACGATCGCGCTGTTCGGGATCCTCGCCATCGAGGCGCTCGTCCCGCTCCGCTACTACACGAGCGACGACGCGTTCGACGAGCGCTTCTCGTGGCGCATGTTCTCCGCCGTCCGCGTCTACCGCTGTCGCCTCGAGGCGTTCGACGAGCGCGCCGGCGCGCGCACACCCGTCAACTTGATGACCGAAGTTCAGGTCGGGTGGATCAACACCCTCGAGCGCAACCGCGAGGCGGTGCAGGACCGCTACCTCACCTGGCGCTGCGAGGACGACGAGAACGACGGCGCGCGCCTCGTGAACCACTGCCTCAGCCCCGAGGGTCGCGCCGTCGACGTCGAGCGGAGCATCGACTGCGCGAGCGGCGAGATCACCTCGAGCGAGGATCACGCGGAGGGCGCCGCGCCGTGAGATGGCTCGAGCGGATCGCGTTCTCCCCGATCGCCGCGGTGCGGCCGTACCTCGCGCTCAAGGGGACGCTCCTCTTCCTCGCGTTCGACCTCTGGCTCACCCGCGCGTCGCACGCGGGGCGCTACGGCGCGGGTGGCTTCAACGTCGCGCACTTCGGGTGGCTCGAGCGAGTGCAGCCGACGATCACGCCGGCGGTCCACCTCACGGTGTTGTTCGTGACGGGCGCGCTGTGCATCGCGATCGCGCTCGCGCACCGGCCGCCGCGCTGGCTCATCGCGGCGGCGCTCGTCCTCCACACGTGGTCGTGGGCGATGAGCATGCTCGACAGCTACCAGCACCACTACTTGCTCAGCCTGGTGCTGCTCGCGTTCGCGTTCTTCCCGCCGATCGACGCCGAGCGCGCGCTCCTCGGATCGTCGGCCGACGGGGAGCGCGAGCCGGAGCCCGCCGCGGAGGAGGCACCGAAAGACAATCGCAAGAAGCGTGGACGGCGCTCCACCAAGAGCGCCAGCAAGAGCGCCGAGAAGCGGGCGCGGCGCGCGGCCGAGCCCACCGCGGGCCCTCGAATGTCGCTGCTCGCCCCCGCGCCGTTGATCCGCGCGTGGGGCTTCGTGCTGCTCACCGGATCCATCGCGATCGTCTACGCGTACACCGCGTACAGCAAGAGCGATCCCGAGTGGCTGAGCGGCGCCGCGCTCCGCAACACCGTCCACCTCGGCATCGACGCGCCGCCGGACGGCGTGCCCGATCCGATCGGACCGTTCCGCGCGCTGCTCGCCATGTTCGGCATCGAGGGGGAGCGCCTGTGGTACGCGATGGGCCACGGCGTCGTCGTGGTGCAGATCATCTGCGCGGCCGGGTACCTGCTCGTCCCGATCCGCGACCGCATGCGCAACCGCTGGCTCGACGCGTTCATGGTCGTCGCGCTCCTCACCGCGCTCAGCTTCCATCTCGGCGCCGAGCACATGGAGCTCAAGGTCGGCTGGTTCAGCTGGTACATGGTCTTCTACGCGTTCGTGTTCTTCCTCCCCGCGCGCTGGCTCGCGATCGCCCTCCGATGCGTGCTCCCGCTGCGCGGCGCGCGCGATGGCACCGCGTCGTACGGGACCGAGGCGCTCCTCGCGTGGGGTCTCATGGCGCTGGTCGCGATCCTCGCCGGACTCAGGCTCGATCTCTGGCCGCTGACCGCGCTCGGCGCCGCGATCGCGCTCGCGCGGCCGCTGCGCTGGCTGCTGCGCGAGCGCTACCTCGGGAGCGCCGACGCGTCGCGATCGGCCGAGCTGGGGTTCGACATCGCGGGCGTCGCGGCGGGGCTCGCGGGCGCCATCGCGGTGATCGAGGCGGCGGACCTCCCCGGCGCGACGATCGCGTTCGTGATCCTCATGGGCGCGCTGTCGCTCGCGGGGGCGTCGCGCCTCCTCCCGCGCCGCGATGGAGCGCGACCGCCGCGGGTCGGCGTCTACGGATGGAGCCTCGCGCTCGGGTGCGTCGCGCTCCTCGCGAGCCTCGCGTGGAGCGACGTGCGCTGGGACTACTATCGCAACGTGGGCGGCGATCACCGGCGGCGCGGCGAGATCGAGGAGGCGTACGTCGCGTACGTGCTCGCGAACCGCTACGCGCCCGAGGGCGAGGACCGCCGTCGCCAAGAGCAAGAGGCGCGCGCCGCGCTCGAGGCAGCGGGGCTGCCCGTCCCCGAGGTGCCATGATCGCGCGCCTCGAAGGATCGCACATCGTGTTGCCGGGCCTCGCCACCGCGCACTCACACGCCTTCCAGCGCGCGCTCCGCGGACGCACCCAACGGGCGAGCGGCTCGTTCTGGAGCTGGCGCGGCCTCATGTACCGGCTCGCGGAGCGGCTCGATCCGGAATCGATCCACGCGATCTCGCGCCTCGCGTTCATCGAGCTCGCGCGCTCGGGAGTGACCGCGGTCGGCGAGTTCCACTACGTGCACCACCAGCCCGACGGAACGCCGTACGCCTCGCGCACCGAGCTCGCCGACGCGGTGATCCGCGCCGCGCTCGACGCGGGCCTCCGCATCGCGCTGCTGCGCGTGATCTACGCGCGCCCCGGCTTCGGTCGGTCCCCCGAGGGCGCGCAGCGCCGATTCTGCGACGCCGACGTCGAGCACGCGCTGCGCGACGCGGAGACCCTCCTCGCGACGTACGCGGGCGAGCCGCGCGTGACGGTGGGTCTGGCGCCGCACAGCGTCCGCGCCGTGCCGATGGCCTGGATCCGTGAGGCGGCTGTGTTCGCCTCGCAACGCGGGTTGCCTTTCCACATGCACGTGTCGGAGCAGCGCCGCGAGATCCGCGAGTGCCTCGCCGAGCTGGGCGCGCGACCGGTGCGCGCGCTCGCCGATCACGGCGTGCTCAGCGATCGCTTCGTCGCCGTCCACGCGACCCACCTCGACGACGGCGAGGTGCGCGCGCTCGGCGCGGCGAACGCGTACGCGTGCCTCTGTCGCACCACCGAGCGCGACCTCGGCGACGGAGCGCCGCGCACGGCGGACCTCGTCCGCTCCGGGACCCGCCTCTGCTTCGGCGTCGACAGCCACGCGAGCTCCGATCCGTTCGAGGAGGCGCGCGCGGCCGAGCTCGACGAGCGCACGCGGCTCGAGGGTCGGTGCGTCGCCCTCGACGCGCCGGCGTTGCTCGAGGCGAGCGCGACGCACGGCTATGCGTCGATCGGGATGAGCGGCCTCGAAGCGCGCGACGAGGTGCGCCTCGACGCGAACGCCCTCCCCCTCGTCGGCGCCGCGACCGACAGCCTCGACGACGCGGTGATGTTCGGCGCCGTCGGCTCGACCGTCGAGCGCGTGAGCGTCGATGGCCGCGCGATCGTCGAGGGCGGCGAGCACCCGCTCGCGCGCGCGGCGAGCGAGTCTTTCGTGCGCGCGCTCGGCGCTCTACTGTAGCCGTCATGGAGCTGAGCCCCTGCCCCTCGTGCGGACGCCACGTCCGGTTCGTCGAGCCGTCGTGCCCGTTCTGCGGATCGCTCGCGACGCGCCCCGAGCCTCAGCGCGGTCGCATCACGATGCCGCGCGGCCAGGTGACGCGCGCCGCGATCGTGTTGCTCGGCGCGGTGGGCGCGAGCGCATGCGACGACGGAGGCAGCGCCGACATCTACGGCGCCGCGCCCATGCCGCCGGACGAGCCGTCGCCCGCGCTGGTCCCTCACGTCACGCCGGAGGACTCGGACCCCGAGCCGATCTACGGCGGCCCGCCGATGGACGACGAGCCACGTCCACCCTCCGACGTCGATCAGCCGATGGCGGTCGAGGCCTACGGCGCGCCAGCCCCGCCGCCCGAGGAACCAGCACCGCCGCCCGAGGAAGACGTGACGCCGATCGAGCCCGAAGAGGTGCCGACGGAGTAGCGAACGGGAGCGCGAGCGCTTCCCGGCCGGGTCCAGCGGGACGCCAAGCGAGAGGCCGCCGGGGACTAGACCCCCGCGACGGAGATCGCGTTGGGTTCAGCGTCGATGATCGGGCGCGAGATTGGCCCTCGGCGGGACGAGGCGAGGCCGGAGTATCGTCGAGGAGCGACGAGGGTCGAGATCGGGGTCGAGGGCGTCGATCAACCCGTCGCGATCTCCGTCGCGAGGGTCTAGCGCACGCGGCCGTCGCGGGGACCGGTCGGCGTGGTCGGGGTCGGCCCGGTCGGCGGGGTCGTGCGCGCCACGCG
>JBFWYI010000181.1:0-5854 GCA_050186575.1 Sandaracinaceae bacterium | reverse complement strand
CGAGGGGACCGCGCGGCTCGCCGAGCTCGCGGGCTGCACGCCGACCGGTCCGACCGACGCGGCGTGCTTCGAGCGGCTCGCGCTCGGCGCGGGGCTCGCGCTCTGGCGGCGCCCGCTGCGCGACGAGGAGGTCACCCCGCTCACCGACGGCGCGGTGAGCCTCGCCACCGAGGCGAGCGACGCGAGCTACGGCACGCGCTTCGTGATCCAGTCGCTCATCCAGAGCCCGCGCTTCCCGTATCAAACGACGATCGGCGCGCCCGAGGATCGCGACCTGCGCCGGCTCGACGACTACGAGCTCGTCGCGCGGCTCGCGTACACGATCTGGGGCACCACCCCCGACGCGGCGCTGCTCCAGCGCGCGAGCGGTGAGCCCTTGTCGGACGACGAGCTCGTCGCGCTCGCCGCCGAGATGCTCGCGGATCCGCGCGGCCAGCGGCAGGTGACCGCGTTCCACGAGATGTGGCTCGGCTTCCGCGGGCTACGCGCCCCCGAGCCGCTCGCCACGCCGATGCTGGCGGAGACCGAGGGCCTGCTCGATCGCGTGTTGGCGCCCGACGACGCGCGCCCCTGGACGGAGCTCTTCACGTCGACCGAGACGCTCGTCGATCCCGTCCTCGCTGCGCACTACGGGATGCCGGACGTCGACGCGCCGACGTGGGTGAGCTACGCCGATCCGCAGCGCGCAGGTGTGCTATCGCACGGGAGCTTGCTCTCGCTCAGCGCGGAGAACGGCGACGACACCTCGATCACGCGGCGCGGCAACTTCGTGGCCACCCGCCTCCTCTGCCGCGTGATCCCGCCGCCGCCGCCCAACGTCAACCCGGACAACCGCCCCGAGCCCGGACCCGACGAGTGCAAGATCGATGTCCTGCGCTCGATGCACACCGTCGAGGGCTCGAGCTGTCACACGTGCCACCAGCGCATGGACCCGATCGGCTTCGGCCTCGAGCGCTACGACGGCTACGGCGCGTACCGCGAGGTCGAGGCGCGCAACCCCGCTTGCGCGATCGACGGCGCCGGCGAGCTGGACGGGGTCGGCGAGTTCAACGGCCCGCGCGAGCTCGTGACGCTGATGGTCGAGAGCGGCGAGCTGACGCGCTGCGGGGTCGAACAGTTCGTCCGCTTCAGCACCGGTCGCGCCACCACCGCCTACGACGCACCCACGATCGAGCGCGTGCACACCGCGTTCATGGAGTCGGGCGAGCGCTTCGACGCGCTGGTGCTCGCCCTGGTCGCCCACCCCACGTTCCGCTATCGCCGGGAGGAACCATGACGTCCAAGCTCACACGGCGCGCTCGTCGGAGCGGCCGCCGGATGTTCTTGCGCGGCGCCGCCGCCACCGTCGTGAGCCTGCCGCTCATGGAATTCATGCTCAACGATCACGGCACGGCGCTGGCCGACGGCTCGACGCTCCCGTGTCGATACCTCAACTTCTTTTGCCCCACCTCCCTCGCGCCGTCCGGCCCGACGGTGCCCGACGGGCTGACGCCAGAGCGCCTGGGGCGCGGGTTCGACTTCAACTACTGCCTCGAGCCGCTCGCCATGCGCGGGCTCGAGGGCGACGTCAGCGCGATCTCCGGAATGTTCGCGGCGCCCTTCGACGCGCCGGGCGGCTACGAGTCGGACTACCACGGCCTCGGTCACAAGGCGGTGCTCACGGGCGTGCGGTCGGGGTGGCGCGGCTCCGAGAACTGGCGCGCGTTCGCGCCGACGGCGGAGCACGTCATCGCCGGCGCGTTCGCCGGTGCGACGCGCTTCGACGTGCTGGTCTACAACATCGACCCCGTCGGATCGCGGTACTCGCCGAGCTTCGCGCCGACGTCGAGCGGCGAGATCGACTACTTCGAGACGCAGACCTCGCCCGCGCAGGCGTACCGCAGCCTGTTCACCGGGTTCGTCCCCGAGACCCCGGATCCGAGCATCGACCTCGAGCGACGGTTGCGCACGAGCAGCCTCTCGTACGCGGCCGATCAGATCGGTGTGCTCTCGCGCGAGCTCGGCGCGGCGGATCGCGCGCGGCTCGACGAGCACCTCACCCGTGTGCGCGCGCTCGAGATGCAGCTCGCGAGCACGACGACGAGCACCACGGAGTTCTGCATGGACCCGATGCATCCCTCGACCGACCCGCCGGATCTGATGGCGAACGTCCCCGACCACGACTCCCGGTCACGCCTGTTCGGCGAGCTCGTCCAGCTCGCGTTCGCGTGCGACATGACGCGTTCGATCTCGGTGGTCGGCAGCAACCAGTTCACGGGCTCGGGGATGTTCCATCAGCTGTGGAACCACATCGGCGGCTTGCACGGCGACGTCCAGCACGGCGCGTCGCAGCAGGCTCTCGACGACGCCAACCGCTGGTTCGTCGAGCAATACGCGAGCCTGATCGCGGGCCTGAAAGCGATCCCCGAAGGCACCGGCTCGATCCTCGACCGCACCGCGGCCGTCTTCTCGATGGAAGGGGGTCGCGGAGGACGCGAGGCGGATGGCGGCGGCGACCAGAACCACTCCACCGACAACATGGTGTTCTTGCTCGCGGGCCGCTCGGGCGGGCTCGTGCCGGGCGTCCACATCCACAAGCCGGACGAGCATCCGTCCAAGGTGTTCAACACCGCGATGCGCGCGGTCGGGGTGAACCGCGATCTCGGCGACATCCCCGGCGTGTTCGACGAGCTCTTCAGCGCGTAGGGGCGATCCGCGAGCTACCCGAGCATCGGGCCGTGGCCGTCCATGTTCGTGAGGAACAGCCCGCGCTTGGTCTCTTCGAACGGCTCGAGCGCGGCGAGGAGCTTCGGGGACGCGCAGAAGACGCGGCGGTCCTCGACCTTGAAGAAGCCCGCCGCCTCGTACGCCGCGATCCACGCGGGGTGTGAGTGGTTCACCATCACCATGTCGACGCCGCTCGCGCGCAGGTGATCGAACGCGGCGTGTGCGACCTCGGGCGCGTCCTCGATCGCGCCGAACGCGTCGGCGACCACGCCGACCCGCATCTCGCCGAAGCGCGCGTCGCCCGAGAGCTGCTTCTCGACGACCGCGGCCCATCCGATCGTGCGGCCGTCCTTCAGCACGCGGATGCGCGTGGGCGCCGGCCACTCCGAGTGCCGCTGCTCGACGGGGAGCAACGTCCGCATCGCGCGCTGATCGCGGACCGCGAGCGCGAGGTAGTCGCCTTTGGCGCGCTCCCACACCTCGTCGGTCCAGCTCGCGAAGTCGGCGACCGGCTCGTAGCGCGCCTCGAACCGGGTGAGCGACTTCATCCGCAACGCGGCGTGCAGCGCGTGGAGCCCCAGCGTGCCGAGGCCGCTGATCGCGAGCACGTCCTGGGCGAGCGCCTTCCTCGGATCCTTGCGGAGGAGCGCGTTCTTCTGGAGGAAGTTCTTCGGCTGACACACGCGGAAGAGGAACGGGGTCTCATGGAGCAACCACCCGAGCTTCTTCACGAGCTGGACGATCTTCTCGTCGCTCCCGCCGTGGCCCCAGCTGTAGAGCATCGGCTGCTTCCTCAGCATGTCGCGGATGAACCGGAGGCCGAGCGACGCGTAGCGGTTGTCCACCGCGCCGAGCGAGAACGGACCCTGCCAGTCGGTGACCGTCACCTCTTCGCCACGGATGAGCCAGCGCTGCGGCTTCAGCCCGTAGCCGCCGACGCACTCGTCGCCGTCTTCGATCGCGAGATGGAACTCACGCCAGACCGGCTGGTCGTCTTCGGTCTTCGGGATCCAGTAAGGCTCGGGGTCGACGTAGAAGCCCCACGGGGAGCCGCCCGCCCGCATCTTCGCGTTGAAGGCCTCGACCAGGTCCTTCTTGTCCGCCGCATGCGGCACGATCTTGATCGCCATCGCCTCCTACCTCGCCTCCCGAAGGGCGCGCAGTATGGCACCCTCGCGCCGCGACTGGTATGCAAGGCGGCGAATCACGATGACCATCCGCGCGCTGGACACCGAGCGACTCGCCCACGAATTCCGGACCGCGAAGCCGTTCCCGCACTGCGCGATCGACGGCTTCCTCGAGCCCGAGCTCGCCGACGAGCTCGCGCGCGCCTACCCGAGCTTCGAGACCGCGGAGTCGCTCGGCTACACGTTCAAGGCCGTCAACGAGTATCGCAAGATCCAGATCACGGACAGCGCCAAGTTCCCCGCGCCCGTGCAGCGGCTGAACGAGGCGCTCGCGTCGGAGTCCTTCATGAAGGACCTGAGCGTGATCACCGGGATCGACTCGCTCGTGTACGACGAGAAGCTCTCGGGCGGCGGCATGCACATGACGGGGGCCCACGGGCATCTCGACGTGCACGTCGACTTCAACTGGAACGACCGCCTCGAGCTGCATCGACGGTTGAACCTCTTGGTCTATCTCAACCCGGGCTGGCGCCCAGAGTACTACGGCGCGATCGAGCTCTGGGACGAAGACGTCAAACGACGTTGGCACGCGTTCGCGCCGATCCACAACCGCGCGGTGATGTTCGCCACGAGCGAGCGCAGCTTCCACGGGGTCGAGGCGGTCCGCTGCCCCGAGGGCGTCACCCGCAACTCGTTCGCCGTCTACTACTACTCGGCCGAGCCGGCCGAGGGCTATCGCGGCGTGAACCACACGACGATCTTCAAGGCGCGACCCGACGAGCACCTCAAGAAGTACGTCCTGATGCCGGCCGAGCGCGCCAAGGGAGCGCTGCGTGAAGGTCGGACGCTCGCCCGCAACGCAAAGAACAAGATCAAGCGCCTGCTCGATCGGGACTGACGGACTCGATGGCCACCTACTTCGTGACGGGCGGCGCCGGCTTCATCGGCGCCAACTTCCTCAACCTCTTCGTGCCGCGCCAGCCGGACGACCGGTTCATCAACGTCGACAAGCTGACGTACGCGGCGAACCCGGCGAGCCTCAGCGAGCTCGAGGGGCGGGACAACTACCGCCTCGAGCGGGTCGACGTCGCCGACGCCGCGGAGGTCGATCGTCTCTTCGAGACGTACGCGCCCGACTGCGTGGTGCACTTCGCGGCGGAGAGCCACGTCGACCGGAGCATCCACGGTCCGCGCGAGTTCGTGCGCACGAACGTCGAGGGCACGTTCGCGCTCCTCGACGCGTGCCGCCGCCACTGGGCGGGCAAGCTCGACGGCAAGCTCTTCCATCACGTCTCGACCGACGAGGTGTACGGCTCGCTCGGCGAGACCGGCCTGTTCACCGAAGAGACCCGCTACGACCCGTCCAGCCCCTATTCGGCGAGCAAGGCGGCCAGCGATCATCTCGTGCGCGCGTGGAGCCGCACCTACAAGCTGCCGTTCAAGCTGACGAACTGCAGCAACAACTATGGCCCGCTCCAGTTCCCCGAGAAGCTCATCCCGCTGATGATCATGAACGCGGTCGAGGGAAAGCCCCTTCCGATCTACGGCAAGGGCGAGAACGTGCGGGACTGGCTCTACGTGACCGACCACTGCGAGGCCATCTGGACGGTCATCCAGTCCGGCCGGACGGGCGAGACGTACAACGTCGGCGGCCACAACGAGATGAAGAACCTCGACGTGGTCGACGGCATCTTGAAGCTCGTCGCGAAGCACACCGGCAAGGACGAGGCGGCGCTCCTCGCGCTGAAGACGTTCGTCACCGATCGGCCCGGGCACGACCTTCGGTACGCGATCGACGCGTCGAAGATCCAGCGCGAGCTCGGCTGGACGCCGCGCGAGACGTTCGACACCGGGCTCGACAAGACGGTTCGCTGGTATCTCGAGAACGACGCCTGGGTAGAGTCGGTGCGCACCGGCTCGTATCGGCAGTGGATCGAGCGCAACTACGGGGCGCGCTAATCGCTCGCGGCAGAGGGAGAACGATCGATGGCGATCGAGAAGGGCATCGTGCTCGCGGGCGG
>JBFWYI010000180.1:0-5936 GCA_050186575.1 Sandaracinaceae bacterium | reverse complement strand
CTCTTTGGCCACCGTCTCGGGGTGGGTGGCGATGTAGCGGAGCACGCTGTCGTGGACGGAGTGCACGCAGCGAGGATCGTAGACGGCCAGAGGCTCGAGCGCGCGCGCCGCGATGCGTTCGTCGACGCGCTCGATGGCGATCGGGAGATCGCCGCCGCGCAGACGATGCAGGACCACGCGGAGCGAGCCGGAGTGGAGCTTCGGCTTGTACGTGAAGCCGTAGACCGCCTCGAAGAGCTCGGTCGAGGTGAGGCCGGTGTCGGGCGCCAAGAGGAGCGTCGCAGCGGCCGCGTCGATGCGGTCCTTGCCGAGGCCGCGCGGCTCGATGCCGAGGCGGTCCGCCGCGATCCGCAGCACGCGACGCGCCGGACGCCCGGGATGGGCGAGCACGACACCGTACGGCGCGTTGTCGGTCGCGACCGACACGCCGTGGAGGCCGAAGGGCGGGCTCGCCGACGTGCCCGCGACCCAGGCGCGCGCGTCGGAGGTCGGGGCCACCGACGGATCGAGCATCGCGGTCAGCGCGCCGAGCTCGCCCTCGGCGAACGGACGGTTGCGCGCGGCATCGCGGAGCGCGGCGCACGCGCGTGCGAACGCATCGGGCGAGGCCACGATCAGCGCGCCGGGATCGATCGGCGTGGCAGGCGCATCGGGCAGCAGATCACCTGGCGGACCGATGCAGAGGGTGAGCTCGTAGCGCACCCACGACAGCAGCGAGGGCGGCGCGAACCGGCCGAGCGCGG
Source organism: Sandaracinaceae bacterium (assembly GCA_050186575.1). Taxonomy (GTDB): domain Bacteria; phylum Myxococcota_A; class Polyangia; order Polyangiales; family Sandaracinaceae; genus JAUHXR01. Next base: position 5,193 of record JBFWYI010000180.1, on the reverse strand, counting down.
TGAGGATGTGCGCCGCGAGGTGAGGATTGCCGCTCATCCGCCGGATCCGCGCGAGGGTGAGGTGCGCGACGTGCTCGGCGTAGGGGAGCGCCTCGCTCCGCCCCATGCGGGACGCGCGACGCGCGACGTTGCGCGCTTCGTCGAGCTCGCCGACGCGCGCGAGCGCGAGCGCGCGATAGGCGACTCGCACCGGCCGGAGCACCACCGAGAGCGCGTGCTCCGCGCGGGCGGCCGGCTCGTCGGCGACGCGCGCGTCGAACAGGATCGAGGCGAGCCACCGCGTCAGCTCGCGCTGCTCGACGACGTCGTCGGGCGCGCCCTCGAGCGGCTCGAGCCACCGCGGATCGGGCCGCTCGAACCTCCGCACGGCACGTTGCGACCTCTCGAGCCTCTCCACCGCGGCGGCGAGCGTCGGCGCGTCGCTCGGCGCCTCCGAGCGCGCGGGCGCGCGCGTGAGGATCGCGCCGGTCGCCGCGATCGTCGCCTCCCACGACGCCGGCACGACGGTGGGCGCGCGTCCGAGGTAGAGCCCTCGCCACGCCGCGAGCCCGCTCTCGTCGTCGCTCATCGAAGCCCTAGGGGGTGCGTACCACGCCGAACGGCGCGGTCGGCTGAGGATCGGCGTAGAGGAAGACGCCGGCGAGGACACCGGCCGCCGCGCCGCCCAACACGAGCACGCCGAGGACCGTCCAGAACCACGCCTCCTCGTAGATGGCGCCGTCGACGCGCGTCTGCGGAGCCAGCGTGAGCGTCAGCCGCTCGTCTTCCCCCGCGGTGAGCTGCACCGTGCGCTCGGCGACCTCGAAGCCCTCCGCGCGGCCGACCAGGATGTGGCGGCCCGCATCGAGCACGTAGATTTGACGGCTCTCGGGCGCGATCTCGTCCATGTCCTCGCCGTCGATACGCACGCTGAGCGGCGCGTCGACGGTCGTACGCACCTCGAGGCGAGCGAGCCGCGTGCGCTCCTCCGCGACGAGGCGGCTGACCTCCTCGAGCTGCTCGCCCGCGAGCTCTCCGTAGCGACCGTCGAGGAGCCCCGACCACACCTCGATCGCGGCGCGCGACTCGCCGAGCCCGCGGTACGCGAGGCCGAGGTTGAACGCGGTCGCGCCGTTCGGGTACGCGCCGAGCGACGCGCGGAAGCGATCGCGCGCGTCGGCGAAGCGCAGCCCCTCGAGCGCCTCCATCCCACGGTTGAAGAGCGCCTCGGCGCGCTCGCTCGACCCGCCCTCCTCCTGCGCGGCGGCGCGCGGGGCCACCGCCACGACGAGGAGGAGCAACGCCATCCGAGTCAGCGACCGCGCGCGAAGGAGTCGACGTAGGGGTGCACGTCTCATCGACGCTGTCCGCCGGCGAACGGCCACGGGCTCGGGGCGCTCCGACCTGCGGAGGACGACGGAGTCGGGCTCGTCGCCTCGGACGCCGCAGGCTCCGACGCGGACGCGGCGCGATGGCGGCCGCGCGCGGAGCGGCCGCGGCGCGGGCTCTCTGGCGCGGTCGGCTCGGCGGGCTCGCTCTCGACGGGCGCGATCGGCTCGTCCGGTGCGAGCGCGGGGGGCGGGCTCGCGGGCGCGACGACGACCGGCTCCGGGCGCGGTGCGGCGGCCGTCGTGACCTCGTCATCGTCGACCGGGTCGAGGCTCCGTCCGACCCCCGAGCCGAGCACCCCCGAGCCGAGCACCGCCGCGCCGAGCACGGCCGCGCCGAACGCGACGAGCACCACGCCGATCACGGCCGCAGCGAGCAACGGCACGTTTTGTCGGGACGGTGTGGCCGGAGTGACCTCGCCCCACACCGCGAGCTCGCCGCGCTCCGCCTTGGCGAGCGCATCGCGCCGCGTCTCCTCGTTCTCCGCGCGATCCTCCGCGAAGCTCGAAGCGAGGAACTCCGCCACCTCCACGTCGGGCTCGCCGAGCTGCACGAGCTCGTCGCGGATCGCGTCGAGGCGCTCCATCACTTCGCGCGCCGTCTTGGGCCGATCCTCGGCGTCCTTCGCGAGCAGCTCGAACGTCAGCTCCACGAGCTCGGCCGGCAGCCCGTCGCGCGCGAGCCCGACGTCCGGAGGCGGCTCGGTGAGGATCCGGCGCGGCCCCTCCCCGTCGTGCGCCGGATAGAGCCGCTGGCCGACGAGCATCTCGTGGAGCACGACGCCCAGGGCGAACAGATCGGAGCGGCGGTCGAGCGCCTCGTAGCGGAGCTGCTCGGGCGAGACGTAACCGAGCTTTCCCTTCACCACGCCCGTGCTCGTGCGCGTCATCCGACCGAGCGCCTTGGCGACGCCGAAGTCGGTGAGGCGGACGATCCCGTCGAAGCCGACGAGGATGTTCTGCGGGGACACGTCGCGGTGCACCAGCCCGATCGGCGCGCCGCTCTCGTCGGTGAGCTCGTGCGCCGCGTGCAGACCGGCCGCGATCTGCGCGCCAACCCGGAGCGCCAGGACGAGGGGGAGCGGCCGCTCAGGACCTCGATCATGCAATATTCGTTGCAACGACACGCCGTCCACGTAGTCCATCACGAGGAACGGCCCGCGCTCGTCCTCTCCGACGTCGAGCACGCTCACCACGTTGGGATGGCGCAGCATCCCGGCGATCCGGCCCTCGTCGAGGAACATCTGGCGAAAGCCTTCGTCGTCGCCGAGCCCCGCGTGCGGCTGCTTGATCGCGTAGAGCCGACGGAACGTGCCCTCCTGGCGCAGCACCAAGTCGACGGTGCCCATGCCCCCGCTAGCGATGTTCCGGACGCGGTGATATCGAGCCGAAGGGCTCATGCGCCGAATCCTACCGCACCTCGTGGCGTGCAGCCTCGGCGCCGCCGCGTGCCGCGAGCCGCCGCAGGTGCACGTCCGCATGACGGCCGACGTCGAGCTCGCCGATCGCGCGAGCGCGCTGCGCGTCGAGGTGTACGGCACCGACGGTCGCGAGGTCGCGCACACCGATCAGACGACGCTCGCTCCGGGCGACCTCGTCGATCGCGCGATCGGGGTCACGCTCGCGCCCGAGGGCAACGACGCGTCGCGCGGTTGGCGCATCGTCGCGACGTTGCTCGAAGGAGACGCGCCGGAGACGCGGGTCGCGATCGCCGAGCAGGAGGCGGCCGGTCGCTATCGCGACGGGGTGCGGCGCGTGAACCTCCACTTCGACGCGGCGTGCGCCGACGCGTTGATCTGCGGGCGAGGCGAGGCGTGCGAGCTCGGCCGCTGCGAGTCGGCGTGCGTGTCCGGCGTCGATCCGGTGGGCGGCGAGCGCTCGTCGCGCGCGCCGTGCGAGTGCGCGTTCGCCGCGGACGGGACGCGCTGCGCGGACGCCGGTGGCGAGCCGGGCCGCTGCTGGGTCGGCGAGTGCTGCACCGGCTGCTTCGACGGAACCGCGTGCGTACGCGGAGACGATGCCGCCGCGTGCGGGGCTCTCGGCGTGGAGTGCGCGACGTGTTGCGCGGGGGCGGGGTGCGAGGAGGGCGGGACCTGCGACGCGCAGGCGGCGGGGATCGATGGCACCGCCAACCACACTTGCGCGGGACGGACGGGTGCGATCGCGTGCTGGGGCGCCAACGAGTCCGGGCAGCTCGGCACCGGCGACCTCGAGCCCGCGGCGGGCGTCGTCGTGCACGATGGGTTCACCGGTACGCCATACGCGGGCGACCACCACACGTGCTTCGTGAGCTACGACCAGGAGATCAGCTGTTGGGGCGCGAACCAGTCCGGCCAGCTCGGGTTCTGGGACGGCGAGGTGCTCTCCCCTCCGCGACCTATCCGACCGTACATCTTCCGCTCGATGGCGCTCGGCGAGGACCACACGTGCGCGCGCGCGTTCGTCGACGACACCCGAGCGGACGTCAGCGTCTTTTGCTGGGGCAACGACGGCAACGAGCAGGTGGGTCCGAACGGTATCGACGCCCCCGTGCCCGAGCTCGACGGCCGCGACTTCACGGCGGTCGCCGCGTTTCGCGACACGAGCTGCGCGCTCACCGGCACCGAGGTCTACTGCCGGGGGCGCAACAGTGATGCGCAAGTCGGGTTGCCACCGATGAACAACGGGACCGACAACGTCGCTCCGGCGGTCCGGGTGCACGCCGACCTCGCGTGGCGGCAGATCGCGCCGAACCAGTTCGGCGCGTGCGGGCTCACCGTCGATGGCGAGCTGTACTGCTGGGGTCGGCTCCGGAGCTACATGCTCGGCGAGGATCTCGAGCAGCTCGAAGCGAGCGGGACGATGCACCTGCCGCGACGGCTCGCCGAGGGCAGCTGGGAGCAGATCAGCGTGGGCTTCAACCATGGGTGCGCCATCGACGCCGACCGCGCGCTGTATTGCTTCGGCGCCAACGACGACGGCCGCGTCGGCGTGGATCCGGCGCGCTTCCCCAGCGCGAATCGTCCGGTGCCGGCCGGCCCGATCGGCTGGCGATGGGTCGACGTCGTGGCCGGCCAGGAGCACACGTGCGCGGTGCGCGAGAACGGCGGCGTGTATTGCTGGGGGAGCAACGCCGCGCATCAGCTCGCGAGGCCCAATCCGAGCGCCGGGCCGCCTCTGACCTCGTGGCGCGCCCTCCCCGTTTGCGACCTTTGAGACGCCGCCTCGGCATTGCGCCGCACAAGTAACGGGCCCTCGCTCGATCTCGCGGGGCAGATCCGTAGAGTCGTCCCATGCTCCTCGCTCGGAACGGCTGGGTGTGCGCCGCGACGCTCCTCGTCGCGTGCCAAGGGACGCTCCAGATCCCCGAGGGCGCGAGCGATCCGGGAGGCCCGGTCCCCGATGTGAACGCGCCTCCATCGCCGCTCCATCAGGAGAAGACGAGCGCGCTGCGGCGCCTGAGCCGGCGCGAGATCGGGCGGTCGCTCGCCGACGCGCTCGGCTGGGACGGGGACGCGGCGAGCTATCTGCCGGTCGACGTGCTCGCGCCGTTCGACACCGACGCCAGCTCGAAGACGCCGTCGATGGTGTTCGTGGCCGGGCTCGAGAGCCTCGCGTTCCAGGTCGCGGCGGACGTCGAGGGGACCGCGCGGCTCGCCGAGCTCGCGGGCTGCACGCCGACCGGTCCGACCGACGCGGCGTGCTTCGAGCGGCTCGCGCGCGGCGCGGGGCTCGCGCTCTGGCGGCGCCCGCTGCGCGACGAGGAGGTCACCCCGCTCACCGACGGCGCGGTGAGCCTCGCCACCGAGGCGAGCGACGCGAGCTACGGCACGCGCTTCGTGATCCA
>JBFWYI010000179.1:0-5995 GCA_050186575.1 Sandaracinaceae bacterium | reverse complement strand
TCGAACCCGATCTCGACCCTCGTCGCTCCTCGACGATACTCCGGCATCGCCTCGTCCCGCCGAGGGCCAATCTCGCGCCCGATCATCGACGCTGAACCCATCGCGATCTCCGTCGCGAGGGTCTAGGGCGCGATCTCCACTCGATCGAGCGGGGTCACCGCCCACGTCGAGCCGTCTCCGTCGACGAGGTGGGCCGACGCGGCGTGGTAGGTCCCCGGTCCGACGGCGACGAGGGGGATGCGGACGACGTGACGGCCGGGGCGGAGCGTCGGCCACCGGATCCGGATCGCGTCGCCGACGAACGAGACGTCGCGCTCCTCGATGCGGCTCCGATCGGCGGTGAGCCCGGCGCCGAGCGGGAGGACGAGCGTCACGTCATGCGCGAGCGACGGCAGCACGAGCTCCGCGTCGAGCTCCCATGCCCCGTCTTCGCGCCGGAACGATCGCGTCAATGTCGCATTCCCGATCGAGGAGCGCGGCGGCTCGATCGCGATGCGCCCGCTCACCGCGAGGCGGCGGAAGCGTGTCGGGCGCTCCGCGAAGCGCAGGCTGACGCGATGCGCGCCCGCCGGGATCGCGATCGTGTCGCCGCGCGCCCGCGCGGGGCGTCCGTCGAGGAGCACCTCGAAGCGGTCCGCGTGGCCGCCGCGGTGGGGCGCAAGACGCGCGAACAGCTCGAGCACGTCCGCTTCGTCCGAGCCGTACGCGTATCGGTTGGGGACGAGGGGCTGGCGGCTGATCCAGCTCGCCACTCGGGTCGCCAGCGGCCGCGCCCCACGATGTTGCGCCTCGAGGAGCGTCAGTGCGGCTCGCGCCATCGCCCCCGACTGGGTGCGCCGCCCGCCGCACACCCAGAACCGCGCCGCCGAGCACGGCGCGGTGGGCCGGAGCGTGAGCTCGCGCTCGAGCGCCGCGTCGAGCCGGTCACCGGCCCGCTCGCCGCGCATTCGATCGCCGAGCGCGCGCGAAGCGCGCACGAGATACGCGAGACCCTCGAGGTCGTCGCCGATCTCCGCGTCGCTCTCGCTGAGCGCGCGCTCTACGTCGGCGCGGCTCATCCCGGCGCCGAGGAGGGCGAGCGCCCGTGCGGCATCCGCGCCGTGGAGCTCTCGCCGCGCGAGGCGCGACCGGACCGCTGCGCGCGTCGCGTCCCAGGATCCGTCGCGCGGTCCGCTCGTCGCGCCGACCGCTTCGAGGGCCGTCAATGTCGCGTCCATGTCTACGTGGCCGAGGAACGCGACCTCGTCGCCGCTCGAGCGGAGCGAGCCGAGCTGCGCGAGCTCCGACGCGACGGCGTTGCCGATCCGCGCACGGAGCAGCATCGCGCCGCCGCCGTCGATGCTGGCCAGCGCACGGTCGAGCGCGAGCAGCGAGCCCAGCCGATCCGCGCGGGCGAACGAGACATCCCAGCGCGGCTGGAGCAGCGCGTCGAGGACCTCGGCGGCGGCGTGCTCCGCGTCCGCGTGCATCGAAACGCGAATTCGAGCGGGTTGCGCGAGCGTGGGGATCGGGATCTCGACCTCGGCGGCGGCGGGCCCGATCGAGGCGTCGTAGCGGAGGTCCTGCTCGGTGACCATCGGCTCGACGTCGACGGTGGCGCGCATCGTGTCCGACAGCGGCGTCCCGGACGGACCGAGCGCCGTCACCCCGAGCTCGATCCGGGGCGTGCCCTCGCCGACCGCGCGGACGGGAATACGCAATGAGCCTTGACCTGAGCGATCGAGGGTGAGCGACGTCGGAGGCGGCGTGTCGCTCACGAGCTCGGGCGGGAGGCGCAGCGCGATCTCGACGGGCAATCCGGCCGCCGAGGGCGCGCGCACGCCGAGCTCGAGGGAGGCGCGGTCTCCTCGGCGGAGGGTGCGCGGCGCGTGCAGCCACGCCTCGAGCGGCTGGCGCGTGTGCACCACGCGCGAGCCCCGCGCGCCTCCGCCGTCGTCCGCGATCGCGAGCACCTCGACGCGCCAACGTCCCGGGTGATCGGGGAGCGGCACGTCGAGGTCGAGCGCGCCGTCGGGCCCGAGCCGCAAGAGACCCACGAAGTGGAGCGTCCCCTCGAGGCGCTCCTCGCGCGGGGTGGCGATGGACGCGTTGCCGGTGCGGATGCTCGGCGCGCCGGCCCCGCGTCCGACCAGTCCGCCCATCCCCGATCCCGCCCCGCTCGTGCAGTCGAAGTGCAAGCGGTCTTCCTCGATCCAGGCGCTCGCGCCCGCGGTGTCGGCCAACCGGAGCGCCGCGAGGTCCCAGGGGAGGTCGTGCACGACGAGCGAGTGGACGTCGGTGTCGTCGGGACAGTCGACGTCGGCCCCCGCGAGCCGCGCCGCGCGCGCGAGGGCCTGGATGACCTCTGCGAGCGAGCCGCGCCGCGCGACGCGGACGAGCTCTCCGCCGTAGCCCCACGCGTGGCGGTGCGTGCTCGCCGGCATGCTCTGTCCGTCGAACAGGAGCTCGGCGTCGACGCGGCGCCCCTCCTCCGCGCCGAACGCGATCGGCCGCGTCGAGTCGCCGCCGCTCGCGGGTCGGGCGGGCAACGCGAAGTACTCGGTGGCCGACGGGTAGGTCTCCTCGCCGAGCTCCCAGTAGCCGGCGTCGGCCAACCAGAGCGTCGCGACGGCGTCGGACGGCGTCTCGTCGTCGTGCTTCGCCTCGATGTGCACGTGGGCCGTCGCGGCCCGAGGGTACGTCGCGCGGTCGGTCGCCACCGTCACCGCGATGGGCCGCGACGTCTCGACCTCGAGCGCGCTGCTCGCCACCCGGACGCGACCCGCCGCCACGTAGGTGACGACCACGCTCGCGCGGCCTCGCGCGCGCTCGTCGATGGGGACGCGGACGTGGTGGATGCCGGCGCCCGAGACGCTCGTGGAGTAGAGCACGTCACCTTGCTCGAGCGTGAGCCATCCGCGCCCGCGCCCCGGCAGCTTCACGTCGACCATCGCGGACTCCCCGGGCCGCGCGTAGGGCGACGGGACGAGGACCCCGAGATCCGCGTCGGCGCGGAGGGCGGGGGGCCTCGGCCGCTCCCACACGACCGCGTGGGCTCGCGATCGACCGCGTCGCGCCTCGATCCACCAAGGTCCGGCGCCGCTCAAGCGCAGCGCCGCGCGGCCCTGGCCGCTCGCGAGGCTCGCCGTCGCCTCGGCGCGCGCGGGTCCGACCGCGCGGTTTCCGTCACTTCCGTAGAGCGCGAGCGCGACGTCCCCGTTCACCTCGCCGCCCGCGAGGTCCGTCGCGCGCACCTCGAGCGCGTACGCGGTGTCGCGGACGCCGATCTCGTTCGCGCCGGTGAGCTCGAGCGCGACCGGCGAGCGGCCGACCCAGATCTCCGCGCTCCCCATCGTGACGCGCGACACCTCGGTCAGCGACGCGTGGAAGCTCATCCGCTCCGCCGTGTCGACGCGCGCCGGCACCGGTACGTCGAAGACCGCGGGAGCACCCGGACCGACCGATCCGACGAAGCGCCCCGACGGCGTGTCGAGCACCACGTCCGCGCGCCGCGGCCAGCCTCCGTCCTCGTCGGCGACGCGGACGCGCACGCGATCCCCCGCCGCCGCGAACGGACGGTCCGCTTCGACGAACAGCGCGCGCTCGGGCAGGCCACGGTGATCGATCGTCACGTCGCGACCGTGCTCGCGCCCGTCGAGGCGCGCGACGAAGGTCTGCGCGGCGGGCACCTGGACCACGAAGTTGCCGTCGCGATCGCTCGTCGCCTCGTGCGTCGTTCCTCCCGCCTCGACCGTCACGTTCCGGTTCGGCAGCGGCGCGAAGCGACCCTGGTCACATCCGCGCACCTGGCCGCGCAGGAACATCGTCTCGCTCCGTCGATACACGGGCCGACCCGTCGCGAGATAGATGCGCGGATCGCACGGCGCCTGCTGGACGTGGCCGACGTCGGTCCACGCGACGTCGCTGCCGTCCTTCGCGATGAAACGCTCGACGTGCGCGGAGCTGGCCGGCAGGCGCGCGAGGCCGTGCGCATCCGTCCGCGCGACGCCGACGCGCCGCTCACCGACCCACGCCTCGACCGCGACGTCCCGCTTCGGCGCTCCGGACGCGTCGGTGACGCGCAAGGTGCTGTGCGAATCTCCACGTCGCGCGAGGAGGACGATCTCGCCCACCGACACGAGCGCGCTCGCCATCCATGGCCCCGTTCTGACCTGCGCGAGGTAGAGCCCGGGCTCGAGCCGGCCGAGCGACGCGCGCTGGACCGCCCAGGACCCGGTGCGGACCCAGTAGGTCGCGACGCCGTCTTCGACGTCCTCGTTGGAGTCGTAGACCGCCACCTCGTTACCCACCCGCCGCGCGCCCGCGGGGTCGGTCAGCTCGATCGTCGCCTCGCGGACCAGCGTGAGCTCGGTCCCCCGACGCGGCAGGGGATCGCTCATCGCGAACAGCCGCTCCGCCTCCTCGCCGATCGTGAGGTCCGCGGTGTGGAGGCCTTGCCGCCGGCCCGCTTGTCCAAGCATGCGCTCGGGCCTTCGGAGCCGGAACACCGAGATCTGGGCGCGCCCGCCATCGCGGATCTGCACGCGCAGCTGCGCGTTCTCCGTCGGGGTGAAGCGGCGCTCCGCGTCGACGAGGAGGAATGGGCGCTCCGGGACGGGAACCGGCAGCGACGTGTTCGTGCCGATCTGCGCGGCGGCTGGGGAGCTCAGCGAGCCGAGCGCGAGCGTCAGCGCACCGATCGAATGAAGAAGGGAACGAACGTAGCTCACTGGGTGGCCTCCGCGTTGGCGATGGGTCCGCTGGCCTGCATGCGCGCGGCGCGGATCATGTCGTCCGAGATCTCGACCTGGCCGACGGTGACGAGCTCGCCCACCCGCGAGACCGTCACGTCGAAGCGCCAGCGGCGCTCCCACGCGGTGCCGCCGAACAGGACCACCTCCGCGTGCACCGGCGTCTGCGGCGCAGCGGGGCTCGCCCAGCGATCGAGCGCGGCGCGCGCGCGCTCACGCTCGGCGGTCGCTTCGCGGATCGCGCGCGGACCCGTCGCCGCGGCGAGGCTTTGTTCCGCCGCGTCGAGCGCGTTCAAGAGATCCTGGTACGCGCCGGAGGTCCGCTGATCCTCCTCTGCGTAGGCGCCCCAGTAGTGCAGCTTGATTCGGAACGCCCCGGCTCGCGCGCGCGGCAATACGTACGCCTGTGAGCCGAAGCCGATCGCGCTCGAGCTGAAGTCGAGGAGGTGCCCGCCGCTCTCGCTGTGGCGGTGGTCCCACTTGACCGTCTCGCCCTCCGGCTCGCGGACCCAGAGATCGATGATCTCGCCCTCCGACGGCCAGGTCAGGAGGATCATCATCTCCATCGCGTCGCCGCGATAGCGGAATGTCAACGAGTCGGTCGATGTACGATCTCCCGATCGCACCGACAGCGCGACGCGGTTGTTGCCGGGGATCGCGATGATCTGTTGCGAGACGCGGCCCTCTTCGACCGACACGTCGTAGGCGGCGCCGTTGACCACCAGCGTCGCGTGTCGAGCCGTCGGGTCGCTGACCGTCGCCTCGAGGTACACCAACGGACCGTCGACCACGCCGGCGTGCGGGCTCTCGATGTGGACGCGGAGCGGCGCGGAGGTCTGCGCGTGCGCGGTCGTCGCGAGGAGCGACACGCACGCGCACACCCACGCTCCGCGCCGAAACCGGCGGGCGGCGCTGAGCGGCATGGCCCCTCCGACAATGAGGGGCGCGCCAAGTTCTTCGGAAGTGGACGGTCGAGCGGGGGCTCAGGCGCCGCGCATCGGGGTCGGCGTGGGGTCGCCGTTCGGACCGACGCCCATCATCGGGGTCGGCGTCGGGTCCTGTCCGATCCCGCCGCGCATCGGTGTCGGGGTCGGGTCGGACTCCGGCGACGGATACATCGGGGTCGGCGTCGGATCCGACGTCGGATCCTCCATCGAGGAAGCGCCGGGCGGCGCGCCGCCCGTATCGAGCGACACCGGCGTGATGTCGGTGAGCACGTCGGGGTCGCTCGGATCCGAAGGCTGCGGGCTCGGATCCTCGCTGAG
>JBFWYI010000178.1:0-6019 GCA_050186575.1 Sandaracinaceae bacterium | reverse complement strand
ATCGGGCGCGAGATTGGCCCTCGGCGGGACGAGGCGATGCCGGAGTATCGTCGAGGAGCGACGAGGGTCGAGATCGGGTTCGAGGGCACAGAGCAACCCGTCGCGATCTCCGTCGCGAGGGTCTAGCGCGCCCGGATCCGCCCGACCCACGCGGCCGCGCGGTCGGCTACCATGGACGGGCGAGCTCACGCTCGCTCACCACGAGGCTTCTCATGCGCATCGCGGCACACAGGATCGGTCGATCGATCTCGATGGTCTCGGCGCTCGCCGCCGTCACGCTGCACGCGGGCGCCACGACGGGGTGCGCGGGATCGCACCCGACCGAGCAGGAGGCCTACGCGCAGACCGCCGCGGCGGCGTGCGGTGACGCGATGATCACCGCGAGCGACGCACAGGCGCTGTGGACCACGGCGGGCGCGGCGCCGCTGAGCTGCGCGGCGAAGGCGCGTACCTGCGCGGAGTACGAGGCGTGCCAGACGCCGCCGCCCGATCCGTGCACAGGACCCGATGCCTGCGACGGCAACACGCTGGTTCGCTGCACGGACGGGGTCGAGACGCGGATCGGATGCGACGCGTGCGTGGACATCGACGGTCCGACCTGCGTGACCCGCGAAGAGACGTGCGAGGCGACGCGCTGCGTGAACGAGTACGTCCTCTCGAGCTGCATCGCGGGGCAGGCCGTGCTCGAGCACGACTGCCGCGATCGGCTCGGCGGTGGCATCTGCGCCGTCGAGGGCGGAGCGTCGGCGTGCCGCCCCACCACCGCGGAGTGCGACGACGGCCGCGCCGAGTGCGACGGCGACACGGGACGCATCTGTTACGAGGGCGTCTGGATCGAGTTCCGCTGCGGAGACATCGAGGGCCACACCTGCCAAGTCCCCGAAGCGGGCGTAGTCCGCTGCATCGTGCTCTAGCAGGCTAGAAAGCAGCCTGCTCCCCTGCCCGTGCCCCCTGCCCGTGCCCCTGCCCTCGAGAAGCTCCCCTCGAGAAACTCCCCTCGAGAAGCTCCCCTCGAGAAGCTCCCCTCGAGACACTGCCCTCGACGAAGCCGCTACGGCGGCGCGGACTCCGCGCGATTCGCGGCCCCACCGCTCGCGGCGCGACCCTCCGCCTCGGCTTCGTCGAACCCCTGCGCCGCGTCGTCGAGCGTCCCATCGTTGCGCGCCTGCTCGGCGAGCCGCGGCTCGTCCTCGCGCAGCTGCTCGAGCGCCATCGCGTAGCGATCGAGCACGCTCGATTGTCGGTCCATCAGGTCGGTCCGGCCGGTGCGCTCGAGCTCGTCGAGGCTGTCCTGCACGCGCTGGATCCGCCCCTCGAGGAGCGCGATGCGGCGGCGGGTCGCGCCGAGGCGCCATCCCGCGCTCTGCGCCTGCTCGAGCTCTCCGATGGTCGGCCGACCGTTCGCACCGGCGGGAGGGATCCGCGACACGTCGTCGGGCGTGACCATCGGCGTCGCCGTGCCGGGAGGGAGCACCACGTGCGGGCCGATCGGCGCGACCGCGCTGGGGTGCGCCTGGCTCGGGGACGACGGTCGCTCGCTCGGGGCTGGGGCGTGGTGCCCCGATGACGCGTGGGACGCGCGAGCCTGAGACGGCGGCGCGGCCGCGGTGACCCGATCCGGTGCGGGCTCGTCCGGCCCCCTCAACGCCCAATACGCGAGCCCGATCGCGGCGATCATCACCGCAAACAGAGCCAAGACCACGCCTCGCCGCTTCTCGTCCATATCGCCCTCTCGGTCGGACGCGGCTCCGACCCGGATCTTCAGCCGCCCTTTGGAGCTGGCGGCGTGATGGAGGATACTCGCCCGCCCGATGCGGAACGAGCTTACCGCCATCCTCGGCGCCGTCGCCCTCAGCACCCTCGGCGGGTGTGGCGGCGGGCGCCCGACCCCCGAACCGACCCCGCCCCCCTCCGCGACCGGCGAGGGGGCGGAGCTCTACGCGCGGTACTGCGCGCTCTGCCACGGTGAGTCGGGCGAGGGCTACGCAGCCGACAACGCGACCCGTCTTGCAGGGCAAGATCTATTGCGAACCGCGAGTGACCGCCTCTTCGCCGTCGCGATCGCGCGCGGCCGGCCGCACACCGCGATGGCCGGCTACGTGGAGTCGTTCGGAGGACCGTTGAGCGAGGCGCAGATCGACGTGCTCGTGTCGTTCCTCCGCGGCTGGCAGACCGAGCCCGCGCTGACGCTGGACGAGGCGCCGTCCACCGGCGACCCGGAGCGCGGCGCGATCGTCTTCGGTGAGCACTGCGCGAGCTGTCACGGCGAGATCGCCCAGGGCGGCCCGTCCGCGCAGAGCCTCAATCGGTGGAGCTTCCTCAGCGAGGCGAGCGACGCGTTCCTCCGCTACGCGATCGTGCACGGGCGCCCCGACACGCCGATGCCGGCGTTCGAGTCGACGCTCGAGCCCGGCGCGATCGAAGACGTGGTCGCGTTCCTCCGTCGCTTCGAGGAGGAGCCAGACACGCTGCCGATGCACCTCCGGCCCCCGCCGATCGAGGAGATGACCCTCATCCCTCACCCCGACGGAGAGGCTCCACAGTTCACCCTGCGCGAGGGTCGGTTCGTCCCCGCCGCCGAGGTCCGCGACGCGATCGCCGCGCATCGGCGCCTCATCATCCTCGACGCGCGGCCGGCGAGCGACTGGCTGATCGAGCGCATCCCCGGCGCGGTCCCCGTGCCGTACTACGACATCGCGCCGATCATCGATCGCCTCCCGCGCGACGGGACCTGGATCCTCGCTTACTGCGGCTGTCCCCACGCGGCGAGCGGCCAAGTCGTGGACGCGCTGCGCGAAGCCGGGTTCGAGCACACCGCGGTCATCGACGAGGGCGTCTATTACTGGATCGACGAGGGCTTCCCGACCGAGCACGGCGCGTTGTCGCACGACGACGCTCGTTGAAGGACGCGAGCGGCCCGAGGTCCGGACCGCTCGCGCGCTCGCCATGACCGCGCAACGTAATGTGCTCGGTCGTGCGGCGCTCCTCACGGACAGCCGACGAAGTACCCGATCCCGGAGGGCGAGGGTCGCGTGCCGACGAGCTCGACGTGACCGAAGCCACCGCCGATCGACGAGACCGCCGTACCGGTGAAGCCGCTCCCGAGATCCACGCTGGAGCGGAGCGATACCGAGGTGCCGGGGAGCACCTCGTAGCGGTACCAGCGCCCGGAGCTGAGGAGCGCGCTGACGTGCCAGACCCCCTGCGCGTAGGTCAGCGCCATGGGTCGGGTAAACGAAGCGGCTCCGGTCGACTCGATGCTGATGTTGCTCGCGACGCTCAACGCCCCGGGCGTGAGCCCCGACGGCGGTGTGTACGCGAGGCTCGCGAAGCGGACCGTAGCGCCCGCTTGATACGCGACCGCGAGGAAGGGGCCGCCGATCGCGACGGCTGCCTCGACGGTGGCGCCGCTCGTGACTTGCTGCGTGGTGGCGAGGCCCGCGCTGGGGATCGCCTTGACGTACACATCGTCCGACGTCGAGACGTAGGCGAGGAAGGTGGCCGAAGTGCCGCTCGTGACATCGAAGTCTTCCCGGGCGCTCGTCGCTTCGACGTACGAGCTCCCGGTGACGAGGAGCCCCGGGATCGACGCGCTCATCGCGCGGATCGTGGTCCCCGAGTGGTACGCGAAGTAGGCCGATGAGCCGCGCATCGCCAAGCCGATGCGCCCCGCACCGGATGGGAGCGTCTCGATGGTCCGCTCCGCGGTGACCGTGCCGAGTGACTCGGTCAGCACCGTGGCCCGAAGCATGCCGCCGGTGCTCCACGCCACGACGATGTTGCGGCTCGCGCCCGCGGCGTACGACACCGCACCGAACGACAATGCGCCGTGCGTAATTCGGACGTCCGTTCCCGTGGTGAGGCCGCGCGCGTCGAGGCGTCGAGCCCAGAGCTCGCCGCTTCGCGACTCGATCACGACCGCCCCGCTGGTCGTCTCCACCACGGAGACGCGGGCCATCGCCACGCCGATGTCGTGGGGCGCTCCCGTGGTCGTGGTCCCTTCGTCGACCCGGGAGTCGCAGTCGTCGTCCATCAGGTTGCACGTCTCGGCCGGCGCGGTGCACGACGTCGGCAGCGTGCAGCTCGACGTGCACACGCGCGTTCCCGCGGTGCCGCACGTGGTCGAGCAGGGCACGGTGAACCCGGCCGCGCAGGCGAAGCCGTCGTCGGGGATGGTGTCGCAGTCGTCGTCGACGCCGTTGCACGTCTCGACGGGGGGCGTGCACGCCGCCGCGTCGGGGAGCTCGCACGCGTCGCTGCAGACGCCCGCGCCCGTCGACCCGCAGCTCGTCGTGCAGGCGACCGCACCGCCGCGCGCGCAGGCGAAGGCCTCGTCGCGCTGTCCATCGCAGTCGTCGTCGAGCCCGTTGCACGTCTCGTCGGGCGGCTCGCACGCCGTGGGGATCCCGCACATCGCGTCACAGGTCGACGAGCCCATCGTCCCGCAGCTCGTCACGCACGCGACCTCCATACCGACCGAGCACTCGAACGGCTCGTCGACCATCGCGTCGCAGTCGTCGTCGACGCCGTTGCACGCCTCGTCGATCATCGGGTGGACCATCGGATCGGCGTCGTCGCAGTCGCCCGCGCGATCGACGTAGCCGCTCGGTGCTTCGCACCGTTCGACGGACGCCTCGTCGGAGCCGTAGCCGTCCTCGTCGGCGTCGGCGTAGTACGTCGTCGGCGCGAAGCCTTCGTCGAGCGCGCCGTCACAGTCGTCGTCCTCGCCGTTGCACGTCTCGTCGGACGGGACGCATCCGTCGGGGACGGGCACGCCCGCGTCGATCGATCCGGGGATCGCGCCGTCGGTCGAGCCGTCCGCGTCGGAGACGGCCGCGTCGGCGAGGCAGCGGCCCGATGGATCGCGAAGCGATCCGTCGGGGCAAGGGGGAGCGCCGCAAGCCGCGGCGAGGATGAGGAGCGAGAGAGCGAGCAGCGCACGAGCAGTCATGATTCCAACCTCCGTGGCCGCTCTCATCGGGGTGACGGAGGCTCGGTTGCGTGGCTCGTGCGCGCTTGACCCGACGAGGGGTTCCGAGGAGCCTTCGCGCCATGTCGCTGAGCATCGATCTCACGGGAAAGCGCGCGTTCGTCGCCGGGGTCGCGGACGATGGAGGGTTCGGTTTCGCGATCGCGAAGTCGTTGGCCGAAGCGGGCGCGAGCATCTGCGTCGGCACCTGGCCGCCCGCGCTCAACATCTTCGAGACCCTGCTGCGCCGCGGGAAGCTCGACGCGTCACGCACGATGTCGAACGGGAAGAAGCTCGAGCTCGAGAGGGTGCTCCCGCTCGACGCGGAGTACGACACGCTCGACTCCGTCCCCGAGGAGATCCGCGAGAGCAAGCGCTACAAGGAGCGCGGAGACTTCACGATCGCGGGGGCGGCCAACGCGCTCACCGAGGCGTTCGGACCTTCGTGCGTGGACATCGTGATCCACAGCCTGGCGAACGGACCGGAGGTGAAGAACCCCCTCCTCGAGACGAGCCGCCGCGGTTATCTCTCCGCGCTGAGCGCGAGCGCGTACTCGTTCGTCTCGCTCGTCCAGCACATGGGCCCGGTCGTCCGCGAGGGCGGCGCGTTCCTCTCGCTCAGCTACCTCGCGGGCGAGCGCGTGGTGCCCGGGTATGGCGGCGGGATGAGCTCCGCGAAGGCGGCGCTCGAGTCCGACACGCGCGTGCTCGCGTACGAGGCGGGCCGCAAGTGGGGCCATCGGGTGAACGCGATCAGCGCCGGACCGTACGCGTCGCGCGCGGCCTCGGCGATCGGCCTCATCGGGAAGATGGTCGATCACTACGAGCGCAACGCGGCGCGTCCGCGACGCCTGCTCACGCGCGAGGTCGGGGACACCGCCGCGTTCCTGTGCAGCCCGCTGGCGAGCGGGATCACCGGCTCGGTGGTCTACGTGGACCTCGGCTACCACGCGATGGCGGTGCCGGCGGATCTCGGGTCGGACGCCGAGAGCTGACGACGGACGCTCGCCCGCACGCGGCAGTCGAGGGACGGCGCGGGTCGAGAAGACG
>JBFWYI010000177.1:0-6302 GCA_050186575.1 Sandaracinaceae bacterium | reverse complement strand
CGGCAGCGGTTCCGCGCGGCCGGTCGGCACGTCGGCGGCCACCGCGCCGGTGATGGTGTACCACGAGGGCGATCGGAACCAGCGCGAGCTCGATCGGATCCGGGATCTGCTGAAGGGTCGCGAGATCCCGTTCACCCTCCTCGACGTGAGCGGCGACGAGGTCACGAAGGACTTCGTGGTCCGAGAGGCGAAGTGCGCCGAGGACGCGCTCCCAATCGTCTTCATCGCGGCGACCCCGGTGGGCAGCTTTCGCGAGCTGGTCGCCTGGGACGTCTCGGGCGACCTGCTCCGCGCGGTCCACCCGACCCCCGCGACCGCGTGACGTTTGCATCTTACAAACTTCGATTCTTTGATGTGCACGTGCGTGCCGTGCCGCGGACGGACCCGAGCGGCGCCCCGTTTCTCGGGCCAGGGGTCGATCTCCGGGGGTCGGCGGCGACGGAGGTCCTCGCGGCGGCCGCCCCCGTCCGCGCGTGGCTCGAGGCGCGCGAGCCGGGGATCACGCTCCGATCGCTGTCCGTCGATCGTACGCGTGACCGCGTGCTCGTCACGCTCGAGCAGGCGAGAGACCGACCGCGCGCGCTTCGGTTCGACGGCAGCGCAGCGGCCGAGCTGATCGCCGCGGCGACCGAGATCGAGCGTCGCCTCGCACCTGCTTGCGCGGCCCAGCTCGCGCGGCGATCGAGCGAGCTGACCTAGGGCGTGTCCCTGAACGGGTTGGGTCTTCCCGTGCCCGTGCCCGTGCCCGTGCCCGTGCCCGGCGGACGGAACGAGGCGCGCAAAGCGGTCGACATGCGATGAATGCAGGCTCTCGACCACGAACGGCTCGATGTCTACCACCTCGCGATGGACTTCCTCGTCTTCGCGAACAGGGTGATCGAGGGACTACCGCGCGGGCGCAGTCACGTCGCCGACCAGTTCACGCGTGCGTCGATGTCCATCGTGCTCAACATCGCGGAGGGTGCGGGCAAGGTCTCGAAGGGCGACAAGCGCCGGTACTACCTGACGGCACGAGGCTCGGCGACGGAGTCCGCAGCTCTGCTCGACGTGTGCATGCGACTGCGGCTGCTGGACGCCGCGCAGCACGAAGCCGGCAAGGAGAAGCTCGTACGCATCGTGGCGATGCTCATCCGTCTCGCCCAGGTCTGCGAAGAGTCGCGTACCGGGTCAGGTACGTAGCCAGAGCATGGCGCAGCCGAGCGTCACGACCGCTGCGTAGTTGCGAAGCGTCTTCTCATAGCGAGTCGCGAAGCGCCGCGCCTGCTTCAGCAGGTTGAACGTGCACTCAATCTCCGAGCGCGCCTTGTACAGCTCCTTGTCGTACGCGCGCGACGTCGCACGGCTCCGGTTCCACGGGATCACTGGCGTGCATCCAGCCGTTTCGAGCGACGCGCGGAACGCGCTCGCGTCGTAAGCCTTGTCCGCGATCAGGCACCGCGACAGGGCACGCGAGGCCAGCTCCTTCGCTGGAACGATGTCATTGCGCTGGCCCTCGGTGACCTCGAACGCCAGTGGCAGCCCGAGCGCATCGACAACGAGGTGCACCTTCGTCGAAGGCCCTCCGCGCGAGCGCCCGATCCCGTTCGCTGCGCCCCCCCCTTTCGCGCCGGCAGCGTGTTGGTGTGCCCGGTTGATCGTGCTGTCGAGGGAGTGCCATTCATCGTCCGGATCGACGCGCAGGGCTTCGAACAGCCGCGTCCACCGGCCATCCTTCGACCAGCGGTCGAATCGGTTGAACACGGTCTTCCACGAGCCGAACTCTTCGGGCAGGTCGCGCCAAGGCACGCCCGTGCGGCGCCACCAGAGCACGGCTTCGATGAAGTTGCGGTCATCCCGCCCGCGGCGCCCGGTGCGCCGCTGCGAGACCAGCACCCGCTCGACCCTCGACCACTGCTCATCACGAAGCTGCCGGCGAACCATCCGCCTCATGGAGCACGTCGCAGATCCGATGGAAAGGACGTGCCGTGAGCACAGCAACTTCCGCTCCGAGACCAGATCGGGCACGGGCACGGGCACGGGCACGGGCACGGGCGAGATTCAGAGCAGGCGTTCAGGGACACGCCCTAGTTGACGAGCCGACCGCTGAAGCCGGACCGCAGGCCGGTCGGCGCATGAAGCCGTCGAGGCTGCCGAGGTCGACTGGACGACCGCGCGTGGCGCCGCGAACATGAGAGGGTGACCCGCGACGAGCCTGAGTCGACCCCCGAATCGACCGCCGCCGCGGCGAGCGCGACCGTGCGCTTCGAAGCCCCTGGCGCGATCGCCCGACCGACCTGGATTTGGATCGCGTTCCCGATCGCCCTCTCGGTGTGGGCGGCCGCGATCCTCAACCACGGCCAACACCTCGGCGTGGTCGTCCAGTTCGCCGCGCTGACCTTGCTCGGCCTCGGGATCGTCCGCCGGCCACGGACGAAGCGCGCGGCGACGATCCGGGTCGACGGCGATCGGGTGATGGCCGACGCGCAGACGCTCACCCGCGTCCCTGACGTCGTTGGGGTCAATGTCTTGCCCTGGGGGACGCGTCAGATCGTGACCCTCTCGCTCCGCGATGGGCGCTCGATCGAGGTGCTCCTCGGGTCCGAGCGCGAGGTCGCGGAGCTCCGCGCGGTCATCGGCTTGCCGCGCGACGCGTCCCGCGCGTTCTCGGCCCACACCCCGATCGGGGTCTTTGGGTTCATCCTCACGGTGCTCGTGACGCTCGCCCTCGTCCGCGCGACGTCGATGGTGGACCTGCCCCCGGCCGCCCTCGAGTACCTGATCCCGTTCGTGTTGATGGCGTTTCCGTTCGCGTTCGCCGCGATCAAGCGGGCGACCGTGACCTGCGGCGACGAAGGCGTCCTCGTTCGCCGCCTCGCCTCACGACGCTTGATTCGGTACGACGAGCTTGGTGGCGTGCGCCACTTGCGTGGCGAGATCGTGCGGGTCGAGACGGAGTCGGATCGTCGCCAGCACCTCGACCTCGAGCTCGGCTCGGTCGAGCAAGCACGGCGCTTCTGCGAGACTCTGCGGCAGCGGCGGGGCACCGCGACCGGCCCCTCCGACGGAGACGTCGCGCTCCGCCTCGCGCGCGGTCACGAAGACGCTGCCGCCTGGCTCGCGCGCGTTCGCGTCAGCGCCGACGATCCGCAGACCGACCATTACCGGAGCGGCTTCATCGCCGAAGAGCGGCTGTGGGACGTCCTCGAGGACCCGAGCGCCGACGCGAGCGCGCGCGTCGGCGCGGGTGTCGCGCTCCGCCTTCGCGCGGCGAGCGAGGACGAGGTCGCGCGGAGTCAGACGCGGATTCGCGTCGCGGCCGGGACCACCGCGCTCCCCGAGGTGCGCGACGCGCTCTTGCACCTCGCCGACCGCGACGCGCCGGTCGAAGCCGTCGCGGAGGCGTTCGTCACCCGCGCCGGATCGCGTCTCGCCCGCTGATCGCGGATCGGAGATCGGGCGGTCAGTTGCCGACCGCCCAAAACGCGACCGATCAGGGGCCTCGCGAACGGAGGTTGACGGGGCCGATCGCGCCCCCGTACTCTCGACCCGTGTTCGCCGATCACGTCCTCCAACTGAAGACCGCGCCCGCGGACCTCGGCTCGGCTGGACGGCCTGCGCTCCTTCTTGCCCTTCTCGGCCTCCTTCTTCTCGGACTCTCCGAGGGCGGGCCGCCGACTTGAGCTGACGAGAAGTACGAAACGCTCGGCCCCGCCCCCGGAAGGGAGCGGGGCTTTTTTCGTTTGGGCCACCTCGACACGGAGTCACACCATGCGACGACGGACCTTCGACGAGACCTCGACCTTCGTACCCCCGCCCGTGACCGGCCTCCTTCGGGGCGCCCACGTCGCGCTGATCGGCTTCCCCGACGCCGCCCGCGAGTACGCGCGCGCGCTTCGCGCCCACGGCAACGAGGTGGTCATCGGCGTTCACCTCGGCGACGACGACGCGGTCCGCGCGAGCGCCCAGGGGCTTCGGCCGGTGCCCCCCGAGCTCGCGATCGCCGACGCGGACGTCGTGATCGTGTTCGTCCCCGACGATGATCAGGCCTCGACCTTCTGGGGCGTCGTCGAGCCCTGGATCGCGGCTGCCGCGGAGCGCGATCGAGAGGACGATCCGCCGCTCCTCGTCTTTCACCGCGCGACGGCGATCGCGACTGGCGCGTTTCGCCCGCGCGGCGTCGACGTGGTGTTCGTGATGGGCGAGGACGCCGATCGGCGGGTCGGCGTTCACGCGAACGTCACCGGCGGGGCGCTCGACGCGGCGCTTCGCGTCGCGCGAACGGTCTTCGGGATCGGGACGCCGGTCGGGGCGACGACGGCGGAGATCGAGGCGACCCGCGAGCTCGCCGAGCGGGCGGCCGCGTGCGGCGGGGGGTCGAACCTCGTTCAAGCGATCGACGCGCTCGCGTCGGGCGCGCGTCGATCGCACGCCCCCGAGGAGGCGCGATTGAGGTATTACGAAGCCCTCCGCGAGCTCGCCGAGATCTCGCGGGCGCATCACGCAGTGACGTACCGAGACGTCCCAGACTTCCCCGACGCGACTGGGCGCGCGGGATCGGGATCGACGACAGGCGTCCCCATCTTCGGGGCGCGGGCGAGGGAGAGCACGTGATGAGCGGTTACGTTCGCATCTTCGACACGACGTTGCGGGACGGCGAGCAGTCGCCGGGCGCGACGATGACATCGACCGAGAAGCTCGAGGTGGCGCGCGCGCTCGCCCGCCTCCGGGTCGACGTGATCGAGGCCGGGTTCCCGGCCGCGTCGCCCGACGACCTCGAGGCCGTCCGCGCGATCGCGACCGAGATCGGCACCCGTCACTCGCCCCCGATCATCTGCGCGCTCGCGCGCGCGCAGACGAAGGACATCGACCGGGCGTGGGACGCGATCCGCCGGGCGGAGCGGCCGCGGATCCACACGTTCCTCGCGACGAGCGACCTTCACCTCCAAAAGAAGCTGCGAATGACGCGCGACGAGGTCCTCGCCCGCGTCGCCGAGGCGGTCGCGTACGCCCGCTCGCTCACGCGCGACGTCGAGTTCAGCCCCGAGGACGCGACGCGGAGCGACGTCGGCTTCCTCCACGACGTGATCGCCGCCGCGGTCGACGCCGGCGCGACCACGATCAACATCCCCGACACCGTCGGCTACGCGACCCCGCGGGAGTTCCACGATCTGATCGCGAAGATCCGGGCGAAGCTCGGGGCCGAGATCACGCTCTCGGTCCACTGCCACGACGACCTCGGCCTCGCGACCGCGAACGCGCTCGCGGGGCTCGAGGCGGGCGCGCGCCAGGTCGAGGTCACGATCAACGGGATCGGCGAGCGCGCCGGCAACACCGCGCTCGAAGAGCTGGTGATGGCGGTCCACACCCGGAGCGCCGCGCTCGGCCTCACGACCGGGATCGAGACGCCCGAGCTCGTCCGCGCGAGCCGGACCGTCAGCACGATCACCGGCTTCGCGGTGCCGCCGAACAAGGCGGTCGTCGGGTCGAACGCGTTCGCGCACGAGTCGGGGATCCACCAGCACGGGATGCTCCGCGACGAGTCCACCTACGAGATCATGCGGCCCGAGACGGTGGGGGCGACCCCGTCACGGCTCGTCCTCGGCAAGCACTCCGGGCGCGCCGCGCTCGCCGCGCGCCTCGCCGAGCTCGAGCTCGCGAGCGACGACACGACCGTCGATCGCGTGTTTTCGCGCTTCAAGCTGCTGTGTCAGCAAAAGAAGAAGATCACCGACGCGGATCTCGAGGTCCTCGTCGCCGACGAACGCCGCTCCGCCCCCGACGCCTTCACCCTCCGCGATCTCCACGCGGGCTGCGGCACGATGGGGATGCCGACCGCCACGATCCGGCTCGCCTGCCCCGACGGAACCGTCCGCGTCCACGCCTGCGTCGGCACCGGCCCGGTCGACGCCGCGTTCAAGGCGATCGACGCGATCGCGCGGCTCGACGTCGATCTCGTCGAGTACGCCGTCCACGCGGTGACCGAGGGGATCGACGCGCTCGGACACGTCAGCGTGCGCGTGCGCGAGGCGTACCCGTGGCCGGTCTCGACCCAGGAGGCTGCCCGCTTCGGCGTCTACAGCGGCGACGGCGCCGACACCGACATCATCGTCGCGAGCGCGAAGGCGTACGTCCGCGCGATCAACCGCCTCGTCGCCGCGAAGGCGCGCGCGACCGACTTCGCCTGGCACGCCCCCGAAGAGGCCGCCGATCCCCACGCAGGGGCCCCGCTCGCCCCGGTCCGCGAGCTTCGCCCCGCGCGACCGAGCGACTGGCTCTTGGAGTCCTGAGAGGAGCGAAAGATGGCGCGCACGCTCTTCGACAAG
>JBFWYI010000176.1:0-7010 GCA_050186575.1 Sandaracinaceae bacterium | reverse complement strand
TGGTTCTTGCAGACTCCAGGATGCTGCATGCGCGCTCTGCCTGCTGATCAAACTCCGAAGTGATCGAAACTACTTAACTTTCCTCCTCGAAATGAGGGGAGCCGTCAGATTCGGAATCGGATTCGGAGACGGAATCGGAATCGGATTCGGATTCGGATTCGGAATCGGAATCGGAATCGGAATCGGATTCGGATTCGGATTCGGAATCGGAATCGGAATCGGATTCGGATTCGGATTCGGACTCGGACTGATCGGATTCGGATTCGGATTCGGATTCGGATTCGGACTCGGACGATCGGAAAAGGCGAACCGGCCCGACGCGTCAGTGCGCGAAGTACATGTACCGATCCGCGTTCGGCGCGAGGCGTTCCTCCAGCTCCCGCCGAGCCTCGGTCGGCATCGGCGTCACGTCCCGCCCGATCGCCAGCGCGCGCTCCACGTCCTCCGGCACGTGGCAGCTCATCAGGCACGTGTCCACGAACGTTGCGGCGTATCGTACGAGCTCCTCCAGCGTCGCCGCCTCGTCCTCGAGGATCCGACCGTGCGCCGTCACCTTCATCCCCAGCACGCCCATCCCGCGCCGGCGCGCCTCCGCGATCACGGTCGACGTAAAGCGAACCCGAACGAGGTCGACCGGGTTGATCGGGCAGAGCACCGTGTCGAACTCGTAGCGCCGCATCGCTTCGACGAGGACCGCGGGATCGAAGTGACCGGTCAGCCCGACGTGCCGCACCATCCCCTCCGAGCGCGCGCGCGCGACCGCCTCCATCGCGCCGCCCTCGCCGAACGTCTCCTCGAGCTGCGCCGCGGTGCGCAGATCGTGCAGCTGCCAGAGGTCGAGGTGATCCGTCCCGAGCCGCTCGAGGCTCGCCTCGAGCAGCCGCAGCGATCCATCGCGCGTCCGGTCGTGGGTCTTCGACGCGAGGAAGATCGCGTCGCGCGCCCCCGGACGCGCTCGCAGCGCCTCGCCGTAGTAGCGCTCGCTCTCGTCGTACGCCGGGGCCGTCTCGCAGTAGCGGATGCCCGCGTCGAGCGCGGCCACGATCATCGCGACCGCCGCCTCGTCGCGACCGTGGGTGCGGAGGATCCCCTCGCCCCCGAGCGCGACGGGCCAGACCTCGGCACCCGTCCGGCCGAGGGCCCGCAACCCGTCCGGCGTGCGCGCGACTTCCTCGGGCGGCGCCCCTGCTCGCGCGTCGCGGCTCGCCGGGCGCCGAGCCGCCCGCGCACCCGACGAGCGCCGCCGCGCCGAGCCCGCCCATCACCGCACGCCTCGTCGTCACGCGCGGAGGATGGGGTGGCGAAATCCGCCTGTCGAGGACCGCCACGTGTCGCGCCCTGAGACGATCAGGGTGGGAGATCTCGGTGAGAAGATCCACCATCGCCGCAACCTGGATTGAGCGCTCCCAAAACGCCGCTCGCCCCCATTTTTTCAGGGGATTCGCGTTGAACGGAGGCGACCTGCGGAGTAGAGATCAGCTCGCGCTCGGGAGCTGAGAGTAGTCATGGCAGCGATCAAGAAGTTGGTGCGTTGGGCGCAGGTCGAGATGCGGGGCGAGGAGGTCACGCCCAACCCGTGTCTCGCCCTCGCGAGCGCGGAGAGCCTCGCGTGGGCCGACGCGCAGGGCCTCGCGGTGGGCTCGCTCGCGCTTCGGCGCCTGGAAGCGATCCGGTGTGGAAGCTGCGCCGCGCACACGTATCCGTCCGCGCCGCCGGAGGTGGTCACCCTCGGGGCGAAGCTCATCACGTGGCTCTATCTCTTCGACGACGCGTACGGTGAGGGGCGCGACGCGGCCGACGTTCGCGACTTGATGGCGACGCTGGCGAGCTTCGAGAACGTGGTCCGCGGCGCCCGCATGCCCGCGCGTCCGACCCCGTTCCACCGCGCGCTCCTCGACCTCCGGACCGACTGCGTCGCCATCGCGCCGTCGAACGCGTGGATCGATCGGTTCGGCGACAGCCTCGCGCGCTACTTCGACGGCTGCGTGCTCGAGAGCCAGTTCCGAACTCGCGGCCAGGCGCCCACGCTCACCGAGTACCGGCGCATCCGCGCGTGGAGCATCGGCACGTTCCCCGTATTCGACCTGATCGAGCTCGCGACGCGCACCGACGTCGAGCTCGATCCGGAGCTCGACGCCATCCGCGAGCGCGCCGCGCTGCTGTGCGCGTGGGTGAACGACGTGTACTCGTTCCGAAAGGAACAGAAGGACGGAGAGACCCTCAACCTCGTCGCGCTCCTCGCGCGCGAGTACGAGATCGACGTCGGCGCCGCGTTCCAGGTCGCGACGGAGGTCTTCAACACCGACCTCGTGGTGTTCGAGGAGGACGCCCGGGCGCTGTCCGAGCGGCGCAGGGACGCCGCGCCGTACGTAGCGGGCCTCCGCGACTGGGTGCACGGAAACTACACATGGACCGCCCTCTGTCGGCGGTACCCTTGACGAGAACGAGTCCGAGCCCGTCGACGTGAGAACCAAGAGCAGTCCCAACGCGAAGGCGAGCGAGGTCGTGGCGAAGCCCGCGGTCGATCTCCACGACGTGAGCTGGATCTCGCCGAGCGTGATCGAGGTGCGCTTCCGGGGGCACGTGACGGGAGAGTCCACCCGCCTCCTCACCGAGCACGCGCGCCAGCTCCTCCTCCGAGGTACGCCGCGCGCATTCATCATCAACTGCGAAGAGGCGAAGAACTACGAGCCCGACGTGCGCGGGCCGGGCGTCCGACTCCTCGAGCTGCTCCGCGAGTCCGGCGCGACGATCGGCTACGCGGTCTCGCGGTCGCCCGCGATAAGGATGATCGGCACGGCGGTGGCTTTCGTCGCCGGCACCCGGGTCACCTTCGTCGAGACCCCGCGCGAGGCGCTCGCCGCGATCAAGCGTCAGCTCGACGGCGAGCCGCGCTGAGGCCCGCGCCGCGCACTAGAGACAGCCGCCGTCGCCCCACTCGAGGCCGACGTGCCGCTCGTCGATCACCTCGACGTCGTTCGCATCGACGACGTTGGCGCGGAGGGTCAGCGCCTCGCCGATCGCCTGACCGGGGTCGGGCACGACCAACGTGAGCCCGGCGAGCTCGTCGTGGCCGGACGCCGCGCGATCGAAGCTGACGCGCACGGTGAACGGTTGGCTGACGACCGACCCGTCGCGATCGCGGGTGAGCGCGAGGTCGATGATCGGCCCGCGCGGCTCGATGCCGCTTGCCCGGAGCGCGACCCACACGTGCTGCGCCCCCTGACAGCCGTGGACGAGCTGCAGCGTCTGACCCTCGGCGAGATCGTGGTAGACGCCCTCGCCTACGCCCAATGTAACTTGCGACTCTACACCGCCGGGCATCCCGCACCCAGCGAAGCTCAGCGAAGCGAGCAGCATCGCCGCGAGTACGGTTGCGTGTGCCTTCATGTGCCAGCCGCCGCGTCGAGCACGCGGTCGCATCGCAGGTCGCACGCGCCGTACCTCGGTCCGAACGCGGGTGATCTCAGCGCGCCGCTTCGAACGCGAGGGCCGCTCCGTCCCAGACGAGGCGGCACGCGGACCGACCGCGCCCGACCACGAGCGGTGCGTACGCGTCCCGCGGTCCCCGTACCGCGGCTCGGATCGGCTCCTCACCGATCCGCGCCTCGACGATCGGCGTCGCGCTCTCGAGTCGATGGGCGCGGAGCGTGTACGGGTCGGCGTCACGCACGTCCGACAGCACGTGGCGCCGCCACACGAGGAAGACCAGCGAGTCTCCCGCGTCGCGCTCCGACGGCGCGATGTACGGCTCGACCCGTCGTCCCGCTCGCCGCGGGATCCTCATGAGTGCCGCCCGCGGCGGTGACGAGCACCGCGAAGAAGAGCCACCCACCCCGCCCCATCGCTCCGAAGCGTATCGCACAACCCCAGCTTGATCGGCCTGCGTGAGGAGCTCAGAGCTGGCTCACGAGGACTCCGATCACCACGCCGACGGCGACGATCGCGATGATCACGATCGCGACGAGCCGCTCGTTGCCCTGTCGCCGCTCGAAGTCCGCGTGCAGGTCGTCCTTCATCTTTAGGACCGACGCCCGCAGCCGCGCCCGATCGACCGCATCGGCGGGCACGAGCTGCCCGAGGAGGATCGTGTGCTTGCAGCTCGCACAAGCGATCTGTACGGGGACCGGGGTGGGCACCGTGTTTTGCGCGCCGCACTTCGGGCACGGCACGCCCTCCGCGAGCAGGCGCTCGACCGCTCGGTTGCCCGCCACTTGCCTTGCCATATCGATCTTGAGGCGCTCGCCGTCGTTGATGTAGCGGTGGACGAACTCCTCGCGCCCGCACGCCGTGCAGGTCACCTTGGGCACCGTCACGTTGAGCGGCACCTCCAGCGCCGCGCCGCAGTGCACGCACGGCATCGTCCGCGTCGCGTCGCCGCCGTGGACGAGCTTCGGCGCGGAGGCGACCTGGTCGAGGTCGTAAGGCCGCTTGCGCACGTCCTCGAAGTACGCGCGCATCTCGTCGACCCGGACCGCGCCCTCCCCCGCATAGTCGATCGTGCGCAGCTCGGCGCGGCAGTACTGGCATGCGAACGTGGGGACGCGCAGATCGTCGGGCAGCGGAGTGCTCGCGCCGCAGGACCCACATACGACGCCCGCCATTCGCCGCCGAGGATCGCACACTCGCGCACCCGCGACGCGGACGAAAGCGTGCGTCAGCCGCGACGGCGGACGAGGACCGCGGCGAGCAGGCCGAGCACCAGAGCGAGCGGGGTGCGGCTCGATCGGGGCGCGGCGCGACAGCCGCACCCGCCGTCCATCGGACCGCCGATTCCACCGTCCCGGAATCCGCTCAGCCCTCCGTCACGTCCCACCGACGGCCCCCCGTCCGTGCCGATCGGCGGCATCCCCGCGTCGGCGGGCACGACCGACGGCTCGTGCCACTCGTAAGCACCGACGTCGTAGCCGCCGAGCTGGGGGCGCGCGATGCCGTCGAAGTCGAACATGGGCGCGAGCGTGTCGACGCCGACGTCGATCGCGGGCGCGTCGGCGAGGAGATGGAGGTCGTAGCCCGGCGCGTCGACGAAGAAGCGCGCCGGATCGTCGACGAGCACGTTGTGATCGACGGTGACGGTCGGTCGGTCCGGGACTT
The DNA here is from genome assembly GCA_050186575.1 of Sandaracinaceae bacterium. Taxonomy (GTDB): domain Bacteria; phylum Myxococcota_A; class Polyangia; order Polyangiales; family Sandaracinaceae; genus JAUHXR01. The sequence continues at coordinate 1,916 of JBFWYI010000176.1, read as the reverse complement.
GGATGTCCATCGACAAGTTGTTCCGCACCACGCAGTCGGTGGAGGGTGAGCCGTCCTTGTGATCGTCGATCGAGATCCAGGTGGGTCCGGGTCGCTCGTCGTTGGGATCGATCACCGTGTTGTTCACGATCCGCGATCCGCGCGCACCGAGCAGCGTGATGCCGTGCCAGTGGTCGGTGATGATGACGTTGTTCTCGATCACCCAGTCGGTGAAGAAGCCGTCGAAGCAGCCGATCCCCTGGAGCGTGCCGCGTAGCGGCTGCGCCTCGTCGGTGTAGTTGATGATCGTGTTGCCGCGGAGGACGATGCCCACGACCTCACCGGTGCCCACCCCGCCTGGGCCGACCGACCAGCTCTGGAAGCCATCGTCGTGGTTGTCGTTCACCGCGAAGCAGTTGCGCACCGTGTTGTGCTCGAAGACGTCGTAGTCCCCGAGCCCGCGGAGCCCGTCGCCGGCGAAGTTCTCGACGAGGTTGCGTTGGATGAGGTCGCGCTGCCCGCTCGCCTGAATACCGAAATTGATATTGCGGACGGTGTCATCGCGGATGATGCAGTCGTCCGAGCCGACGCTGATCCCGTTTCCGACCTGATCGTTCCAGTCGGCCGCGCTGAACGAGGCGATGTCGGGGACGGCGAACACGTCGCAGCGCTCCACGGTGATGTCGTGCGAGGGCCCGTGGTGGCCGTGGTCCTCGATCTCGAGCGCGGTCTGCCGGACGTACGGCGTCGCATACGACGGGCTGATCGAGACGCCGCGCAGCACCCACTCGCTCGCCGCGCTGAACACGACGTGACTGAGCTGTGGCGTCGCTCCGGGCATCGCCGCGATGGTGATCGGCATCGCGTTGTGTGCGCCTTGGATGCTCAGCGCGCCGTGGAAGCCGGACGCGAGCCAGATGGTGTCGCCAGGCTGGATGGGCGCTCCTGCGTTCACCGGCATGAGCGTGCTCGACGCCGAGTACGGCAGCGGCGAGTAGTGCCGCGTCTCGATCAGCCCGGCCGCGACCACCTCCTCGAGCGTGCGCCACGGGTTCCCCATCGAGCCGTCGCCCGAAGGGCTGCCGCTCCTCGGATCGACGTACCAGTCTGCCGCCGAAGCCGGCGCCGCGATCAGCAGCGACGCGATCGCAGAAAGACACGCCCACGCTCTCGTCATCGGATCACCCCAGCAGAGCGAGGACACCCCGACACTTACAGTCCGTTCGCGGTGCCCGGAGTGACGCGGCGGCGCACACGACAAGGAGGCTAGCGACTTCCGGATTCCGATTCCGATTCCGATTCCGATTCCGATTCCGATTCCGATTCCGATTCCGATTCCGTTTCCGTTTCCGATTCCGTTTCCGTTTCCGATTCCGTTTCCGATTCCGAGTACGACGAACAGGCTACGGGCGACGGGCGACGGGCCTCCGCAACTCCAGAGCGGCGTCTGACCGCTCCGGAGTCGCGACCCGTCTCAGTGCCGCCGATGCTGGCAGCGCCAGAGCTGCGCGGCGATCCCATCGGCGAGCCGGTGCGCGCGCTCGCCGCCATCGAGGACCCGGAACGCCCACGCGACCTGGAGGTGCGCCTTCACCTCCTGCGCGGATCCGTACGCGGTCTCGAAGCGCTCGCGCTGATGCCCGCCCTTCCGATGCAGACCCTCGGCGATGTTCGCGACCACCGACTTCGTCGCGTCGTTGAGCTGCGTCGCGAGCTTGCGATCGTGCTTGGCGATCGAAGCGACCAGCACCCGAACCTCCGCGCACAGCGCGATCGAGTCGTCGAGCACCCGGAAGCCCGTGCTCCTCCTACGCACGCCCTTCCGGCCTCCAGGCCCACGCCCCCCGACCGAACCGCCACCCATCTTCGAATCCGACATGACAACCTCGTGAACGACGTCTACCCGAGCGACCTCGCGTCGCGCTTCGTCCGTCGAC
>JBFWYI010000175.1:0-7040 GCA_050186575.1 Sandaracinaceae bacterium | reverse complement strand
CCTACGTACAGCTCGTCCTCGCGATGGCTGCGAAGGCGCTCTCCTCAAAGGCCGCGTCGAGCAAGCGCCGCGAGTTCAACCCCGCCACCGCGAAGTACGACTTCCGGGTGGTGCTCCTGCACCTCGGCCTCATCGGCGAGGAGTTCAAGACCGCGCGCCTGCACCTCACGAAGAAGCTCGCGGGCTCGGCGGCTTGGAAGGGCGAGCGCCGCGACCGCCGCCCGGCGATGGACACGCAGCCCGCGACGGAGAGCGAGGAGGTCGGTGATGCCCGCGCAGCGTGAACGGCGGCGACGAATCAGCGCCGGACCGCGAGCCGGCGCTGGACTCGGTGGGGAACAGAGGCGATGCATGACGACGACGGGCGACTGCCCGAAGCGAGATGAGAAGATGAACCCGGTGCTCTACTTCGCCTACGGCTCGAACCTCGACGACGCGCAGATGCGCGAGCGCTGCGCGAACGCGCGCGTGGTCGGGCGCGCGACGCTGCCGAACTACGCGCTGGTCTTCGGCGGCTTCAGCCACCGCTGGGGCGGCGCGGTGGCCAGCGTTGTGCGGACCAAGGGCGCGTGCGTCGAGGGGCTCCTCTACGAGCTGGGCAACGTCGACCTTCGCGCGCTCGACCGCTTTGAGGGCCATCCCTTCGCCTACGAGCGCGTCATCCGGTGGGTGCGCGACGAGAGCGGGCGCCGCCGCCGTGTGATGACCTACCTCCAGCCCGAGGACAGCTTCGAATCGTGGGCGCCACCGCTCGGCTACTTCACCGTGCTCTGGCTCGCGTACTCGCGCCTGGGCTTCGACGTCGAGCCGCTGGCTCGCGCAGCGGGGGTGTCGCCGTGAGCGCGCCCCGGAGCCAACGTCGCGCACCCACGCGCGTCTTCGTCTACGGCACGCTCCTCGCCGGTGAGCCGAACCACCGCGTCCTGGCTGGCGCGCGGCTCGTCGCGAAGGCGCGCACCGATGCTGCGTTCGAGCTGCGGGATCTCGGAGCGTTCCCGGGTCTCGTGCGCGGCGGCGCGCACGCGGTGGTCGGCGAGGTGTATGAGGTGGACGAGGCGACGCTCGCCGCGCTCGACCGGCTCGAAGGGCACCCGCGCTTCTACCGACGCACGCGCATCGCCCTCGAGGACGGCGCCGCCGTCGAGACCTACCTCCTCGCGCCCGAGCAGGTCGAAGGTCGCCCGGTCATCGCCTCGGGCAACTGGCGCTCGCGCCGAAAGGAGACCGCAGCATGAAGATCGTCATGAGAGACGGGCGCGTGTTCCAAGGCACCGCCCTGCAGATCGTGAAGGCGATGCAGGACATCGCGTTCGGTGTCGAGGACTTCACGGTGCCGAAGTACATCGAGTGGGTCGTCGCCAACGCGCGCAAGTTCGAGGAGGTCGAGCTCGACGTGAAGGGCGAGACCGACGAGGAACTCGCCGCGTCGCTCGTCGCCGAGATGCTCCGCACCGGGCTCACGGCGAAGGGGTAGGCAGAAGGCCTCCACGCCCGAGCGCGCGGAACGTCGCGTGTTCTCGCGCGAGGTCGGATCCTCGCTTCTTCGCCTTGCTACGTGCGCGAACGGGAGCCTGTATGTCCTCACGCGACGGGCATGGGGCTCGACGCGAAAGCGAGGACGACGACGATGAAGATCAAGAGCACCACTGCCTTCCGCGCCTACGCTGACGCACGCGCCAAGCGCTCCATCGAGCAAGCCGCCGCGACCGCGCGGTTCATGGTGAAGTCGGTGAACAAGGACGGCTCAATCAGCCGCATGGCGCCCACCAGGAACGGCTGGAAGTACGACGTGTTCGCCTCCGCCGAGGACGCGGAGAAGCGGCGCGCCCAGTTCGAGGCGATGAACCCCGGCTCGCGCTACGCGGTGGTCGCGCTCTGACGCGCGCCACGGGCGCGGACGTTGGCCCACGTGGCCGCGCCGCACCGCCAGGCGGCCTGCCTCGCGTGAAGGGCTCCTCCGCGCGCCTGGGCGCAAGGTGGCGCCGGCGCGAACCGTGTAGGCAGTACGCCTCCAAGCACCGGAAAGAACATCGGAAACTCGACATCCTTGGCCTTGCTACGTGCGCGAACCGAAGCCTGTATGTCCCCACGCGACGGGCACTTCGCACGACGCGCCACGGAGGACGACGATGAGCACGACGACGAAGAACACGCAGGCGACGAAGACCGTGAGCCAGGGCGAGAGCCGCTACGGAACGCCCGAGCCGCAGATCGCGCTCCGCTTCCCCAAGGGCACCAGCTACCGCGTCGTGAAGGCCGCGCTGCACAAGCTGGCCGCCGAGATCGAGCTGGCGACGCCCGCGAACGAGCGCTGGTGCGTGAACACCGAGGACTTCAACGAGAGCGGCCGCGTCTACCTCGAGCTCGCCGACGCGACGCCCGCCGAGGCCGTGCGCGGGATGGCGATGCTCGAGAAGCTGGTGGGGTGAGCGCTCGGCGCCCCGACGCGAATAGCCGCTTTTGGAACAAAGCGGCTGTTGCCCGCCGGAAGTAGGACCAACTGCGACACCGTTGACGGTCGGTTCCAAGCTTGCGAGTTTTCGAACTCGTGGAAACGAACCGCGCCGATCGTGCTCGCCTGCCGTCCGCCTCGGACGACGCGGGCACGTGTGGCGTCGAGTTCGTGAACGAGGAGAACGTCGCCCACGTTCTCGCCGCGATGCCGGACGAGGACACCCTCGAACGCACCGCAGCTGAGTTCGCTCTGCTCGCTGACCCCACGCGCTTGCGCATCCTCTACGCGCTCTCGTTCCACGAGCTCTGCGTGTGCGATCTCTCCCGCGTGCTGGGGCGGTCGATGCCCGCGACGTCGCAGCAGCTGCAGCGGCTGCGTCGGGAGGGTGCCGTGAAGTGCCGGATGCAGGGCAAGCTCGCGTACTACCGCCTCGAGAGCCCGACGCTCGAGCGCGCCGTCCGCGAGGCCTTCGCTCGGCACCAGGAGCGATCGCGATGACGAGGCGCGCCCGACGCCGATCGGTCTCGCGTTCGTGGTTGGCGATCATCGTCGCGGCCTTCGTCGCGCTCGTCGCGAGCGGGCTCCCCGAGCTGGCCGTGGAACTCGTGGCGGGCGAACCCGTCGCGTGTTCGGTTGATTGCGACGGCTCGGATGGGCAAAAGCACTGCCCGCCGAACTGCTCCCACGGGCTATGCGCCAAGCTCGCTCCGTCCGTGCCGGCGCCGCTTGCGATGGTGCACGCGACGGCGCCGCTCGCGCTCTGCGGAGCGCCGGCCTCGCCCCCCGTCGACACCTGCCATTCGCGCGATAGCGCCAACGAGGTCTTTCACCCTCCGCGAGCCTGAACCCGCCCGAACCAACCGTGCGTGTTCCAGAGGCTTGTTGGCGTCGCGCAGGCGACGCGGAGGAGTGATGTGTCTTGTCTACGGCAATTGTCTTTCGATGGTTCATCGGCGGGCTCGTCCTGTCGCTCGCGCTCGTGTCGCTGCGCGCTCAGGCACAGGAAGCGCCTCTTCGACTCGGCCGCGCAGAGGTCGCTGAGTTGGCTCGAAGTCGGAGCCCGGACGTGATCGTCGCGACTCGACGAGTCGGCGAGAGCCGAGGTCAACTCGTGGGCGCCGAGGTGCTGCTTCGTCAGTCGCCCTGGCTGGACGTGGCAGCTGGGCCGCGATTCCGCCCGAACGACACGATCCCCGACGCGGAGGTGACGCTCGGCATGCCCCTCGAGATCTATGGGCGTCGCGGCGCCGAGATCGACGCCGCTCGCGGCGCGATCGCGCGCGACGAAGCGCTCGTCGGGACGTCGCAGCAGCAAGCTCTCGCAGAGGCGCTCGCGGCGTACTACCGAGCGTTGCGTTCGACCGCCGAGGACCGCTGGGCGCGCCAGCAGCTCGATCTCACGACCGCACTTCTGCGCACGGCCGAGCGTCGCCGCGACGCCGGGGAGATCGGCGATCCAGATGTCGCGCTGCTGCGGGTCGCCGCAGCGCGTGCGCGGCGGGCCGTGACGACGACCGAGGCCAACCGCGAGATGAGCGTCACCGCGCTGAAGGGCATCCTTGGGATACCAGGAGATCGTTCAGTGGAGGTCACGGGCGAGCTCGGATCGGTGAGCTCCGAGTTCACCGACGCGCTCGCGCGCATGGCGCCGACGGACCGGCCCGAGATCGTCGCCGCGGACGCCGCGTTGAGGGCTTCCCGCCTCGACGTCGACGCTGAGCAGCGTGCGGCGTGGCCGGTCCCGGTCCTACGGACGACGTACCAGCGCGAGGAAGGAAACAACGTCTTTCTCCTCGGCATCGGTCTGCCGCTTCCAATCTTTCAAAGAAACCAGGGACCGATCGCGATCGCGCAGGCTCGGACGCAGCGCCTCGAAGCTGAGCGCGAGGCTCTCGCTATTCGCGTCGACGCCGAGGTGCGAGTGGCACGACGACGCTATCAAGCGGCCCTCGACGGACTTCACATCCTCGAAACGGACGCCATCCCCGCGGTCGAAGATGGGCTTCGCCTCACGCAACGCGCATTCGAGCTCGGTCAGAGCGACCTCACGCGGGTGCTGGTCGTGCAGCGTGAGCTCGCGGACACGCGTCGCGAGCAGTTCGATGCGCTCGTTGAGCTCGCCGATGCCGCCATTTCGCTGCAGCGCGCGCTGGGGGTGCTCCGATGACTCGCAGCAAGAAGATCATCGCCGTCTCGCTCACGGCGCTCGCCGTGGTCGTCGCCGGGCTCGTGTTCGCCCGCATGCGCCATCCTTCAGGAGCGTCGACGGAAGGTCACGCAGAAGCAGGCGAGCACCGTGAAGAGGAAGGCGAGCACCGTGAAGAGGAAGGCGAGCACCGTGAAGAGGAAGAAGGCGCCGCGAAGACTGTCCGACTGAGCGAGGAGGCGCTGGAGGCAGCGCACCTTGAGGTCGCGCGGGTCGCGCGCGGTCGTCTCTCCCGCGACATCGTGTTGGTCGGAGAGCTTGTCGTGCCGCCCGATCGGATGGCCATGGTCGGCCCCCGTACGGCCGCGCGCGTCTCGCGCGTGAACGTCAACGTAGGCGACCGCGTCGAGCGCGGTGCTGCGCTCGCGACCGTGGACAGCAGCGAATATGGTCGCGCGCGTGGCGCGTACATCACCGCTGCCGCGCGAGTCGAGCAAGCCCAGGCGACACACCAACGGCAGGAGCTTCTTCGCCAGGATCGCATCTCCTCCGCTGCCGACTTCGAGGCGGCGCGCGCGAACCTCGCCGCCGCTCGCGCCGACCTGGAGGCCGCCCGCGGTGCGCTCGTGGCGCTCGGTCTCGGCGCCCCAGGAGCGACGGACTCCGCGGGCTCGACGGTTACGCTGAGAAGTCCAATCGCGGGCATCGTCGTCGCGCGGCAGGCGATCGTCGGGCAGAACGTCGACGCAGCGGCCACCCTCTTCACCGTCGCAGACCTCGGCGAGCTCTGGGCGGTGCTAACCGCCTATGAGCGGGATCTCGGACGGGTGGCGGTCGGGCAGGAGGTCTCCATCACGCTGGGCGCGCTTCCGGGGCGCGACCTTCGCGGGCGCGTTACGCACGTCGGGGAGCTCCTCGACGACCGAACGCGAAGCGCGCGAGTGCGCGTCGTCGTGTCGAACGAGGATCACACGCTTCGCCCCGGCATGTTCTGTCGGGCGCGGCTGCTCGGGGACGAAGCTACCCAGCCGGCCGAGGACGATCGGCCCGCGCTGACGATCCCGGCGGCCGCGCTCCAGCGGGTCGCTGGCGAGGAGGTCGTCTTCGTCCGGGGTGCCGATCGGACCTTCGCGGTTCGACGGGTGCGCGTCGGCGCGCGCACGGCCGCGACCGTCGAGATTCAGAGCGGCCTTCGAGAAGGGGAAGAGGTCGTCGCCGATGGCAGCCTGACCCTCAAGGCCGAGTTCGAACGCTCCTCCTTCGCAGACGAGGACGACTGAGATGTTGCAGCACATCGTCCAGTGGTCCCTCCGCAACCGATTTCTGGTCCTGGTGCTGACGGCCGTCGTCGTGGCGCTCGGGGTCAGCGCCGCACGCACCCTTCCGATCGATGCAGTCCCGGACATCACGAACGTCCAGGTGCAGATCCTGACGAAGGCGCCCGCGCTCGGCCCGCTCGAGGTCGAGCGCTTTGTCACTGTACCGGTGGAGCGCTCGATGAGCGGCCTGCCTCAGGTGACGGATCTCCGCTCCGTGTCGAAGTTCGGGCTCTCTCAGGTCACGGTGGTCTTCGAGGACGACGCCGACATCTATCGCGCGCGGCAGCTCGTCGCCGAGCGCCTGCAGGAAGCCCGCGACGTGATCCCGGAGGGATACGGGACACCCGAGATCGCGCCGCTCTCCACTGGGCTTGGCGAGGTCTATCAGTTCGAGGTGCGCGGACCGGGCCGAACGCCGATGGAGCTGCGATCGATCCTCGAAGGGTACATCTCACCGCAGCTGAAGGGCGTGCCCGGGGTCGTGGAGATCAACACGTTCGGCGGCGAGCTTCGGACCTACCAGCTCGAGCTCGATCCGGCCCTGCTCCAGTCGCACCGCTTGTCTCTCCGCGATGTGATCGAGGCGCTCCAACGCTCGAACGGGAGCGCCGGAGGCGCGTACATCGAGCGCCATCGCGAGCAACTCCTGGTGCGGGGCGACGGCCTGATCGGGACGCTCGACGACCTGGGCGACACGGTGATCGCCAACGGCGACGACGGGACCCCCATTCTGGCTCGACACCTCGGCCGCGTCGCGTTCGCACCGGCGGTTCGCCACGGCGCAGTCACGCGAGACGGCAACGGCGAGATCGTCGCGGGCGTCGTGATGATGATGCTCGGAGAGAACTCGCGCGCGGTCGTCGATCGCGTGCGGACGCGCGTCGCGCAGATCCAGCCGACGCTGCCCGAAGGCGTCACGATCGTCCCCTTCTACGATCGCACCGAGCTGATCCGGAGCACCATCTCCACGGTCGCCAGGAACCTCGCCGAGGGTGGCATCCTCGTCATCGTCGTCCTCTTCCTATTCCTGCGAAACCTTCGCGCGGGGCTGGTGGTGGCGAGCCTGATCCCGCTCTCGATGCTGGTCGCCTTCCTCGGGATGCGCGCGACCGGCTTGTCC
>JBFWYI010000174.1:0-7062 GCA_050186575.1 Sandaracinaceae bacterium | reverse complement strand
TCCCACCGAACTTGTCGCTCATCACCTTCGTGATCGCGGCCGTCAGGGTGGTCTTGCCGTGGTCGATGTGACCGATCGTGCCGACGTTCACGTGCGGCTTGTTACGAACGAACTTTTCCTTGCCCATGTCTTTACACCCTTTGGTCTATTCGCCCTTCGCCTTGGCGACGATCACGTCCGCCACGTTCGTGGGGACGGGGGCATATCTCTCGAACTGCATCGTGTAAACCGCTCGACCCTGAGTTTTCGAACGCAGGTCGGTGGCGTAACCGAACATCTCGGCGAGCGGGACGCTCGCGCGGATGACCTTCATGTTCCCGAGGTCCTCCATCGCCCCGACGTTGCCGCGGCGGGAGTTGAGGTCGCCGATGACGTCCCCCATGTAGTCCTCGGGGGTCCGCACCTCGACGTCCATCATCGGCTCGAGGAGGTGGATCCCGGCGTTCTTGGCGCCCTCCTGGAACGCGAAGCTGCCCGCGATCTCGAACGCGGCCGCGCTCGAGTCCACGTCGTGGTAGCTGCCGTCGTAGAGCTTCGCGTGGATGTTGATGACCGGGTAGCCGGCGAGCACGCCGCGGGTCATCGCGTCCGAGATGCCCTTCTGGATAGGAGCGATGAACTCCTTCGGGATCACGCCGCCGACGACGTTGTTCTCGAAGCGGAAGATCCCGTACTCCTTCTGGTCTTCCTCGCTGAGCGGGCCGAGCTCGATCCAGCAGTGGCCGAACATGCCGCGGCCGCCCGTCTGGCGCTTGAGCTTGCCCTCGGCCTTGACCCAGTCCCGCACCGACTCGCGGTAGGCGACCTGGGGAGCGCCGACGTTGCACTCGACCTTGTACTCGCGCTTGAGGCGGTCAACCAGGATTTCGAGGTGCAGCTCGCCCATCCCGGCGATGATCGTCTGGCCCGACTCCTCGTCGGTGAACGCGCGGAAGCTCGGATCCTCGCGCTGGAGCTTGCCGAGCGCCTCGCCGAGCTTCTTGCTGTCGGCCTTGGTCCGCGGCTCGATGGCGACGCTGATGACCGGCTCGGGGAAGTCCATCCGCTCGAGCACGACGGGCGCGTTCTGGTCGCAGAGCGTGTCACCCGTGTTGACGTTGTTGAGCCCGACCGCGGCAACGATGTTTCCGCAGTAGGCCTCCTTGATGTCCTCGCGGTTGTTCGCGTGCATCAGGAGGAGCCGGCCGACGCGCTCGCGCTTCCGGGTCGTCGTGTTCAGCACCGCGGTGCCGCTCTCGATCGTGCCCGAGTAGATGCGGAGGAACGTGAGCTGGCCGACGAACGGATCGTTGAGGATCTTGAACGCGAGCGCCGCGAAGGGAGCATCGTCGCTCGCCTCGCGCGCGATCTCCTTCTCCGGGTCGTCGATGTCGGTGCCTACGGTCGGCGGCACGTCGAGCGGCGAGGGGAGGTAGTCGATGACGGCATCGAGGAGCTGCTGGACGCCCTTGTTCTTGAACGCCGAGCCGCAGAGCACGGGGACGACCTTCTGTGCGCAAGTGCCCTTGCGGAGCGCGAGCTTGAGATCGTTCTCCGAGAAGCTCGTGTCGTCGGAGAGGAAGCGCTCCATCAGCGCCTCGTCGAGCTCGGCGACGCCCTCGATGAGCTCGGTGCGCGCGAGGTCCGCGGCGTCCCTGTACTCGGCGGGGATCTCCTCGACCGTCCACTCGGCGCCGAGGTTGTCGTCCGAGAAGCGGAGCGCCTTCATCGTGATGAGGTCGATGACCCCGGCCAGGTTCTCTTCGCTGCCGAGCGGGAGCTGAACGGCGAGCGCGGGGGCGCCGAGCCGGTCCTTGATCGTCGCGAGGGCGCGCGGGAAGTCGGCGCCCGCCTTGTCCATCTTGTTGACGAAGCAGATGCGCGGGACGCCGTAGCGGTCGGCCTGGCGCCAGACCGTCTCCGACTGCGGCTCGACACCTTCTTTGCCATCGAACACCGCGACCGCGCCGTCGAGCACGCGGAGCGAACGCTCGACCTCGATCGTGAAGTCGACGTGACCGGGCGTGTCGATGATGTTGATGCGGTGGCGCTCGCCCTCGAACGGGCCCTTCGCCGGCTGCCAGAAGCAGGTGGTGGCGGCGCTGGTGATCGTGATCCCGCGCTCCTGCTCCTGCTCCATGTAGTCCATGGTCGCAGCGCCGTCGTGGACCTCACCGATCTTGTAGTTGACGCCGGTGTAGTAGAGGACGCGCTCGGTGGTCGTCGTCTTGCCGGCATCGATGTGGGCCATGATGCCGATGTTGCGCGTGCGCTCGAGTGGATACTGGCGGGGCATGGGTTCGTGGCAGAGCTTGGTTGATCGCGGCCGAATACAACTCGACCCCCTTCGGCCTCGCGATCACCATCGGATCGCCTTCGTCGAAGAGGGTCTGGAGTGGAGCCCGTGGTTCCGAACGCGCCAGGACTCGCCTGGGCTGGTCAACGGGACGCTGACCTACGGAAACCTTTGCACTGACCACACTCTCTATGGATTCGACTTCATCGAGCTCTGGCTACTCCCATCTCCGGTGGTATCGCGCTCACGGCGTACGAGGCGACCTGCCGAATCGGTAAGGTTCGTTGCGCTAGTGGGCGCTCACCACCGGTAGTGGGCGAACGCCTTGTTGGCGTCCGCCATCTTGTGCACGTCTTCGCGCTTCTTGACCGCGTTGCCACGGCCCTCCGCCGCTTCCTTGAGCTCGGCGGCGAGGCGCTCGACCATCCGCTTCTCGCCGCGCTCGCGGCTGTAGCTCACGAGCCAGCGCATCGCGAGCGCGAGGCGACGGTCCGCGCGGACCTCGACCGGGACCTGGTAGGTCGCGCCACCGACGCGGCGGCTCTTGACCTCGACCCGCGGCTTCACGCTGTCGATCGCCTTGCGGAAGACCTCGATCGGGTCCTCCTTGTAGCGGCTCTCGATGATGTCGAACGCGCCGTAGAGGATCTGCTCGGCGGTCGAGCGCTTGCCGTTGACCATGAGGATGTTCGCGAACTTCGCGACCATCCGATCGCTGTACTTCGGATCGGGGAGGATCTTGCGCTTGGGTACGTCGCGGCGGCGAGGCATGGTTCTTCTCTCAGCCCTTCGGGCGCTTCACGCCATACTTCGAACGTCCCTGCGTCCGCGTGGCCTTGTTGGTGTTGGACGGACCCGCTGCGCCCGACGCGTCGAGCGCGCCGCGCACCACGTGGTAACGCACGCCCGGGAGGTCCTTCACACGACCGCCGCGGATGAGCACCACCGAGTGCTCCTGCAGGTTGTGGCCTTCGCCGGGGATGTAGGTCGTGACCTCGATCCCGTTGCTGAGGCGCACGCGAGCCACCTTGCGGAGCGCCGAGTTCGGCTTCTTCGGGGTGGTCGTGTAGACGCGAACGCACACGCCGCGCTTCTGCGGGCAGTCCTGCAACGCGGGCGAAGCGGTCTTCGCCTTCGGCATCCGGCGTCCCTTGCGGACGAGCTGATTGATGGTGGGCATCGAAGCGGAAAATCTCGGTGAAAGGCGAGGTAGAACCGCAAAAACGCGGATCCCGGCTCGCGGGGAGCGGAACTGTACTGGCGGCCCCTACCCTGTCAAGTCGAGCGCCAGCAATTCGACAACCGCGCGGAATCAGATCGGAAGCGCGCCGTGACGGTCCTCAAAAACGGCCATGGATCGAGAGCCCGCCGGGGCCCACGCCGAGCTCGAGCTCCTCGAGGATCTCGCGTGGAACCTCGCGGCGTCGGCGGATGGTGCGACGCTCGCGGAAGTTGATCCGGGCCTCGAGGATGCCGGCTGCGACATCGAGGACCAGGAGGCCCGCGGCGATCCAGTTGATCGTGCTGAGCGTGTTGAGGAGCGCCGCCTGGGACTCGTTCGGGTCGCGCACCAGGGGTCGCGGCGCCCACGGCGGATAGGCGGGGTTGGGCGTGCTCGAGGTCGGGACGAGGGGCAGGTTGAACCACGTGTCGGCCCAAGCGATCCACGTCCCGAGGGTGGTCGCGAAGAGCAGGGTCTCGGTCACCAGAAACGTGTAGCCCGCGATGTCGTCGCCGTTGTTGAACTGGCCGACCCCGAACGGGACGTAGCTCGGCAGCTCGGCGACCTCGTAGGAGACCTCCGTCGACTCGGCCATCTCGACGAGCATCAGCAGGGCCGCGCGCCGTCGCTCGCGGGCCTCGGCCTCGCGCTGGGCGCGCGTCTGCTGCTCCTGCTCGAGCTGGCCGAGGATGCGGGCGTGCACGCGATCGAACACCGCGTGGACGGAGTCGAGGAACTCCGCCGGGTCGAGGCGGTAGCGGCGAAATTGCTGCTCGGAGACCGCGAGCACCTGGCGCAGAAGCGCGTCGAAGACGGGCTCCGCCAGCTGCGGGCGACCGGTGAGGACATAGGCGGCACCCAGGATCTCCCTGGCTTCCTGGAGGAGCACCGGATCGCGTATGAGGACCGTCGGGCCCTCGACCAACGGAGAGAGAAGATCGATGACCCGGTCGTAGTCGGCGCGGAGGTAGGCTGCCTGCGCGTCACGAAACGCCTCGCTCTGGGCCTCGGCACGGTTGGCGAGCCCGAGGAAGAGCGTGAGCGCGAGCCCGAGCGCCCGCGCCAGACCGAACGGGCCGGCGTCGAAGCACGCAGCTCGGGGGGTGGGCGCCATGCGAGGAACTCGGAGCACGCCATACCACGACGGGCGCTCCGACCCGCAGTTTTACGGGTGCTCAAGAGCGCGCAACGCGGCTCGCAGGTGGGAGCTACGGGACTTCGGCGAGCCCGCCGCGCCGGAGATCGGCGCTGATCCGCACCGCGGCCCCGCCCGCGTGGAGAGTCTCGCGCGTGGTCCAGTTCTCATACCCCGGAGCGCTGACGGTGATGAGCGGGCTGCTCACCTCCGCACGCATGCTCACGTAGATGACCCGGCCGGTGCGCCCCGTTCCGCTCGCGCCTTGGGTGACCGTGACCTGCCCCGGCACGGCCGAGTCGACGACGATCAGCGCGTCTTGCAGCTCCGCGCTGACGCGTAGCTCGGCAGTGCTCGACTCGACCTCCACGCGATTCTCGGTACGTCGGTAGCTCGCTTCGGCGCGCTGGCCGGGAACCACCGTCACCGTGTGCCAGCCGAGTGTGAGCTCGATCTCGCGGCCCTCGAGCGGCTGCCCGTCCACCTCGAGCGTCGCGTTGCCGATGGTCGGGATGATCCTCACAACGCGCGTACGATCGGATGGTTCGTTGACCGCCACCCGCACGCGTCCGGCGTCTCGACGACCCGCGTCGCTCACGCCGGCATCGCCGGTCGCCGCGTCGGTGCGCTCGCCCGCGTCCGCCACGATCGCCGCGTCGGACGCCGCCGCGTCAGACCCGTTGACGTCCACGACCACCGCCGCGTCGACGTCCGCGTTCGCGATCGGCTCGATGGGATCGTCCGGCGTGGACCACACCGCCCACGCGAGGCCGCCGAAGCCCAAGCCCACCGCGCAGAGGCTCACGCCGGCGATCAGCATCATCCGACGCGTGCGATCCAACCCCACGCGCTCGATGAGCTTGAGCACGCGCTCGTTGCCGTCGTCGAGCGCGAGCACGCGGTTGTAGCAGTCGAGGGCCTTCGGCACGTCGCCCGCGTCCGATGCGCGCGAGCCCTCGTCGATGAGCGCGTCGATCGTCCGCTTGGTCAGCCGGGCCTTCGCGCCCTCGGGGTCCTGTAAGTACTCGGCGAGCGCCTCGTCGGGTTTGTCGATCCCGACCTTCTTGACGAACGCCTCGAGCGCCTCGCGGAACTCCTTGGCCGTCTGGTAGCGCGCGCCGAGCTCCCTCTCGAGCGACTTCACGATGATCTCGCGCAACCCGCCGCCGATCGCGGGGTTCACCCGCAAGGGATCCGCGTACTCGCCGTCGACGATCCGCTTGAGCACCTGGTGCGGGTTGCGACCGGTGAACGGAAGACGTCCTGTCGCGAGGTAGTAGAGCACGGTGCCGAGCGAGAAGAGATCGGTCCGCGTGTCGGAGTCGCGCCCCTCGATCTGCTCGGGCGCCATGTGACCGGGCGAGCCGAGGATCTGACCGGTCGCGGTCATCGAGATCGCGTCGATCATGTCGGCGATCCCGAAGTCGGTGAGCTTGAGCGTCCGCTGCTCGTGCAACAAGACGTTCTCGGGCTTCACGTCGCGATGGACGATGTTGGCCGCGTGGGCGGACTCGAGCGCCTTGGCGATCTCGATCACGAAGCACGCCGCGATCTCGGCCGGGAGCTCGGTCTGCTCCTCGCGCCACTGCTTGAGGGTCGGCCCCGTCAACAGCTCCATCGCGATGTACGACTCTTCGGATCCCTCGCCGGAGAAGTCGTAGATCTCGATGACCCGCGGGTGGCGCAGGCGCGCGACGCTGCGCGCCTCCCGATGGAAGCGGCGGCGCGCTTCTTCGGCGCCGCGCAGGTGCGGGTGCATGACCTTCAGCGCGACGGTGCGGTCGAGGACGGTGTCGCGCGCGCGGTAGACCGTCGCCATGCCGCCATGGCCGATCTCCTCCAGGATCTCGTACTTTTCGAGCTTCCGAATCACCGGTCCAACGTGGGTTGCGCGGGCCGCCGCGATCGTGCGCGAAGAAGTCCGCGAGGCGAAGGGTCAAGTGATTTCGAAAAGGTGTCACGGTCGCCCGGAAGCGCCCGCGAAACGCTGCTCTACCACACTCTCGGGGGGCGCGGCATTCGGGGTCGACCCCACGGCAGGGCCCCGCGCGCAGGTGATCGAGGTGAGGAAGACGGCCTCACCCTCGGCGCGGGCGAACGCGAAACGGCGGCCCGTCCACGCGAGGTCTGCGCGCTGCATCGCCGCCCGGCGTCGCCCCGCGGGTCCGAGGTCGATCGCAGGAGCGACCTCCTCCGCCGTCGCGCGGCGTCGGACCAACCGGTACCGCCCATCGCGCGCGTCGAGGCGCGCGCGGAGCTGGGCGTCGAACGTGGGGGGAAGCGCGGCCGGATCGATCGGACCTTCCTCGCCGGAGTCCCAACGCCGCCAGCGCCATCGGGCGCGGAGCTGCTCGAGGAGGATCAAGCGGCCGCCTTCGTCGAACGCCTCGCTCCGCAGGGTCCACGGAGTGACCTCGCCTTCGAACGACC
>JBFWYI010000173.1:0-7783 GCA_050186575.1 Sandaracinaceae bacterium | reverse complement strand
GTGTTCACGACCCCGGACTCGTACGCGAGGATCTGCTGCGTGCGCAGCGCGATCCGCACCGCCTTTTCGGTGGGGAGCGCGAGCGTCTCGTCCATCGAGTTGGTGTGCAGCGACTGCGTGCCGCCCAACGCCGCGGCCATCGCCTGATACGCGACCCGCACGATGTTGTTCTCGGGCTGCTGCGCCGTGAGGCTCACCCCGGCGGTCTGTGCGTGCGTGCGCAGGCGCCACGACTCGGGGTCCTTCGCGCCGTAGCGCTCACGCAGGCGCCGAGCCCAGATGCGCCGCGCGGCGCGCAGCTTGGCGATCTCTTCGAAGAAGTCGTTGTGCACGTCGAAGAAGAACGAGAGGCGCGGCGCGAACGCGTCGACATCGAGCCCGCGCGCGATCGCCCGCTCCACGTACTCGAAGCCGTTGGCGAGCGTGAACGCGAGCTCCTGCGCGGCGGTCGCGCCGGCCTCGCGGATGTGGTAGCCCGAGATCGAGATCGGGTTGTACTTGGGTGCGTGCTCGCTGCACCACGCGAACATGTCGACGATGCAGCGAAGCGCCGGCTCCGGCGGGAAGACCCACGCGTGCTGGGCCTGGTACTCCTTCAGGATGTCGTTCTGGACGGTGCCGCGGAGCACCTCGGGAGCGACTCCCTGCTTCTCTGCGGCCGCGACGTAGAAGCAGAAGAGGATCACCGCGGGGCCGTTGATGGTCATCGACACGGACACGCGATCGAGCGGAATGCCGTCGAAGAGCGTCTCCATGTCGGCGAGCGACGAGATCGCCACGCCACAGACTCCGACCTCGCCCAGCGAGCGCGGGTGGTCGGAGTCGTACCCCATCAACGTGGGGAAATCGAACGCGACCGAGAGACCGGTCTGCCCGTGGTCGAGCAGGTACTTGTAGCGCGCGTTGGTCTCCTCCGCGGTCGCGAAGCCGGCGAACTGCCGCATGGTCCAGAGCCGCGTGCGATACATGGTCGCGTACGGCCCACGCGTGAACGGATAGAGGCCGGGCACACCGAGCGCGTCGGTTTCGTCCACACCCGCGCGGTCGAGCGCGGTGTAGAGCGGCTGGACGTCCCGCCCCGAGA
Organism: Sandaracinaceae bacterium; assembly: GCA_050186575.1. Lineage (GTDB taxonomy): Bacteria > Myxococcota_A > Polyangia > Polyangiales > Sandaracinaceae > JAUHXR01. The sequence continues at coordinate 6,699 of JBFWYI010000173.1, read as the reverse complement.
CCGTGGTGAAGAGCGCGTCGCGCTTGGGCGTCGCGTCGAACAGGTCCTCCCACTCCGCGAGGAGGGCCTTCAGCTCGGCGAGCTCCGCCTCGCGCTCGCGCACGAGCGCGGCGAGCTCGGAGCGGCCCAACACGTCTCGCTCGATCGTCGACATCAGCGTCTCCTCCTCGCCGCCCGCGCTCGAACGCGCGGGCCGGCACCCGAAAGATGACCCGCCCGCGGAGAGAGGGTCAACGCAGGAGCCGCGCCAGGATCTCTCGAGCCACCGAATAGGGCGACGCCTCGCCCCGCTCGATGCGACCCACGCCCGCGTCGAGAGCCTGCGCGGTGGCGTCCGACGACCAGGCGACGCGGCGGAGCTCCCGGTCGACCACGTCGCGGATGCGACCGCGCGCCCGCTGGCGTCGGCGCGTCACGAGCTCTCCGCTCGACTCGAGCCAGGTCCGGTGGCGGTCGATCGCCGCGACGAGGTCGGCGAGCCCCTCGTTCGTGAGCGCGTTCGTCGTGAGCACCGGGATCTCCCACGAGGCGGAAGTGGCGGACGCGCGGTCGCCGACCGGCTCGTCGTGCCCGCCCGCACCGCCTTCGCCCGCCGGCTCGGGACGCTGGGCTCCCACCTGCCGCTGCCGCGCGTCGTCCGCCGCCCTCGCGACCGCCCCGAGGTCCACGCCGTGGTGCGCGGGCACGTCGCCGAGCGCGCGCCCTTCGCGAAGGTGGAGCGCCTGGCGGATCTCCTTCACCAAGCGCGCCGCGCCCGGCCGGTCCGCCTTGTTCACGACGAACACGTCGGCGATCTCCATGAGCCCGGCCTTCATGGCCTGGATCGCGTCGCCCGACTCGGGCACGAGCACGACGACGACCGTGTCCGCCGCGGCCGTGATCTCGAGCTCCGTCTGACCGACGCCCACCGTCTCGACCAGCACGTTCTCGAAGCCGAAGCGGTCGACGAGGTCGAGCACTTCCTTCGTCGTCGTCGCGAGACCTCCGAGCGATCCGCGGCTCGCCATGGAGCGGATGAAGATGCCCGGATCGGTCGCGAGGTCGTTCATGCGGATGCGGTCGCCCAGCAGCGCCCCGCCCGAGTACGGCGACGTGGGATCGACCGCGACGACGCCGACGCGCTCACCCCGCTCGCGGTAGGCGGTGGCGAGCGCCGCGAGCAGGCTCGACTTCCCCGCCCCCGGCGGGCCCGTGAACCCGACGCGCCGCGCGCTCGGCCCGCGCGCGAGCACCGCGTGCAGCAGGTCCTGGAAGCCTGGGCGCTCGCTCTCCACGATGGAGATCGCGCGCGCGAGCGCGGCCGTCTGACCCGAGCGGAAGCGCTCGAGGAGCGGGGCGAGCGCGCCGTCCGGCGCCTTGGGTGAGGCGCTCAACTCAACGCTTCCCCGGCCGGATCCCACGCGCGTGACGGAGCGGGTTCTCGAGCAGGTGCGTGGGGATGAAGAGCACGACGATGAACATCACGAGCGCCAGCAGCAGCCCGGCTCCGAGGAGCCACCAGCTGCGGATCGCGATGAAGAGGATCGACGTGATCACCGCCGTCGCCGACGCGAAGATGCTGAGCAGCAAGCGGCGCGCTTGCAGGTGGAGGAAGCGCTCCTGCGTCTGCATGTCGCGCGGGTGCACCCGGATGCGGAGCTCCTCGCGCTCGGCGCGCGTGACGAGGTCGCGCACCGAGCGCACCGCTCCCTGCGCGTCCTCGACGAAGCTCTTGGCGATCTGTGCGGGCTGCTGTCCGGTGGTGCGCAGGAGGTCGGACTGGTGACGCTGGATCACGCCACGCACGAAGGTGAGCCCGTCGAAGTTGGCGTCGTAGCGGTACGCCACGCCCTCGATGAGGGCGGCCGTGCGGAAGAAGTACACGAGCTCCTGCGGGAGCGTGAGCGGCCACGTGTAGAAGGTGTCGAGCAGCTCGGAGACGACTTCCTGCACGATGCGCGCGCGGTTCGTCGTCTTGGCGCGTTCGACGATACGGAGGATCTCGGTCGCGGCTTCGCGGATCTCGCCGCGCGACACCTCCGGGCTGATCATGCCGAGGCGGTACATCTCGTTGATCACGGAGTCGATGTCCTCGCGCCCCACCGCGAGCGCGGTGCGCAGGATCGACTCGCGGGTCCAGCGCGGCACCTCGAGGACGGCGCCCCAGTCGAGCAGCACGATCGTGCCGTCGTCCTGCACGAGCAGGTTGCCGGGGTGCGGATCGGCGTGCATGAAGCCGTCGACCATCATCATCCGCAGGTACACGCCGGTGAGCGTCTCCATGACCTGCTTGAACGACAGGCGCCCGGACGCGAAGCGTTCGTGCAGATGGTCGATCTTCGTGCCCTCGCAACGCTCCATGACCAGGACGCGTCTGCGCGTGAAGCGCTCGTGCACCGTCGGCACACGCACCTTCCGTTCGCCGGCGAAGACGCGCCGGAAGCGCTCCATGTTGCGCGCCTCTTCGACGAAGTCCATCTCCGCCTTCACGCGCACGGAGAATTCGCGCACGACGTTCGTGAGCGCCCTCACGTGGTGGTTCGGGAAGAGGATGTTCAGCCAGAAGAGGAGGCGGAACGAGATGTCGAGATCGAGCGCCACCGCCTCCTCGACGCCGGGCCGCAGGACCTTGATCACGACGTCGGCTCCGTCGGCGCGCGCGCGGTGCACCTGACCGAGGCTCGCCGCCGCCTCGGGCGCGTCCTGGAACTCCTCGAAGAGCTCGGAGATCGGCTTGCCCAGCTCGTGCTCGATCACCGCGCGGATCCGCTCCGCCGGGTCGGGCGGCACCTGGTCCTGGAGCGTGCTGATCTGGGAGAGGTAGGGCTCCGGCAGGATGTCCGCGCGCGAGCTCAGCAGCTGCGCCAGCTTGATGAACGTGGGGCCGAGTCGCGCGAGACGCGCCGTCAGGCGCTCGGCTCGTCGTTCGTGGTGCCCGGGGCCCCGCTCGGCTGGCCGTCCGAAGAGGACCCAGGCACGCCGGTCGCGCAGGAATGCCAGCGCGAACGGGCTCAGGCGGACGAGGACCGAGAGGCTCCGGACGAGACGCTTCATCCGAGGAGCAGTCGAGACGCGAGGCCGAGGAGGAGGAAGAACCCGCACAGGTCCGTGAGGGTGTGCACGAACACGGACGACGCCACCGACGGGTCGACGCCGAGTCGGTCGAGCGTAGAGGGGACGAACGCACCCGCGAAGCCGGCCACGACCAGGTTCCCCCACATCGCCAAGAGGACGACGAGCCCCAGGCGCGGATCGCCATCGACGACGAGCGCGAGCAGCGCGATGCCGCCGCCGAGCACCGCCCCGTTCACGAGCCCCACGAGGATCTCGCCGAGCACGTGGCCGCGCGCACGCCCCGAGCCCTCCACGGTGATCCTGCGGATCGTAATCGCGAGCGACTGCGTCCCGGAGCTCCCACCGATCGCGGCGATGATCGGCGCCAGGAACGCGAGCGTGAGCACCTCGTCGATCACGTCCTCGAAGAGCAGGATGACCGAGGCGGCAAGCGAAGCGGTAACGAGGTTGAGCACGAGCCAGGGAAGCCTCGCGCGCACCGACTCCCGCCACGTGTGGCGGAGGACTTCCTCGTCGTCGCCGAGGCCCGCGAGGCGCAGGATGTCCTCGGTCTGCTCCGACTCGATCACGTCGATCACGTCGTCGAAGGTGATGCGACCGAGGAGCACGCCCTGGGGCGACACCACGGGGATCGCGACCAAGTTGTAGCGGGCGATGAGTCGTCCGACCTCTTCCTGGTCGACCTCCGGAAGCACGGTCACCACCGCGTCTTCGACGAGATCGCGCACGGGCGTGCCGGGCTCGGCGACGACGAGTTCGTTGAGCGCGAGCGTTCCGCGGAGCTTCCCCTGCGAGTCGACGACCCAGACGGTGTAGAAATTGCCAACCTCGCGGCCTTGGACCCGCACCGCCTCGATCGCCTCGCCCGCCGTCAGCGACGCGTCGACCGCGACGAACTCCGTGGTCATGAGTCCGCCGGCCGTGTCCTCGCCGTACTGGAGCAGCCCCATGAGCTCGCCCGCTTCCTCGGCGGGGAGCGCGTCCAGGATGCGCCGCTGGTCCGTGGGCTCGAGGTCGCCGATCAGGTCCGCGGCGTCGTCGTCGGCCAGCTCGCCGAGCAGCTCGGCGCCGCGCTCCGGCGACAGCGACGTCAGGAGATCGCCCCGGTCCTCCCCCTCCTCCATCTCCGCGAGCGCCTCGGAGGCGAGCTCGGTGGGGAGCGCCTCGAGGAGCCTGACGCCGAGCTCCTCCGGGAGCGACTCGAAGAGGTCGGCCAGGTCAGAAGGGTGCAGCTCACCCGCGAGCGTCCCGGCCGCGATCGCGTCACCGTCGACCAACAGGTCTTCGATGCGCTCGCGGGTGTGCTCGAGGCTCTGGGGTGTGCTCATGGGATCGTCCCGCGGATGATTCCGGCCGGTGCGGAGCACGGCCGGCGGACGGCCGGAAGATCCCGGCGCCGCTCGGCCGGGGCAAGCCACGTGCCTCGATCCGCGGCGTGCCCTACACGGCTACGAGCGGCGGGCGAGCACCTCGCCGAGGAGGCGTTCCTGCAGCGCGAACATCGCGCTGCGCTCGCGCTCCTCCCCCTCGGGATGGTCGTGCCCCAAGACGTGGAGCGCGCCGTGGATCGCCAGGCGCGCGAGCTCCTCCTCCAGGGCGACGCCGAGCTCGTCCGCCTGCCTGCGGGCCTGCTCGAAGCCCAGGTAGACGTCCCCGACCAGCTCGTCGCCCTCGCCGAGGCCGAACGCGAGCACGTCGGTGGTCGCGTCCTTCCCGAGGTAGCGATGGTTGAGCGCGCGCATGTCGTCGTCACCGAGGAGCGCGACGGAGACTTCCAGGCCGGGGCGACCCTCGTGTTCGAGCGCGGCTCGGACCGCGCGCTCGATCAGCCGCGTGGGCGCGTCGGGCAGCTCGCCCGGGTCGACGTGGACGCGCGACGCCCGGCGCGGGCTCACGCCTGGAGCGCGCGCGGGGGGCCCGAGGAGCCCGCGCCTCGATCGGAGTCCGTGAGGTGCTTGGTCTCCGGGTACTCGATGCGCCGGTGGGCCACGCCCGAGAGGATGCTCACGAACTGGTCCTTCACGAGCGCGATCTCGCGGAGCGTGAGCGGCGCCTCGTCGAGCTGGCCGTCGGCGATCTTCGAGTCGACGATCGCGTCGATGAGCTCGCGCACGCGCTCCGGCGTCGGCTCCTGCATGGCGCGCGCCGCCGACTCGCACGAGTCGGCCAGCATGGCGATCGCCGTCTCCTTCGAGCGGGGCTTCGGCCCGGGATAGGAGAAGCGCTCCCGATCCGCCAGCTCGGGCGACTCCTCGAGCGCCTTGTCGTAGAAGAAGCCGATCTTCTGCGTTCCGTGGTGCTCGACGATGAACTTCACCACCACCTCGGGCACCTTGGCCTGGCGCGCGAGGCGCATGCCTTCGGTGACGTGCTCGCGCACGATCGCCGCGGAGGTCTCGGGCTTCAGCTTGTCGTGCGGATTGCGTTGGTCCGGCTGGTTCTCCACGAAGTAGTGCGGCTTGAGCATCTTGCCGACGTCGTGGTAGAGCATGCCCACGCGGCACAGGAGCCCGTTCGCGCCGATGCGCGTGGCCGCCGACTCGGCCAGATTCGCCACGCTGATCGTGTGCGCGTACGTGCCCGGCGCTTCCATCGCGAGGTTGCGGAGCAGCGGCCGCGTCGGGTCCGCCCATTCGAGGAGCGTCTGGTCCGTCGTGATGCCCGTGAACATCTCGAAGAGCCAGAGGAACCCCATCGCGAGGAGCGCGGAAGCGGTCGCGTTCCCGGCGAAGACCGCCGCGCCGCGCGCGACCTCGCCGAGGGGCCGGCCCGTGGCCATGCCGTGACCGAGGAGCGCGAGGGCCGCCGCCCCCGCGATGATCGCGATCGACATCCAGGTGTCGGAGCGGCGGCGTACCGCGCGTACGCTCATGGATGCCGCGGCGCCGCCCGCCATCAGCCCGAGCACGGTGCCCTGGGAGGAGAACGGGGGCAGCGTGCTCGTGATCGCGGTGAGCACGAGCACGAGGAGGAGGGCCATGCGGGTGTCCCAGAGCACCGCGACGCTGAGCGCCACGAATGCGATCGGGAGCGCCTCTCCCGGGAATCCGCCGCGGTCGATCGCCGCCGCCGCGCCGAAGTAGGCCGCCGTGAGGAGCGCGAGGAGCAGGAGCCAGCGGTAGTTGGCGTACACCTCGGGGCGCGCGAAGAAGATGACGAGCCCGAAGATCGAGAGGAGGATGGCGTTGAGCAGGCCGCTCCCGAGGACAGCCGCGACGTCGACATCGGCGTCGCTCCCCCCACCCTGCATGCGCAGCGCGGCGTAGTACGCATCGAGGCGCTCGCGGGTCTCGGGCCCGATCGGATCGCCGGCGCGCACGATCACCTGCCGCTGGAGCACCTCTCCCTTCGTGACCGGCACCGACTCGCGCGCGGCGTTGCGGTCGCGCTCCGTCTCGACGACGTCGAGGACCAGACTGTGCTCGAGGTGCGCGATGAGCATCAAGCGGAAGAGATCACGCGCCTCGGGCGGCAGCGTGGACGGGAGGAGCGGGACGGCCTCCGCGTAGAAGTCCGCCGAGGTGAGCACGTCGTCGGCGTCGACCGACTCCTCCTGATCACCCCGGCGGATCGTCACCGTCTCGGTGGTGAGCTCGAGCAGTCGTGCCGGTTCGACCACGCCGAGGGGCAGAACCTCGGCGACGG
>JBFWYI010000172.1:0-8026 GCA_050186575.1 Sandaracinaceae bacterium | reverse complement strand
GACTCGGAATCGGACTCGGACTCGGACTCGGACTCGGACTCGGACTCGGACTCGGACTCGGACTCGGACTCGGACTCGGACTCGGACTCGGACTCGGACTCGGAATCGGAATCGGAATCGGACTCGGACTCGGAATCGGAATCGGAATCGGAATCGGAATCGGAATCGGAATCGGAATCGGAATCGCGCTTCCGCAAAGGGCTTGGACACGGGATCGGCATGACGCGCTCACTGCGAGATGGGTTCATCGCCTCGGCGCAGCGCTTCGCCGACCGCGAAGCGCTCCGTGTCGGCAGCGAGGCTCGTAGCTACGCCGAGCTGTTGGCGGCGGCGCAGCGCATCGCGGCGACGCTCGACGCGGCCGCGCCGGACGGGGAAGGGCGCCTCACCGCCGTGTTCGGCCACCGGCACCCGACGACCTTCGAGGGCATCCTCGGCGCGCTCTATCGCGGGCACGGCTACGTCCCGCTCAACCCCGCGTTCCCGATCGATCGGACGCGCGCGATGCTCGTGCGGAGCGAGGTGTCCTCGCTCGTCGTCGACCCGACGGCCGCGGCCCAGCTCGAGGCGCTCCTCGACGGTGTGGAGCGTCCGCTCCTCGTGCTGTTGCCCGACGCGGAAGACGTCGACGGGCTCGCGTCGCGCTTCGTGCACCACCGCTTCCTCGGGCGCGCCGATCTCGCGCCGGCCGATCGAGCGAAGCTCGGCGAGACGACGCCCGACGCGATCGCGTACCTCCTCTTCACGAGCGGGAGCACGGGGCAGCCCAAGGGCGTGATGGTCGCCCACCGCAACGTGAACGCGTTCATCGACAGCATGGTCGAGCGTTACGGGATCACCGAGCACGATCGGTTCAGCGACACGTTCGATCTCACGTTCGATCTGAGCGTGTTCGATCTCTTCTGCGCGTGGGAGCGCGGCGCGTGCGTGTGCGTGCCGACCGCGCAGCAGAAGATGTTTCCCGGCAAGTACATCAAGCAGAACGCGTTGACGGTATGGTTCAGCGTCCCGTCGACCGGGGTCTTGATGAGCCGGCTCAAGATGCTCAAGCCGGACAGCTACCCCGAGCTCCGCTGGGCGCTCTTCTGCGGCGAGGCGCTGCCCGTCGAGGTGATCGAGCGCTTCGCCGAGGCGGCGCCGAACGCGGTGTGCGAGAACCTCTACGGTCCGACCGAGCTCACCATCGCGTGCACGCTCTACCGCTGGGAGAAGGGGCGCTCCGAGGGCGAGGCCCACCTCGGGGTGGTGCCGATCGGCGAGCCGTACCCCGGGATGGAGATCCGCGTGGCCGACGAGGCGCAGCGCGCGCTCCCGCGCGGTGAGGCGGGAGAGCTGTTGATGACCGGGACGCAGATGTGTCCCGGCTACTGGAACGACGCCGATCGCACGGCGGCGGCGTTCGTGGTACCGCCGGGCGAGACGCGCACGTTCTATCGGACCGGAGACCGCGTGGTCTGGCCGGAGGGCGGACCGCTCGTCTATCTCGGCCGTGTCGACAATCAAATCAAGATCCAGGGCTACCGCGTGGAGCTCGGTGAGATCGAGGCGGTGATGCGCGACGTGTCGGGCGCGGAGGTCGCGATCGCGATCGGCTGGCCCGCGACGGCGAGCGGCGCCGACGGGGTGGTCGGGTTCGTCGGCAAGCCCGATGGCGACACCGCCGCGATCCTCGCCGCGGCGCGCGAGCGGCTGCCCTCGTACATGCAGCCGTCTTCGATCCACCTCGTCGACGACTTCCCGCTCAACGCGAACGGCAAGGTCGACCGCAACGCGCTCAAGGCGCGGCTCGAGGCGGGCTCGTGAACGCGCGGTGGATCGCGAAGAAGGCGGCCCGCCAGGGGCTCGCGCTCTCGCGGTGGGCCAGCGGCTCGGTCTCCGCCGAGCGCACGGTGCGGCGCGTCCTCGGATCGGGCGCGGCGGTGCGCGCGCTCACGTATCACCGCATCGGTCATGAAGACCGCGAGCCGTTTTGCGTACGCCCAGACGTGTTCGAGGCGCACGTGCGCTGGCTCGCGGAGCGAGGGTTGGCCGCGAGCCTGGACGACGTGATCGGCTTCGTCGCGGGCACCCGCGCGCTCCCCGACGGCGCGTGCCTCGTCACGATCGACGACGGCTGCGAGAGCACGCTGACCGAGGCGCTGCCGATCCTCGCGCGCCATCGCGTGCCGGCCGTCGCGTTCGTCACCGCCAGCCTCGTCGGTCTGAGCGTCGACGCGCTCCCCGAGCGCTACCTCGACTGGGACGAGCTCCGCGAGATCGCGTCGAGCGGCGTGATGGAGATCGGCAGTCACGCGTTCACCCACCGCTCGCTCGGCGCGATGCCGCGCCCCGAGTCACGCCACGAGGCCTCCGAGAGCAAGCGCCGCCTCGAGGACGAGCTCGGCCGCGAGGTGCGCAGCTTCGCGTACCCGTTCGGCACGCGCGGCGACTTCGACGCGTTCACCGAGCGCGCGCTCGCCGACGCGGGCTATTCGATCGCGTTCAACTCGATGCACGGCGCGGTGCGCGCGGGGATGGATCCGATCAGCCTCCCCCGCATCAAGGTCGAGGGAGGCGAGGGCCTCTGGATGTTCGAGCGGCTCGCCGATGGCGCGATGGACGCCTGGCGCGTGATCGATCAGAACCTCTGGCGCCTCCAGCGTGTGCGCCAAGAGATCGTCGGCTGAGCTGCCCTCACGGCTCGAAGCCGCGGTTGAGGAACGCGTGCACCTCGACTGACCCGTTGCTCGAACCCTCCGGCACGGACACGGCGAGGATGTCGGGGAGCTCGTCGCCGTTCAGATCGGCCACCGCGATGTCCACGAAGTACGAGCCCATCGGAGCCGCGAGCGGCGTGAGCGCGGTGAAGGTGCCACCGCGGTTGTCGAGGATCGCGATCTCCGCCTTGTCGTCGGTCGCGACGACGTCCGGGAAACCATCGCACGTGAAGTCCGCCGCCGCGGCGTCCTCGAGCAGGTCGAACCCGGGGACGGCGATCGTCTCAGCGGGAGCGAACGCGCCGGTCCCCTCACCTCGGATGAGTCGCGCGGGCCCGGTCTGGAAGTCGACGCCGACCGCGAAGAGGTCGACGTTCCCGTCGCCATCGAAGTCGCGCGCGACCACCTGCTGCACCGTCGCGCCGAGGTCCCCGTTGCCGTCGATGACGATCGCGGTCGGCGTCGCCCGGAACGCAGGCGGGCTGGCGGTCCGTAGGTACACCAGCACGACCGGTGTGCTCGGGTCTCGCCTGGCGCCCACCGCGTAGTCGACGAAGCCGTCCCCGTCGAAGTCCGCCACGTCTCCCGGCGTGGTCGCATCGTTGAGCGCATACATCGCGTCCAGCGGCAACGGCGGCGCCGTCGTGAACACGCCGGTCCCCGAGTTACGCAGCAAAGACAGCGCGCCCGACATCGCATCGCCGCGCACGATCATGTCCAGCCCGCCGACGTGATCGTAGTCGAGCACGCTCAGCGCCCGCCCGCCCATCAGGACGTAGCGGGAGCTCTCCGTCAACGTGTCGGACGCCGTACCGTAGACGGTCACCCGGTCCGCCTGCAGCACGACGATGTCCTCTGCGCCATCTCCGTCGAAGTCGGCCACCGTCACGTCGAGCCCGTCGACCGGTAGGCTCACGTCGGTCGCGGGGTCACCGAAGCCGCCCGCGCCATCGCCGGTCGAGAGCGCGACCACCTCGGACGGGCTCGACGTCACGACGACCGCGTCCACGTCCGCGTCTCCGCCCGCCAGGAGACCGGTCGAAAGGGCCACGCGCGCGGGGGTCGAGCCCACCGCCAGCGACGAAACGAGCGAGCGGATCCCGGCGCGGAAGCGGATCGTCCCGTTCACCCGTCGATACCCACCGGCCAGCGTGTTCTCCAGCGAACCTTCGGCGACGACCACGTCGATGGCGCCGATCTCGGGACCGACCGGTACGTCGGCCTCGAGCTCCACGTCGGAGACCAAGACGACACGAGAGCTGGGCGCGCCGCCGAACGTGACGGTGGTCGAAGCGGTGAAGCCGGTGCCCGCGATCCGGACCGTCTGCACCGAGTTGCCGACGCCCTTGTTCGGGGTGACCGACGTGATCGTGAGGAACCCCGTAGGCGCGTCGAGCGTCGCGTCGGGCCCCGCGTCGCGGCGCGGACCGGCGTCCGGGCCCGCGTCCGAGCGGCTCGCATCCATGGCGCTCGCGTCGAGGTCCCCGGGGCCCGTGTACTTGCCGAAGTCGAGCGTGCAGCCGGTGAGCACCATCGCAACCCACGTTGCGATCCACACGGCGGCGGACAGCGCCGAAGCGTGCACCGCGCGCCTCAAAACGACCCTGTCAGGCTCGCCGCGCAGCCCTCGGGCGTGCACGCGAGCCCGGCGCGCGCGCTGTCGTCGGAGCCACCCTGCATCATCAGCACGAGCGCGACGACGAGCCCGGTCGCGGCGACGCTCGCCCCGGTGATCAACAACACGTTCGTCGCCGTCACGAGCGCGCCGCCGGTCTCTGCCTGCGCCATCCAATCTCCCGTGCAACGAAACATGTCGTCGCATAGCGCGTCGAGCCGAGCCTCGGCGTCGAGCGCGAGCCCGCCGGTGATCGCGCCGCTCAGCACCGCGGCGAGGCCGACGCTCATCACGATCCAGCCCGCGAGGCTCGCATCGCCGCTCCCTCCTCCGCTCGAGTCGTCGGGCGGAGGTACGTCATCGCTCGTCGAGTCCGACGCTTCGCGCCGCGCGAGCTCGGCCTCCATCGCGCGGAGCCGCGCGCGTACGCGCTCCTCGAACGGCGGCTCCTCCATGTCGGCGAGGTAGCGGTGCCACGCGTCGACCGCCTCTCGGAGGTGGCCCAGCTCGCGGTGGGCGAGGCCGATGTTGTAGAGGAGCTCCGGGCGCGCATCGAGCGCGTACGCGGCCTCGAAGGAGTGGAGCGCGAGCTCGAACTCACCGCGCTCGTAGTAGCGGCTCGCCACCTCGAAGTGCTGGCGCGCGTCCTCGGTGTCGCGCGCGGTCGGCCCTGTGCCGGCCTGCTCCTGTGCCCACGCGGGGGCGACGAAGAAGAGACACGCCGCGGACAGCACGGGAGCGACGTTGCGCACGCGAAACCACGCTATCGCGCGGCTGGCGCCAAATCAAACACGAACCGGTGCGCTCCGAGGCGGCTGCCGGCGATCGTCGCGCCGACGGTATCGAGAGGCCGGATCGATCGAGAGGGCGCATCGAGGTCGGAGCACCCCCGCGGCGTGGTCACGCGGCAAGCTGCCTATCGTCCTTCCGCGCAGGTGCCGTCGAGCGCCTCTCGGATCCGATCGAGGACGCCGGTCATCGTCCATCCGAGGTCCGGCTCACAGATCGAGCGCACGGTGACCTGCGCGCCGCGTCGTTCGAGCCCTTCGGCCACGCGCGCGATCCGCGTCGGCGGATAGGCGAGGCCGGTGGCGGGCTCCCTGCACGACGTCAGCATGCGCTGCGGGTTCGCCGGGTCCACGCGTGGCACCATCCGCTCGTCGCGGACGGTGGGGTCGTCGGACACGAGCCGCGCGTAGTCGACTGGCTCGAACCCCATCGGCGCGAGGTCGGCCGGGATCCCGACGATCGGCGCGAACACGAGGTGCCCCGGCGCCCTGCGGAGCTGGATGAGCCCGTCCACGTAGCGTGCGATCGGATGGAGCGCCTCCTCCTCGTACACGACGCAGCGGAGGTTGGGATCGTCCGGGTACGTCGTGCTCCGCACGTCGTAGAGGTCGGGATCGCGCGCCGAGCAGTCGTCCTCGTCGGTGAGCATCACGATCGCGAGCACCGAGTCGAACTGGACGAACCCCGCGTTCTCGACGTCCCCGTTGCCCTCCGAGTCCATGAAGAAGCGCGGCGCCGCGAAGCCGGTCGCCGTCCACGGCTGATCGACGGTCGGCGAGAGCGCCTTGAGCACCGCCTCGAGCGGCTGTTCGAAGCCGCAACCTTGCGTCCCCGTGCTCATGACGCACGCGACGTCGGAGGCGAAGCGCGTCGGGTCCCCGCCGGTGAAGAAGCCGAGGAAGCTGGGGTACGTCGCATCGCAGCCCGAGCGAGTGAGGTCGCCGACCGTCGACAAGAGCCCGTCGTCGCCGAACATCGAGTTGCTGCATGTGGGGACGGTGGACCCGCCGGTCCCCATGTCGGAGGTCACGACGCCGATCTGGAGGCGCACGGGTGGAGGGAAGTCGAGATCATCCGGTTCGAGGTCCCCGGCGACGTCGCCATCCGCGTCGAGGTCGCCGGTCATCAGCGTGGTGACGAAACGAGGCAGAGCGCGGACCAGGTTGTGCTGCTCCTCGCTCATGGAGCTCGAGTTGTCGATCATGAAGAGCAGATCGACTTCGTGCGCGGGCGGGGTGCACGGCGCGGGACACTCCCCGACCCGCGGATACGCCGTCCCGTCGGGGCACGTACGGGGCACCGCGACGCGATCGAGCTCGACCCGCGCCTCCACGGGCGTCTCGTCCTCGTTGACCGAGCGGAACACGACCGCTGCCGGACGTGCGTCGGTCCTCCCGAAGTCGATCACGGACGAGAAGCTCCCCGCGCCGGCGGTGATGTAGACGGTCTCACAGAGCGACAACATCTCGAACCGGCGGTCGCAGCGGCTCGCCGGAAGCAGGCTGCCGTCGACGAGCTCGAGCTCGAAGCGCTCCTCGTGCACGTAAACATCATCGGAGCGATCGCTCGACAGCTCGACGCGGACCCGCGCGACGTCGGTCCCGTCGTCGAACCACGTCGCCGTGAGGTGTAGCCCGTCCGACGCGCATCCCGCGCAGAGGAGGGCGCCCAGCGCCGTGAGCGAATGGACCCGGATCGGCATCGAGCCTCGGACCATGCTCGTCGCATACCAGCCCTCCCACTGGGCATACGCCCGCGCGCGGCCCCGGGATGAGCCAACGAAGTAGACGGTCATCCGTCCCACGGCGTGCTACGCGTCGGCGATGATCGACCGCGTTCCGGCGTTCTTCCTCCTCGTGCCTGGACCCTGGCGCTCGACCGATGAGCTCGTGCGACTGTTGCAGGCAAATGGATTTTCGTGCACGGTCGATACACCGCGCGCCGGCGAGATCGGCGTTGGGTTGGTCGAGGACGACCAGCTCGTCGAGGGGTTCCGCCGCGGTCGTCGCGGCTTCCTGCCGGAGGACGTCGTGGCGGCGGTCGCCGCCTGTCCGACGGCAGCGTTACTGGAGATCGCACGTCGCTTCGACGAGGTGCCGCACGACACCGCACGGCTGGCGCGCGTGTTGCGCGAGGCTGGCGGGGTCGCGGTGCGGATGGAGTCGTCGGGTGCGGCGTCCGAGTGGGAACCGTGGATCGCGGACCTCGAGCTGGCTGAGCCGATGGCCCTCTGCCGATGTGCGCTCCTCTACGTCGCCGGGCCGGGGCGCGTCTCCACCGTGGGGATGCACTGCTTCGATCTCCCGGACGCCGAGATCCTCATCGGCGATGTCCAAGAGGACGTGGCCTGCCTCGAGATGTTCCAGGCGTTCCAGCTCCACGACGGGCCTGTGCTCGCGTCGGGCCACACGTTTCGGCCGTCGGAGGATGTGGAGCGCCGCGTCCTCGAGCGCTGGCCCGACGGCCTCCACGCGTCGAGAGACGGTCGTTACAATCCGTTCGGCGTCTGGCGCATGCTGCCCCCCGGCGCGACCGGCCTGACGGCCGGAGAACTGGTGGCGACGATCATCCCGCCGCTCGTCACCACGCTGTTCGCCGTCGAGCGAGCGAAAGGACCTCTCACGCAGGCCGACGTCGAGGCGCTCGTCCGCGACGCGCCCGCCATGATGTTGCCGGTGGATCATGCGCGCAAGCTCGAGCGAGCCCGCGGCTACGCCGACATCGAGCCCGAGCTCGCGTGGCCGCAGTGGCAGATGGTGCGCGCCGCACACGCGGCGAGCTGATCGCTCCGTTCAACGCGCGATCGGGAGAGCTCGCTCCTCCGTGTACTCCGTGTCCGATTCCGATTCCGATTCCGATTCCGATTCCGATTCCGATTCCGAGTCCGAGTCCGAGTCCGAGTCCGAGTCCGAGTCCGAAGATCGGA
>JBFWYI010000171.1:0-8042 GCA_050186575.1 Sandaracinaceae bacterium | reverse complement strand
GCGACTTGGCGTGCTCATCCTGAGACGGTCATCGCACGAATCGTTCGACGAGCTCGACGTCCACAACATGCAGCAGAGAATCTCCAGCGCCTAACGCTTAGATTTGAGGGGATCCATCAGAATCGGAATCGGAATCGGACACGGAATCGGAATCGGACACGGAATCGGAATCGGGAATCGGAATCGGGAATCGGAATCCGCGTCAGTTTAGGTTGCGGTAGTCTCGCAGCACCGGGCGAGCGAGCTCGCCGCTTGACGGATCGTCCTCGTCAGGCAACAGCAGGCCGATGCGGGCTTGGGGCGTGATGGTGGTCGGCCTTCTCGGCCTCGGAGCGGGCTGTGATGACGGCGCGGCGATGGACGCGGGGACCGACGCGGGGATCGCCGACGCGGGCAGCGCGGACGCGGGGGTCGATGCGTCGGGGCCGACCTGCACCGAGGACCTGCGCTCGCCGCTCGCCGGCGTCCAGTGCTCGATAGCCACCGCGACGTGCGCGCAGGGCTGCGCCGACGCGACGTGCGCGGAGGACTGCTTCGCCGCCGACCCGTCGCCCTCGTGCCTCCAGTGTTGGACGGTGAACCAGCTCGCGTGCTGGAACCGCAACGGCTGTCAGCCGCAATGGAACTGCCTCTCGCAGTGCATCCTCGCGAACTGCCCGTCCCCTCCCACCGGCGCGTGCATCGGCGCCAACTGCGCGACCGAGGATCAGGCCTACGCCGACTGCTTCGAGCCGCTCCGCCAGATGTGCCTCGAGCGCACCGTCGACTGCCTGCCGATGTGAGTGATCAGCGGAGCACGGTCGCGAGGCTGACCTCGAGGTTGCCCGCGACGAGGCGCATCAGCGTGTCGAGGTCCTTGCCGATCAGCCCGAGCTCGGCGGTGAGCTTGCGGCGGGTCGCCTCGAGGATCGCGGCGTGCGCGCCGCTGATCCAGCGCGCCACCGTCGCGCGGTGGACGCCGTACATTCGGCCGATCACCTCCGACGGCATGCCGTCGAGCAGGTAGAGCCGCAACACGTTTCGCTCCCTCGCCTCGAGGCCGGCGAGCGCCTCGTCGAACGCGGCGCGGAACGGGCCGGCGATGTCCTTGCGCAGCACCTTGAGCTCGGGGCTCGTGCCCTCGAACGGGATCGCTTCGAGGAGCTCCTCGTCGCGCGCCAGCTCGGGGGGCTTCTTGCGCTTGAGGCTGTACGCGGTGCGCATCGCGATCACGGAGACCCAGCTCCGCAACGGACCTTGCCCGAGATAGCTACGGATCCGCGCCGGGCCTTGATCGGAGTCGACGAGGAGCCGGACGCGCACCTCGTGGACGGCGTCCTCGATGAACACGGGGTCGCGATCGATCCGCGCGATGGCCGGCTCCGCCGCGGGCAGCACCTGCTTCTCGAAGTGCCGGAGCGCCCGCGAGTCGCCTCGCCCGCACGCGCCCGCGAGGAAGAGGTCGTCGGTGTGGAGTGAGTCGAGCGCGTCCGCCGGATCGGTGAGATCGGGCGCGCACGCCGCGACGTGGGCGACGAACACGTCGTCGTCGAGCGTGACCCCCGGCCAGCGCTCGCGCGCTTGGGCGGCCCGCTCGAAGAGGCGTGCCTGGAGCGCCAGAGGGTCGCGGGTGCGCGCGTCCCACGCCTGCTTGGAGACCGCAAGGAACGTGTCGGCCAGGGCGGGGGACGTCATCGGCGCGGGTAGTGTTGCCAGAAGCGCGTCGGCGCGCACGGCGGGACGGGAGGTGTGGTCGGGGTGCAGCATCGGCGCGACGGTGATGTACGGCCTCCGGCGCGCCTCGTCCCCTCGCGTTTGGCTCGCGAAGAAGATCAATGATCCCAGGCTTTTCGGGCGTGACGGGCCGTGGCGTTCCGATCCGATCCGATTCCTGCCGTGCCCGGCGCCGACTTCTGACTCGGATTCCGAATCCGAATCCGAATCCGAATCCGAATCCGAATCCGAATCCGATTCCGAATCCGATTCCGAGGCCGAGTAGTCCGAGTCCGAGTCCGAGTAGTCCGAGTCCGATTCCGATTCCGATTCCGACTCCGAATCCGAATCCGATTCCGATTCCGACTCCGACTACTCCGACTCCGACTCCGACTCCGACTCCGACTACTCCGACTCCGATTCCGGCTCCGATCGGCGCGGCGAGCCCTCGCCGTTGTCGCGTGAGCCTTCCTCCGAGGCGCTCCGCGCTGGCGAGCCCGGGCGATCCCTCTACGCACCTCATCGAGGCGCCGTTCGCGTCGCCTTGGCGGTGTCGGGTCGCTCGTGCATCCTCCTTTCATGCGGCATTGGGGCAAGGTCGCTCTCACCCTCGTGAGCCTCCTCGGGTGTGTTCAGTCTCACCCGCTGCCGGAGGACGCGGGGCCACCGGACGTCGACGCCGGTCCCGAGGATGCGGGCACCGTCGCCGCGTGCCTCGTTCCGACGGAGGGCTTCGGGACGACGCGGGGGCGGCGGTTCCTCCCGTTCACCCTCGAGACGTGCGACGGCGAGCCGTACGAGTTCTACGGCGAAGACGAGGGCTACTGCGAGACGAGCTTCACCGTCCTCTCCGTCTGCGCGGGGTGGTGCACGCCGTGCCGTGAGGAGGCCGCGCTGATGCGCACGCAGATCATCGATCGATACGCCGGGTACGGCGTGCGCCTCATCTCCACTCTCGTCTCGGACAACTCCTACTCCGCGCCCTCGCCGGACTTTTGCGAGGACTGGCAGGCGGCCTACGACCTCGAGACCGTCCTCTTGGATCCGGCGCAGCAGACGCAAGTGTATTTCCCTGACGCCACGTTCCCCGCGAATCTGATCATCGACAGCGAGGGGAGGATCGTTCATCGGGAGTACGGCATCAGCACCGAGCTCAGCTCGCTCCGCGCCGCGCTCGATTCACTCCTCGGGCTCTGAGCGTCGACGCACCGAGGGCCGCGGTCGCCGTGAGCAGGTCGACTCGTCAGAGCTTCTTGCTCGCCTCGCGTACGAGGCCGCGGCCGAGCGCTCCGCCGTGCTCGGCGAGGAACCCGCGCACCGCGTCGGCGTCGCGCTCGGACGCCTCGCGGAGCGCCCAGGCGATCGCCTTCCTCACCATCGGCTCGCGATCACCGACCACGAGCGCGCAGATCGACAGCGTCGCGTCGACGTTCGTGCGGCCCTTCTGGTTGAGCGCGGCGCTCGTCGCCACCGCGAAGCGGCGCTCCCACACGCGCTCGCGCGTCGCGAGGACGCGCAGTCGCTCGACGAGCTCGGGCTGCGCGGTCACGAGCGGGGCGGCGAGGCTCAGCGCGATCAGATCGCAGGTCTCCCAGTTGTCGACCGCGGCGAGCCACCCCTCGATGCGTGTCCACTCCAGTTGCAGGACACGCTTGGGCGGCCTCGAGAGCGCCATCGCGCCGATCAGGATCTCTTCGCGCCCGCCCGTACGAGAGAGCGCGTCCATCGCCTCGCACTGCGCGTCGAGCTCGAGGCCATGCTCGGTGACGAGCTCCTTGGTCAGCGCGCGCAGCCGAGGGACCCGCACGCCCTTGGCGCGCACGCCGGGCACCAAGCGCTCGATCTGCTCGCGGTACGCGGGATCGACGAGCGACGGGAGGCGCTCCTCGACCGCGCGTACGAAGCTCGCCGCGTCGCTCACGCCATGAGCTCCCGGTGTGCCTCGACGCCGTGCGTGAAGCGCTCGCGCCACGTGGGATCGGCGATGCGGCGCGCGGTCGTCTCGACCCACGCGCGGCCTTTGACGCGGGCGGTCCGGGCGTCGGCGGATCGGCCCGCCGCGTCGAGGATGCGCGCGTGGATCGCGAAGAGCTCGCCCTCGTCCTCCTCCACGCCGCCGAGCGCGTCGCGCGCCTCGATCGCGCGCTCGATCGCGGCGAGCGCGGCCGCGACGTCGCCGAGCCCGAGCTGCGCGCGCGCCTCGAGCACCCGCGCCGCGACGTGGGCCGCGCCGAGGCCGATCTTCTGCGCGCGCTCCGCGAGGATCCGCGCCTCGTCCCGCGCGTGCTCGGCCGCGCCGGTCGCGAGCGCGAGGCGCGCGCGGTAGAGGCTCGCGTACATCGAGAGGTGGCGGTCGCCCACCGCGTCGGCGAGCTCGCGGGCCGCGTCGAGGTCGGCCTTCGCCGCGGCGTGGGCGGCGAGCGACGTACGCGCGTAACCGAGGTTGACGAGGGCGTAGCCCTCCATGAGCCGGATCCGGAGGCCCCGGCAGCGCTCGAGCGCGTCGAGCAGGGTCGCTTCCGCCTCGGCGAACGCGCCGAACCGGTTCAGGACGTCGCCGAGGTTGACGCTCACCCCGGCGCGCGCGCGCTCGTCGCCGATCTCGCTGAACAGCGCCTCGGCGGCGAGGAAGCCGGCGCGGCGCGAGCCGAGATCGCCCTGCGCGGCCGCGAGCTGAGCGCGCCAGCTCGCGAGCTCCGCGCGCAGCGCGTGGGCGCGCGTCATCACGAGGAGCTCCGCCTCGCTCAAGAGGCCCGCGGCCTCGTCGATCTGCCCGGCCATCACGCGGGCGGCCGCGCTCGAGCCGAGGGCGCGCGCGAGGACGTTCGGATCGCCGGAGAGCCGCGCGTGGCCGAGCGCACGATCGAAGAGCGGCAAGCTCTCTTGCGGGCCGCGTCGCCGGAGCGCGCGGACCGCGCTCGCGACGCCGATCACCGCGTGCTCGTCGGGCGCCTTCGCGAGCTCGGCCGCCTGATCGAGCGCGACCTTCTGCTCTTCGAGGCGGCCATCGCGCTCGAGCGCCTCCGCGCGCGCGACGTGGAGGCCCAGCTCTTCCTCGGGCTCGACCCCGAGGTCGATCGCGCGATCCGCACATCGCAAGACACCTTCCGTGTCCGCGTCCCGCGCGAACGCGAGGGCGGCCGCTGCGTACTCGCGGGCTGCGCTCGCCGGATCGCCCGCCCGATCGAAGTGCCAGCCCGCCCACTCGTGGGATCCGCGGCCCTGCCACACGGCGGCGGCGCGCGCGCTGAGCTCCCGCCGCGCGTCGTCGGGGAGGTTCTTGATGAGCACCTCGGAGACGAGCGAGGTGCGGAAGTCGAACGAGCCGGCCTCCGACGCGCCGCCTCGCCGGCGGAGGAGCCCGCGCTGGACGAGGCGTCGCACGTGACCGTCCGCGTTCGATGCGCCGAGCGCGTCGAGGTCGTCGAGCGAGAACGCGGAGCCGAGCACCGCCGCGCGCGTCGCGATGTCGATCTCCTTCTGGCTCAGCGACGCGAGCCGCGACTGCACCGCGGCCTCGACGTCGAGCGGGAGCGGGAGCGAGCCGCCCGCGAGCGCGTAGAGGCCCTGGCCCTCCGCGAGCGCGCGCGCGGTCTGCTCGACGAAGAGCGGGTTGCCGCCGGTACGTTCGAGGAGGCGCCGCGCGAGATCCTCGTCGATGCTCAGCCCGAGCATCGCCTCGGCGAGCCCGCGCACGTCGGCGAGGCCGAGGCCCTTGAGCTTGAGCTCGTGGACGTCCGCGTCGTCGAACGGCGGTGAGGCGGTGAGCTCGTCGGTCCGCGCGGTGCCGAGGACGACGCACGCGCGCGCGGCGAGCTGCGTGCTCAGCGCGAGCGCGATCACCTCGAGCGAGTCGCGATCGACCCACTGGAGATCCTCGACCACGAGGACGAGCGGACGATCGCGGCTCAGGCCCTCGAGGTAGCTCACGAGCGCGGCCACCTTGCGGTCGCGCATCAGGCGCGCGTTCGAGCGCGCCGCGCTCAGCGCGGTGGACGGAGGCATCGGCGCGCCGACGAGCTCGCCGAGGAACTCGCTCAGCTCGGGCTCGGCGGCCGGACCCACCGCCTCCATCGCGAGACCGCGCACCGCGGCGCGGCGCTCCTCGAGGGTCGCGCGCTCGTCGAGCGACGGACCCTGTTGGGCGAGCGCACGCTGCTCGGCCCTGGCGAGCAACGCCTCCGCGAGCGCGCCGAACGGACGGCCGCCGCGCGGGACGCCGCGCGCGAGGAGCGCCGCCGCGCCTCGATGCCTCGCCGACGAGAGCGCGAACAGCTCCGCCGCGAGGCGCGACTTGCCGATGCCCGCTTCGCCGGTCGCGAGCAGCACGATCGGGCGCAACTCGTCGTGCGCGCGCTCGATCGCGTCCTCGAGCTGGAGCTGCTCGGCTCGCCGGCCGAGGAGCGGTCCCTCCTCCGGGCTCGGGAGCACCGAGCGCCGGGTGGGGCGCGCCGCGATCACCTCGACGCGCTCGCGATCGAGGAGGCGATGATCGAAGCGGAACGAGAGCCGCGTCGCGGAGCCGAGCACGAGCGCCCCGGTCAGCGCGGGGGACAACGCCGCTTGTGCACGTGCGAGGAGCTCGGGCGCCGGCGCGTCGTCCTCCGCGAGCCACGCGCCGCTCGCCACCACCACGGCCTCGGCCACCGCGCGCACCGCGAGCGCCGCGTCGACCGCGCGCAGGAGCTCATCGCCGTGCCACGTCGTCTCGCCGAACACACCGAGCAACGGATCGCGCGACGCGACGCGACCCCCCTGGGCCTCGATCGCCGCCGCCGCCGCGTCCAGCTCGCTCGCGCCCGCCGCGATCACGATGGTCACGACCTTGCGCTCGAGCCGCACCGCGGGATCGACATTCTCAGGCGCATTCGACGGAGCGCCCGCGCGATCGCCTCGCGCCTCGGCGTACGGCGCGAGCGCGAGGGCGAGCTCGTCCATCGTGGTGAACCGATCGTCGGGGCGCGGCGAGAGCGCCTTCATCACGATCGCGCTGAGCGCCTCGTCCAGCTCGGGGCGCGCCTCGTGCGGCGGCGTGCACTGCCCGTCCACGATCGCGAGGAGCAGCCCGGGCAGGCTGTCGGCGACGTGCGGCAGCCGACCGACGAGCGCGCGGTAGAGGATCACGCCGAGCGCGTAGATGTCGGAGCGCGGATCCGCCTTGCCGGCGTCCTCGAACTGCTCGGGCGCCATGTACATCGGCGTCCCCATCACCGCGCCGGGGGCGGTCAACGGGCCTGTCGCGATCGAGCTCGTGATCTTCGAGATGCCGAAGTCGAGGATCTTGACCTGGCCGCGCGTGGTCAAGAAGACGTTCTCCGGCTTCAGATCGCGGTGGATGATCCCGGCCGCGTGCGCCGCGCCGATCGCGTCGGCGATCGCGCGCGCGAAACGCACCGCCTCGGCGACGGGGAGCGCGCCGGCCTGGGCGAGGAGGGTCTCGAGATCGCGGCCCTCGAGCAGCTCGAGGACGAGGAACGGGGTGCCGTCCTCGGTCTTGCCCATGTCGATCGGCTCGAGGATCCCCGGGTGGCGCAGCGCGCCGGCCGCGCGCGCCTCGTTCTGGAAGCGGCGGACCACCTCGCGCTTCGACGCCCACTGCGGCAGGAGCACCTTGAGCGCGACGCGCCGACCGATCAGCACGTGCTCGGCTTCGTAGACGGTCCCCATCCCGCCGCCGCCGAGCCGGCGATGCACGAGGTAGCGCTCGGCGACGACGCGCCCGACGAACGGATCGGGCGCCGGGGCGAGCTCGACGTCGTGCGCGGCCGGCCGCTCCGATCGGGTGGCCGAGGAGATCCCGAGCTCGGAGGCGAGCCGCCGCCCGCGGGCCGCGATGCGCTCGCGGCAGCTCTCGCAGCCGTCGAGGTGATCGTCGAGCGCGGCGAGCTCCCGCTCGGCGAGGCCCCCGTCGAGAAGCCTCTCGATCGCGGAGTCGTCGAGGTGGGGCGTCATCGCTGGAGGGCCTCGATGCTAGCAGGCCCCGAAGAGATCGAGCGCTCCCTTGCCCCTGCCCTTGCCCGCGGATCCGTTCCGAGGACCGGAACCCGACGCGCCCTCCGAATCCGAGTCCGAATCCGAGCCCGAATCCGAATCCGAGTCCGATCCCGACTCCGAATCCGAATCCGAATCCGAATCCGATTCCGATTCCGATTCCGCTTCCGCTTCCGCTTCCGCTTCCGATTCCGATTCCGTGTCCGAATCCGTGTCCGATTCCGACTCCGACTCCGATTCAGAAGGGATGGAGTGGCCAGCCTCCTACTCGCCGAGGTCACCATAGGTGCCTCACTGGTTTTGTACGCGGTCAATCCCGCAATGGAGAAGGAGGCTGGCCTTGGAGCATCTTGGCATCG
>JBFWYI010000170.1:1464-8294 GCA_050186575.1 Sandaracinaceae bacterium | reverse complement strand
TTGGCCGGGCGGGGCTCTCACCCGCGGGGTTCCAATGAAAGGTTTCAGCTCCTCAACTCATCGCATTCCCCTTTCCCAGGCTTGACCTGGCGCACCGAAGTGCCCGAAGCCAGCGCGCAGCGCTGGGAGCGCAGCTCTCCTTGAGGCGGCGTGCGCTCGGAGGGCACCCTGGGGCACCCGAACGGACGAGCCACCCACGTCCACTGCAATCAAAGCTGACGCGCAGGACGCGGACTCGGACTCGGACTCGGACTCGGACTCGGACTCGGACTCGGAATCGGAATCGGAATCCGAATCGGAATCCGAATCGGAGTCGGAATCGGACTCGGACTCGGAATCGGACTCGGAATACTCGGAATCGGACTCGGAGCCGCCGCGCCGCGGCACTTCGCGCGAGGACCGTGCGTCAGGGGGCTTCGAGCAGATCGGCGTTCACGAGGTCGAACGTGACCGAACCTTCGAGACCTGCTCCCTCCGCGAAGTCGGGCGCCGTCCAGCGCACCGAGCACGCGCCGTCTCGTTGGAGCGCGATCTGGGCGAGCACATCGCGGGTGGGCGTCCAGGAGTGGTCGGTGGTCGACACCGCGCACACCTCCGGCGTCGCGGTCGACACTCGAAACGCGTCGAGCGACGGCGCGCCGCAGGTCGGCGCCTCGTCGATCGTGAACGGGCCTACCACACGCAGATTGGCGCGGTTCAACCGAACCCTCGCCGCGCCGTCGACCACGCTCCCGTCGACCAGCTCGTCGGTGGGGTACGTCAATGAGAGTCGCACATCGACCTGTTCGAGCCGCCCCACCTCGACGACCTCGAGCGTCACCGGGTCACCGCGCTCCGTCGAGAGCTCGACCGTCGTCGCGCGATCCGGGAGCCGCACCGACGCGAGGTCCCCTTCGTCTCCGACCCTCAGGCTCGAGCCGTCCACCGTGCGGAGCCAGAGATCGACGCTCCGCTCCGTCGCGTTGATGGGCACGAAGTCCTCGCCGTCCGGCCCCACCGGCCGGTAGGAGATGCCGTCGAGGTTCGTGTCGGTGAACCAGCGCCGCACCGCGGCGTCGTCGCAGACGACCGGCCACCGCACGGAGACGCCCTCCACGCTCCGCGTCGCCACGATCAGATCGAAGTCGACCCGCGCGGGCGCCCCCTCCTCGACGTCGACGCCGCAGGAGCCGAGCGACGTCGCGTCGGACACCACCGCGACGACGTGGAAGGTGGCGTCCGCCGCTCCGGGATCCGCTCGCGTGACGAGCGTCTCCCCGTCGAGCGCCACCGAAACACCCTCGCCGCTCCCGGAGAGCTCCTCGACGTGGATCGACACGAGAGACCCACTGTCGGTCGAGGCGACGCATCGCGCTCGCGCCACGTCTTCGAGCGACAACCGCACCTCACTCGGGTACCCGTCGCCCTCCGCGAACGTCACGGTGATCGGGTCCGCGGCGACGTGGACCATCCCGTCGGGATCGGTCACGAACCGGCCGTCCGCGCGCACGCGCAGCCCCGTCTCCGTGCGCGGCTCGAGCGCGACGAGCACCGACGGACCCTCCATCGGTCCCGCGTGGCTGCGCCCGCAGCCGCCGAGGACGAGGAGCGCGCAAGTCATCGTGATCCGCACGGGTCCAGCCTGACACATCGGCGGGCGCGCGTCATTCCCCGCTCCTCGCGCGCGACGACGCACGTCTCAAGTGA
Source organism: Sandaracinaceae bacterium (assembly GCA_050186575.1). Lineage (GTDB taxonomy): Bacteria > Myxococcota_A > Polyangia > Polyangiales > Sandaracinaceae > JAUHXR01. Next base: position 6,608 of record JBFWYI010000170.1, on the reverse strand, counting down.
GCATCGTTGACGCCGCGCGGGCCGCCGTGTTACCGCAAGGCTCACTGCACCGCGGAGGCCCCATGCGCGCACGACACTTCTCCGTTCTCCTGCTGTGGATCGCCGCGGGTTGCTCGAGCGATCCCTGCACCGAGCTGTGCGACGGCATCGCGCGCTGCCGCGAAGGCAACGCGGCGTGCGTCGCTGCGGGCGCGACCGACCGCGACCCGTTCATGGACACGTGCGTGACGCAGTGCCAGGCGTCGGCCGATATGCTGGACGCGAACGAGCAAGCCGAATCGCTCGAGTGCCTCGACTGCCTGCGCGCGCAGACCGACTTCGGGATGTGCACGGGCGAGACGCTGCTCGACGACACGTGCGCCGCGACCTGCCGGAACGACGGCGCGAGCGCGTTTCGCAACGACTTCGGTCCCGCCGTCTTCAACGACCTCCAGCTCTCCTGCCTGCGCGAGCCGTGAGCGTCGGACGAGCGCTGGTGGGCTCGGCCCTCGTCCTGCTCGCGCTCGCTGCTCCCGCGCGCGCGCAGCTCGCGAGCCCCAGCTCGGCGTGGTCCTCCGGGACCACCGCGCCGATCCGCGTGCGCTCGGACGAGAGCGCGACGCTCCACGACGGCGTCTCCGGCGAGCGACTGTGCACGGCGCCGTGCGGGCTCACGCTTCGTCGGGGGAACCACCTCTTCGGTGTCTCGGTCCCCGGTCGCGAGATGCGGCGCGCGCCGGTGGTGCGGATCCGCCGTCCGGTGGGGACCCTCTGGGCGCTCCACATCAACCACGCTGGCCTCCGCCTCGGAGGAGCGCTGACGCTCGGGATCGGACTCTCGGCAGGTGCGCTCGCGGGCCTCGGCGGACTCATCGCCGTCTTCACCAGCACCGACGGGAGCACCGTGTCGGTCGGCTCCGTCTTCGCGATCGGCGCGGCGATCGACCTGTTCCTCGCCCTCGCGATCGGGCTCCCGCTCCTCTTCGCCGGCGACGGCGCGTCCGTTCGCTTCGAGGAGACCGGACCGTCCGCGCTCGACCGATAGAGCTCGCCACCGGCGTTGACCGCGAGCGGGAGACCGCGAATCGTTGTCGCATGCGAGGTCTCCTTCTCTTCGTGCTCGTGCTCGTCCTCTCCCCGCTCACCCGCGCGGCGACGGCGTCGGCCCAGCTCGCCGATCCCACGCCCGTGATGGAGGCCCCGGTCGATCCCGACGCGCTCCTCGTGCGCGTCACGTCGGATCACCCGATCACTCTCCACGACGGCGGCTCGAACGAGCGGCTCTGCCAGTCTCCGTGCGAGCTCACGCTCCAGCCGGGGACGCATCGCTTCGGCGTGTCGCTCGGCGAGCGCAGCGTGCAACTCGCGGAGCCGATCGAGCTGGCGCGCTCGGGGACGCTCTACGCGCGGTACGTGAGCCACGAGGGGCTGCGCGCCGCGGGGTGGTCCGTGTTCAGCGTCGGTGTGGCCGCGGCGGTCGGTCTCGGGATCGCCGGCGGGCTCATGGCGGCGAGCGGAGACATGCTCGGCGCGCCGGCGGGCATCGGTCTGCTCTTCGTGGCCGCGTTCAACCTCGTGCTGGGCCTCGCCCTCGGGCTCCCGCTCATCTTCGCCGGCGACGGCGCCGAGGTCCGCTTCGAATGAACACGTCCGCTTGAACGCGTCCGCTTGAACACGTCAGCTTGAACGCGGCGCCGCTCGGGGACAGCATGCCCCGCGATGCGGCGGCTCACGAGGACGTATGCGTTCAGCGACGACGAGGCGCTCGATCGCATCCGCGCGCTGAGCGACTACTGGCACACCAAGCACTCCGTCGACACCGCGTGGGTCGGCTCGGTCGGCCGCCTCCGCGGCAAGAAGATGGGCGTGAGCTACGACGCGACGGTGCGCGTCGGCGACGGGCGCGTGGACATCGAGGTCGACGCGGGGTGGCTCGCCGACAAGCTCGGCGCTCCCGCGTACGTCGAACGAAAGCTTGACACCTACCTCGACCCCGCCGAGTCCGTGGCCTCGCTGCGCGCACGCATCCCCCGCTCCTGACCGTGAATCCCATTCGCCCTTACCCCGTCCTGACGAGGCCATGATGAGAATCTCCCGCCGCTCGCTCCCCGCCCTCCTCTCGCTCGGCGCCCTCACCGCCGCCGCCGTCGTGGTTGTCGCGCCGCGATCCTCGGCCCAGGACGCCCCCGCGCAGGAGCAGTCGCCACAGGAGCGATTCAACGGCACGTGGCGCTACAACGGCAGCGCCTCGCACGGCCGCAACATCATCGAGCAGGCGATCACCCGCGCGGTCGACGGGATGAACTTCATCACCCAACCGATCGCGACCGGTCGCCTCCGCGACAAGAACCCCCTCGTCCAGCGCATCGAGGTCGCGCTCACCACCAGCGACTGCCGCGTCGTCTTCGACGGCAGCCGCACCTACCGCGCGCCGCTGAACACGTGGACGGAGCACCGCTTCGACGGCGACACCTTCCAGGTGGAGTTCCGCCACCGGGACGACTCGATCGTGCAGCTCTTCCGCTCCGACGGCGGCACCCGCCGCAACGTGTATCGCTTGCTCCCGGACGGTCACATGCGCCTCGAGGTCACCGTGCAGTCCGGCTCGCTCCCGCGCTCGATGAGCTACCGCCTGACCTACCGCCGGTAACGGCGGCGGTTTCCGCTCAGGAGCCCACTCGCGCCACCCTTTCGCTACTATCCCCGGGTGACCGACGAGCCGAGCGGGACCTGGGTCGAAGAGGGAGACCGCGCGCTCCACGTCCGCGAGGTCAAGCTCGTCGTCCTCGACGGCCCCGACGCGGGCGTGTCGCGCGTGTTCGGCAAGACCTCGATCCTCGTCGGACGACGCGGCGGCGACCTCGAGCTCAGCGACAAGAAAGTGTCGGCGCTCCACCTCGAGCTCCGGCTCGACGCGCACGGCTATCGCGCGCGCGATCTCGGATCGAGCAACGGCACGTTCGTGATGGGGCTGCGCGTCCTCGACGCGTACCTCCACCCCGGCGCGGTGATCGGCATCGGCGACACCACCGTCCGCTTCGAGCCGCTCACCAGCTCCGTCACCGTCCCCGTCTCGGACGCGACGTCGCTCGTCGGCCTCCTCGGCGCGAGCGTCCCCATGCGCCGCCTCTATCGTCAGATCGAGAAGGCCGCGCGCTCGGAGCTCCCCACCCTCGTCACCGGCGAGACGGGCACCGGCAAGGAGCTGATCGCGGAGGCGCTCCACGAGCTCTCGGGCCGCAAGGACGGCCCGTTCGTCGTCCTCGACTGCGCGTCGATCCCGCGCACGCTCTTCGCGTCCGAGCTGTTCGGTCACGAGGCCGGCGCGTTCACCGGCGCCGACCAGTTCCACAAGGGCGCGCTCGAGCGCGCACACGGCGGGACGCTCTTCCTCGACGAGCTCGGCGAGGTGCCGCTCGAGCTGCAAGCCCAGTTGCTTCGTGCGCTCGACGCCAAGTCGTTCCGACGCCTCGGATCGTCGGACACGATCGCGAGCGACTTCCGCATCGTCGCCGCGACGAACCGCGATCTGCGCGAGGAGATCAACCGCAAGACGTTTCGCGATGATCTCTACTTCCGCGTCGCCGGCGTCACGCTCGAGGCGCCGCCGCTCCGGGATCGCGCGGACGACATCGAGCTGCTCGCCGGCCACTTCAAGAAGGAGCTCGGCGCGGGGCCGCTGCCCGAGGGGTTCCTCGCGTGGGCGCGCGCGTACGCGTGGCCCGGCAACGTGCGCGAGCTCAAGAACGCCGTCGAGCGCGCGCTCTACCTCGGCCTCGTGCCCGATCGCCCGGAGCCGCGCGACATCCCGATCGAGGTCGACCTCTCGATCCCGTTCCGCGACGCGAAGCAGCAGGTCGTGGAGAGCTTCGAGCGGAGCTACCTCGCGGCGCTGCTCCGCGCGCACGACTGGAACATCGCGGCGGCCGCGCGCGAGGCGAAGATCGATCGCATGTCGATCTACAAGCTGCTCACCCGCCTCGGCCTCGAGCGCCCCGAATAGCCGTGTCGGACACGCCATCCGCCAAGGTCCTCGTCGACGTCGACGTCCTCGTGCACGTGCACGTACTCGTGCACGTCCACGTACACGCATCGACCGCGGGCGACACCACGACCACCCGCTCCCCATGAGCTCACCGCCGCGCGGGACGGTGCTGCGGCCGGCCCAGGCCTTCGCGACCCTCGCGATCGTCACCGCGTTCTCCGCCCTCGCCGTCCAGGTGCTCGGCCGTCACCCCGGCCCGACCACCGCGGCCACCTTCGCGCTCGCCGCGCAGTGCGGGCTCTCGCTCGTCCTCGCGTTCGACTTCCGCTACCGCGACGGCGTCCGCGCGCTCCGCCTCGTCGGCCTCGGCGCGCTCGGTCTGTTGAGCGCGCCGGTCGCGTGGTTCTTCGGACCCAACTCGGGGTTCCTCGGCGCGCTCGCCCTCGCGCTCCTCGTGACGAGCGTGCTCTCGGGCTACACGCGCGGCGCGTTCCCGTCCGCGGCGGCGTGGATCCTCTACGCGACGATGGCGCTCGGCGACGGCGCGGTGTTCGCGCTCGTGCTCGCCCGCCGGCTCCCCGATCATTCGCTCACCCCGGTGCTCGTCGGCGCGCACCCCGACTGGCACCACGCGCTCGCGCACGTGTTCGTGCAAGGCATCTTCCTCGCTTGCGTGCTCGCGGGCCGCGCGATCGCGCGCCGCTACGAGACGCTCGGCGCCTCGCTCGAGGAGAGCGGTCGGGTCCGCGCGCAGCACCTCGCGCTCGCCCTCGAGGCCCGCGCCGAGTACGCGCGCACCCTCGAGGCGTCCCGGCGCGGCGTGCTCAGCGAACGCGTGCTCGACGGCTACGTGCTCGGCGAGCTCAAGGGCCGCGACGCGAACCAGGAGCTCTACGAAGCGGTCGACCCGAAGGGCGAGAGGACCGTGCTCGGCATCGACAGCGTCCTCCTCCAGGAAGCGCCGAGCGACCGGGAGCGCACCGACAAGGAGACCGACGCGCTCGAGGACAGCTCGTCCGGCGCGTTCGGCCGCGAGCCGACCGGCCTCGGCGCCTCGTTCGGGGAGGGCACCGAGCTCGACGCCGACGCGCTCGGCGCGCACGACCGGGTCGTCCTCGAGGGCAGCGCGCTCGAGAGCGACTCCTTTCTCAGCGACTCCGGCGAGCAGGACGGCACCGCG
>JBFWYI010000170.1:0-1364 GCA_050186575.1 Sandaracinaceae bacterium | reverse complement strand
GAAGGCACCGCGCTCGAGGGCACCGCGCTCGAGGGCACCGCGCTCGATCCGAGCGTCCTCGACGAACCCAGCAGCGCCAGCTTCTCCCGCGCCCTCCGCGTGCGACGCCGCGACGGCACGCTCCGCCAATGGGTGGATTCGAACGGTGCGTTGACGCCGTCCGAGCTGCGCGAGCTCGTCGTCCACCTCGGAGAGGCGCTCTCGACGCTCCACGCGCGCGGCCTCACCCACCTCGCGGTCGACCCCGATCACGTCCGCCGTCAGGGCGAGCGCTGGATCCTCAAGAGCGATCGCACCCCCGTCAAAGAGTCGTACCTCGCCCCCGAGCAGCTCCGCGGAACGGGCGACGCGCGCACCGACGTGCACGCCGCCGCCGCCGTGATCGCGTTCGCGGCGACCGGTCGCGACGCGTTCGCCGGCGCCGCCGACGTGATGGGCCCGCGGCGCGCGCTCGGCGGCGCCCTCTCGGAGCCGCTCGCGAGAGGCCTCGCGCAGAAGGCCGCGGATCGCTTCGCGTCGGCCGCCGAGCTCGCGAGCGCGGTGCTCGCCGCGCTCGACGACGGGAGCCGCGCGAGCCTCCCCGACGTCGGCGCGCGCCGAGGCCCCGCCGAGCCGCCGACCAAGGCGCTCGTTCGCCCCGCCCCTCGGCCCGAAGAGGACGACGTGCCGCCGCCGCGCGCCGCGCCGCGCGAGCTCTCGAGCGGTGCGAGCCACGGCGATCCCGCCAGCGCCGAGGGCGAGCACGCGCGCGACGACGCGTACCGGGAGAAGCAGCGCGCGTTCAGCGTCGGCATCACCTGGGTGTGCGTGGGCGGCGCCGCAATCCTGCTCGTGGTCGCCGACGACCCGCTCCCGATGGTGATCGCGATCAGCGCGATGCTCGGGATCATGACGGCGGCGTGGACGCACTACCTCCGCGTCGCGTCCGGGGCGCGCGCGGGATACGGCGCGTGGATCGTGGCGGCCGCGCTCTCGGTCGGGCCCGCGTACTCGATCGGCCTCCACTGCGCGATCGCGATGGTGATCGTGCTCTGGCTGTTCTCGGGAGGCGTCCTCCAGGGACACACGCGCCACCGACGGATCTGGGTCCTCCTCGCGATCGTCCTCTCGCACAGCGCCCTCTTCGCGTTGGTGTGGGCGGGCGTGCTCCCCGACGCCGGCAACGTCCCTATCTTCGTTCAGGGCGCCCGCCCCTTCGAGCCCGCCGCGCTACACGCCCTCTTGATGGGGGTCTACGCGCTCGCCTTCGCGGCCGGTCACTACATCGAGCGCGGGCACGAGGTCCTCGTCGAGCGGAGCGAGGCCGCGATCGGCGAGATCGCGCAGCGCGAGGTGGAGCTCGCCGCGGCGCGCAACGAGCTCGA
>JBFWYI010000169.1:0-8329 GCA_050186575.1 Sandaracinaceae bacterium | reverse complement strand
AAGACGTGATGAAGACCACCAGGAGGAGTGGTAAGACCCGCCCGCATGGGACTCCTGACCTTCGGCCTCAACGTCACCCTGGACGGCTGCGTCGATCACCGAGAGGGCATCGTCGATGACGAGACGCACGCCTTCTTTACACGCTTGATGGACGAGGGCGGCGCGATGCTGTGGGGCCGCGTCACCTACGAGATGATGGAGAGCTACTGGCCGGCGGTCGCGCGCGGCGACGTGGAGGCTCCGCCGTCGATGCGCGACTGGGCGGTGAAGCTCGAGGCGAAGCCGAAGTACGTCGTGTCGTCGACGCGAACCGACTTCCCGTGGAACGACAGCCACCACCTCACGGGCGATCTGCGCGAGGCCGTGCAGGCGCTCAAGGAGGCGACCCCGGCCGGCGTGCTGCTCGGGAGCGGGACGCTCGCGACCGAGCTCGATCGGCTCGATCTGATCGACGAGTACGTGTTCCTCGTCCATCCCCGGATCGCGGGTCACGGCCCGACGCTGTTCGAGCGCGGGCTCGATCGCGCTCGGAGGCTCGAGCTGATCTCCGCGAAGCCGCTGACGAACGGCGCGATCGTCACGCGTTACCGCCCCGCGCGCTGACGTCGGGGGAGAGCACCGCTCGCGCCGCTGCGTCGCCCTTCCCGTTCGAAGGAGAACGTCGCAGGATCGACGCGTGACCAGCCGCCTCGCGCTCGCCCTCCTCCTCGTCGCCTGCGATGGCGGCACCTCGCCCGGCTCCGACGCGGGGCCCATGCCGCTCGACGCGGGCGCGCTCGAGGTGGCGACTGAGCCGACGCTCCCGTCCGTCACCGGGACGTGTCCGGACATGACCGCGTCGGGCACCGTGACGTTCGCGCCGGCCGGCATCGCGCCGCGCGAGGTCCAGCTCTGGGTGTCGGACGCGGCGGCCACCCTCGACGGTCCGCTCGTCTTCTGGTGGCACGGAACCGGCGGCGCGCCGACGCAGGCCGAGAACGGCCTCGGGATGGACACCATCGACGCCATCCTCGCGCTCGGCGGCATCGTCGCGGCGCCGGTCCACGACCCGGACGCGGGGCGCTTCCCGTGGTTCCTGACGACCGGCTCGCGCGACGATGACCTGCTCCTCGCGGATGAGATCCTCGCGTGCGCGATCGCCGGCCCCGGCGTCGACGTCATGCGCGTGCACTCGCTCGGGAGCAGCGCCGGCGCGCTCCACACCGCGCAAATGAACTTCCGTCGCGCGAGCTACCTCGCGAGCGTCGTGACCTACAGCGGCGGCCTCGTCACCGCGACCGCGCCGCGCACCGACGCGCCGACGAGCCGCCCCGCCGCGCTGATCCTCCACGGCGGCCCCGACGACGTCGTCGTCATCCAGTTCCAGCAAGCGTCGGAGATGTACTGGGAGATCTCCCGCCAACGCGGCCGCTTCGCCGCGATCTGCGCGCACGACGACGGTCACGGCCTCGTCGCGGCGGCGCGCGACAGCGCGTGGCAGTTCCTCACCGACCACCCGTTCGGCGCGGTGCCCTCCCCTTACGAAGGCGGCCTGCCCGCGGGCTTCTACGCGCCGTGCGCGCTCGAGCCCTGAGTCGACGCGATCGTAGATCGGTGAGCACGGGGATCGGTGAGAACTGAATCGGTGAGAACTGAATCGGTGAGAACAGTGGACCGGTCGGCGCGGTGCGCCTCACGAGTCGGAATCGCGGTGAAGGTTACCGCAAACCTCGTTCCGCTCCTCGGAGCGACGTTCATCGCGGCGTGCGGCCCCCGCTACGAGCACGTCGTCGAGCGATCGCTGCGCTCGACGGGCGGGCTCGAGTGCCGGGGCTACCTGGTGTGGAACCGCGAACCGTTAGAGGACGTCTTCCTGGTGATCCATGGCTCGGGCCAGCTCTCGAACGCGTTCGTCCATCCCGCGTTCGAAGCGCTCCTCGACACCGAGCGGCTCGCGTACGGCACGTACGACAAGCCCGGCATCCAGGCCCCCTTCGGCGACCCCGCCGCCGTCGTACGCGACTACCCGCTCTTCGAGCGCTACACGCTCGGCCACGGCGTGGCGTGCGCGATCGACGAGCTGCGCTGGGCGCGCGAACGGTTCGGAGCCTCGGTGCGCCTCCACGTGCTGGGCCATTCGGAAGGCACTTTGATTGCGATCTACACCTACGAAGCGCTGCTCGACGACGAGCCGGAGCTGGCGGCGCGCGTCACGACCCTCGTCCTCAGCGGCCTCGCGCTCGAGCCGGTCGCCGACATCTTCGCGCGGCAGCTCGCCGAGCTCCGGGGAGGGGATCGCCTCCGCGCGGCGTTCGCGTCGTGTGATCAAGCGGTGCTGAACGAGAGCCCGTTCGCGGGCACGTCCTGCGCATACCTCGAGGACGCCGCGGGACGTCCTTCGGGTCGCGCCATGTTCGAGCGGCTCGCCGCCCGATCTCCGCCCGCGCAGCTCCACGTGGTCCAGGGGCTGAGCGATCTGAACACCCCCGTGACGCACGTGCGTGCCCTCGAGGAGTGGAACGCATCGACCGGACACCTGCCCATCACGTTCCACTACGTCGAGGGCGGGCACACCAACAACCCGGCGGCGCGAACGGAGATGTCGCACCTCATCTCGGCGATCGTCTCCGACCGCGCGACGGGCTCGTCCGGCGACGAGTGAGCGAATGACCGGCGATGCGCGAGCGACCGCCGCGAACGGCGCGCTCGTGGAGCGGTGGTCGCGCCGGGGCGGCGCCGGGCTCGCGACCCTCGCCGCGATGTACGTCGCGACGCTCCTCCATCGCAAACCTTCTTCTGGTGGGCGCACGACGGCGCGTCGATCCACGTGCGCTCGGACGCGATCGCGAGGGGTGGATGTGGGCAGCTTGCTGAACGACCCGCCGGACCCTCACGACGTCGAAGCGCGAGTGCGCGCGAGCGCCGCGATCGCGCCGGCTCGACCCGTTCCGGCTCCGCGCCGAGCGCGCGCGAGCCCTGACTCACGACGAGCCACCGAGGCGTCGTGCCTCCGAGGTCGAGCGTTCGACTCGATTCCGGCCCCCCTCACCCGCGCACGATCGGGGCGACGGGGCGGCGCCAACTATTCGCGGCGCGCAGCTTGGTCGATCGGGAATTGCGACTATGCTCCGCGACGATTGGAGAACAGACTTGGATATTCTCACTCGTCTCAGTGAAGAGACGACGTACTCGATGGGTGAGCTGCAAGGGATCGTCGCAGCTTGGGTGCTGAGCACCCCCTTCGATGGGGCGAGCAAGGTCTCCGCCTCGAACGGCCACGTCGACGAACAGGACTACACGAAGCAATCCGTGTACTCCCTGCTCTACTCGATGTTCCGATCGGTGGGAGAAGTCGAGAGCGATCTCGGCAGCCCCTATCAGTTCACGTTCAACACGTGGGGTTACGAGTGGCCCTCACGTTGGGGGCCCGCGCCGACGAAACCCGGAGAGCCGCAGCGCTTCGGTCGAAACGCGTACAGCGGCTTGTTTCACTTCGACGCCATTCGAGAGCTCGCGCGCCAGCGCGACGGTCGCGTCCACATCGTCGAGATGGGATGCGGCACCGGCGCGGGCGCGGACCACGTCTGCACGAGCGTGCTCCCGCACTGCACCTACGAGGCCGTCGACATGCAGCAGGCGGGTGTCGACACGTGTCGAAAGCAGTTCGCCCCGCGACACCGCGGGCGGCTCGTCGCCACGCGCGCGGACGCCACCCACCTTCCGATCGACGACGAGGTCGTGGACATCGTCGCGGTCTGCGAGACCCACGTCACCGATCAGGGTGAGGTGATGACCGAGGAAGACCGCAAGTTCTTTCGCTCGGCCCAACGGATCCTCAAGCCCGGCGGCTACTTCGTCTGGGGCAACGCGATCCCCGACATCGCGTGGCAGCCGTGCCTCGCGTTCATGAGCTCGATCGGGCTCGAGCTGCTGGAGGTCGAGGACGTCACGACCGAGGCGGTGCGCGCCCGTGATCAGGACGCGGCCCGGATCGATCGCTACATCGAGCAAGCCCTCGACAAGTTCATCGCGTTCCGCACGCCGGTCTTCGGCCCCAAGAAGCGCGCCGAAGCGGCCCTCGCGATGAAGAACCTCTGCCGCGACCCCGGCACCCGGCTCTACGAGGACATGCGGACCCACGCCGACACCTACAAGGTGATCCTCGCCCGCAAGGAGAGCCACGGCGCCTAGCCCGCGTTGAGTCCGATCCCTGGGTGGGGACGCGCCGGACACCCGGCGCGGTCGAGCCCCTCGGACGGATCCTCGCTGGACGGCCCGACCCTTTACTCGGGCGGCCGGGCGGACACGCGCCGCCTCGAGCTGGTCGCCGCTCGCGTGCGGGGCGGTCGACGTCCACGACGGGCGCGCGCCGAGGTCGCGACAGACAGCTCCTCGGCGCGCCGCCCGCACGTCGCCCCTTCCCGCTCGGCTCCTCCGCGCCGTACGCTCGAGCCCTGACGGCGACGAGCGCTCCGAGCGCGAGGTTTGCGGATTCGCAAACCCGCTTGGTGCAGATGCCCGTGGCTGCGCACCTGTCCGGGTTCCAGGATCCGGCTCATGAAGATCGCCATCGTGGGAACCGGGGCCATCGGCAGCACCTTCGCGTTCCAGCTCGCCAACGTCGGTCACGACGTGACGGTGGTCGCGCGCGGAGCGCGGCTCGCCCAGCTCGAGCGCGACGGCGCGATCGTCACGACGAGCGGCGAGCGCGCTCCCGTCACGGTCGCCGCGGCGCTCGACGAGCACATCCCGTTCGACCTCGTGCTCGTGAGCGTCCTCGCGCCGCAGGTCGCCGCGGTCCTCCCCGCGCTCCGCGCGAGCGCCGCGCAGACGATCATGTTCATGTTCAACACGTTCGAGGACCTCGCGCCGCTCCGCGCGGCGGTCGGCGCGGAGCGGTTCACGTTCGGGTTCCCCCGCGGGGTGTTCACCCTGCTCGAGGAAGGGCGGATCCGCGCCACCATCCGCCACGGCACCACGGTCAACGCGCGCGCCTGGGCGGACGTCTTCGGAAGCGCCGGCATCCCGACCGTCGTCGACGACGACATGCAGAGCTGGCTCCGCTCGCACGCCGCGCTGGTCGCGCCGCTGATGTCGATGAGCGTCGTCGCGCTCGTGCGCCAGGTCGGTTGGCGCGAGGCGGCCCGCTACGCGGACGCGTTCCACGCCGGCGTGCGGATCGTGCGCGCGCTCGGCAATGACCTCCGACCCCGATCGACCGCCCTCCTCGCTCGTCTGCCGCGGTTCGTGCTCACGCTCTTGCTCTTCTTGATGAGCCGCACGCAGACGATCCGCGACCTCGGCCGGCTCGGCACCGCGGAGCCGCGCATGCTCATCGACATGATGCAGGCGGCCATCCCCGAGCTCGCGGCGCCGCTCGTCGCCGTGCGGCCGTGAGCGGCACGTGAGCGTTCAGACGAGCGCGCGCCGCAGCTCCGTCTCGAGCTCGCGCACGACGACGCGCACCCGCGGCGTCTTCCTCGCGTCGCGATGATAGGCGAGGTACACGTCGAGGGGCGGGGGCAACGACTCGGTCTCGATGCGCACGAGGTCGAGCGCGACGCCGTGGCCCACCGCCTGGACGCCGAGGCCCATGCCGGCGAGCAAGGCCTCTTCCACCGCCGCCGCCGAGGGCGAGCGCAGGACGAAGCGCGTCGCACCATACTCGCGCATCCATCGCTCCGAGGGGAGGCGAGCCAGCGAGCGATCGAGCCCGACCCAATCGTGACCCGCCGCCGCGTCGCGGCCGAGGCGCGCCGACGGCAAACGGCGCTCGACGTAGCTGCGCGCCGCGAACAGCGCGAGGTGCGCGCGCCCGAGACGCTTCTCCACGATGGCGACCGACGACGAGCGCGCGATGCGGACCCCGACGTCGGCCTCGTGGCGCGCGATGTCGGTCATGCGCGACTCGCTCACCACCTCGATCGCGAGCCCCGGGTGCTTCACGTGCAGCCGAGCGAGCACGCGGGTCAGCTGACGCACGATCCCCTCGGGGGCGGACACGCGGACGGTCCCCTCCACACGCCCGGTCGCGGAGCCCCGCGCGAGCGCGTGCAGGCCGAGCTCCACGCGCTCGCCGAGCGCGACGAGCTCGAGCGCGTCGGCGTCGATCACGGTGCCCGCGTTCCCGCGATGCACCACCGTGCGGTCGAGCGCGCGCTCGAGCGCCGCGATCCGTCGCGCGACCGTCGACGTCGCCATCCCGAGCGCCTTCCCCGCCGCGAGGAAGCTCTTGCCGCGGTGCACGGCGAGGAGGATCCGGAGATCGTCCCAGGTCGGCTCGGTTTGCATCGACGCACATCGAGGATGCCACGTTTTCCATTCGCGACGAGGACCGAGGGTCGGGTCGATCGCGGCATCGCTCGTCGCTACGGCCTCCTCCAGACCGTCCCGGGTGGGTCGGTCACGCCGAGTGCGCGAGCTTCGTCGAACCATCGAGGGGGATGCCCTCGAGGTGCGCGGTGAGGGCGGCCACGATCGAAGGGAACGCGGAGGACTCCACGAGCTCGATGCCTCGGACGGATCCTCCCCCTCAACCGGGTGGGAAGCAGAAGTAGCCGCCGCCGAGCACCTCGGGGTCGTTGGTGCGGACGCACTCCTGGCCCGCGGGGCAGTCCGTGAACTCGCAGTAGCGTCGGCAGTAGAATTGCTCCCCGGTCCGACGCGCATAGCAACGATATCGATCGTCCGCACACGCATCGTGGCTCGCGCATTCGGGAAAGCAGAGACCTTCGATGCAGAGTCCGGCGCAGGTGTCGGCGGTGCATGCCCTCTCGGTTCCAACGACGCAGCGGCGCTCACCGCCGGACTCGGGAACCGCGCAGCGCCGGGTCGTGCACTGCGAAGCCTCCGTGCAAATCTCGCCTGCGTCGAGCGGTGGCTGGCACTGACCGTCCGTCGCGCAGTAGTCGCCCCCGTCACACCCACACACCGAGCAGTCGAACGCGCTGCCCGCGTCGTCGCAGCCGACCCAACGGCCGTCGACGCAGAGCCGACCTGCCCTCGAGGCGCCCGCCGTGCAGACGGGCTCACAGCCAGGCGTCGCCCAGCGCGCGCTGCTGCAATACTCGCCCACGTCGCAGTCGGCGTCCCCGCTGCAGTCCGTGGCGCAGAGGCCCGCCTCGACGTCGCACTTTCCGTTCGAACACTCCGTGTCGTGGCTGCACCTCTGAGGTCCGCTCGTGCACGACGCCAGCGCCACAGCCATCAACATGTTTAGCGCGGCCGCCGTCAAACTCATGTGCCTACCCATGTCGATGACCGTGCCCTCGACGGAGTGCGGCGTCAAGTAGAAAGGCTGCCTACAAGAGGATGCTCCAGCGCTACGTCGTACCACAGGCTCGCCCCGTCTCAGGCTTGATCGGAACCGCCCACAGCCCCCGGAGCCGGACCGAGTAGGTGCATGGTCCGCGTACTCGCTCGATCAGGGGTCGCTCGGTGGCGAGCGCGGCGCTGCGGCGCGCTCTGCGGCAGTGGACGCGAGGCTCGCGGAGCCGGCCCAAACGTTCGCGTCGAACGCGTCGGGGCCTGCAAAGCGAAACGGCCGCGCGGGTTCGCACGGCCGTCTCGTCTAGCTCCGCAAATGTAGCCGTTCACCAACCCGTTCGCACGGCTCTCTGCGGGACAGGTTCTCTCCGCTCGCACGGTCCCGGAAATGCGAACGCCTGCGAATCCTGGTGGTTGGGGGGCGCGAGCCGGGACGCTCTCTCGGATTCGCGCTGTCCCCCCGCGACAACTGCGGGGGCCAAGCGCGACGGGTGCGCCCAGGTTGGCCACTGGCGCGCTTCGGGGCGCGCGCGGCCCAGCGGTGCCCCGGCGTCGGGGCGCGCCACACGGGCGCAACGGCGCGCCATCACCCCGGCCCGAACGTCCCCTCGATGTAGCCGATCGGGATGAGCCCCGGTAGCGTCTCCGTCCGGGTCACGCGGACGCCCGCTTCCTCGACCGCCTGCCGCAGCGACTTCGCGGTGAAGCGCCGGTGCCCTGGAAAGCCAGTCACAGCCAGCGCCCGCGAGACGACCCACGAGAGCGCCGTCTCGTCGTGACAGAAGGTCGGAACGATGATGCGGCCGCCCGGCTTGAGCACGCGCCGAAGCGCCGCCAGCGCCCCCGGCAGGTCCGGCACAAGGTGAAGGACGTTCGCTGCGACGACCGCGTCGAACGTCCCCTCGTCGAACCGGAGTGCGTAGAGATCGGCCTGCTCGCACCGTACGTTCGTCACGCTGGCATCTCGCACGCGCCGCTCAAGCGCGGCCACCATCGCCGCCGAGTAGTCGGTGGCGATGACCTCTGCTGCGCCCGAGGCGAGCGCGGGTGTAACGAGCCCGGTGCCGGCCGCAACCTCGAGCAC
>JBFWYI010000168.1:0-8361 GCA_050186575.1 Sandaracinaceae bacterium | reverse complement strand
CCGAGATCATCGACGATCCGGAGTGCTGGGAGCGCGCAGCGCCGAGCGCGGCGCTCCTCTACGCCGTGTTGCGCGCGCCGCGTCGCACCGACCCCGACGTGCTCGCCGCGATGCGCCGGCTCACCGCGCGGGTCGCCGCGGAGCTGAGCGCGCGCATCGAGCGCGAGGTGCGCGCGGCGTTCGCCGGACCTCGCGATCGACGGAGCGGACCGCGCCGAGGCGGTCGGCAGGAGCTCGACGTCCGCCGCAGCGTGCAACACAACCTGCGCAGCTACGATCCGACGCGGCGACGGATCACGCTGGAGCGACCGCTCTTCTTCGCGCGCGCCCGGCATCACGCCCCGCGCTGGACCTTCGTGGTGGCCGTCGACCAGAGCGCGAGCATGGGCGGCTCCGTGATCTCGGCCGCCGTCACCGCGTCGTGCTTGGCCGGCGTGCCTCAGCTCGACTGTCGTCTCTTCGCGTTCGACACCCAGGTGGTGGAGCTGACCGCGCACCTCGAGGATCCGACCGAGCTGTTGACGCGCGTGCAGCTGGGCGGCGGCACCGATCTCGCGCGGGCGCTCGACTTCGCCGACGCGCTGATCGAGCGCCCCGATCGTTCCGTCATCGTGCTGATCTCCGATCTCTACGAGGGCGAGAGTCGCGCGCGGGTGATCGAGCGCGCACGCCGCGTAGTCGAGCGTGGGGTACGCCTGCTCGTCGTGGGCGCGCTCGACCGCGAGGCCACGCCCACGTTCGATCGCGAGCTCGGCGAGGAGCTGGCGAGGATCGGCGCGACGGTCGCCGCGATGACGCCCGGCCAGCTCGCCGAGCACGTCGCGCGGGAGTGCGCGTCGTGAAGGGCCGGCGCCCCGATCTCGCGCGGCTCAGCGACGACGCGCTCGCCCGCCTGACCAACCCGGGACTCGTGAAGCGCGCGCGACGCGAGCTCGAGCGCGGCGCCGAGATCGAGCTCGAGATGGAGCGCGACGGGTCGCTCCTCGCGCGGCTCGACGGCGTGGTGGTACGGCTACCCGCGAGCGGCTTCGACGACGGCACGTGCACGTGCGGCGCGACGGCGAGCTGCCGGCATCGCGTGATGGCGGTGATGGCGCTCCGCGATCGCGCCGCCGTCGTCGCTGCGCCGGAGCTCACGCGCGCGAGCGACGAGGACATCGCGCGAGCGCTCGGCGCCGTCCGCTATCGCAAGGCGCGAGCGCTCTTCGACGCGGGGCTCGAGGCGCGCGTGCTCTTCGAGCCGGAGCTCCGCGTCGAGCTGCCGACCGCCAGCGTACGGTTCCTGGCCAGCTACGACCTCGACTACGCGCGCTGCGACTGTCGACGCGGCCGAGGCTGCGTCCATGTCGCGCTCGCATGCTGGGTCTCGTACGCGGCGGACGGCCGGGGAGGCCCCGTGGTCATCGCGCCCGCGCACCCGGCGTCGAGCTCGGACGACCACGAAGCCATCGAGCAGGCTCGCGCGCTCGCGCGCGATGTCCTCGCCCGCGGCACCGCGCGATCCGTCCAGGTCAGCGAGGCGCTCGCGCCGCGCTTCGCGCTCACGGCGCGCTCGCTCGATGCGGCGGGCCTGCGGTGGCTGCTCGCGGCGACCGAGGCGCTGGAGCGGTCGCTCCGCGGTGGGCACGCGGCGCGGACGGCGGCGCGGCTGTCGGAGATCGAGGCGCGCGCGCGCGCCGCGCTGAGCGGGAGCGGAGAGCTGCCGCGCGACGTCGTGCTCGGGCGCGGCGAGCCGGAGGCGACGCGCCTCGGCACCGCGCGGTTCGTGAGCCTCGGCGCGCGCGTGCGGGAGCGCGTCCCGCCCACGGGAACCTCGATCGAGCATTCGACGTTGCGGATCGAGACGTTCCTCGCGGACCCGTCGCACGGACAGATCCTGGTCCACCGACACGAGGCCCGCGGCGTGAGCCCGGACGGGCTGGAGTCGCGACCGATCGCGCCGGGCGTCACGCTCGGCGCGCTCGCACGCGGGCAGATGGTCACCCGCGCGGCGACGCGGCGCGCCAACCGCGAGCTCCGCCTCGCCGTTCGCGCGATCGCGGACGCGAGCGTCACCCCGCAGCGCGGCGAGTGGAGCGAGCTCGGCGAGGCGATCTGTCCGCCGACGATCCGCGCGCTCCGCCACGACCTCGAGGACCGTCCGCCGACCTGGCTGCGCCCGCGCGTGCGGGCGGGCGACGTGCGCGCGCTGCCCGTCGTCGGGATCGAGCGCGCCCGCTACTCGACGGCCGACGAGCGCCTCGTCGCGGAGGCGGTCGACCGCGACGGCGACCGGATCACGATCGTCAAGCGCCGTGGCGCATGCGAGCGCGCGCTCCACGCCGCGCTCGACGCGTTCGAGAGCGGGCCTCGCTACCTCAGCTTCGAGGCGCGTCGGGAGGGCGGCGCGTGGGTGCTCAATCCGCTCTCGGTGGTGACGGACCGCGTCGTGGTCCTCGACCTCGAGCGAGCGGAGAAGGGCCGGCTGCCGCGCGCGGCGCCGAGCCCGGAGCGGGATCCGATCGCGACGAGCCTCTCCGCGGCGCGCGAGGCGCTCGATCGCACATCGCACGCTGGATTGTCGGATCTCACGGCCGGCGCGACGCGGGAGCTCACGGAGTCGGCGAGGGAGCTCGAGTCCCTCGGGCTCGCGACGTGCGGCGCGGCGCTCGCCGCGATCGTCACCGCCGAGGCGCCGGTCCGGGTCGAGCGCTGGCTCGACGCCTCGATCCGAGTCGGGCTCGCGCTCGAGATCGACGCGCCGGACGCCGCCGCGTGATCACTCCACGTCGGTCAGCCCCGCGAGCACTCCGAGATCGAACATCACCTCGCTGATTACGCGCGGCGGCACGTCCGCGAGGGAGAGCGGCGCCGCTTCGCCGCCGCGCACGAAGCACGCGCCGGTGATCCGCTGCGCCTCGAGCGCTCGCTCGCTCGCCGAGCTCCGTTCGCTCGCCCTGGCGAGGTCGGGCGCGCGCGCGGGGCGCAGACCCGGCTCGATCGCGATCCGGGCGCGGGGATCGGTCGGGCCGAACCTCCGGACGAACCCGTCCACGCGCAACCTTCGATTGGGCGGACCCGGCGCGTAGCCCCGTTCTTCGAGGCCCCGCGCGAGGACGGTGGCGGCGATCGGTTCGCCGGTCGCCGCGGGGACCGAGGTGCCGTCTCGCGGTACCCGCGTAGGGCGCGCGAGCTGGGCGAACGGAGACAGCACGCCGTGTTGCGCAAAGTGATCACCCCACGCGCCGAGCTCGCCGTCCTCCAGGTCGAGCGGGTGGGCCACGCGTATCTCGCCGGGCGGGAGCTCGACGAGCCCGCCGTCGACGCCGATCGGTCGGCCGCGCTCGATGCGGAAGCGCACCGCCGACTCGCCCTCGAAGAGCACCGCCTCGGCGAGCTGAGCGAACGGACCTCCCCGCGCGAGCTTGTCCATGAAGCGTGCGATGCTCCACGAACGTCGCGACCCCATCGCGCGCTCGAGCTTCCTCGCGTGGCGGCGGCGCTCGTACCCGCTCTCGTCGCTCACCCGGGCGAGCATAGACCGAGAAACTGCGCACCCGCGCCTCGGATGCCATGATCCGGGGGTCCGATGGACGCGCTCCGCTCAGAGGTCCTCCGGTCGCGCCATCGTGCGGCGTGGCGCACGGCCGCGCTGAGCCTCGCGGTGAGCCTCGGCGCGCTCTCTCTCCCCGTGGACGGGCTCGTCGGTCCGGTGGGTCCCGCGCCCGCGTGCGCGCAGTCCGAGCCGAGCGCGCACACCCCCGCCGCGCGCCGCCGACGCGCCGCCGCCCGACGACGCGCCGCCCGCGCGAGGGCTCGACGACGACGACGCGCGCGCGCCGCTTCCCGGCGCGAAGCGGCCGCCCGAGCCGAGGCGAGCGCGCCCAGCGCGGGGGCGGGGGGGGACTCGCGATCGATCGGCGCGCCGGATCGCGGCCGACTCGAGCACGGCGCACGCATCGTCGAGGCGGAGGGGCTCCACCTCCTCAGCTCGGGTCACGAGTGGGGCACCCGCGAGCTCGTCGATCTCCTGACGCGGAGCGCCTCGCGTCTCTACCGCGCCGCGCCGGGACCTCGCGTGCTCGTCGGCGCGCTCTCCCGCGCGAGCGGAGGGCGTGTCCCGCCGCACTCGTCGCACCAGAGCGGGCGCGACGCCGACGTCGGCCTGTTCCTCACCGACGAGCAGCACGCGGCGGTGGAGCCCGATCGCTTCGTCGCGTTGGGCGAGGACTCCGGGTGCGGCGCCGACCGCGAGCGCACGTACTGCCTCGACGCCGCGCGGACCTTCCGCTTCCTCGTCACGCTGATCGAAGACGAGACGGTGGAAGTGCAATGGGTCTTGATCGCCGCCGACCTCCGCGAGCTGATCCTCGCGGCCGGCCGCCGTGCCGACGTGGAGCCGAGCGTGCTAGAGCGCGTCGCCACGATCACCGAGCTACGCGGGGGGAGCGCATCGCACCGCAGCCACCTGCACGTACGTATCGTATGCCCCGAAAACGATCGCCCTCGCTGCCGAGACTGACCCGCCCCCGTCGGAGCCGGCCGGTTCGCGAGCGTGATATGCTCCGGGCCGCCTGAGCCGTGGCGCGCGCGTCCGAAGGTCAGCCTCCCACTCCGATCGCACAGCTCGTGGTCACCGGCGTCGTCGTCGCGATCCTCGCGGCCTTCGCCGACAGCCTCGTCACCTGGGCGATCGGGCGCGATCCAGCGGTCCCCCCCGGGGACTTCGCGCTGGCGACGTTGGCGCTCGTCTGTTTCTACGCGCCGGCCGGGGCCCTCGTCGGTCTCGCGCTCGCGCCGATCCGACTCGCACTGCGCCGCGCCGGCCCGCTCCGCGCGAGGCTGTTCGCCCCGATCCGAGCGCGCGCCCTCTACGGCGCGAACCCCGGTCTCATCGTGCCGCTGTGGTCGGGGCTCCTCGCGGTCGCCGCGTTCGTCGGCGCGACCCAGGGCGTCGTGCGCACGTTCGCGGAGCGCTTCCACGAAGCCACGCTCGCCGCGTGGGCGACCGCCGTCGCGGTGCTCGGCGTCGCGATCGGCTGCGCCCTCCTCTTCGTCGTCTCGAGGATCGTCCTGCGGCCCATCGTCGAGTCGCTGCGCTGGACCGCGTCGCTCCTCACGACCGGGATCGCGGGCGTGGTCGTCGCAATCATCCTTGTCTCCGACGTCTCGTACCGATACCCGTCGCTCGCGCTGACCTATCGCATCGAGCGGTTGGTGTGGGCGCCGGCAGTCCTCCTGGTGTTCACCGCGGCCGCCGTGCTCCTCGCCCGCGCCGCGTATCGGGGTCGACCGCGAGCGCGCACGATCCGGATCGCCGCGTCTCTCGCCGGAGGCTTCGCGGCGCTCACGATCTTCGGCGCGGCGATGAGCTACGGGCCCAACAACCGGCTGCGCGTGGTCGTCGAGGATCGCTCGGTGGCCGGTGGCTTCTTCGTGCGGAGCCTCCTCGAGGCGACCGATCGCGACGGCGACGGCGTCTCGTTCGCCTTCGGCGGTGACGACTGCGACGACAGCGACGCGAGCATCTACCCCGGCGCGCCGGATCCGGAGGGCGACGGCATCGACTCCGACTGTTTCGGCGGTGACGGCAGCCCGACCGTGGTGGCGATGACCGACGGTGAGTACGGCGACGTACCGCCGAGCGTCCCTCGCCGCCCGAACATCCTCTTCCTGAGCCTGGACGCGCTGCGGCCCGATCACCTGGGCTACCGCTACGATCGACCGACGTCGCCGCACACCGACGCGTTCGCGCGCGAGGCGCTCCGCTTCGACGACGCCGTGGCCGCCTCGTCGCGCTCGATCCGATCGATCCCCGCGGTGATGACCGGCACGTATCCATCGCAGATGCGCACCGGCACCGAGTGGGGCTGGGTGAGCATCCACCCCGACAACGACATGCTCGCCGAGATCCTGCATCGCGCGGGCTACCGGACGCAGGTCTCGATGGGCACGTGGTACTTCCAGCGATCGCACGGGTTCTTCCAAGGGTTCGACGAGGTTTGGGAGGACGCGCGACAGTCCCGCGACGCTCTTCTCACGCACGCGCTCCACACGCTCGGCGAGCTCGAGGGCGAGTCGCGGCCGTGGTTCTATTGGGTCCACGGCATGGGCACCCACCAGCCGTACCTCGAGGCGGGGGAGACGTCGCGCTTCGGCACGCGTCCGATCGACGAGTACGACGAGGCGATCGTCAGGCAGGACGAGATGGTCGGTCAGATCCTCGACGCGATCGATCATCACCACATGCGCGACGACACCATCGTCGTGATCTGGTCCGACCACGGCGAGGCGTTCGGCGAGCACGGGGTGTTCGGACACACGCACACCCTCTACGAGGAAGAGATCCGCTCCACGCTGTTGATGCGCGTGCCGGGCCTCGAGCCCCGCGTGATCGACGAGCGGGTG
Source organism: Sandaracinaceae bacterium (assembly GCA_050186575.1). Lineage (GTDB taxonomy): Bacteria > Myxococcota_A > Polyangia > Polyangiales > Sandaracinaceae > JAUHXR01. The sequence goes on along the minus strand of JBFWYI010000168.1, from coordinate 1,974 downwards.
TCGCTCATCGACGTCTTCCCGACCGTCCTCAACCTCGCGCACGTCCCGTTGTCTCACGACGTCCCGTCGCGCAGCCTCGTCCCGCTCATGACCGGCGCCGAGACCTCGTTCGGCGATCGGATCTTGCTCGGCGAGCTGCTCCCCGACGGTCAGTTCCCCTACGACCGCAAGTCGCTGACCCGCGGGCGCTACCGGATTCACTGGTGGCTGCGCGAGGGACGCTTCGAGCTCTACGACCTCGAGGCCGACCCGCACGAGATGAACGATCTGTCGGACGACGATCGCGCGCGCGCGCAGGAGCTGCTCGGCGAGCTGCGCGCGTGGACGAGCGGGAACTCGCTCGCGGAGTATCACTGGCGCGAGGCGATCGACGCCGACCGACTGCACGGACCGCCGAGCAACGTGGATCGCGTGCTCGATCTCAACGCTCGCGGGTTGTTCACGCTGATCGGCTACCGCGTCGACGACCGCGACGCGCGGCCCGGCGGGACGCTCGTGGTGGACCTGTTCTTCGAGGTGCACTCCGAGATGGAGACCGACTACCGCATCGTCGTCGAGGCCACGAGCCCTACCCTCGCGGTCCTCCCGCACATGCGCGCCGAGCATGTACCCCTCAACGGTCGTTACCCGACGACCCAGTGGCGCGAGGGCGAGTTCCTCCGCGACCGCGTGCCCATCCCGATCGCGAACGAGATCCCGCCCGGCACGATCAACCTCTCGCTCCAGGTGCTCGAGAACGGGCGCGCCGCGATCCGCTTCCGCGACGGCCAGAGCCGGATCTCGCTCGGCACCGCGACGGTGCATCCCGCCGCCGGCCAGTATCCCCTCCGTCCGCGCGACGCGGGCACGGCCGACGCCGACGCGGGCGTGCCCGACGCGGGTCGCTGAGCCCTGCGCGCGCGAGCGGCGGGGTCTATCATCGGCGTATGTCGCACCGCGCCGCGCTGTTCGCCCTGGCCTCGCTCTCGGTGGGGTGCGGCAAGGTCGTCGGCCTGGACGCCGGCAGCCAGGTCGGGACGGTCGACGTCGTCGGGACGTGGCACGACTGCCGCTCGACGTTGATCTACGGCGCGGACGGAACGACCACCGCGATCAACCACGAGCTCGACGACTGCACCGCGCGTGGCACGTACGTGCTCGACGGCGACGTGCTGATGACGACCTGGCCCGAGGCGGCGTGTGGGTTCGGCCCGACCAGCACGCGTCGTCGCGTGGTCCGCGGCGAGCGCGGCCTCACGTCGATCGATCTCGCGACGGGGAGCGTCAGCCAGCGCGCGGACGGATCGATGTTCGAGCACGTGCTCTACCGGATCGTCGGCATGGACGAGGGGAGCACGAGCACCGGTCAGACCGTGCTGAGCGTGGTCGGCGATCCCTCCGACTCGTTCGGCTCCGGCTGCTACTGGTCCGAGGACGGCGCCTGCGGCGGCCTGTTCTCGTGCTCCGGCGAGGTCGCGCAGTGGCGCTTCGAGGACGGCGACCGCCTCAACGCCAGCATCAGCTGCGGCGGCGGCTGTCCATGCGGCGCGATCGTGACCGGCACGCGAGTGGCCGACGGATCGATCGACGGCACCTACGACGGGGTGAACTGCGATCACCGCTTCGCGGGCACGTTCACGGCCACGCCGCGGTAAGTCGATGCGGGAGACGAGATAGCGGGGGAGATCCGACCGTGGTTGCCGAGATAGACGAGAGCGAGAGCCGATAGCGCAGTGATCTCGTGACCGGCGGCCGCCCGGCGGCCGCCGGCGATCCGCGCGTCCACGCCATCCGCATCGAACGGATGGTCTGGCTTATCACCGCGGAACAGGGCTTGCTCAGTGCGACGAGGTGTCTCGCCGCCGCATCGTGCTGCCGGGGATGGTGCTCGCCGTCAGCCGGCGCACCACTCGCCGCCACATGCTCTGGGCCCCGGACCCGCAGGGGGAAACCGAGCAAGCATTCTGGTATTGCCTCGCCTTCGCCGCCCGCGAA
>JBFWYI010000167.1:0-8437 GCA_050186575.1 Sandaracinaceae bacterium | reverse complement strand
CAACGCCTCAACCGCGAGCGCGAGAACAACGCGAAGCTGTACGGGATGGTGCTCGAGCGCACCACCGAGACCGACCTGACGAGGATGTTTACGACGACCCACGTGCGAATCCTCGACCGCGCGCTGCGCACGAACACCCCGATTCGGCCGCGGCTGCATGTGAACGCGGCAGCGGGTCTCGGCGCGGGTCTGGCGCTTGGGCTTGCGCTCGCGCTGCTGCTCAGCCGCCTGGATCGACGCTTGAAGTCGGTGACCGACGTCGAGGCGCTCGGGATGACGGTGCTCGGTATCCTTCCCAAGATCTCCGAAGGCGACGAAGCGCAGCCCGTGTACGCACGGAAGAAGCGGCGGCGACGAAAGGCAGCCGAGGACGGCAACCTCAACGGCCGTGACACGTTCGTGCACACGCACCCGATGAGCGCGGCGGCCGAGTGCTGCCGGACGATCCGCACGAACCTCATGTTCATGAGCGCGGATCAACCGATCCGCACGATGGTCGTGACCAGCGCGAGCCCGCGTGAGGGCAAGACCACGGTCACCACCAACGTCGCGATCTCGCTCGCCCAGAGCGGCAAGCGCGTCCTGATGGTCGACACCGACCTTCGTCGCCCGCGCATCCATCGTGCATTCAGCGTGTCGGGTGCACGTGGCATCACTTCGGTGATCGCCGGGGACGAGACTCTCGAGAACGTCGTCGTGACGACATCGGTCCCGAACCTCGACGTGCTTCCATGCGGGCCGATCCCGCCGAACCCTTCGGAGCTCCTCCACAATCGGAAGTTCAATGAGCTCGTCGAACATGCGCTCAAGAACTACGACCGGATCATCTTCGATAGTCCGCCGCTCGGGGCCGTGACCGACGCCGCTGTGCTGGCGCCGCAGCTGGACGCGGCGCTCATCGTGGTCAAAGCCGACGCGACCACGCGCGACGCCCTCGGCTCGGCCCTACGCCAGCTTCGCGACGTCGGCGCGAATGTGGTGGGCGGCGTCCTGAACGACATCGACCCGCGACGTAAGGGCTACGCCAGCGACTACTACTACTACCGTCGCGAGGGCTACTACTACGCCGACAACGAAGCGGGCTCCGGCGACGACCGCGACGACGATGGTGGCGACGACGACCACGACGACGGACCGGTCGATCGAGCCGCCGCGCGGCACTGAACCCGCCGCCCACAGACGTACCGCGCGGGCCTTACTCATATCGACGGGCCGCGCGATGATCGCTCGCCCGCGATGCGAGCGGCGCTTGCCCTGCGGGACGACGAGACGAGCCTGACGACGACGACCGCGAACGCGCGCGCGCGCCTGCTGCGCCCAGGTCACCCCATTCCGTCTGTCGTTGGCTCGGCTCGGCGCCGCGCTTGCGACCTATTGATGCGGACGCCGCGGCTTGGGTCACCTCACGGACTCGTGTCGCGCACGAGCACTCGTCGAGCCGCGTCGCCCGTCATCTCGACCGGCGCGACCTCACGCGGCTCCCTTCGCTCGACACGATCGCGAGCTGAGCAGCATCGGTCGACTCAGAAGGGCCGCTCAGGCACGACGATGATGTCGTCGCCGCGCACCGGAACGTCCTCGCTGTTGCCGACGCTGATGCGGTCGAGCGGTACCTGATAACGCCTCATCTCGCCGTCGACACGCCGGGTCAGGATGGTTCCGTCGCGCTGGGCGAGGTCGGTCGTACCCCCGGCGAGGCCGACGGCCTGGAGCGCCGTCAGCCCGGGCCTGACAGGGTAGTTCCCAGGGTTACGGACGGCGCCGATCACGCTCACGCGTCGAGACTCGATCTCCGTCACGAACACCGACACCTGCGGATCGACGAAGACACCCTCACCGCGTAGCCGCGTCTCGAGCAGCTCCGCGATCTGAGGCGGCTCGAGGTTGATGACCTCGACGCGGCCGAGATACGGGAAGTCGATCGTCCCGTCCTGCTCGACGCGGTAGTTGCCGTTCATGTCCTCTTCGCCGTAGACGCGGACCTCGAAGACATCTCCAGCCCCGAGGGTCGTATCGTCGTTCAGCGTCGGTGGCCGGTTCGGGCTGGCGCTCGGCCCACACCCGAGCGCCTGGAGCGCGATGGCAATGGATACGAGCAACAGCAATCGGCAACAGAGCGAGCGCATGGCCAACGTCTGGTGGTGCGTCTGATCCCAGACGTTCATCAGCGCGTGAGGCGAATCCCGAGGGTCAGTAGAAGATTCGCACGCCGAACCAGGCCTGGAACTTGTTGTATCCGGCCGGATCGAGCGCACGCACCGGGGAGCCCGTAATGTCGACGCTGTACTGGAAGTCGGTGAACGCCCCCGTGTACCCGAGCGTGCCGTTGATCCCGAGCCAGTCCGTGAAGCGGTACTCCGCGAAGATCTCGGCCGTGAGGCGCACATCACCGCGCTCGAAGGTGTTGCCGAGCATGCTGACGCCGTCCTGCGCCACCATCCGGCCGAACTCGTAGTACCCGCCCGTGGCTTCCACTCCGAGGAGGAACGAACCGCCGATCAGCACCTGGAACTGTGCGTAGCCTCGGTCGACGCGATAGAAATTGCCGATGAACGAGGGCTGGAAGTCCCGCACGTACCCAAACGTCAGTCGCGTGTTGGTCTCGATCTGCCAGCGCGCCTCGACCTGCGCGACGAGCGACTCGTACTCCTGGTCATACGCTCCGAGGGACTGGAAGAAGCCAGCCGCGTAGCCGACCATCGCGAGCACGGAGAAGTTCGTCGTGAACGCGCCGTTGAGGCCGGCGCGAGTCCGAAGCAACACACCTTCCCCGAGGTATGTCGGTGAGCGCGAGGTGTCGCCGAAGTAGTCGAGGATGGTGACCTGCGTGTCATGCAGGATCGCGGTCTGCGGTAGGAACCTGAACGTCTCGTTCAGCGTGATGTTGTGGCGGAAGTTGTTTCCGTACTGGAAGTTGCTGTCCTCGAAGAAGTCGAGGTGGAAGTTGTATCCAACCCCGATCTTCAACACGTCGCCCGTCGTGGCGAAGTTGGCTTGGATCCCGGCGTTGTTCTGGATGCGGGCGTAGCTCGCCGTCGTCGAGGTGTTCTCGGTGAAAGGACGGATGGAACGACCGAAGGTGTCGGTGATGTTCACCGAGAACGTGCGGCCGGGGAGGATCCCGAGCGCGACGTTGGCATCGACCTCCATGTTGGAACGGTCGATGTCATTAAAGAATGTGTAGAACGAGCCGCTCAATCCGGCACGGAACGTGACCGGAGGCTGCTGTACTGTCTGCTGGTCGCCACCGCCCGACTCACCCTCGGTGCGACGCTCCTGACCGCGCGTCGACACGAGGAGGTGGGCCGTCGCGCGCAGGATTCCGGAGTCCCGACGGATCATCAGCGGGTCATCGTCGGAGCTGTAGTAGAGGTTCGAGTCGTACCCGATCTCTACCCCGAGCCCTGGGTGCAGCTCGAAGTCACCGAGCCGGAAGCCCGGTCCCTCGGTCCGGGAGCGGTCCGACAGCCAGCCTTGCGCTTCTACGCTCGCCGGGAGCGCGATGGTCGCGAGCGCGAACGCTGCCGCAAAGCCAAGCCTGCCTTTCATCCGCAAGGATTCTCCAAAGACACGTTGCCGAAGGGTCCGAGAGTAGAGCCGCCTCAGCTCGAAGCCGGAGGGATGAACGGCACCTCGGGCGGGTCGACCGGAAGGACGATCAGGTCTTCATCGGGGGTCGAGGGGTCGATGTCCGTAACGACTCGGGTCGTGCCCGTCTCGAAGATGTCCTGGCCGATGCACGCGTTGGCCTCCTGCTCGAGGGTGCGAAAGTGCTGGCCGAGGACGGTGATGACCGTGAACTCGTGGTTGCGGCGCTCGCTATCCCCCGTGGTGTTGGCCTCCTGGAGGTTCCGGAGGCGGCTCTCGAGGGTGCGGCGGTGAGCGTTGATCTGGGTGAGCTTGTCGTTCAAGCAGGTGACCCGGATGATGTCCCGCTCGCGGCGCGCCTCGTCGAGCATCGAGAGAACGCGGCGGCTGATCTGGCTGCCGCGCTCGTCGATGGCCTGCGCCTCGGCGAGCTGCTCCTCGGGCGTCAGCCTGGCTTGCGTGCGGGCAGGGAGATCGCCGTCGTCGCCGGAGGCGTCATCGGAGGCGCCGTCCTGCGCGATCGCGAGGCCGAAACCCATCGCGCCGAGCGCGATCCCTACAATCAGGGCGATAAAAGCACGCCGACCATCAAGCACAGGAGCCCCTCCCAAAAAGTTCGCCGAGTATATCGGTGTGGGTGGGCAAGTCAACGCATACCGGATCGCCTGATTTGGGTGTCATTGCCAGCCCTTTCGAGGCTCTGGAGCCGCGACGCTCCGAGCCGTGGAGTCCGTTGCTGATGCGCTCCGGGCAGTTCACCTGCGCACCCTGAAAATGATCGCAATGGGCCGCACGACGGGGCCGAAGCGTGTGGTTCGCCCTGTGGGAAACGGGCGGCACCAGCGGCGTTCCATCGCTAACGCCTCGAGATTTCTGATGTTTCCCCTGCCATCCGACGGCGTGAGCCTGTGGACACGCGGAGGGTTGACGGCGCGGGCTTGCAGGCGATCCGGGTCGAAGTCGGCCGAGGCGCGCCCACGACGCGCCTCAGGCTCCGCCGACTACCCCACCCGGCTCAGTTCTGCGGGGCGAAGACGAATGGGTAGGCGAAGGTGACCGCGCCGCCTTCCGGCCCCGGGTTGAACCGGAATCGGCTGATCGTGCTCACGACGCACTGGGCGACCGCGGGGCTACCGGTGCTGTTCTCAGTCGCGGTGGCGCCGCTGACGGTGCCGGTGGGTTGGATGCTGAAGCGGACCATGACGCGGCCGGCCAGCGTGGGGTTGTTGCGGAGCTCGCGCTCGTAGCACGTCTGGATCGCGCGCAAACGCTGGCGGATCTGGCGGACCACGATGTTCGGGTCGAAGACGCCGGCCCCGCCCTCTTCCGCGAGGGCGCCGACGTTGGCGCTGCCTCGGATCCGACGCTCGACGACGACCTCGCCCTCCTGTTGGGAGCTGCCGCCGCCTTCTTGGCGGCGAAGGCCGCCGAGGCCGTTGGTCGCCGACCCGACCTGTCCGCCGCCACTGCGCTCGCGGAGCTGGCCGCCGCTCGCGTCGGTCGCGACGCCGACACCTTCCGCCGTGGCCATGAGGTCCTCGGCGTTGCCGGTCACCATGCCGTCACGGAGGACGTCGGCGAAGGCGCCGTTCTCGCCTGTCAGCGCGCCGAGAAGAGCCTGCTCGACCATCGCTTGGGCTTCTTCGACGGCGAGACGCGCGTCGGAGTCGGCCTCCTGTTGGTCACGCGGGTTGGTGGGGGCGTCGTCGCTGCTGTTGTTCTGCTGGCTGTTGTCGGCGACTTCTTCGGCCTCTTCGACCTCTTCAGCCTCCTCGACCTGCTCGACCTCCTCCTGCGGCTCGGGGGGCTCGGGCTCGGCGAAGATGAGGTCGGCGACGCGGTCCGGGATGGTGGCGATGCCCGGCTCGACCGGCCAGTCGGCGTTCTCGAGATAGATGATGAATCCGAAGTGCGTCATGAACGAAAACATGACGAAGGCCGTGAAGAGCCAGTCGATGCCGGCCACGAAGCCGCCGATGACCGCCGCCGGGAGCTGAGGCCGCGGCTGGATCGGAGGCGGAACGACGAACTGGAAGAGGATGGTGGTGTCGCCGACAACCACCTTTCCTTTGGAGTTGTCGTTGAGCTTGACCTGGAAGTACCCGTCCGCCTTGCGCGCGCCGCCGCTGGTCCGGAGCTCCTCGAGCTTCTGGACGCCGCCCGCGAGGCCGACACGGCCGGTCATCTGGTCGGTGAAGTTGAGGATGTAGTCCTCGCCCACCAGCTGGAAGAGCTCGAAGCGCGAGCCGAGGTTGCCGCCCGCGATGACGAAGTGGTTCTTCTCGGAGCTGCCGACGGTGACCGTCTCGCGCTTCCGGATGATGCGCTCCTCGACGATCTTCCCCGACTGGATCAGGCCGATGCGGAGCACCTTCGGTCCGCTCGCGCGGTTCTGGACGGCCTGCATCGCCATGGTCATGGCGCCTGGCTGTCCTCGGCGCGGGGGTTGGCCTCCGGGAGATTGGCTATTGCTCATCGTGCGTCCTGCTCATGCGCTGTTGGGTGAGCGCCACGTTTCATCCAAGATATCCGAGGTCGTTCGGAGGGAGCGGCGCTCGTGCGCAGCTCTGCGAGGCCTGGACCGCCGGGGGTCGAGGGGGTTCCAACTTTTTTCCGCACCGGACGATATCACGGGTCCGCGCCCTCTCCATCGGCCGTTTCGACCGGACTATCGAGGGGGGCCTTGGTCATCGCGTCCTCGAGGCTCGAGACCACGCGACGACACTCGCTGATCCGATCTCGGGCGGCGTTCCGAAGGACGGTCCAGCTCCCGAGGGCGAGCGAGGAACCGGCCAGGCCGAGCGCGATCGAGAGAACCGCGCGCGCGATTCCCACGCTCTCGACCCGACCCGCCTCCAAGGCGGCGAGGCCGTGCTCGCCCGACCAGATCCACCAGATCTGGATCGCCGCGCCGATGAACCCGAGACCGGAAGCGATCGTCGCACTGGCTCGAAGCGAGCGCATGCCGCGGGTGGCGAGCTCTTCGACGTCCATGAGGCGCTCCTCGACGTCGACGTCCACCTCGTCTTGCGGGTGGGCGGGATCCACGAGGGGTATGACGCACGTCGCCGGCCAAGCCGGTAACGCGTCGCGGACGAGCGCGAGGAGGGTCTCCTTGTCGCGACGTCGAGCGAGGCGAACGATCGCGCGGCGAAACGGCGGGACGTCGATCGGCGCGCGAAACGCGAGCGTGCGTACGCGCTCCGTCACGAGCGCGACGACGGCGCACAGCAAGAGGAGCTGCACGCCGTGATAGAGGCTGAACGCGTCGAGCGGGATCAGGGCTTGAAGGGCTCGGTCTGGACGGTGCGGATGACTTCGCGAACGAAGCTGGTGCGCAGGTCCAGCACCTCGTAGCCGAGGTTCGAGCGGTTGAGGATGTAGAACGCGTTGGGCTTCTGGACGCGGCCCTCGATGCGGATCTCGTCGAGCTGAATGACGCGCGGCGCGCGGCCCTGCGCGGACTGCGCGCTCGCGTCGGTCGGGGACAGCACGGCGAATCCGAGGAGCACGGCGAAGACCGCTCCGAGGAGCAGGCCGACGGAAGGCAGATTGCGTTCGTGCACCATGGCTCGCGCCTCCTTCGCCACGCTACTGGCCCCCGCCGGCAGAGTCTTGCACCGCGCGCTCCTGCTCCCGCTGCGCCTGGGCGGCCGCGCGATCGATCGCGCGCTGCTCACGCTCGATCAGGCGCCCCAGCTCTTGCAGGTAGGTCGCGCTCGCGTCGTCGCGCGGCAAGCGCGACCCCATCAGCTCGCGGTAGCGGTTGAATTCCGCGACGCTGCGCTGGTAGGCCTGGATCGTGGTCATGCCCGGGAAGCTGCCTTCCGCCTCGCGATACATGACGGCGAGGTTGAAGTGCACCTGGGCGTTGTTCGGCTCCATCTCCTGGACGCGATCGAACTCGCCCTTGGCCTGCTGCCACTGCTTCGTCGCGCGATACGCGTCGCCCAGCGCGAGGCGGACCGCCGGGATGGTGGGCGCGCTGTTGGCGGCCGTGCGGAACTGTTCGAGCGCCTCGTTGTAGTTGCCCGAAGCGAGCTGCTGGAGGCCGAGCGCCATGCGGGCCTCGGTGTAGCCGGGCTCGAGCTCGATCGCGCGGCGGTAGCTCGCCAGCGCGGGCGCCAGCGCACCTTGGTCTTGATGCATGCGACCGCGCAAGTAGTGGAGCTCGGCGTTTCGGTCGCTCGTCTGGATCGCCTGGTCGAGGATCGACTCCGCGAGCTCGGTGCGGCCGAGGCGCAAGTTGGCTTTCACCAACACGACCATCGCGGGAACGAACCGCTCGTCGCGACGCAGCGCGCGACGCGCGGCGGTGATCGCCTCCTCGGGGCGATTCGCCGACACGAGCACGTCGCCGTAGACCGCCTGCACGTACAGATTGCGGACCCAGCGATCGGCGAGCGGCTGGACGAAGCTGATCGCGCGCGCCGCCTCGCCGCGGCGCAGGTAGATCCGCGCGATACCCTCGATCGCGCGCTCGTAGTCCGCCTGGATGCGGAGCGACTGCTCGTAGAACGAGATCGCTTGGTTCTCGTTGCCCGCGCGGTCCGCGAGCACGCCGAGGTTGTAGGCCGCCTTATACGCGTTGCTGTCCGCGCTCAGCGCTTGTTGGAACTCGCTGCGCGCCGCGTCGTTGTTGCCCGACGACGACGCCTGGAGCCCTCGCTCATAGTGGCTGCGCGCCGAGGAATTCATGGCGCGCCGCGGGGGGAGCGGCGCACCGGTGTCCGCCTCGGGGCTGCCCCACGGTGACTCTTGCTGCGCCGAGCCGGAGCCCGAGCCGCTACCGGAGCCCGAGCCGCTACCGGAGCCCGAGCCGCTGCCCGAGCCGCTCGACCCGCCGCTG
>JBFWYI010000166.1:0-8558 GCA_050186575.1 Sandaracinaceae bacterium | reverse complement strand
ATCGGGCGCGAGATTGGCCCTCGGCGGGACGAGGCGATGCCGGAGTATCGTCGAGGAGCGACGAGGGTCGAGATCGGGTTCGAGGGCGTCGATCAACCCGTCGCGATCTCCGTCGCGAGGGTCTAGCGCACGCGGCCGTCGCGGGGACCGGTCGGCGTGGTCGGGGTCGGCCCGGTCGGCGTGGTCGTGCTCGCCACGCGCAGCGCACGCTGGATCGTCTCGCGCACGTGGGGCAGGGGCTCCGCCGCGAGCCGCGCTCGCAACGAACGTTGCGCCTCCGCGGTCCCGAGCGCGCCGAGCTGACGCGCCGCCGCTTCGCGGACCACCGGCTCGTCGTGCGCGAGGTAGCGACGGAGATCGTCGATCGCGTCTCTGCCAAACGCGGTCCCGAGCGCGGTCACCGCGTAGCCGATCATCAGGTCGCCCTGCCCGTCCGCGTCCGCGACCCCGACGAGGAAGGTGCGCACCTCCGGCACCGCGAACGCGCCCAGCGCGCTCACCGCGCGGGCCCGGATGAAGAACGCCTCGCCCTGGTCGTTGTAGAGACCCATGAGCACCGGGATCACGGAGGGACCGACGCGCCGCCACGCGTCGGCGCTCGGCACGTCCTCGACCCCGCTCAGCATCTCGCGCGTCCGCTCGCGCACGGTGCGCGGCGGACTTCCCGCGCTCTGCGCGACGGCCAGCGCGGGAATGGAGAGCAGCAACAGAACGCACACCGCGAGGACCCGAGAGGCCTTGTCCGACACGCTTGAACGATACGTGAGGGGCCGGGCGATGTCGACGCGCCGCCCGCTGCCGCGCCTGCTATCCTCCCGCCCGACGATGTCGTTGCCCAGGCCCGCGGGGGGGGCGTATCGCGCGCGCCCCGGCGATCGCTCGGAGGGCTGCGCGTGATCCTGCGCACGGAGACGGTCGAGCAGGTCGTCGACGGAGCGGATCGCCGCATCTTCGTCAAGGAAGTCTTGATGACGGCGGGCAAGCACCCGCTCGGCATCGTCCGCAAGCGCCTGCCGCCGCCCCACCCCTCGCTCGGCCCGGTGCTGCTGATCCATGGCTACGGCCAGAACCGCTACACCTGGCACAACAGCAAGCGATCGTTCGCGAACTACCTCGCCGCCGACGGTTGGGACGTCTTCAACGTCGATCTCCGCGGCCACGGCCGCTCGCGCCGCTTCGGCGCGCCGTTCCCCCGCAACCTCGACGACTACATCCGCGAGGACCTGCCCACGTTCGTCAATGAAGCGTGCGAGCTCTCGGGGGCCAAGCGCGTGTTCCTCATCGGCCACTCGATGGGCGGCCTCATCAGCTACTTCGGTGGCGCGACGAGCCTACGCGATCGCGTGCGCGGGATCGTCTCGCTCGGCTCGCCGTACGTGTTCGGCCAGGGCTCGGCGCTCCTGTTCGGTCTCCGCGAGGTCGCCGCCGCCGTCCGATGGACCGGTCTGCTCGACGCAAACCCCGCGTTGCCGCTCCGCCTCGTCGGCCACCACCTCAAGCGTCGCAAGGGGATCTGGAACGCGCGTCTACTCCCCTTGCCGATCCGCGCGTGGGCGCCGGACACCGTCGAGCCCGAAGTGCTCGAGGAGTACCTGAGCCGCACGTTCGACCGCTCCACCCTCGCGGTGGCCCTGGACATCTTCCGGGCCGGGCGCGACAAGGGATTCAAGAGCGTCGACGGGATGATCGACTACTCGACCGCATTTGAAATACTCGACCGCCCCCTCCTCGTAGTGGCCGGTACGAGGGACGGATTGGCGCCGCCGGCGTCCGTCCGCCCCGCGTACGACAAGAGCCGGAGCACCGACAAGACCTACCGCATCTTCCCCTACGGCCACATCGATCTGGTGGTCGGCAAGGAAGCGACGCGCACCGTCTGGCCGCTGATCCGGAACTGGCTCGCGAGGCGATAACGAATGACGACGACGATGACCCTGGAACGAGACCACGCGCTGAAGGGCCACTCGAACAAGCTGGCCGGCGCCGCCGCCGATCGGCTCGTCGATAGGCTCGGGGGCGACAAGCTGGCGGGGAACGCGGAGCTCAAGCGCGCGGTGGCCGCGAGCGTCGCGCCGTGGGCCGAACGTCTCGTCCGTTGGCTCGACGACTTCATCAAGATCCCGGGGACCAACGTCGGGATCGGCCTCGACCCGATCGTCGGCTTCCTCCTCCCAGGCGCGGGCGATGCGATCACGGGCACCGGCTCGATCGCGCTGCTCTTCCTGGCGCTGAAGGAGCGCGTGCCCACCGTGGTGCTGTTGCGGATGTGCATGAACATCCTCGTGGACACCGTCGGTGGCCTCCTGCCGCTCATCGGCGACGCGTTCGACGTGGTGTGGCGCAGCAACCGCCGCAACCTCGATCTGATCCAGCGCCACAAGACCGACCCGTCGCGCAAGGCGTCTTTCGCGGACTACCTCGTCGTGGCGGTCGGCGTGACGCTCGCGATCGCGTCGATCGTCATCCCGATCGTGATCGTCTACGGCCTCGGCCTCTCCGCGTTCCTCGGCATCCGCAGCCTCTTCGAGTAGGCGGGCCCGCGCTCCCCGTCCTCGTGCACGTCCTCGTGCACGTACGCGTGCTCGTCCCCGTACACGCGAGGTCGACCGCTCCACCGCACGGTCGCTCGCGAGAACGATGCGCCGCAAGCACCGTACGCCCGTGTACGTCGACGTGCACGAAGCACGTGCACGAGGACGTGCACGAGCCCGGCTTCGCCGGGCCATCTCACCGCCGCTGGCGGAGCTGGGCGACGCGCTCGTTCACCGATCGGCGCTCCGGGCTGTTCTGCGGCAGCATGCGCGCGTACTCGCGGTAGTAGTCGATCGCGTCGCCGAGCTGATCGAGGCGCTCGCACACCATCGCGAGGTTGTAGATCACCTCGCCGGGCGGGTTCGGCCGCGTGTAGTTGTACGCCGCCGAGAACGCCGCATGCGCGCCGCGGTACTCGCGCCGTCGATAGAGCGCGATGCCGCGATCGAAGAAGGTGCGCGCCTCCTGTGCGAGCTCGTCGCGCGACGGCGGAAGCATCCGCAGCTGATCTTGCTGCCGCGCGCGCAGCGCCTCGAGCTCACGGATCCGCGCCTCGACCGCTTCGCGATCCGCCGCGTCCGGGGCGGCGTGACGGAGGTAATAGCCGTAGAAGCGAATCCCGTTGTCGGTATCGCCGAGCCGCTCGTAGGTGCGCGCGACGTTGTACGCGAGCATCGGATTACGCACCGTGTTCCACGAGTCGAGGAACGCCTCGAGCGCCTCGTGGAGCCGCCCCGCCTCGTACTGCGCCGCGCCCTCCTCGAAGCGCGCGCGCGCGTGCGCGATCTGCGCGGGGGTGGGACGCGCGGGCGTGGGACGCGCGGGGGTGGGACGCGCGGGGGACGAACGCCGCTGCGCCTCGGCGACACCGGTGAGCGACGTGACCGCCAGCGCGACGCCCATGGCGAGCGCGAGCGCCCTGCCGTCGCGGAGCATCGTCACCTCGCCTCGGACGCCGGGGTCCCGCGCGCATTCACGCTCGAGGCGCCGCCCCTCACTCCGAGCCCTTGGCCTTCGCCTTCTCGGCGTCCTTCTTCGCCTTCTTCAGCTCCGTCTCGAGCTTGCGCATGTTGCGCTTCAGCTCGCGGACCTCCTTCTTGGTGACCAGCCCGAGCCGACCCGCCATCTGCTCCACCGTCTCGTCGAACGTCTCCTGCGCTTTGGTGCGCGCTTGGAAGGCCTGCATCATCGCCTTCATCACGCGCTCGTCCTGCATGACCTTCGCGACGCGCGGATCCTGGATGAGCTTCATGCCCTTCTGGGCGATCAGTTTCTTGAGGTCCATCGCTTCCTTCTATGCTAGACCGCTCGCGCCTGAATCGCGATTCAGCCGAACCACCGATGCGTTCAGCCTCGAGAGGGAGCCCGATCATGCCCGACGCCAAGACCGACTTCACGAAGAACCTGCCCGAGAAGATCAGCGCCGACCCGGACCACGCCAAGACCATCGACGCGGTCTTCGTGTTCAAGATCTCCGGCGACGAAGGCGGCGTCTGGACGGTCGACTGCAAGAACGAGCCGGGCGTGACCGAGGGCGAGAAGGCGGACGCTGACTGCACCCTCGAGCTGACGGCCGAGGACTGGCAGCAGATCAGCGACAACCCGGCGACGGCGATGCAGCTCTACTTCCAGGGCAAGCTCAAGGTGAGCGGCGACGCGATGAAGGCGACGAAGCTGCAGGAGCTCCTGCGCTGATCGCTGCGCTCCCTCAGTCCTCTTCGACGTCCTCGGCGAGGTAGCTCAAGATCACCTCGTCGAGGCTCTTCTCGCTCAGGAGATCCCCGCCGAAGATCGACTCCGACGTCGGGTCGGGTCGGCGGGCCGGGCGGCTCGCCGGCTTGCTCGGCGCCGCGGGACGCGTGGACGCGTACTTTCCGGACAGCTCCTTCGGGACGACCGGCACCGTCCCCGACCCGCGCCCGGACGTGGGCGCACGCGCGACGTCGCTCTCCGCGAGCCGCGCCGCCGCCGCGCGCTCGAACGCGTCCTCGTCGACCTCGGGTGCCGGCTCGAGCTTCGCGGCGGCCCGCTCGAGCGCCTCGACGTCGGCGCCCGCGAGCGTGTCCGACGGAGCAGCGCTGGCGCTGACGCCGATCTCCATCGCCGCCATCGCCTTCGCGCCGGCCGCCTCGTCCTCGTCGAACAGACCGTCGCGTAGGGCGATGAACATCGCCTTGTGCGACTCGCGCATGAGCTGCTTCACCGCCTCCGGGTAACTCGACGTGCCGACATGCTGCGCGTAGGTCGTCTTCTTCGACGCGATGATCCGCCCGCCATCCGCGAACAGGTGCGTGAAGATATGACCGTGGGTGACGCCGGAGTCCTCGGTCTGGATGTGATAGAGGCGGCCCGCGTGGCGAACGTTCGTGTTGTACCCGAGGAGGGGAGAGGCACCCATCGCTGACCGGCGCACGGTATCACGTGGCCAGCGCGGTAGTCACGAGCCGGCCGCATGTGGCGGATCGCGTTGCCTGATCGCCGGGGTCGTCCGGGGGCATCGCGACTGATCCGCGCTGGAACGGACTTTGCCCACGGGCGGGCCATGACGTACCTGCAGCCCCGCGTCGCCGTCCTCGCCGCGCTCCTCGCTTCTTCCCTCCTCCCCTACCGCGCGAGCGCGCAGCAGTGCACGGCGCCGCAGATCCTCCTCACGGTGGACAAGTCGAGCAGCATGCTCGGCGTCCTCCCGAGCGGCGGCACCAAGTGGGACGCGGCGCGCATGGCGATCGGCGAGCTGGCCAGCGGCTACTCCGGCTCGATCGACTTCGGCCTGCAGGTCTTTCCCTACCCGAACCAGTGCGCGCCGGGACAGGTCACGATCGACTTCGGCACCCACGCGCCGTCCGACCTCATGGGTGCGCTCGGGAGCCCGCCGCCGTCGGGCGGCAACTGGACGCCGATGGCGCAGACGCTGATGGCCGCGCGCGACTACTACTCGACGCGCCTCGGAACCGCGCGCCAGAACCACCTCATCCTCATCACCGACGGGTGGCAGTGGTGCGATCCCTACGAGGCGTCGACCCGCTTCACGCCCGTCAATGCGGTCACCGCGCTCCGCGATCTCGGCGTCACCGTGCACGTCGTCGGCTTCGGCGCGGCGGTCGACTCGCTCACCCTGAACCGCGCCGCGGTGGCGGCGGGCACCGCGCTCCCCGGCTGCGACGCGACGCTCTCGGATCCGGCCGCGCTCAACCACTGCTACGTGCAGGCGAACGACCTCATGGATCTGCGCATGGCGCTCGACGGAATCGCGCGCAGCGTCTCGAGCGAAGAGTGCGACGGCGTCGACAACGACTGCGACGGCACCGTCGACGAGGGCTTCGATCGCGACGTCGATCACTACACGACGTGCGGCTCCGACACCGATCGCCCGAGCATCCCGGACCCGACGCGCGCCGACTGCGACGACACGAACGCGATGGTGTACCCGGGGGCACCGGAGATCTGCGACGGCCTCGACAACGACTGTGACGGTGTGATCGACCCCGGCTGCGCCTGCACGATCGGCGACCGCCAGGCGTGCGGCACCAACGTCGGCATCTGCGACGCGGGCATCCAGAACTGCGTCGACGGCATGTGGGGCATGTGCGAAGGCGGCGTCGGCCCGGCGAGCGCCGAGATGTGCGACGGCCTCGACGACGACTGCGACTCGAACATCGACGAGGACG
The DNA here is from genome assembly GCA_050186575.1 of Sandaracinaceae bacterium. GTDB lineage: Bacteria > Myxococcota_A > Polyangia > Polyangiales > Sandaracinaceae > JAUHXR01. The sequence goes on along the minus strand of JBFWYI010000166.1, from coordinate 2,358 downwards.
CCGTCTGCCCCGCCGGCGAAGGCTGCACCACCGACGGCTGCCGCCCGCTCATGGAGCCCGAGCCCGAGACCCCCGAGCCGCCCGGCGACGACTACGTCATGGACGCCGGCTGCGCGTGCCGCACCACCCCCGGTCGCTCGATGCCGAGCGGTCTCGTGATGCTGCTCGGTGCGCTCGGCCTCGTCGCCTTCCGCCGCCGCCAGCGGTAGGTCGGCGCCGGGGCGCGTCCGTTCTTTCGCCGATGCCGCCATCGCGCGCGTCGTCGCCTCCGGCGTGGGTTCGTTTTGCCGGGAGAAGAGGAGAGGAGGAGAAGGGGAGAAGCAGAGAGCTATTTCTTTTCCTCGCTCCGCGGCGGCGTAGCCGACGCGCCTCCCCCTCTTCCAGTCCCCTCGTCTCCCGGCGCTGCCGCAGGCGCCGTGACGAACGCCGAAGCGCGAACGAACGCCGAACACCGAAGCGCGGTCAGCGTCGTTCGACGAGGCGCCGCCTCAGCTCGTCGCCGATGTCCTCGATCGCCGAACGCGCCGCGTCGATCACCCCGCCCATGCTCATGAAGCCGTGGATGAGCCCGTCGTAGGCGCGGAGCGACGTCGGTACGCCGGCCTCCGTGAGGGCGCGCGCGTACGCCTCGCCTTCGTCACGCAGCGGATCGAAGCCCGCCACGATCACGTGCGCCGGCGGCAGCCCCGCGAGGCTCGGCCGGAGCAACGGCGACGCGCGCACGTCCGACTCCTGCGACACATCGGTAAGATAGTTTGCCATGAAGAAGTCGATCATCGACTCGGTCAGGAAGTACCGCTTCGCGAACCGCTGCCGTGACGCCGTCCCGCCGCGCATGTCGGTCGCGGGATAGATGAGGAGCTGGAAGCACGGTCGCGGCCCGTCCTCGTCGACGAGCTGCTGCGAGACCACGGCGGCCAGGTTGCCGCCCGCGGAGTCCCCGCCGATCGCGAGCCGCCGCGCGTCCACCCCGAGCTCGTCCGCGTGCGCCGCGATCCACCGGAACGCCGCCACCGCGTCGATGACGGCGCCGGGGAACGGATGCTCCGGCGCGAGCCGATAGTCCACCGCAATCACCGTTGCCCCCGACCGCGCAGCGAGGAATCGACACAGCCCGTCGTGCGACGCGAGATCCCCGATCACGAACCCGCCCCCGTGGAAGTACACGAGGCACGGCGCCGCCTTCCTCGCCCCGACCGGCACGTAGCGCCGCAACCCGATCGGACCGCCCGGCCCGGGCGCGCTTCGATCGTCGACCGACGCCAGCTCCTCGGACGGCAGATCGGACAGCGCCGTCAACCTCGTCATCTCGCGCCGCGCCGCGTCGGGCCCCAGCTCGTCGATCGTCGGCCGCCCACTGATCTCGAGCGCCCGCAGCATCGCCCACGTCTCCGCGTCCACCCTCGCGCCGCGATCGTTGCGCGGCCCCGGACCGGTGAGCGCCGCGCCGAGCTTGATCGCGGCGCGTGCGGCGGCTTGAATCGACGAGCTCACGCCGCGATCGGTACCACGAGGCCAGGCGGAGCGGTCACCGACGTGCGGACGCCCACGGTCGATTCCTCCCTACGCCGCACTCGCCGCCGCCACCCGCTCGATCCCCAAGATCGCATCCACGCAATCCGAGTAGTCGGGCTCCGTCCCATCCCACATCGGATACCCCGTCTCGTCATCGATCCCGAGCGCCCGAGGTACTCGTCATCGATCCCGAGCGCCCGAGGTACTCGATCCCGAGCGCCCGAGGTACTCGTCATCGATCCCGAGCGCCCGAGGTACGCGAAAGTCAGCCCAGTTTGAGCCGACGGCCGCCTGGCGGTCTCGTCATCGATCCCGAGCGCTCGTCATCGATCCCGAGCGCCCGAGGTACGAGCGCTCGTCATCGATCCCGAGCGCCCGAGGTACGCGAAAGTCAGCCCACTGTGAGCCGGCGGCCGTCTGGCGGCGGCCGGCGGATCGCCGCGTCTCGCGCGCTTGTTGAGCACCGAATCACCCGACAACGCTCCGGATCGCGTCTTGCTGGGCACATGCGGCGTGACCGCACCCGCGATCGTGGTGCGCGGCGCCACCGTGGCGCTGTGCCGCCGCACAAACCTGCGCAAGGCCTTCCTCGGGGAGTGGCATCCGCTCGTGGCGCAGCTCTGGCTCTATGCGCTCGCGCTCGCGCAGCGCGAGACGGGGGTGGAGATCCACCAGAGCACGCGGGTGATCACACACCACCACACCGACATCACCGCCCCGAACGATCGGCTCCCGGACTTCAAGCGCATCCTGCACGGCCAGTTCAGCAAGTCGCTGAACGCGCTCCTCGCGCGCGAGCGCTACGACGAGCCGCGCCAGCTCTGGGACGACCGGCCCACACAC
>JBFWYI010000165.1:0-9121 GCA_050186575.1 Sandaracinaceae bacterium | reverse complement strand
CGGGATCACACGCGACGAGGAGGAGGGCGAGACCGAGGGCCGCGGATCGCATGACGCGATGGTAGTCGAATCCCGGCCGATCGTGACGTTCGTGCGCGGCGCCCGGGCGCTGTCTCGGCGGCCCCGAGTTCTTGGTAGATTGCCGCGGTGGACGACCTCAGCGGTCACGTGATCGATGGCTACTCGCTGGTGCGGCGCCTCGGCGAGGGCGGGGCGGGGTCGGTCTATCGGGCACAGACGCCCAGCGGCGCGCACGTCGCGTTCAAGATGTTCGACCCCGAGATCGCGAAGCATCCCACGATGCGCGAGCGCTTCGATCGCGAGGCGCGCGCGCTCAACGGGCTCGATCACCCGCACCTCATCAAGCTCCTCGACTACGGGCTCTACGAGGGGACGCCCTACCTCGTGATGGAGCTGCTCGAGGGGATCCCGCTCGACCGGCTCCTCGAGCAGCGCGAGATCGACCCGATGGCCGCCGTCGATCTCGGGGTCGGCATCGTGGCGGGGCTCGCGCATGCACACGCGCACGGTGTGTTGCATCGCGACCTCAAGCCGGCGAACGTGTTCATCGCCGTCCTCCGCGGCGGGATCCTCCACCCGAAGCTCCTCGACTTCGGGCTCGCGCGCTTCACGGACCGCGAGCGCTGGGGATCGCACGCGACGTTGACCGAGGAAGGCACCGTGATCGGGACGCCGACCTACATGGCGCCCGAGCAGGGCTTCGGCGGTGCGACCGACGAGAAGAGCGACGTCTATTCGGCCGGCGTGGTGCTCTACGAGCTGTTGACGCGCCGCGTCCCGTTCGAGCGCGAGAGCCGATCGGCGCTCGTCCGCGCCCACGCGCTCGAGCCGTTCCCCGATCCGCGGGTGACGCGTCCGGGGCTCGCGGTGTGCGAGGAGCTGTTGACGGTGCTCGACGTCGCGCTCGCCAAGCGCGGCCGTGAGCGCTACCCCGACGCGGTGGCGCTGCTGCGCGCGCTGCAGGACCTGCCGACGCCAGCCGCGTGGTTGGAGTAACACGCGAGAGGAGCCCGCGAATGAACGAGCCCAGGATCACGACCCAGAAGGACGACCACGTCGTGCAGATCGGGCTCGCCCGCCCCGAGAAGCGCAACGCGTTCGACCGCCGGATGCTGCGCGAGCTCGCCGAGGCGTTCACCTCCGCCGAGGACGACGACGACGCGCGCGTGATGCTGCTGTACGCGGAGGGCGACCACTTCACGGGCGGGCTCGACCTCGCCGAGGTGGGACCGGCGGTGCACGCGGGCGAGGCGCTCTTCCCCGAGGGCTCGGTGGATCCCCTCGGCCTCTACGGGCGCGTGCGGCGGAAGCCGCTCGTCGTCGCCATCAACGGGTTTTGTCTGACGATCGGGATCGAGCTCGCGCTCGCGGGCGACGTGCGGGTCGCGTCGAGCGACGCGCGCTTCGGTCAGATCGAGATCAACCGCGGCATCTTCCCGTTCGGCGGCGCGACGATCCGTCTCCCCGAGATCGCGGGGTGGGGCAACGCGATGCGCTGGCTCCTCACCGGTGACATGTTCGACGCGGACGAGGCGCATCGGATCGGGCTCGTGCAAGAGCTCGTGCCCCCCGGTCAGGCGCGCGAGCGAGGCCTCGCGATCGCGCGCACCATCGCGAAGCGCGCTCCGCTCGGGGTGCGCGCGACCATCGCCTCGGCGCGGAAGTCGCTCGGCGAGGGCCCGAAGAAGGCGGCGGCGGAGCTGCTCGATCACGCGCGCGAGCTCATGGCGAGCGAGGACGCGGCCGAGGGGATGCGCTCGTTCGTCGAGCGCCGCGAAGCGACGTTCAAAGGGCGATGACGCGCGCGCTCCCACTTCCGTCTGGGCTCGTCGGCGCGCTCGTCGCCGCGCTCCTCGGATGTGGGCCGCCGCCGCCGCCGGCCCCGCCGCCGCGCGCGGGCAGCCACATGGATCGAGCGGTGTGGACCGGCGACGTCAGCGAGGAGGAGTTCGCGCGCCTGCATCGGCTGTCCACCGCCGAGGTGCCACCGCTGCGCGGGGAGAGCGTCGAGCTCGACGACGGCTCGCGCGCGTACCTCTCGCTCCCCGAGGGCGACGCGCCGCATCCCGCGGTGTTGGTGATCCACGAGTGGTGGGGTCTCAACGCGAACATCCGTCACTGGACGGACCGCCTCGCGGCCGACGGCTACGCGGCGCTCGCGGTCGATCTCTACGCGGGCCGGACGGCGACCAACCCCGACGTCGCGATACAGCTCATGCGCGAGGTCGACGACGCCGCCGCGCTCCGCACGCTCGAGGCGGCGACCCGGTTCCTCGACGCCGACCCGCGCGTCCGCGCGCCCCGACGCGCTGTCATCGGGTGGTGCTTCGGCGGCGGCTGGTCGCTCGGCACCGGCGTCGCGATCCCCGGATACAGCGCGGTGGTGATGTACTACGGGCGGCCGATCACGGACGTGGAGCGGCTCCGTGCGCTGCAATCTCCGTTGCTCGCGATCTTCGGTAACCGAGACACGTCGATCCCCCCGCCGCGCGTCGACGAATTCGATCGCGCGTTGAACGAGGCCGGCGTCCCGCATCGGATCCTGCGCTTCGACGCGGTCCACGCGTTCGCCAATCCATCGAGCGATCATTACGACCCGGCATCGGCGACCGCCGCGTGGGATGCCGTGCGCGCGCAGCTCGCGGAGGCGCTGCGATGAAGGCGCCCCAACGCATCCCCGCTGCGCGACGTCCGGCGACGCGCACCGGTGAGAGCCCGACGCGGATCGCGGAGGGTCAACGAAAGGTCCAGCGCGCCGGCGCGATCCTGCTGGTCGTCCTCGGCGTGCTCTCCTTCGCCGGCGGCGTCGCGCTGATGTGGATGGAGGACACGATCCCCATCGAGGGGCTGCTCTGCCTCGAGGTGGGCGGCGTCCTCTCGTTCCTCGTCGGTCTCGCGAAGCTCCGCGCGTCGCGCTGAGCGCTCAGGGCTGGTAGGGCTCGACGAGCGCGATCCGCTCGCGGAGGAGCTCGACCACCCGCTCGACGTCCGCGTCATCGAACATTCCTCGGTCGAGCGCGACCCACACTCCGGAGACGCCGACCATCGCGCCGATCTGGTGGTAGCCGCTCCCCATGCCGCGGATCGCCTCGTCTCCGAGCCCCTCGATCGGCGTGGTGTCGCGGATGCGGTCGCGATGGAACTCGTAGCCGCCGCGGAAGTGATCCTCGTGGATCTCCACGACCACCGCGCGCCCGCCCGCCTCGGACTCGAACGTCAACGCGCACACGCGGCCGCTCGCGCTCTCGGACAGGTCTCCCGCGCTGAGCTCGGCGCTCGCGAGCGCGCTCAGCTCATCGGTCGTCAACAGGTCACGGCACTTCGAGAAGCGTCCGCCGATCCAGCCATAGACGCCGAGCGGCCACGCCGCGATCAGCCCGATCAGCAGCACCACGCCGGTGGTGGAGACCGCGATGAGCCGCTTCGGCACGGGCGGCCCGTCGTGGACCTTGCCGGTGTCGAGGTCGATCTCCCCCCGGCGCAGCGTGACGACGCCGGCCGCGATGCCGCCCGCGCCCAGCAGGAAGAACACCGCGATCATCCGCACCGGCGCACGCCCTGGGAACGAGCCCGTGAACATCAGGTACGTCGCGACGAGGCCCATCGCGATCGACAGCGCGCCGAACGTGATCGCGCCGACGCCCATCACGAGGCGGCGGATCATCACCGAGCGGAGGAGCTTCGCCTCGTAGTCGACGCCGTCGTCCGGTTCCACGCGCGCGAGCTTTCAGCGGGCGGCGCGCGCTCGCAACCCGCGGCCGCTCACTCGCTCGCGTAGCCGTCGGGGCGATTCATGATGTCGACGAGGACCTCCACGTCGGGATCGTCGTCGCTGATGATCACGCGGCCCGCGATCAGATCGAAGAACATGCGTGGGTCGCCGTCGCGGCGGGTGCCCGAGCTGTCGTGCGCGAACACGAAGCGCTCGCCTTCGCGGCGGCAGTTGTTGAACCCCGCGCCGCTCAACCCGTAGACGAGATCGCCGTTGCAGCGGATCCGGATCCGGCAGTTGAGGTAGGTGCCGTCCGCCTCCTGGACCTCGATCGTGCAGCGCCCGCCGTTCTCCGCCATCGTCGGCCCTCGCGCGGCGACCACGCGCCCGGGATAGGAGAGCGGCTCGCCCATCGGCTCCACGATCGGCGCGTTGGCGCCGCACGCGGTCAGCAGGGCGGAGGTGACGAGAGCCACGGCGAGACGACGAGCGCGCACCGGCCCGAGGATGGCGCCGCGGGAGCGGGGCGATCAAGCGGTGGTTCGGATCCGGAGGGCGGCGGGCGCGGGGCGCGGGCAGGGGCACGGGCAGGGGCAAGGGAGCGGCTTGCCGCTCGCCGCTCAGGTGAAGATGATCTGCGCGCCCTCCGCGAGGTCGTAGAAGTCACCCGCCGTGATCACGTCCTTCACCTGCGGCACGAGCTGCTCGCGCGTGCGCTTGAACATGTTCATCGCGAGCTCGCACGCGTAGAGCTCGGCCCCCGATTCGTCGAGGATCTGCAGCATCTCGCGCACGGTCGGGAGCTCGAGCTCCTGCATCTGCTTCTGCATCTGCTTCGCCGCGAAGCTCTCCATGCCCGGCAGCCCCGCGATCATCGTGGGCATCGGCGAGCTCGGGTTGCCCGCCATGTTCACGTGCAGGTGATCGACGCGCGCTTCGGTGATCACGTCGAGGCCCCAGAACGTGAAGAACACGAACGCCTCGATGCCCGACTGGCGCGCCGCGTTCGCGAGGATGAGCGAGGGGTAGGCCTCGTCGAGGCCGCCGTGCGAGGTGATGATCGCGACCTTGCGCTGACCGTTCGTCGACATCGTTCGTTTCTCCGTAGGCAGGTTCGGGATCAGAGACAGCCGGCCGGCTTGGGGATGCCCGCGATCTTCGCGATCGTGCGGCCGGGTGCCTTGGGGAAGAGCGTGTAGAGATCGCGCGTGCTCACGCCGAGGAGCTGCGTGATGCGGCGGATGTTCGGGGACATCCCCGTCGCCTCGAAGTCGGACCGCGCGAACGCGATCACCTTCCGGTGCGCGTCGGTCAGCGTCACGCCGGCCAGCGCCGCGATCTTGTCGCCCAGCGCGGGCGTCCATGCGCTCGGGTCCGCGAGGTGTCCGTCCGCTCCGAACGCGACGCCGTCGAGCACCGCGCCGGGAGCGGCCGGCGGAGGCGCGGCCTTGGCCACGGGCCGCGGCGCTGGTGTCCGTTCGACTCCGATAGCCTTCTTGCGGCTTCGCTTCGAACCCAGCACCGCTTCGAGCCGCTGCTTCTTGTCCTCGGTCGCCTGCGCGCGCTTCTCCATCGTGACGCTCACCGCGCGACCCACGTGGCGCATGAGCTCGACCATCACGCTCATGCCCTTCTGCACGTCGTGATCGCCCGTCGCGCGGACCATCCCGACGAGGCCGATCGGCTCCGCATGCTCGGCCTCCGCGAGGACGGCCGCCGCCTCGCCCGCCACCTTGAGCACCTCCGGTTGGGTCAGCGCGCGCACCGTCTCGAGGATCCCGACCGTCGCGTCGCCGAGCCGCCGCACGTCCTCGGGCGAGAAGTGCTCGACGACGCGTTGGCCGATCCCGACGAGCTCGCGTCCGAACGCGAGCGTCCCGTCCTTCTCGAGCGCGTCGAGGCGCGCGATCGCGCTGCCCATCGCCATCCTCGCGATCGGCGTCATGTCGGCGACGAGCGCCTCGGTGCGACGCTGACTGTCTACGAGGTATGCGATCTGCGATTCGAGCGCGTCGAGGCGAGACTCGATGGAGTGGCCCTTGTCGCGATCGGTCGGCGCGGCGGTGGTGTGCGAGGTCTGCATGTCAGCTCCACTTCCCCGCCATGCTCATGGCGTGATCGATCGGGAGATCCTTGCCGCGCAAGAGCACGTTCCAGTACGCCCACTTGAACGCGAGCTTGCCCCAGTGGTTCGCCTCGCTCTCCTCGAGCAACGTGAACGGTCCGATCCCGGGGAGCGGGAAGCGTCCGGGGAGCGGCTCGGTGGTGTAGTTGAAGTCGATGAGCATCGCCTTGCCGAAGCCGGTCTCGATGAAGCAGTTCGTATGGCCGTCGAAGCTCGCGCTCGGCGCGCGGCCCTCGACGAAGCACATCACGTTCTCGAACAGCACCTCGGACTGGAAGTGCGCGACCGCCCCGGCCTTCGACGAGGGAAGATCCGTCGCGTCGCCGAGCGCGAACACGTTCGGCAACGTCGGCGAGCGCAGCGTGTGCTTGTCGGTGGGGAACCAGCCGGACGGATCGCCGAGCTCGCTCTTCGTGATCGCCTCGGCGCCGCCGTGGAGCGGGATCGTGACGAGCAGGTCGTAGTCGGTCTGGCGGCCGTCGTACGACGTGATGACGCGCTTTTCGCCGTCGACCTCGCTGAGCGCGAAGTCGCCGATCACCTGGATGCCGCGCCGCGTGAGCATGTCGCCGAGCGCGGCGGACGCGCGCGGCTTGGTGAACGCGCCCTCGAGCGGCGTGGCGTAGACGAGCTCGACCTTGTCGCGCAGGCCGCGCTCCGTGAAGAACGCATCCGCGAGGAACAGGAACTCGAGCGGCGCGACCGGGCACTTGATCGGCATCTCGGCGACGTTCACGACGAGCCGCCCGCCCTGCCAGCGATCGAGCGCGGCGCGCAGCGCGAGCGCACCCTCGAGCGTGTAGAAGTCGAACGCGCTCGTCTTCCAGCCCGGTCCGGTGAGCCCCGGCGTCGCGTCGGGGAGGATCCGCGATCCGGTCGCGACGATCAGGATGTCGTAGGCGAGCCGCACCCCGCCGTGCAGCACCACCATGTGCTCGTCGGGGGCGATGCGATCGATCTCGCCGAGGCGCAGCTCGACGCGCGGGTCGAGCAAGGAGCGTCGGCGCTCGAGCGTCTCGTCCTTGCGGTACGCGCCGAACGGGAGGAACAGCAGCCCGGGTTGATAGACGTGGACGTCGTCGCGATCGACGACGCTGACCTTCCATCCGTCGGGCAGCGCGCGCACGAGCCGGTTGGCCATCATCGTGCCGCCGGTGCCGCCCCCTAGGATCACCACTCGCTTCATGTTCGACCTCGCCACGAACGCGTAGGGCGCCCGCGACGGTGCGCTCTGCACAGGGCGAGCCGACCCAGCGCCGCGCCGCGCTCCTCGGTCTACGCGCACTCCCTGCGCGCGGGTCACGGCGATCCGCGCGGTCGGCGCATCCGATGCGCGAAGGCTGGAGCGGGGGCTACGCGACGAGCGCGAAGAGCGCGGCCCCACCCGCGACGAGGACCATGATCGCGGTGATGATCCATCCGACGTAGATCGCGCCGAGCGCGAGGTTGCGACCGGCGGGGAGGGACTCGCCACGATCGATCCGAGCGAGCTCCATGTGACCGAGGATCGCGCCCACGGGGCCGAGCGGCGCGCATCCCATCGCGGAGAGCAGCGCGAGGACGAGCGCGGTGGTGGCCGCGGCGCTGGCCGGCGCCTTCTTGCCGACCCGCTGCGCGCACGTGACGCAGAGCGTCTCGGCCTCCGTGTAGTCGAGGCACTCGGGGCACGTGTACGCGCCGCAGCGCGAGCAGAGGTCGACCGCCTCGACGTCCGGGTGCACGGCGCAGCGCGCGCCGTGAGTCATCATCGTCAGTAGCCGTAGCCGCTGTCGTAGCCCGAGCTCATCGTGGCGAAGCGGACCATGACGTTGCCCACCACGTTGCACCCGATCGCGCCGCCGATGATCAACGGCTTTTGCGGGTGCTCGAACTTGGTGAACATGTAGTAGAGGATGTAGCAGGGCACGCAGAGGCAGAGGAACCCCTCGCCGACGCTCTCGCGGAAGGCGTGGATGAGGATGATGATGTTGCACACCAGCCCGACCAGCGAGAGCAACCCGCCGAGGCCCAAGAGGATCATCTCCATGTCTTCGTCTCCCGTTCGTGAGGCGTGAGGCCCCGATAGTGGTACGTCGCGCGCGGCGGATCAACACCGCGATGAGCGTTGACGATCGGAAGTGGGGACGAGCCGAAGCGGGAGGATCAGAGATGCGCCGCCGTCTCGGGGGACGCGATCGCGAGCCCGAGCCGGCCGAGCCCGAACGCGATGAAGCACCCGATGAACAGCCAGTAGACGCGCTGTGCCGCGCGATCGTGGCGTGCGAGGAAGCGCACGAGGCGACGCCGGCCGCCGCGCCACACCGCGAGGACGACGAGCGCGACCGCGAGGGCATACAGCGGGAAGCCAAACGGGTGATACGCGAGCGCGTCGGCGAAGCGCAGGTGCGAGATGTGGACGATGCTCCGCGTGAGCCCGCACCCCGGGCACGGCAGATCGAACGCTGCCTTGAACCAACACAGCGGCACGCCGAGCCCGCGCTCGGGCAAGAGGAACGACGCGACGAGCATCACCGCGGCGAGGCCTTCGCTCCACGGCGAGAGAAGCCGCCGGTGCACCGGTCGCACGCGCGGTGCGAGATTCGGCGCGGTCGTCATCGAGCCGCACGATAGAACAATCGCGCGGGGGCGCCCACCCGCTCAGAGCGCGCGGAGATCGGCGCGATCGCTGTCGCGGTGGAACACCGGCGGCGTCCCGATCGGCGCGGACACCGTCACCGTCTGGCCACCGTCGTACGACTCGCCGGTGAACACGTGGAACCACGTCGCGCCGGACGGCAAGTAGACTTGTCGCTCGGTCGCGCCCTGGGTCACCACCGGCGCGATGAGGAACGCGTCGCCGAGCATCATCTCGTCGTGGATCGCCCAGCTCGCGCGGTCCTCGGGGAACTCGAGCAAGAGATGACGCACCAGCGGCACGCTCGTCGCCTGGGCCTCCGCGCTCCAGCGCATGAGATCCGGCGCGAGCGCGGCGTGGATCGCGGCGAACCGGCGGAAGTGGGCGGTCGTCTCCGGGTCGCTGTCCCAGTTGTGGTTGCGGTCGCGCATGTTGCCCTCGTGCGTGCGCATGATCGGGGCGAACGCGCCGAGCTCGACCCAGCGCTCGTAGAGCTCGCGGTCCGACGGCCCGCCCGAGAACCCGCCGATGTCGAGCGTGGTGTACGGCACCGCGGCGAGCCCGAGGTTGACGAGCGCGGGCACCACGGTGGGGAGGCCGTCGGTGGGGCTGAACGAGACTTCCTGATCTCCAACCCAGTGGATCATCG
>JBFWYI010000164.1:0-9276 GCA_050186575.1 Sandaracinaceae bacterium | reverse complement strand
TTCCAAGCCAACACCCGTACTCAACGCGTCCTCAGCCTCCCGCGACTTGGCGTGCTCATCCTGAGACGGTCATCGCGCGAATCGTTCGACGAGCTCGACGTCCACAACATGCAGCAGAGAATCTCCAACGCCTAACGCTTAGATTTGAGGGGATCCATCAGATTCCGATTCCGATTCCGTTTCCGATTCCGATTCCGAGTCCGAGTCCGAGTCCGAGTCCGAGTAGTCCGAGTCCGAGTCCGAGTCCGGTTCCGAGTCCGATTCCGTTTCTGAGTCCGAGTCCCAGTACGGATTCCCTTCACCCGCCGAGCGCGGTGAGCCGCTCGAGGACGAAGTAGGCGGCGGTGCCTCCGAGTCCCGTCACCATCCACTCCCGCGCTCGCGCCGCATCGATCCTTGCGCGCTCTAGAGCGACGCGCCCGAGGCCGTACATGGCGAAGCAGATCGCGACGAACGCGAGCTGGCCGACCTCCACACCCACGTTGAAGCCGAAGAGCGCGCCGAGTAGCCCATCGGCCGGCAAGCCCGCGGCGCGGAGCGCGCTCGCGAAACCGAGACCATGGAGGAGACCGAAGCCACCCGCGAGGAGCCACGGCCGCTTCGCGCCGAGCGTCTCGAGCGCGTCGGGAGGACGGGCCAGCTCGAGCGCGAGGACGAGGATGCTCAGGGCGATGCACGCCTCGACGGGGGCCGGGCGGACCGCGATCCAGCCGAGCGCCGCGAGGCCGAGCGTCACGCTGTGGCCGACGGTGAACGCGGTCACCGTGGCGACCACGCGGCGGGCGCCGCGCACGAGCACGAGCAGGCCGAGCACGAACAACAGGTGATCGATCCCGCCCCCGATGTGCTCGACCCCGAGCCAGAAGTAGCGGACGAGATCGTCGCGCTCGGGCGCGATCGTCGTCTCTCGCCGCTCGTCGTCCAAGCGGTCGTCGAACGTCGTACCGTCCGCCAGCGTCGCGCGGACCGCGAGCTCGAGCTGCTCCCCCTCGCGACCGACGACGCCCACCGTCGCACCTCGCAAGCCACCTTCACAGCGGAGCCGCACCTCGATCAGGATGGCGTTCGGCACGTTCCGCTCGGTCGCGGGACGCAGCGGTCGGCAGCGCGGATCGAACCTCGGCGAGACGCCGCCGAGCCGCGTCTCGGTCCCGGAGAACCGAAGCTGCGCGTCCACCGCGCCGGCGCCGTCCTCGCGCAAGACGAGCACGCCGAACGCCACCGGGTGTGCATGCGCGCGCGCGGAGGACAGCAGCACGACGAGCGCGCACGCCGCCGCGTACGAGGTCCCGCGTCTCGTCACGGAGAATCTCGCACCACGCGGTAGCGCGACACGATCCGCTCGAGCTCTTCGTCGGCGAGGTGCGTGCGGCGCTCTTCGCTCCAGCTCGGCACGATCCGGTCTCGCACCTCGGCGAGCTCCGGCATGCGCGCGGCACGGCGCTCCACGACCCGCACGAGATGTTGACCATGGGCGCTCGGCACCGGACCGACCCACGCGTCGCGCGGGAGCTCGCACAGGCGCGCGGCGAACCCCGCGCCAAACGCGGCGTCGATGCGCGCGTCGTCCACCGGACCGAACGATCGGCCGCGCACGAACAGATCACCGAGCGGACCGGGCTCCGCGCCGCCCTCGATCGCGGCGAGCGCCTCCGCCGCATCACGCTCCGCCGCGTCTCCTCGCCGCTCGGCGCTGAAGAACACGTGCTCGAACCGCGTCGCGCCGGGCGCCTCGATCGAGCGGCGATGAGCGTCCATCCACGCGCGGAGCTCCTCGTCGGTCGGCTCCGGCACCACCACCTGCGCCGCGACGAGGAACTCCATCTTCTGCACGAGGCGGCGGCGCACCACGGTGTCCGTGACGTCGAGCCTCGCGGCGCGCGCCTCGCGGACGAGGGCCTCCTCGCGAACGAAGGCGCGCACGAGCGCCTCGGTGGCCGCCGCATCCGGCGGCCGCCCGTCGCGCTCGCGCTGTCGCGTTCGTAGCGCCTCGACGAGCGCGGGGGAGATCGGGATCTCGCGCGCGTCCGCCACCTCGCCCGGCGCATCCCGCGCTCCGGCCAGCGCGCGGTCCGCGGCGAAGATCGCGCACCCGATCACGAGGAAGCGAACGAGCGGCTCGCGGGTGACGCGCACCCAGGGCGACGCGGACATCCGCGCGAGGGTAACGTCCCCGCGACAGCGGCGACACTCGCGTTCGCTCGTCGACGCGCGAGCCTCGTCGCCGTCGTCGATGCGTGCCTCACCCGGTCGCCTTGGGGACACGTCGCGCATACCGGTGCGTGGTCGCTGCGGGCGCGTCGCCGGGAGCCGACCTGCCGCGGGAGCCAGCGCGCTGCGACGCGATCCCGGCGGCGCTGCGGCCTGCGTCGCGCACCGACGGATCGCCAGCAGGACGATCCGAGAGCGCGTGTGCTCGTCGCCGATCTGTCGCGTCGACGCGACGGTCAGCCGGCCGCGCCGTTGAGGTCCGGCTCGGCGCCGCGGAAGAGCGAGGCGACCCATTGGAGAGACGGCCGCGCGCCCGACACGCGCTCGATCTCGTCGAGCGCCGCGCCGAGGTGCTCGCGCGCGCGGGCCTCCGCGCCCTCGAGCGACTCCACCGACGGAAGGCTCGCTCGGCCCTGCCGCGCGTCCGAGCCCGGCGCCTTGCCGAGCCGCTCGAACGTGGAGGTCCGGTCCGCGACGTCGTCTGCGATCTGGAATGCGATACCGAGGTTGACACCCGCAGCGCGCAGCGCGTCGACGTCCGCGGCATCGCGCCCGGCGAGGATCGCGGGCGCCGCACACGCGAGACCGAATAGGCTCCCCGTCTTCTCCGCGTGCGTGCGGACCACCCAGCTCGGCTCGGGCTCGTCGATGGGGAAGAGGTCGCGCGCCTGCCCACCGACCAGACCGCGCGTCCCGGCCGCGCGCGCGAACTCGAGGACGAGCGCCGCGCCATGGCTGGGCGAGCTCGCCGCCACGTGCTCGAAGGTGGCGACGAGGAGCGCGGTTCCCGCGAGGATCGCCGTCGCTTCGCCGTACGCCGCGTGGGTCGACGGACGTCCCCGGCGCATCGAGTCGTCGTCCATCGAGGGAAGGTCGTCGAACACGAGCGAGCTCGCGTGGAGGAGCTCGATGCACCCGGCGACGGGGAGCGCGACGTGGATGTCCACGTCGAGGCAGCGCGCGACCTCCAGGGACAGGTGCGGACGCAGGCGCTTGCCGCCGCCCAGCACGGCGAACCGCATCGCGGCGTGGACCCGCCGCGGAGGCGTGTGCTCGCCCGGGAGGGCCCGATCGAGCCATTCGTTGACCATCTTGTGCCAGACGCGATGGCGAACGAGCGTGGCTGAAGGACCGGACGACATGCTCGAACCAACCTCGTTCACCCGGATTCCGACCCTCGACACACGACGTTGACACCGTCTGGGTCCCGCGCGCAACCACGCCCGCGACGCCCGCGTCGGAACGCCCGATCAGTCGCGACGCTGGGACATCGCGGCACGCCACTGGAAACCGGCGGCGGTGAAGATGGCGGCGACCGTGAACGCCTCGTAGATCGGGAGCGCGTGCGCCGGGTCGAGCGAGATCATGATCGGCGCGATCACGAAGAGCAGCGCGAGGACCGCGAGCCACCGCACGTACGCGAACGTGGCGACCGCGAGCCCGGTGGCCATGACGAAGCAGTCGCGCACCAGGTGATCGGCGAGCTCCACCCCGCGGATGAGCCCGACCGCGCGCCCGACGAGCATCATCGAGAACAGGATATAGAGCGCGCCGACGAAGCCCCGGTTGAAGCTCGTCGCGAGGAGGCTGCGACGGAACAGGTACGTCCCGATCATCGTCAACGCGAAGAGCGTGCCCGGATAGCCGAGGAGCGTGGCGGGAGAGACTTGGATCTCCGCGGCGGTCGATAGGACCGCAAACGTCGTGGACAAGAGCCCGAGCAGGACGAGCGCGATCGCGCGACCGCGAGCCGACACCGCCGGGTCGGCGTCCCGCGCGCGGCGCTCGAGCTCGGCGGTGCGCTTGCGGCGGCGCTCCAGCACCACGTCCAGGCGCGAGCGCGCCTCCAGGGCGACGGGGTTCTCGGCCCAGCTTCGGAGGGCGCGCTCGATCCCGAAGCGCGCCTCCGTGATCGTCTCCTCGAGGCCAGCCGACGACGCGGACTCCGGGGCGGCGTCGAGGGCCTCGATGCGCGACACGCGCGCGGCCGCCTCGGCGGCCAGGGTCGAAGACTCGCGGCGGGCGAGAAAGAGCGCGAGCGCGTCGCGGAAGACGCGCGCCGACGCGGGGCGGTCCTCGGGGTCCGCGGCGCACGCGCGGTTGACCAGCTCCCCGAGCCCGGCCGGAACCGACTCCGGATACTCGAAGGGGTTCGACTCCTTCGCGCTGAGCAGCGCGGCCAACGGATGGTCGCCGCCGTGCCGCATCGACCCGGTCAAGATCTCGTGCAGCGTTGCACCGAGCAGATACACGTCCGTGCGCTCGTCGACCGGGCGCCCGTCGACCATCTCCGGCGCCATGTACCCGAGCGTCCCGCACAGCCGGCCGCCGCCCTCCCCCACCCGCGCCGCGATGCCCCAGTCGGCGAGGTACACGTCCCCGAACCGCCCGATGAGGACGTTCTCGAGCTTGATGTCGCGATGGACCACGCCCCGGCTGTGCGCGTACCAGACCGCGTTGCAGACCTGCGAGAGGATCGCGAGGTGTCCCTCGAGGCGATCGCCGAACGTGCCCGGCCACCCCTCCCATCCCGCGTGTCCCGGATTCTGCGCGAGCTCTCGCCACGAGACCCCCTCGATCCGCTTCATCACGATGGCGGGCCGGCTCTCCGCGTCTAGACCGAGCGCGTGGACCGGCACGATCGCGGGGTGCTCGAGCTGCCCGGTGATCGCGCCCTCGGCGAGGATCGCCTCGGCGGCGAGGCCCGAGTGTACGTCGACCGAAGTCTTGACAGCCACGTCGCGCGAGAGCGAGTGCTGACGCGCCAAGAGCACGCGGCCCATGCCCCCTTCACCGATCAGCCCGATCACCTCGAGGTCGGACGGCGCCTTGGGCACCTCGCCCGCGGGAAGCTCCTCCTCCGCCACGGGCTCGAGGCGCACGCTGAGCCGCGGGAGCACCCGCGGTCGCGTGATCGCGGACGGCGGGAGCGTGCTCGGCAGCGTGGCGCTCATCTCGACCGGCCGCATCGTCGCGCTCAGGTCGACGGCGGCCGTATCCGCGATCCCGATGTCCCTCAGCCGTCGCTCCAGCGCCTCGCGAGCGTCCACGGGCGAGACGATACACGCGGACCTCGCGCGGGCCACCCGTCGCGAGGCACGGGGGGTCTCGGGCCACCACGCGTCGAGGAGCCATGCGCGCATATGCTAGTTCCCTCCACGCATGCGCCTCGAGCACCCGCCCCCCGACTCCCCCGCGCCAGCGGCCGCGTATCGCCGGCTCCTCCCGCTGGCCGCCGGAGGCATGGGCGCGGTGGAGCTGGTCGCCCGATGGGAATCGGACGCGTTCCGGCTCTACGCGCGAAAGCGCATGCTCGCCGACTCGCTCGCCGACCCGTCGGCGCGCACGATGTTCATGGACGAGGCGCGGCTCGCCGGGCTGGTGCGCGACGAGCACGTGGTGAGCGTGCTCGACGTCGGCAGCGACGCGGAGGGCCCCTACCTCGTGATGGACTACGTCGAGGGGGTTAGCGCGGCGGAGCTGCTGACCCGCTCTGCGATGCGCGACGAGCCGATCCCGCTCGGGATCGCGGTGAGCACGATCGCGCAGGCCGCGCGCGGGCTCCACGCCGCCCACGAGGCGACCGATCCGTCGGGACGTCACCTGCGGTTGATCCACCGGGACGTGTCGCCGCAAAATATCTTGCTAGGCACCGACGGCGTCGTGAAGGTCACCGACTTCGGGATCGCGAAGGCGGTGGGGCGTTCCACCCGCACGGTCACCGGCGTCATCAAGGGCAAGCTCGGCTACCTGTCGCCCGAGCAGCTGCGCTTCGAAGAGCCGGATCGACGCAGCGATCTCTTCGCGCTCGGGGTCGTGCTCTTCGAGCTGCTCACCGCGCGCCGTCTCTACAAGAGCGGCGACGACATGGACGGCCCGCGCCGCATCCTCGCCGAGCCCCCGCCCGAGCTCACCCACCATCGGACGGACGTACCGGCGGAGCTCGCCGCACTGCAACGTTCGTTGCTTGCGAAGCTCCCCGCGGAGCGACCGCCGACCGCGCTGGCGGTGGCCGAAGCGCTCGAGCGTGCGCTGATCGCGATCGAGCGCGACGTAGGACCCACCGACATCGGCGCCTACGTGCGCGGCGTGTTCGCCGCCGACATCGACACGAGGCGCTCGCGCATCCACGACGCGCTGACCGGCGAGCGACCGCCTCCGATGCCGCGCGAGCTCGTAGCGACCCGAGCGGGTCCACCCGCGCCGTCGGCCGCTCTGGGATCGACGGCGAGCCCGCTTCGAGCCGCGTGGATCGCGGCGCTCGGCGCGGTGGCGGCCGTCGTCGCGATCGGTCTCGGGGTCGGCGGGGTGGCGCTCGTCCGCGCGCTCCAGCGCGAAGCGGTCGGCTCCGGCCATGCGCCGAGTCCCACGTCCGATGCGGGCTCCCGGGACGTCGCGCCGACGCCTCCGCCGGTCGGGCCCGACGCGTCCGCGCCGCTCGAGCCCGAGCCCCTCTCTCCCGAGCCGGTGACCGTCGAGCCGGCTCCGCTCGTTCCACGGCCCGCGCCGTCGCCGCCCCGACCGCCCCATTCTCCCGCGACGACCTCGACCCCCGCCCCCGCCACGCCGGGCCCCGCGACCGGCACGAGCAGCACGCCCAACCGTCGACCGTACGTCCTCTTCCTGACCCCCGAGAGCCGGACCTACCACGGCGCGCAGATGCATTCGTTCCTCCAGTCGCGCCAGAGCGGCTTCGAGCGCTGCCTCACCGAGGCGGGGACCGGAACGCGCATGTTTCAGCTCTTTCTGCGTTTCGACAACACCGGTCGGTGCATCGACGCGTGGGTGACCGGCAACGACCCGCCTGCGTTCGGCGCCTGCGGACGACGCGCCTACCTCTCGGAGTGGATGCCCGGAGGAGGCGGCGGGGAGATGGCCGTGCGCGCGAACTGGATCGTTCCGGCCGACTGACGGTTCAGCCGCCGCGCACCGGGGCGAGGAGCGCCTTGATCGCGTCGCGGAGCTCGCTCGCCTCCGGCAGGACGAGCGTGAGCGCGTACGCGACCCCGTAGCCGGCGGCGAAGAACAGGACGGCGAGGGCCTCGCGCTCGAGGCGCAGGATCCCGAGCGAGCGAAGCTTGGGCCACAGCGCGAAGAGCGGTGGGATCGCGCTGAGGGCGGCCACCCACACCACGCCTTCGGCGCCGCCGACGACGTAACCGATCGGCACGCCGATGAGGATCCACGCGGCGCGCAACACGTTTTGATAGAAGCCGTAGCGCGTGTGGCCGAGCGAGGTGAGGCAGGTCTCGGCCGGCGCCACGATCGCCATCGACGCGGCGCGAACGCACAATACGCGGAGCATCCAGCCCGCGGTCGCGTAGCGCGGATCGAACAGGAGCCCGATGACCCAGGGCCCCATCGCGGCGAGCCCGCCGGTCAGCGTCAGCGTCATCGCGTCGAAGCGCAGGCGCGTCGCGTAGTAGACGGATCGGAGCGCATCGGTGCCCTCGCGTCCGACGCGCGAGAACAGCGGATAGAACACGCCGTGGATCACCTTGTCGAGCGCGGCGCTCACCGACTCGGCGATGAGCACGGCGGTCGCGTAGATGCCCGCCACGCGCGCGCCGAGGAAGGAGACCATGAGGAGGCGGTCACCCCACGACGCGGCGAAGAACACCGCGCTGCTCGCGGTGATCCACTTGCCGAACTCGAAGATCTCCTTGCGGCTGTCGGCGTGGAGGTGGAAGCGATTGCGATACCCGACGAGCCGCGCGAGGTAGTGGCTGAAGAGCAGCCGAACCGTGGCGCTGGTCAGCCCGCCGATCACGAGCGCCCAGACGGAAGGCCACACGACGGCGCACCCGATGGTCACGGTGACGGTGATCCCTTGGGTGAGCACCTCCATCAGGATCACGCGGCCGAGCGTCATCCGACGGCGCAGCGTGAACTCGGCCGTGGTGTGGAACCCGAGCAACAGCACGCCGAGCGACGCGACGGGGATCAGCTCGACGAGCTCCGGCTCGCCGGCGAGGAGCGACGCCGGGTACGCGATGAGGCATGCGACCAACCACAGCCCGAGCCCACGGATCACGTGGAGCGTCCAGGCTGTATCGAGAAAGTCTCGTTCGTCGCCCCGCTCGCTCTGGATGATCGCCTGCTGGATTCCGACGTCGGACAGCATGATGAGCCCGATCATCACGCCGTTGACCACCTCCATGACCCCGAACGCGGCGGGGAACAGGAGGCTGCGGAGGATGGTGCTGCTGACGAACCGCAGCCCGTACGTCGTCACGTACCCACCCAGCTCGAACAGCGAGCCACGCAGGACCAACCGCTTCCACCGCGACGGCGCTCGTTCCGCTTCGCTCACCGGGGGCGCACCCTAGCCGCAGAGTCCGCGCGAAGCGATCCGATCCTTCCCGCCCGCGGCGCGAAGCCAGACGGTGCCCGGACCAACGGAGACGGACACCGAATCGGACACGGAATCGGACACGGAATCGGACACGGAATCGGAATCGGACACGGAATCGGACACGGAATCGGACACGGAATCGGACACGGAATCGGACACGGAATCGGAATCGGAATCGGACACGGAATCGGAATCGGACACGGAATCGGAATCGGACACGGAATCGGACACGGAATCGGAAACAGTTCGCTCACGCCGACGGCGCTAGGGTGTATCTCGCACAGCTATTTGCACCACGAAGACGTGCAGCGCAACGTCCCGACGAGCCGCCCAACGCGAAGCGGGCAAGCGGGGCTGGGGCCCCGCGCGCGAGCGCGCAGCGCGCAGCGGCAAAACGGATGCACGCAGCGTCGAAGACGCGCAGCGCAACGTCCCGACGAGCCGCCCAACGCGAAGCGGGCAAGCGGGGATGGGGCCCCGCGCGCGAGCGCGCAGCGGCAAGCGGATGCACGGAGCGCAGAAGACGCGCAGCGCAACGTCTCGAGGAGCCGCCAACGCGAAGCGGGCAAGCGGGGCTGGGGCCCCGCGCGCGAGCGCGCAGCGCGCAGCGGCAAAGCGGATGCACGGAGCGTCGAAGACGCGCAGTGCGTAGCGGAGCCGCGCAGCGCGAAGCGGAGTCGGGAGGGGGGCCCCATTTGGCTCCGCCAAAT
>JBFWYI010000163.1:0-9822 GCA_050186575.1 Sandaracinaceae bacterium | reverse complement strand
GGATGCTGCATGCGCGCTCTGCCTGCTGATCAAACTCCGAAGTGATCGGAACTACTTAACTTTCCTCCTCGAAATGAGGGGAGCCGTCAGACTCGGACTCGGACTCGGACTCGGAATCGGAATCGGACTCGGAATCGGAATCGGAATCGGACTCGGACTCGGACTCGGACTCGGACTCGGAATCGGACTCGGACTCGGACTCGGACTACTCGGACTCGGAATCGGACCCGGAAAACACCTTGCTCTGACGTTCGTGTAGCGGGCGCACACTCCCCGCTTCCTCCGGAGCGGTGCGGCCTACCGATTCGGATCGAACGTCGCCGGGCACTGCACCTGGGAGGTGCACTCGCCGCTCGTTCCTCCAGCCGGAATCTGGCACTCCGCGCGGTGCGACTCGACGCACGCGGCGCAGGCGGCGTCGTTGGCGTCGAGGCACGCGCCGCACGTGATCCACGCGGCCACCGCGCAGCGGCGTTGGTCGTTCAGCGGGCTGCCCGCGGGAGGCATGCGCACCCCGCAGCCTGGAGCATCGACCGACGTCTTGACGTAGAGGAGCGACATCGCGGGGTCGCCCGGCGTCACCAAGGGGCCGCCGCGCGTACGGCACAACAGGCCCTGCGCGCTCGTCGCGAGCACGCGTGCGTGGACGCTCGCGAGGTCGCCGCTCAGGTCGAGCTCGCCCGCCATCGACGCCGTATCGTGGCAGTTCGAGGTGGCGCAGGTCGGGACGATCACCTCCGCGTGGATCGACTCCCACGTCGCGTCGATGCACGTCGAGACGCACGTCGGGACGGTGAAGCCGACGGGGACCGGCTCGGCGACGGCCGGCGCCACGGTGCGTTCGACGACGGGCGCGCCGCACGCGATCCAGTTCCTCAGGCGTCCACGTCCCTCGCTCGTGTCGAGGCTCGGCAGCTCCGTCGCCGGTCCGCTCGGGTGCGCCAGCATGTAGTGGCTCGCGATGGCGTGCGCGTAGGCCTCGCCGACAGCGCCCTGTGGCGGCATGTGGCCGCCGCGCACCTGCTCCCAGATCAGCGAGTGCTGGTCGAGCACGCGCTCTTGCGCGAGGAACAGGACCGTCGCCTGCTCGGGCTCGATGGCGGACGTCGTCGAGGCGACGCGCAGGTCGTAGTCGAGCCCGGCCGGGGCGCCGAAGCGGTCCATCGCGTTCTCCGCGTGGCAGAACGCTCCGTCGCCGCACGTCTGAATGACCATCGCCTGCCCGACGAACGCCGGCACGCCGTTCTCGTCGTACGCGAGCTCGAGGGCGCTCTCCGGATCGCAGCCGCCCGTGCCCGGCAGACACCCGGTGCTCGCCAGCGCCCCGACACAGAGCGCGCCGACCCATCGCTGGATCGCGCTCATGGCAGCAGGATCCGGCCCGGAGCGTCCTCCGTGCCCGCCTCGGTGTGGCAGGTGTTGCAGTCGCCGGAGTCCTGCTCGGTCACCATCGCGCGCACGCGGCCCTGGTAAAGGATCCGTGCGGTGTACGGCATCGTGAGGGCCTGCCGACTGCCGAAGTTGCCGACCGAGTTCGGCTCGAGCTGGACGACCTGGCCCGCCGCGTCCGTGATCTCGACGATCGGCGTGCCGCCGCCGAGCGCGCCGCCGTTGCAGTCGTCGGGCTCGTGCGCGCTCGGGTAGATGGTCCCCGCGACGGTGAAGCGCGGGCCCTCGCGCATCGAGACGTGACAGTCGATGCACGCCCAGCCCGGGCGCATGTCCCACGACTCGCGGTTGCCGCCGCGCCACGTGTTGCCCGAGCTGCACATCACGGGCGTGTCGTAAGGGTTGTCGACGCCGCACATGCCCATCGGCAAGCCCGCGTCGAGCCATCCCCGGAGCACCGCGACCTCGTCCATCGTCGCGGCCGCGGCGGGCGGCGGCGGCATCGCGTCCTCGTTGGTGAGCTGCATGAGCTCGATCGCGACCTCGATGATCGGGCGGCTCGGGTCGAGGAGCGAGGGCGCGGTCAACGCCTCGTAGCTCGCGAACGACTCGGATGCTCCGTTCGGCGGGTCCGCGTGACAGGGCACGCAGCGCGCCCCGAGCAGCTCCGCGACGTCGCACGGCAGGTCGGTCGCGGTCGCGTGCGTGCCCGCGTCCACACCGGCCCCCGTGGGCTCGGGCCGCCATGGCGCGGGCGTGGCGTTGCCGACGCCACACCCGCTCGGTCCGAGAATGAGAATGAAAAGCCAGGCGCGTCCCCCCCACGCGCGCGTGAGATAGTTCTCCATGCGACGTGAGTCGCATCAGCGCGCGCGAGTGACCAACCGAAGAGGGTGCTCGTGGGCGCCCTCGCGTCAGTCGACCGCGCGCCGCAGCAGCAGCTTGCTCGGCCGGTAGCCGAGCGCCTCGTAGAAGTCGCGCGCCGCGTGGTTGATCGCGCGTACGTCGAGCTCGATCGCGTCGGCGCCCAGGGCGCGGGCGCGCGATCGGACCGCCTCCATCAGCGCGCGGCCCACCCCGTGGCGCCGCGCGCCCTCGCGGACGCCGAGCTGATCGACGTAAACGAAGTTGCGGGCATGGACGAACGGGGTGGCCTCGCTCACCCCGTGGCGGAACGCCGCGTAGCCGAGCGGCGCCGCGTCGGCGCCGTCGATGGACAGCCACACCTCGCGGTCTGGTTGCCCGAGGTACTCCTCCATCCACGCGCGGATCGCGTCCGCGTCGGCGACCCGATACACCTCGGGCTCCGCGTACGCGTGGTAGCGCTGGACGGCGAGGTTGAGCACGACCAGAGCGTCCACGTCGCCCTCGGTCGCCTGCCGGATCCTCACGCGCGCCGGATGGACCGGATCACCACCGGGGTCTTCGGGGCGTCCTTCGCGAAGGGGCCGCCCGAGCCGGTCGGCACGTCCTTGATCGCGTCGACCACGTCCATCCCGCTCGTCACGCGCCCGAACACGGCGTAGCCCCAGCCGCGCTCGTTCTTCGCCGTATGATCGAGAAAGGCATTGTCGACGACGTTCACGAAGAACTGCGCGGTCGCCGAGTGCGGCTCCCCGGTGCGGGCCATCGCCACCGAGCCGCGGACGTTCTTCTGTCCGTTGTCGGCTTCGTTCTGGATCGGCGCGCGGACCGCCTTCTTCTCGTAGCTCTCGTCGTAGCCGCCGCCCTGGATCATGAAGCTCGGGATCACGCGGTGGAAGATCGTGCCGTCGTAGTGACCGGCGTCGACGTAGGCCAGGAAGTTCGCGGCGCTGCCGGGGGCGTGCGCGGCGTCGAGCTCGATCGTGAACGAGCCCAGCGAAGTCTCGACGATGACGGAGTCAGCCATGGCGCGCATCCTCGCACGTTCGGGCGTGGATTTGGCGCTCGAGGACCCGGACCGACGGCGGGCTGACGCTCCGGCGGGGGCCTCGTTGGCGGCATGACGCTCCCATGCCCGGGCGGCCGCGGCGACGGGGGATCCGCGGCCTGGCACGCGGAGTGCTGTGTACCGTCGCGATGGCTGACGAACCCAAGAAAGATGCCCCCGAAGCGCCGGCTCCGGGCGGCAAGAACAAGCTCCTCGTGATCCTCGTGGTCACCAACCTCCTCGTCGTCGTCGGCGCGGCGGTCGCGGTGGTCCTCGCGATGGGTGGCTCGAGCTCCGCCGAGGCGGCGGAGGAGGAGGGCGAGCCGACGACGCTCGGGCCGCTCGTCGAGATCTCCGGCATCGTGGTGAACCTCGACGAGCCCGGCGGGACGCACTTCCTGCGCGCCGCCTTCCAGCTCGAGATCACCGACGCGGAGCGTCAGCCCGACGTCGACGCGCGCCTCGTGCCGATCCGCTCGGCGCTGATGCTCTACTTCTCGGGGCTGAACCTCGAGGCGACGCAGGGGCAAGAGAACCGCGCGCAGATCCTCGAGCAGGTCGTCGCGATCGCGAACGAGCAGATCGGCAGCGAGCTCGTGCGCCGCGCGTACTTCACCGAGTTCGTGGCTCAGTAACCCCCGACGCGCATCAAGGAGCCACGTCATGTTCGGACAGAACGACGAGCCCCTCCTCAGCGACGAGGAGACGAGCGCTCTCCTCGACGCGATGCGCGAAGAGGAGAAGAGCGCCGAGTCGGAGGTCGCCAAGACCGACCTCGGCTCCCCCGAGGGTCCGATGCGCGAGGCGCTCGGACGTGCGGACGCCGCGTTGACGGCGATCGGCGGAGCGGCGCGCACGCAGCTCCTCGTGCAGACGGCGCGAGGGATCGAGATGGAGCTGCTCCCCTGCGAGGTCGTACCGCGCGACGTGTTCGTCGGCGCGCTCGATCAGAACGCGGTGGTCTACGACGTCGTGCACAAGAACGACTCGATGGGGCTCCTCAGCGTCGACTCTTCGCTCGGGCGCTACATCCTCGAGCGCTCGATGGGCGCGCTCGAGGAAGAGCCGCCGGGCGCCGCGGCGAAGGAGTTCAGCGACATCGATCGCACGATCCTCGAGCCGTTCCCGCGCGCGGTGATGCGCGCGCTGTCGGCGAGCTTCCTCTCTGGACGCGCGCTCACGCTCGCGCTCCACGACGAGGGGGTGACCGCGAAGGGCGCCGCGCGCTTCGAGCCGCTGATGCGCCTCGCGATCCGGTTCTCGACCGGCGCGCACCGCGTCGGTGAGGTGCTCATCGCGCTGAACGCGGCGGCCGTCGCGGCGAGCTCGCCGACCACCGAGGCGCAGAAGGCGAAGAACCAACGGCCGCGCGACGCGCGTGCGCAGATGGAGCGGAGCGTGACGTCGGCGACGGTCGAGCTCATCGCGGTGCTGGGCCGCGCGCCGTCGTCGGTCGGTCAGCTGCTCGAGCTGGCCGCGGGCGACGTGCTGCGGCTCGACACCGGGCCGCACGAGACGGTGTCGATGTGTGTGGGGGACGTGGAGCTCGCTCGCGGCGTGCCGGTCGTGGTGAGCGGAAATCTGGCGATCGAGTTGTGCGACGCGAACGCGGCCCCCGCCGCGCAGGCGCCGCAGCAGGCTTAGGAAAGGTCAACGGACGATGGACGACGATAGGATGGAAGGTGACTTGCCCCTCGGTGCCCCGCTCGGCGGGGCGCGCGAGCGGTCGTCGGATCTGGATCGGATCCTCGAGATCCCGCTCGACATCCACGTCGAGCTCGGGCGCCGCAAGATGCGGATCCACGAGCTGCTGGAGATCGACGCGGGCAGCGTGATCGAGCTCGGCACCGCGGCGGGGACGCCGCTCGCGGTCTACGCGAACGACGTGCTGATCGCGCAGGGCGAGGCGGTGATCGTGGGCGAGCGCTACGGCGTGCGGATCACCGACATCGTCCCGGCCAGCGAGCGGGTGCGCCGCCTCGGCGCGCGGGAGGCGGCGTGATGTCGCGCGGGCTGACGGCCTCCGCCGTGTTGATCGCGCTGACGCTCCCGAGCGTCGCCCTGGCGGAGAACCGCTTCATCGACGCGCGCGGCGGGCTCAACGACGAAGCGTTCGAGGTGAGCCTGCGCGCCGGCGAGGCGCTCGGCCGCCCCCAGGTCCGCACCGAGCCCGGCTTCGTGCGGGTGTGGTTCCCGAACATGCGCGCCGCGCGGTTCGACATCGACGGCGATGGCGCCGCCGTGCGCTTCGTCCACGTGCGGCCGGGCATCGAAGACAGCGCCGTCGCGATCGTGCGCCTCGGCGACATGCGTCGCCTGCCCGAGGAAGCCGTGACCGTCACGGTCGAGGGCACCGGAGCGAACCTCCGCATCGCCCGCGTCGCGCTCCCGCGGCCCGCCGCCGCCCCGACGCCCAGCGTCGCGCCGGTGAACCCGAGCGACGCAGCCGGCGCGAACGCCGCAAACGCGAACGAAGCGAACGCCAACGCCGCGAACGCGAACGCGAACGCCAACAACGCGAACGCCAACGACGCGAACGCCAACAACGCGAACGCCAACAACGCGAACGCGAACGCCGCGAATGCCGCGAACGCCAACGCGAACCACGAAGCGAGCGCGACGAACGCGAACGACGCCGATGCGAACGACGCCAACCCGAACGCGGACTCGGCGACGAACGGCGCGAGCGACGTCCCCCTCGCTTTGACCCGCACCGACGCGTTGACCCTTCCCGCCTCGAGCGGGCCCTCGACCATGATGATCCTCGCGGTCCTCTGTCTGCTCCTCGGCGCCGCGTACGTCGCGATCAAGATGATCGAGAAGCGCAAGAAGGGTCCGCAGCCGGACATCGAGATCATCGCGCACAAGCGCCTCGGCGCTCGGCATCAGCTGCTCGTGGTCCGCGCCCTCGGCGAAGACCACTTGCTCGCGGTGCAGCAGGGGCGCACCGAGCGACTCGCCTCGATCCCGGCGCAGGCCAACTCCGACGCGGACGACGATCGCGACGGGGGCGCGACCCAGGACGACGATCCGCTCCCGTTCCTCAAGCTGAACAAGGAGGACCGCGACGGTGGTCGCACGCTCCACCGCCGTCAGGTGGAAGAGCGCCCGCGCTTCGGCGCCGACCTCATGCGCCTCGCGCTCGAGCGCAACCGCAACGACCGCGTGTCGGTCCCCGCGGTCACCGCCGCGCCGAGCGACGCGATCGCGGGCCTGCTCCGCCTTCGCGAGAAGCTGGGGCGCTGAGATGGAACGCCGCCCGCCCCATCGCCGTCTGGCCGCGCTGAGCGGCGCGGCGGCGCTCCTCGCCATCCTCCTCGTCCCCGCGTTCGCGCTCGCGCAGGAGGTCTCACCCTCCGCGAGCGTGACGATCAGCGTCCCGAGCCTCGACCAGCCCCAAGAGATGGTCCCGGCGCTCAAGGTCCTCCTGCTCCTCACCATCCTCTCGATCGCGCCCGCGATCCTGATCTCGATGACCTCGTTCACCCGCATCGTGATCGTGCTCGGCTTCGTGCGGCAGGCGATCGGCACGCAGAACCTCCCGCCGACCCAGGTGATCCTCTCGCTCTCGCTGATGCTCACCGCGGTCGTGATGGCGCCGGTGATGCACCGCCTCGACACCGAGGCGCTCGCTCCCTACGAGGCCGAGCAGATCGACTCGGACGAGGCGCTCGACCGCGCGAGCTCGATCATCCGCGCGTTCCTGATCCGGCAGACCCGACAAGACGACCTGCTGCTGTTCTACGAGCTCACCGAGTCGGAGGCGCCCGCGCAGGTCGACGACGTCGAGCTCACGCTGCTGGTGCCCGCGTTCATGATCTCCGAGCTCAGGACCGGCTTCGAGATGGGCTTCCTCCTGTTCCTCCCGTTCGTGCTCATCGACCTGATCGCGGGGAGCGTGTTGACCTCGATGGGCATGGTGATGTTGCCGCCCACGATGGTCTCCACCCCGCTCAAGCTCCTCCTCTTCGTCCTCGTGGACGGCTGGGCGATGCTGACCCGCTCGCTCGTCGCGTCGTTCTCATGACCCCGCAAGCCGGCGTCGACTGGATCCAGGAGATGATGTGGATCGCCATCGTCGCCGGAGGACCCGTCATCCTCACCGTCGCCGCGGTCGGGCTCGTGCTCGCGGTGGTGCAAGCTGCCACGCAAGTGAACGACGCGGCGGTGCCGTTCGTCGCCAAGGCCCTCAGCGTGTTCGCGGCCGTCGCGATCAGCGGAGCGTGGATGCTCCAGCAGGTGATCGACTTCTGCGGTCAGATCTTCGAAGCGATGGCGAACATCACGCACTGACGAGCTCGCGCCCGCTCACCTCGAGCAGTGCATCGCGACCGATCCACCAATGCAGCCGATCGGCGGTCCCGCGCACCTTGAGCCGTCCGCCGTGCTCTCCCTCGAGGTGGCAGAACTCGCAGACGGTGATCTGATTCGGCAGCTCATCGCCTCCACCGTGCGCGCGGTAGCGGACGTGATGGTTCGTGCAGAGTCGTGACGAGCACACCGGGGAGACGCACCGGTGTCGATCGCGATCGAACACCGCCTTGACGGACGTGCCGTGCTGGAACGCAGGGCCCCAGACCTGCCAGAAGTTCGCGACCAAGAAGAGCTCGAACGAGCCTGGTATGCCGCTGCGCACATAGGTCGCGGCCAGCGATCGATACAGGAAGAGAAGATCCTCGCGCAGCCGTACCCGAAAACGGACCGTCGAGCCCGAGCCGAAGCTCGTCAACGTCTGGACTCCGTCCTCCGCGCCCTCGTCGCTCGACCCATCGACGGGGCCGTCCGACGTCAACGTCTGGACATCGTCAGCCTGGTGTGACTGCTGCAGCGCGAGGAAGTGCTCGCCGCTCACCACGCTGCGCTCGAGGTCGTGGTAGAGCGACACGAGCTCTGCGCTCGGTGGCTCGAGCCCGGTCACCGGCTCGCCGAGGGCCTGCGCCGCGAGCTCGGCTGCCTCGACCTCTTCGCGCAGGTGCTTGTACGTCCTCTGGCTCGCCCGCCCGATCCACGCGTCGACGGTGTCCGGGCTCGCCACGCGCGCGATGAGCCTCGCTTGCTCGAGGCCGACGTCCCCGTTCGTCAGCGCGCGGTCGAGCGCCTCGAGCCAACGCGTCGTGCGCCAGAGCGCGAGGTGGGCGTACATCGTCGCGCGGGCCATCCCCAGCCGATCGGCGCAGTACTGTTGCTCGCTCGCGTATCCGAGCTGCTCCGGCCCGCGCGCCACGAAGAACCGGGAGAGCATCCCCGCTACCCAGAGATCGCGGCTCGTGAGCTCCGCTGCGAGTCGCCGTGCCGCCGCGTCGAGCGACACCAGGCTCATCGAGTCGAATGCGTCAACCTCCGCTTCCTCGTCGATCGCGATGGGATCGACGATGGGCACCGCGCTCGCCTCGCGCCGCGCCTGCCACGCGGCGCGCCGGTCGCGCTCGGCCATCCACGAGGCTTGCGCGGCCTCGATGTCCGGCTCGCCCGCGGCCGGACCCATCCGCGCGTTCAGCGTGTCGTGGCCCTCGAAGAGGAGGCACGCGAACCACTCGCCCGGCTCGGCGCTGCCGCCGTTCAGGTGCTCTACCCCCATCCGCGCCGTCTCGAGCGCGAGGGCCGTCTCCCGGCTCAACGACACGTCGAGCGTCGCGTAGCGCACCGCCTCGTCTTCGTCTGGCTCGGGAACGCCGCCCGCTTCGGCCAGCGCCGCCTCCACCGCGCGCACCGTCATCCCGCGCGTCGCGTCGAGCAGCTCGGCCTCATCCTCCGGCGTCGAGTGCTCCGACATCGAGTGGCGTGCGAGGAGCTCCGCCATGCACCAGCTGATCCGTCCGGCCACGAGCGCCGCTCGGGTCGCTGGACGCTCGGCGAGTCGCCGCGCCAGCGTCCGCGTGCGCGATGCCCACCCCGCGCCCAGCGGCAGCCGCTCGCGCACGTAGTCGCCGAACGTTCGGAACCCGAGCTCCTTGTGCTGCGAGCCGAGTGCGACGAGCGCGTCACCCAGACGCAGGCGCACCCGCGCGTCGCCATGCGCGAGGCTCGCGAGCTCGCGATCCACGGCGCGCACGTCCACCGACACAGGGTCGACCGCCATCCGCGCCATCGTCGGGACGGTCAGCGGTGGAGCATGCAAAGGAAGATTCATGATCGAGACTTGCAATAGCGCAGCGCTGAACCGATGTCCAGCGCAATTGCGCATGCGATATCGATCGCAGCAAGATGAGCTCGCTGTCCTTCGCGCATCGGGTTCAGGGATCGAAGACAGATCGAGGCCGAGCACGGCCACTTCATCGTCGAACACGAGGTCTGCGTCGACGACGCCGAGCACGCCCACTACGTCGGGCGTGCGGCACGCGAAATCCCACCCCGCGACTCCACCGTTCGTGGTCGTGCTCAGCCGAGCGCGCCACGAGTCTTGCGCGGTGCCGACGTCCTCGAGGACGATGAATGCTCGAGCTGCGCATACATCACAGAGCCGCAGGCTCTCCGCATCGTCGCCGACGTTTGGGTCTTCAACCGAGGGCCGGCGATCTCGC
>JBFWYI010000162.1:0-9886 GCA_050186575.1 Sandaracinaceae bacterium | reverse complement strand
TAGCTCGGCGCATGACGGCTGAGGTTGGCGACGTCGAAGACGTGCTTGAGGCGGTGGGCATCCTTGTTCTTGCCGAGCGGGATGCCGACCGTCTTCGGGCTGATGCACAGCATCTTGTCGGCCAAGAGACCGCTGATGGTGGGGAGCTCGACGGTCTGATCGCAGGTGAAGAGGTCTCCGCACGCGATGCGCTTGGTGGTTCCAGGATACGCGGGGGGCTCGAGGACGGCGTCGAGGATGACGAAGCTGTCTTCGGCCGAGCGTCCGCACTGCGAGTCGAAGAAGACCTTGAAGCTGAGGATGGGGAGCCACGGCTTGGTCCTGTGCGGGCGCACCTCGCACGCGGTGAAGCGCGGGTGCTCGGCGGCGATGCGCTCGACGACGGCGGTGAGCTCCTCGCGCGGGACGGTGGTGACGATGTCGACGTCGATGGAGAACCGCGTCGGTCGATCGAGCAAGACGAGCTGCGAGTTGCCGCCCTTGAAGCGGAACGCGAGGCCCGAGGCGCTGAGCTGGGCCACGAGCTCGAGGCAGTGGACGACGAGCTCGGCGAGGTACGCGGGCGCGACGCCGCGGTGCTTCTCGTAGTGCGCGGGCGTGAACCACGCAGCATCCCCCAAGAGCTTCACGCTGCGCCTCCGGCTGGCCCTGCGCCTCCGGTTGGCTCCGCGCCGGAGGCGGGCTCGGGCTCCGCGCGGAACAGGTTGGTGCGATAGAGGCGGAGCTCGTCGATCGACTCGCGGATGTCGGCGAGCGCGCGGTGGCCGCCCGCCTTCGCGGGCTGGGGCGCGTTCGGGAACCAGCGCGCGGCGAGCTCCTTGACGGTGGTGACGTCGATCAGGCGGTAGTCGAGGTAGCGCCAGAGCTCGGGCATGTGGACGCGCAAGAAGCGCCAGTCGAGCGCGACGGAGTTGCCGCAGAGGGGGGCCTTCTGAGCCTCGACGTGACGACGGATCACCTCGAGGGTGCGCTCCTCCGCCTCGCGCAGCGAGACGTTCGACGCGCGCGAGGCCGCGGTAAGGCCACTTGCGCCGTGGTGCTCGATGCACCACGGGCTCATCGTGGCGAGGACGAGGTCGGAGTGATGGATGACGAGGTCGGGGCCCTCCTCGAGGATCGTGAGGTCCGCGTCCGTCACGATCGATGCGATCTCGAGGATCGTGCACGTGCCCGGGTCGAGGCCGGTCATCTCGAGATCGATCCACACCCACGCCGGTCCGTCGCTCGCCACGCGAGGCAGCCTACCCCGCACGGCGCACGTCGTGGATTCAAAGTGCGCTCGTGTACGAGGGCGTGAGAGCTGCACGTGCACGACCGGCGGCGAGTCGTGCAGGAGCAGCCCGTGGTGGCGTCCCCCGAGGTGAAGTCGTGCGTGGCGAAGCGGACGCGGTCCGCGGAGCTGCACGACTTCGGCGAGGGCGACGAGCGCGTCGCAGACGCGCGGAGTCAATGCCCATGCCATGGTCGCCGTCGACATCCAGGTGCGCGGCGGGACCCTCGACATGGGCGCCGCGGTCAGCGAGCGGATCGACGAGGAGCAGTGCACCCCGTTCATCTGAGCTCCGGTCGCCGATCGATCCGGGACGACCGCCTCGAGCTCGAAACGAAAAACGCCGACTGCCCGAGGGCAGTCGGCGTTCACGTCGGAGTCGACTCCGAGCCGTCACCGCGACCCGTTACCGGGAACCGTGACGACGAGCAGTGGCTAGTACCGGTCGCCACCACCACCACGACGGCCACCGCCGCCGCCACCACGACCACCGCGTTCCTGCGCGATGTCGACGTTGACGGTGCGGCCGTCGAGGTCGCTGCCGTTCATCTCCTGAACCGCCTGGCGGGCGGCCGCCGCGTCGGCGAAGGTGACGAAGCCGAAGCCACGGCTGCGACCGGTCTCGCGGTCGGTGATGACCTTGGCATCGGTGATCTCACCGAAGCGGGAGAAGGCCTGCTCGAGGCCGCGGTCATCCGTGTTCCAGCTCAGGCTGCCGACGAAAAGCTTGTTGGACATGTCTCGCTATCTTTCTCTTTCGTACTGGCGGCGGGTGCCGCCCCCCGGTCCGTGTTGGCGACCGGAGCTACCGCGAGCCGGGATGGCCCGGATGAATGTCCGTCCCCCGAGGGGATCGCGGTCCGGAGAGTGTTTAGCACTTCCGCGCGAAAGGGCATCTCGGCTTGCCGAGCGGGGGCGACGCCCCCACCGGCGCCCTCACCCAACGCTCGGGGCTCGTAGCCGCAGCAGAGAGCGCGGGAATCGCGACGCGGCGCGCGGTGTCCGTCCGCGCGATGCGCGCCCTCCTCGCCTGCGTGGTGCTCACCGCGTGTGGACCGCAGCCGGTCACCCTGCACCACCACGCGGGCCGCACGTTCACTCCGTTCTCGCCCGGAACGCCGCCGCCGATCGAGCTGGCCGACGACGCGGACCTCGACGCGCGCGACCGCTACCTCGCCGATGGAGCGCGACGTCTCGTCGACGACACGGGCGCGACCGGCGCGGCGTGGGCCGTGGTGCGCGACGGCGAGATCGCGTACGCGGACGGAGTCGGCCTCACCGCGGATGACGGCGCCGCGGTCGACGCCGACACGCCGTTCCGCGTCGGCTCGGTGGGGAAGATGTTCACCGCCCTGAGCGCGGTGCGGCTCGCGTCCGAGGGGCGGCTGGATCTGGACGCGCCCGTCGCGAGCTACGTCAGCGTCTTCTCCGACCTCGATCCTGCGATCACCATGCGGACGCTGCTGTCGCACACCGCGGGGATCCCCGACGACGGCGGCTGCGGCGAGGGCCTCGACACCCCGACGGACTACGCGCGCGCCCACGTCGGCGACGCGCGCTGGTCACCGCCGGGCGCGTTCTTCAACTACTCGAACGCGGGCTTCACCTACGCTGGCGCGGTCCTCGAGCAGGTGAGCGGCGAGGACTTCGACGCGGTCGTCGAGCGCGAGGTGTTCGCCACGGCTGGCATGGAGAGCGCAACGTACGATCCGGAGCTGGCCCGCGAGCGCGGCGCGGCGGTCGCGCATCGGCAGGATGGCTCGCTCGCTGACGACGAGGCGCCGTGCGGGCTGGTGCGCGCGGCGGGCGGCGCGTTCGTGAGCGCCCGCGACCTCGCGCGCTTCGCGATCGCCATGATGGACGGCACGTTCGACGACGCACAGGTCGCCACCATGCTCGCGCCACGGGCGGACACCCTCGGCGGCGATCTCGAGCACTACGGGCTCGGCGTGTTCCTGCGCACCCATGGCGCACGAGTCGTTGCGTTCCACTCCGGCGGGATGCAGGGCTGGGCGGCGATCGTCTCGTGGATCCCCGAGGCCCGGTTCGCGTTCGTGTTCGTCGTCAACGCCAACGTCCCGGTGCCCATTCGAGCGCTCGATCTCTACTTCCCGCGCACCCCCGAGGAGGTCCGGGCCGCCCAGCCGCCGCCGCTCGATGACGCAACCCTCGATGCGATCGCGGGCACCTACGTCGATCCGCACGGCCTGATCGGTCGCGTCCGCGTCGAGCGCGACGGGGCACGGCTCCGCTTGATCCCTCTCGAAGGCCAGGACCCGTGGCCGCTCGTCGTGGGCTACACGTTCTGGCCCAATGGGGCGGGGACGCCACGCTGGCTCGCGACCCGCCTCGGCGTCGCGGTTCGCGAGGAGTAGCGCTCAGCGCCGCTTCGTCCCGGTGACGAGCACGGCGTGCTTCAGCACGCGAGGGTGGGACATCGGCCAGCGGAGGTCGAGACGCTCGGTGAGCGCTTCGACGGCGTCGACCTCGCCGCCCGCTTCACGGATCACCGCGAGCACGCGGTCGCGGCTCGGGTAGAACGCGCGGTCGTCGAAGAGATCGACGAACGCGAAGCGGCCGCCCGGCGCGAGCACGCGGATCGCCTCGACGACGCTCGCCGTCTTGTCGGCGACGTCGCCCACCTCGTGGAAGGTCATGTTGCTCACCACGCGCGCGAAGGTCGCGTCGTCGAAGGGGAGGCGCGAGGCGCTGCCGCGCACGAAGTCGAGGCCAGTGACGCCTTCGATCCACGCGTTGCGCTCGGCTTGGGCCTTCGAGTACTCCCAGTCGTCGCCCCAGTAGTCGAGGCCGACGAGCGGGCTCGTCCGACTCGTCGGACCGTCGACCCTCCCCCCGACCGCCTCAGACGAGCTGGAGGCGGGGACCTCCGCGAAGCGGATGAGCAGCTGGCCGCTGCCGCAGCCGACGTCGAGCAGACCACCCTGCGCTCCGGCGCCTTCGATGAGCAGGTCGTGGATCTTCGCTTGCAGGTCTCCACCGCGCGGGCCGAGGCGATGCGCGACCAGCGAGAGGAGGATCGCGATGTAGAGGAATGGCAGCGCGAGGAGCGCGAGCGCGGCGGCGGGGCGCCAGAAGAGCGAGGCGACCACGGCGATCGCCGCCATGCCCAGGGCGAGCAGCCAGAACCGGACGACGCGCGTGGAACGAATCCAGGTCGGATAGACCGGCCGCTCGCTGCGCGTCGCCATGGGCGAAGGATGGAGCTTCAGCGGCGCACAGCCCAGAGGACGTCGGTGGTCGGCACGGCTCCGCGGTCCACCACGAGGTGCTGCTAGATCGAGTACATGCGCTCCGGGTCCGAAGCTCGGATCGCACTTCGGAGCGCATGTACTAGCCCATCGACATGCGCACGTCGGCGGTGTGCTGACCGAGCTGACGCCACGTGTCGTGCGTGAGCTCGCGACCGTGAGGATCTCGTCGTGCGGGTCGAGTCGGCCTCGCCGAATGCGCTTGATGGAGGCGCCGGCGAGGTCTATCCGAGTGCGATGGACGGGATGGGGGCGAAGCTGAGCGAGCACGGCGGCATGATCCGCGCGGGCGGCTGGGGCTGGTACATGGGCGTGATCATGGTGCTCGCCGGCTTCGGCAACCTGGTGGCAGGTGTCAAAGCGATGATCGCAGGCACCGGCACGCTCCTCGAGGCGGTGGCGCTCACGCTCGTGTGCTTCGTGATCGGAGCGCTGATCCTCCTCTCGCCGATCCTGCGGTGGCGTCAGCACGTCACGC
Source organism: Sandaracinaceae bacterium (assembly GCA_050186575.1). Classification (GTDB taxonomy): domain Bacteria; phylum Myxococcota_A; class Polyangia; order Polyangiales; family Sandaracinaceae; genus JAUHXR01. Next base: position 4,869 of record JBFWYI010000162.1, on the reverse strand, counting down.
TCTACGAGAACGGGCTCGTCTGGCGGCGGCTCACCGGCGAGAAGACGATCGCGCGCAGCGACGTGAAGCGCGTACAGCGGACGATCCATCGCAGTCGGTACGGCAGCTACGACGAGGTGGAGATCGAGACGCCGTCGGGGTGGGTGTCGATCAAGGGCATCGACGGCTCCGAGCAGATCGCGAACACGGTGAGCGCGTGGCTCCGCGGGGGCAGCGCGCCGGCGACGGGATGGGCACCCCCTTCGAGCGGAGGAGCGCCGCCCGCGAGCGGCGGATGGACCCCGCCCGGCCAAGGTGGCGCGCCGCCCGCGTCGGGAGGCAGCGGATGGACGCCGCCGGCGTCGGGTGGCGGTTGGACCCCGCCGGGATCGGGAGGCTGACCGATGGGCGACTTTCCGATCCAAGCGATCGTCTTCCCGGTCCTCGCCATCGCGTTCGCGATCTTCTACCTCTTCTATCGCAGGCGCTCGCTCGCCCAGCACGACACGCAGTACGCAAATTATCGTGCGGGCGAGCTCGCGCAGCGGATGGGGCTCACGCTCGTCAGCGGCGACCCGGCGTTCAACCTGTTCATCCAGCAGGCGCACGTGGACGTCCAGCGCGGGCCGAGCGACAAGAAGCCGATCCACATCGAGGTGCGGATGACCGGCGCGCCGCACGGGCCGCCGCTCGAGCTCTACTTCCTCTATCGCGTCGAGCAGGAGACGAACTTCAACACCGTGACGTGGCGGACGTGGACGGAGTGCCGGGTCACCGCCACCGCGAAGCAGCCGTTCCCGCCGTTCGAGGTGATGAGCAAGAGCGCGCCGCTCGGTCCGATCGCGGCCATACAGGCGCTCCCCCCGACGCCGACCGGTAACCCGCAAGTCGACGCGACGCACACGGTGTGCACGCGCGAGCCGGCGATGGCGCAGCTCCTCGGTCAGGTCATCCCGGAGTACGTCGCGTTCGAGCGCGGCAGCGGGATCCACCTCGTCGGCGACGGCAAGACGGTGAGCTTCAAGATGCAGCGCGACAAGGCGCCTATCTTGGCCAACGCGCTCTACTACGCGGAGTCGATGGGCGCGCTGATCAGCGGGCTCGCGGTGAAGGTCGGCGGGTGAGCGTCGCGCTCCGCCGAGCGACCCTCGCGCTGTGGTTGCTCGCGTGCGGAGGGGAGCGCGACGCGAGCGGCACGATCGGCGATCACGAGACTACGGAAGCGCGTCCGTCTGCGGCGCAGAACGAGAGCGCCGAGGACGGCGACGAGGACGGCGACGACGCGGTCGACGTCGCGGAGGAGGCGACGGCGGAGCCCGATGAGGACCCGGCGGTGCCGATGCCCGACGATCCGCCGCCCAGGCTCGTGCACCTCGAGCCGGTGGAGGACTCGCAGGGCGACGCGCTCGCGTGGCGGTGGTTTCATCGGCCACCCGAGCACGACGGCGGCGGGGTGCTCGGCGACGGCGCGCTCAGCGATCACGCCGCGCTGACGTACGTCGGCGACGCGCGGCGCTACCTCGTGCGGCGGGTCGGGAGCGAGGTGGAGGTCACCCGCGAGGATCGGATGCGGAACGATCCGCCGGTGCAAGCCCGCTGGACGCGCCGGTACGCGATCGGGGCGAGCGGCGATCCGGTGATCGGCACGCTGAACGCGGGGCATGGGGATCGGATCGTCGTCGCCGCCCCGACCTCGCGCGGGTATGCCATCTCGACGCTCTCTCCGGACGACGGCGCGCCCGGCTGGCAGCGCACCTACGAAGAAGGCGGGCCGGGGCCGGTGCAGCTGGGGGCGGATCAGAACGGTCGCTTCCTCGCGTATCTCCGCGGTACGCGCGGGCTCCGCGTCGACGAGCTCTCGACGGCCGACGGTTCACCGATCCGGAGCGCGACGTTCAGCGACGTGGTGTCGCGCACCTTCGCGCCACCGACCCAGCGGCCGCTCGTGCGAGGGGGACCCGCGATCGATGGCCTGCGGCTCGTCCGCCAGGGGCCGGAGGGGCTCGCGCTCGAGGCGCGCGCGACGGACGGTCGAGCATTGCATACGGTGTTGACGACGCAGGATCCGTTCGACGATCGGGCGGTCACCGCGACGGTGGGCGACGTCTGGGTGGTGGTCACGTTCTGCGCGGGCGCGAGCGGCGCCGCGGCCTACGGGGTCTCGCGGACCACCGGCGAGCGGGTCTTCACGCTGAGCCCCGGATCGATCGGCTCGATCGGGCACAGCCGGTACGCGAACGCGGTCCGGGTGGTCGCGGAGGGCGGCCTCGCGGTGGTCTACGGCGACGAGTCGGGGGGGCGGTACGTTGGCGTCATCGATGTAGGTGAACGGCGCCTCCTCGGTCACGAGGTGTGGCGCTTGTAAGGCAGTGTGACCTCCGGCCGCACGCACTTTCTCGTGCGATCCCGAGAGGTTGTCGCGCGCCGCCGGTGGGGATCGGATCCGCGTTGAAGTTCCCGCGACCCATGCCCGTCTAGGCCTCGATGCGATACCCTCATCTCATGAAGAAGCACATCCCTCTTCGCGCCGGCGCTCTGGCGCTCGGCTTCCTCGGCCTCGCTGGGCTCGCTCCCGACGGGGTGAGCGCGCAGTCGGTGTCGGTCACCGTCCAGGCGCCGCGCCCGCCCACGCCACACGTGGTCGTGCAGGCCCCAACCCCCGCTCCGGCACCGACGCCGGTGGTCGTGGTGCAAGCGCCACAAGCGCCGCCCGCGCCGCGGGTCGTCGCGGTCCGGCCCGCGCAACCGGCGAACGCCGTGTGGGTGCCCGGCCAGTGGGCGTGGGAGAACGGTCAGTGGGTCTGGTACGACGGCTACTGGGAGACCCAGCGTCCTGGCTTCGTGTTCATCGAGCCGCGCTGGGTTCGCCGCGGCGCGAACTACGTGTACGAGCCGGGTGGCTGGGCGCGCCCCGGTCAGCGCGCGGTGGTCCACCGGATCGATCACCCCGGCCGCGGTCGTTGGCGCGCGCGTCACGACGCGCGGGTCGACCGCCGGGTCGATCGGCGGGTCGATCGGCGGGACGTCCGCGTCGAGCGCCGCGACGACCGGCGCGACGCGCGCATCGAGCGCCGCGACGATCGCCGTGACGCGCGCATCGAGCGCCGCGACGATCGCCGTGACCGTCGCGACGATCGCCGCGATGTTCGTCAGGATCGCCGTGACGATCGACGCGGCGCGCGTGGCGCGACCGTGCGCGTCCGCCGCTAGCCTCGGAATCGAATCCCGAGCCCCGACGGCCCGCCCGCTTCATGCGGCGCGGGCCGTTCGCGTAGGTGCGAGCGGGCGGGGCTGACCGGGCGGCCTCCTCGGTCGACGCAGCCGGTGCGTTTGCCCGCGGATCGAGACCGCGCCGTCGCCTGTGGTTTGCCCGACGAATCCTCGTCGAGGTAGACCCACCGCCGGACGGGGCAGATCCGCCGCGGGCAGGGGCAAGGGCACGGGCAAAGGCAAGGTGCCAGGGGCCGAGGGCCGAGGGCACCGGCAAAGGGGCTTGCGATGGGAAAGATCCGAGACAACGCGGAGCGCCTGTGGGACGGCGACTCGACGCTGGCGACCGAGCCGTGGCGCATGTTCCTCGGCCTCGAGGAGATGACCGACGGCGTCGCGTTCATCAGCTCGTTCTCGAACGTCGTCGCGATCGCGACCGACGACGGGCTCGTGATCGTCGATACGTCGAGCCAGCTCACCGGAGCGGGCTGCGTGAACGAGCTCGACGATTGGTGCGCGGCGAGCGGTCGCGCGAGAGACGTGAGCACGCTCGTCTACACGCACGGACACCTCGATCACGTCGCGTCGGCGGAGATGTTCATCACGCCCGGTCGAACGCGCGTCGTGGCGCACCGCGCAGTCAAGGATCGTTTCGATCGCTACCTGATGACGCGCGGCTACAACGGCGCGATCAACCGGCGTCAGTTCCGCGTGCCGGGGCTCGAGTGGCCGAAGAGCTTCCGCTACCCCGACGTCACGTTCGAGACCGGCCTCGAGCTGACGGTGGGAGGGCTGCCGATCTCGCTGCGCCACGATCGCGGGGAGACCGACGACCACGTGTGGCTGTGGATCGAAGACCGCAAGACGCTCTGCACGGGAGATCTCTTCATCTGGGCCGCGCCGAACTGCGGCAACCCGCAGAAGGTCCAGCGCTACCCGCGCGACTGGGCGCTCGCGCTCCGCAAGATGGCGACGTTGGGCGCGGAGCTGCTCCTGCCCGGGCACGGCCCGCCGATCGTCGGCGCCGACCGCGTTCGGCAGGCGCTGGACGAGACGGCCCAGCTGCTCGAGACGCTCGTCGAGCAGACGCTGCGGTGGATGAACGAGGGCGCGCCGCTCGACGTCGTGGTGCAGCGCGTGAAGGCGCCGGCCGAGCTGCTCGCGCGGCCGTATCTGCGACCGGTGTACGACGAGCCGGAGTTCATCGTGAAGAACCTCTGGCGCCTCTACGGCGGCTGGTGGGATGGCGACCCGTCGACGCTCAAGCCGGCCCCGCGATCGCAGCTCGCCGACGAGCTGGCCGAGCTGTGCGGTGGCGCGCTCGAGCTGGCGAAGCGCGCGCGCGATCTGAGCGACGCCGACGAGCATCGCCTCGCCTGTCACCTCGCGGAGCTCGCCGGCCTCGCCGCCCCGCACGATCGCCAGGTCCTCGCGCTCCGCGCCGAGGTCTACCGAGCGCGCGTGAAGGGCGAGACGTCGCTGATGGCCAAGAGCGTGTTCACCGCGGCCGCGGAGGAGCCTCCGAATCGGGGGTTCTCGGACGGGGACGCGGATCCGACGTTTTTTACCGGGAGAAGAGGAGACTAGGAGAGGAGGAGAGGAGGAGAGAAAGAAAAACTAGTTCTCGCTCCGCGGCGGCGCAGCCGACGCACTCTCCCCGTCTTCCACTCTCCCGGTCTC
>JBFWYI010000161.1:0-10581 GCA_050186575.1 Sandaracinaceae bacterium | reverse complement strand
AGCGACTCCTTGTGGTTGTTGCAGACTCCAGGATGCTGCATGCGCGCTCTGCCTGCTGATCAAACTCCGAAGTGATCGGAACTACTTAACTTTCCTCCTCGAAATGAGGGGAGCCGTCAGATTCCGATTCCGATTCCGGTTCCGATTCGATTCCGAGTCCGGTTCGGTGCCGTCAGTCCTCCATCGGGCCGAGGTCTTCTCCGCTCAGCACGAAGAACGCGTCGCCGTACATCTGCAAGAGCTCGAGCGCCTGGCTCATGTCCTCGCGGGTGTGACCGCGCGTGACGTTGATGCGGAGGCGCTCCTCTCCCTTCTTGCAGCCCGGGTACATGATCGGGATCATGAACACGCCGTTCTCCAGCAACGCGACGTGCATGAAGAACGCCTTGCGCTCGTCGTTGCACATGACGGGCATGATGTGCGTGTTGCTGTGCCCGAGGTCGAACCCGATGTCGGTGAGGCACTTGCGGAAGTAGCCCGCCTTCTCGTGGAGCTCGGCGACGAGCGCGGGGCCGTCGTTCTCGAGCATGGTGAGGATCTCGCCGGCCGCCGCGACGATCGGCACCGGCAACGATGCGCTGAACACGAAGCTCCGCGCGCGGTGCTTGACGTGATCGACGATCGCGTCGTCGCCGAGCAGGATCCCGCCGATCCCGCCGAACGTCTTGCTGAACGTGCTCACCACGATCGGCACGCGACCTTCGAGTCCCTCCGCTTCGAGGATCCCGCGGCCGTTCGTCCCCAACGTGCCGGTGCCGTGCGCGTCGTCGAGCACGAGGACGGCGTCGTACTTCTCGCAGACCTCGATGATCCCCTTCAGCTCCGCCTTGTCGCCGTCGAGGGAGTAGATGCCCTCGATCAGCACCATCGCGTTCTTGCGCTCCTTGGTCTTGAGCACGCGCTCGAGCGACTTCACCGAGTTGTGGTTGAAGAAGCGCACCTCGCATTGCTGGGTCGGGGTGCCCGCAGCGAGGAACGTGCCGTCGAGGATGCACGCGTGCGCGAGCGAGTCGAGGATCAGCGTGGTGTCCTTGTCGGCGAACGCCATGATCGTCCCGACCATCGCCTGGTAGCCGGTGGTGAACACGAGCGCGCTCTCGAAGCCGTACCAGGCCGCGAGCCGCTCCTCGAGCTCGAGGTGGGCCGTCGTCGTCGCCTGGACGCGCGAGCTCGAGAGGCCGCACGCGTACTTCTGCACCGCCGCCGCGGCGGCCTCCTTCACCTTCGGATGGTTGGTGAGGCCGAGGTAGTCGTTGCTGCTCCAGTTCACGACCGGCTTACCGTGGATCGAGTTGTGGAGCCCGCTCCCGTCGAACGGGCGGAACAGCGGGTAGACCTGCTTCTCGCGCGCCTCGCGCACCCGGGCCAGCTCGCGGTCCGCCTTCTCGTGAATCCAGCTCATCGCGCGCGGAACATGCACGGATCTGGCCAACGTGGCCAGCCCGTCGCCTGCCGGTTTCTTGGGCCATCCGCCGAACGGTCGGCAGGATCGCGCCATGCGCCGACATCTCACGCCCCTCCTCGCCGCGCTCGCGATCAGCGCGACCCTCGCGTCCGCCTCCACCGCGCTCGCGCGCCCGCCGACGCTTCGCGACGGGGCGCCGCTCGGCCTCTACGCCGGTGCAGGGTTCGATGTGGTCGGCCTCCGCCACTTTCCCGAGGACGGCTTCGCGTTCCAATTCGGTCTGCTCTCGACCGACACCGCGACCGACCTCGGCGGCGGGTTGTTCGCGCCCGGCTTCCGCGTTCCCTCGTTCAGCGGTGGCATCACGCTGGGCAACCTCGCGATCGGCGCGGAGCTGGAGGGTGGTTGGGTGCACCTCAATCCGGATGGACCGGGGGCGCCCGACACGAACAACGGCTACCTCTCGATCATCCCCCAGGTCGAGTACTTCCTCGACGGCGACTCGATGGCGCCGTTCTTTGGCGGGCGGTTCGGGCCGACAATCTTCTTTCCGGATCGCGACGATGCGGACGTGTGGCTGGAGGCCGGCGGCATCGCGGGGATCGCGCTCTTCGTCACGGAGTCCTTCAGCGTGTTGCCCAAGGTGGAGATCAACTTCCTCTACGACTCGCAGAACGAGCACGCGGGGTGGGAGATCTTCGTGATGTGCGATCTGCGAGGCTGGATCCCGCTCGACGGCGGTGGCGGCACCGCGCAGCCCGAGCCCGAGCCCGCGTACGAGCCCGCGCCGCAGCCCGCGTACGAGCCCGCGCCCGCGCAGACCACGACCACCGTCCCCGCCGATCCGGAGAGCGGCTACGAGTGATCAGCGCGAGACGACGACCGCGCTGACGTTGCCGTAGTAGCCGACCGCCGTCACCACCACGTGCTCGACCCGGGCGGGCGCCGCGGCGGATCCGCTCGCGAGCGGCGCGACGTTCGCGCCTTCGATCCACGACACGGCCGACGCCATCGCGAGCGCCGGTGAGCCGGCGAAGCTCTCGCCCCAGATCGCCTTGGTCATCGCGAGGCACGCGCGATCGCCGAACACCTCGGCGAGGCCCGCGCGCTCCGCCGCGTCGAAGGGCGGCAGCCCTCCGAACGCGGTCGCCACGACGTCGACGTCCTTCGCCTCGAGGCTCGCGTCGCGCAACGCGCCTTGCACGGCGCGCGTCACCGCGGCGCTCGAGGCGTGGAGGAGGCTCCCCTCGCGGCGCGGCGGGTCGAACGCGGTCGCGTAGCCGGCGAGGCGCGCGCGCACCGTGGCGCCGCGCGCCGTCGCGTCCTTGTCGCGCTCGACGAAGAGGTACGCGGCCCCCTCGCCCATCCGGATGCCCTTGCTCGTCCGTTCGCCGGGCGCCCACGGCGCGTCCTTCTGCGCGACGGCGCCGAGGCGGCGCAGCGCGAGGGTGAGCGGCTCGGTGAGCACGTCGCCGCCGCCGACGAGGAGCGCGTCGGCGCGCCGATGCGCGAGGTGCGTCTCCGCTGCGAGCACCGCGTCGAGCGCGCCGCAGTTGCCGTCGACGATCGTCGCGTTCGGCGCGCGGAGATCCTCCCAGATGCTCACGTAGCCGGCCGCCGCGTTGATCACCGTGTTGGGGAAACGCGCCGGGTTGATGTAGCGAGGGTCCTCGAGCTCGGCGACGAGGTTGAGCTCCGTGATCGAGTCGAGCGAGCCGTACGCGGTGGAGCTGCACACGCCGACTTGCTCCGGCTTGAGCGTCGAGACGAACTCTTTGCCGCGCTTCACGCCGGCGTCCTCGAGCGCGAGCTTGCCCGCCGTGATCAGGTACTTCGTGAGTCGATCGAGGTTGCGGTGGCCCTTGTCGCCGAGGTGCTCGTTCGGGTCGTAGCCCCACACCTCGGCGACCAGCGTGTCGGGGTGCTTCGTCGGATCGAGCACGGTCGAGGTCCCGGCGAACGCGCGCTCGCGCGCCGCGTCGGGATCCGAGAACGCGCTCTCGAGCGCGGCGCGTCCGACGCCGAGCGGCGACACCACGCCGACCCCGGTGATCGCGAGCGGCTTCACGCGTCCGCCTCGCCGGTGCCCTCGGGGAGGACACCGGGATTTGCGAAGCACACGACCGCGTCGTAGCCGCCGAACGCGAGCGCGTTGTTGAGCACGATGTCGACCTTCGCCTCGCGCTTCTCGTTCGCCACGATGTCGAGCGCGCACTCCGGGTCCGGCGTCTCGTAGTTCGTGGTCGGCGGGATGATCCCGGTGCGCAGCGTCATCACGCAGGCGAGCGCCTCCATCGCGCTCGACGCGCCCATGCAGTGGCCGATCATGCTCTTGATCGAGGTGACCGGGATCGTGCGCTCGCCGAAGATCTCGCGGATCACCTTGGCCTCGACGTGATCGTTGGCCGACGTGCCGGTGCCGTGCGCGTTGATGTGATCGACGTCGCTCGCGGTGATGCGGCTCGACTCGATCGCGAGGCGCATCGCCTGGATGCTCCCCTCGCCCTCGGGGTGCGGCCGCGTGATGTGGTGCGCGTCGCACGCGAGCCCGTAGCCGCCGACCTCCGCGAGGAGCGTCGCGCCGCGCGCCCGCGCGCGCTCCTCGCTCTCGAGGATGAACATCGTCGCGCCCTCGCCGAGGATCAGCCCCTGCCGGTTCTTGTCGAACGGCTGACACCGATCGGGGCTCATCGCGCCGAGCCGCACGAACCCGCAGTACTCGAGCTTCTCGATGATCTCGACCGCGCCCGTGATCGCGACGTCGGCGCGCCCGGCGCGGATCTGATCGGCGGCGAACCCGATCGCGTAGTTGCCGGCCGCGCACGCGGCGGGGAGCGTCTGCACCATCCCGCGCGCCCCGAACGCGCGCGCGACGTGGATCGGCAAGAGCGTCGAGCCGTAGCGCGGGAGCGCGGCGGGCCTGACCGAGTCCTCGTGGATCCACGCGTGCTGGAGCTCGCCGAGCACGTTCGCCTCGCCCATCGTGGTGCCGACCACCACCGCGGTGCGCTCGCCGCCGAGGCCGTCGCCGGAGGCGTTGCCCGACAGCCCCGCGTCCTCGGCGGCCATCCGCGCGGCCGCGACGGTGAACGCGGAGCAACGACCCATGCGCGATGCTTCGGCGCGGCTCATGAAGTCGGTCGCGACGAAGCCCTTCACCTCGCCGCCCATGCTCCGACCGAGGCCCGACGTGTCGAAGAGCGAGATCTCGCTCACACCGGAGCGTCCCTCGATCAGGGCAGCCCAATACGCCTCTCGGCCGAAGCCGAGCGAGCTCACGGTGCCCATGCCGGTAACGAAGACCCGACCCATCCGCCGACGCGCTTTTAGTCGGCGTGCGAGGCGCCCGCAACCCGAGGAAATCAGGCCACTTGGCCAGAAAGACCGCGCCTTGACAGGCGTTGGCGCGCCTCATAAAGAGCCGCGCCATGGCAGCCCCCCTGACGTTCGTGGAGGCGCTCGATCGCCTCCCCGACACGGCGGAGCGAGGCTTCCGGTTCTACGGTCTGGACCGGCAGGAGCGCTACTACCCGTACCCCGCGATGCGCGCGGAGGCGGAGCGACGCGCCGCGTTCCTGCACGCGGCCGGCCTCTCGCCCGGCGATCGCGTCGCGCTGCTGTTGCCGGAGAACCACGAGTTCGTCCTCACGTTCCTCGGGTGCGCGATCGGCGGGCTCGTGCCGGTGCCCATGTATCCGCAGGCGACGTTCAAGGCGATCGACGGTTACCTCGACATCCTCGCGCACATCATCGAGGCGTCCGACGCGGGCGCGGTCGTGTGCATGGAGGCGAACCGCGACGTGATGGAGCGGCTCGCCGGCCGTCCCGAGCTCGCGGGCCGACGCATCCTCTACGCGCCCGAGGCGTTCGAGGGCACGCCGCCGAGCTTCGCGCGTCCGACCGTCGGGCCGAACGACCTTTGCTTTCTCCAGTTCACGAGCGGCAGCACCAACAAGCCCAAGGGCGTGATGGTGACGCACGAGAACCTCGTCGCGAACACCACCGCGTTCCTCGGCCCGGGCGGCATCGCGCGCACCGCCGAGGACGTCGGCGTGGGTTGGCTCCCGCTCTTCCACGACATGGGCCTCATCGGCTTCGTGCTCGGCACGCTCATCGTGGACTTGCCCGTCGTGCTGATGCCCACCGCGCACTTCGCGCGGATGCCGAGGATGTGGCTCGAGCTGATCACCAAGCACCGGGGCACGATCACGTACGCGCCGAACTTCGCGTACCAGCTCGTCGAGAAGCGCGTGCGCGACAAGGACCTCGAGAGCCTCGATCTGTCGAGCCTGCGCGTGGCGGGCTGCGGCGCCGAGCCGATCCGGGCGCGCACGTTGCTCGACTTTGCAAGCAAGTTTGCGTCGTGCGGCTTCGACTCGAAGGCGCTGCTGCCGAGCTACGGGATGGCGGAGAGCTGCCTCGCGATCACGTTCCACCCGCTCCACGAGGAGATGGTGGTCGACCGCGTGGATCCGGCGGCGATGCGCGACGCGGTGGCGCGGCCGGCCGCGCCCGACGCGACCGACGCGATCGAGATCGTCGCCTGCGGGCACGCGTTCGCCGGGCACGACGTCAAGGTCGTCGACGAGGCCGGGCAGGAGCGCGGCGAGCGACAGGTCGGCGAGATCCTCGCCCGCGGTCCGAGCGTGACGCCCGGCTACTTCCGCAACGACGAGGCGACCCGGGCGGCGCTCGAGGACGGCTGGCTCCACACGGGCGACCTCGGCTACGTCGCGGACGGCGCGCTCTACATCTGCGGGCGCATCAAGGACCTCATCATCATCAACGGCGCCAACCACTATCCGCAGGACCTCGAGTGGTCGGTCGGAGAGCTCGAGGGTGTGCGCCGTGGCAACGTTTGTGCATTCAGCGTGGTCCGAGACGGCACGGAAGTGCTCATCCTCGTGGCCGAAGCCAACCGGAGCGAGGCGGAACGGCTGCGGGCACAGATCGCGCAAAGGGTCTTCAGCGAGTTCGGCCTCCAGGTGGCCGACGTGTTGATCTCCCCGGTGGGGACCCTCCCGAAGACCTCGAGCGGAAAGCACCAACGCACGAAGACGCGCGCGCTCTACGAGCGCGGGGAGCTCGCGGCACACGCCTGACGCTTTACGCGTGCGTTCCCCGACGACTAGATTCGGCCGCGACGCTGCGGCCAGAGACCGACGAAAGACACGGAGAGAGAGATGACGAGGGCAGAGCTGTTCGAGATGTTCCAGCGCATGGCGACCGAGATCGCGGAGAAGGACTTCTCCGGGGTGACCGAGGACTCCAACATCCAGGAGCTCGGGCTCGACTCGCTCAGCACCCTCGAGCTGGTCGGCGCGATGGAGCGCGAGCTCAACGTGCAGATCCCCGACGAGCAGCTCGTCGGGATCCAGACCGTCTCGCAGCTGCTCGCGCTCGTCGAGCAGCGGATGGACGCCTGATTGGCCGGTCGGCCGGCCGGAATTGCTGAGGAAATTGGGGCACGGTTCGTGCCTACCGGCTAGCCCAAACCGACTCAGTTTTGGCTCCTCCATCGAGAAGAGCTCAGTGCGCAGAGGCAACCGCGCAGAGGCAACAGCGCAGAGGAAACACCCATGACGGACGCAGCACTGAAGAGCAGGCTCCGCGAGATCATCTCGGAGGTCAGCGAGGTCGACGAGGTCCCGGACGACAAGCCGTTCCAGGAGCTCGGCATCGACTCGATGATGGCGATCGAGATCGTCGCGGAGGTCGAGCGTACCTACAAGCTCTCGATCCCCGAGGACGAGCTCCAGACGATGACGAACCTGACGCGCGTCTACGAGCTCGTGCGCTCCAAGCTCGATGAGGCCAACGCCGCCGAATAACGAGGCGCCGTTCCGTTACGGCGTGAGGGTGTCGTACATCGACACCGATCAGGGCGGCGTGGTCCACCACGCCGCCTACTTGCGTTTCATGGAGCAGGCGCGCGTCGAGCTGCTGCGTCATCAGGGCGTCGACTACGCGCGCTTCGAGCGAGAGCAGCGCCGCGCGATCCCGGTGGCGGAGGTCCGCGTGAAGTACCGGCTGCCCGCGTTCTTCGACGACGAGCTCACCGTCGAGTGCTGGGTCGGCGTCGCGAACCGCGCGAAGCTGCGGTTCGACTATCGCATCGTGCGCAAGACGGAGCTCCTCACCGAGGGCGAGATCACGTGCGCGTGCGTCGACCTCGACGCGATGCGGATCTGCTCGGTCCACCCCGCGCTGCGCGAGGCGTTCGCGTGATGCCGCGCGGGCCGTATTTCGCGGCCTTTGGTGCGCTTTGGATGGCGGAGGTGCTGTGCAGCTTCGGTTGCACGTGTGCAGCGCCGCGCACCGACATCCCGAGCTACCACGCGCGGTGGGCGAGCGCGCCGCCGACGATCGACGGTCGACTCGACGACGCGGTGTGGCAGCGCGCGGCGAGCACCGAGCGCTTCGTGAACACGATGACCGGCGCCGCGGCGACGCCGGAGACCACCGCGAAGATCGCGTGGGACGACGCGCGCCTCTACGTCGCGTTCGAGGTCGCCGACGATCGTCTGCGCGCGAGCCTGCGCGGACACGATCCGCACCTCTGGGAACAGGACACCGTCGAGATCATGGTCGACCCCGACGGCGACGGTCGGAACTACTTCGAGCTCCAGCTCGCGCCGAGCGATCAGGTGTTCGACACGCGCTACGACGCGCGCCGCGTGCCGCAACCGTTCGGTCACGTCGACTGGGACAGCGGGCTCGAGGGCGCGTGCGCGCTGCGCGGGACGCTCGACGACGACACCGACGACGAAGGCTACACGGCGGAGATCGCGATCCCGTGGGGCGCGTTCCACGCGGGCACGCCGCCCGCCGATCCGCCGCACGCGGGCGACGAGTGGAGGGTGGCACTCTACGTGCTCGACCTTCGCGCCGACGGCCAGGGCGGGGTGGGTTGGTCACCCCCGTTGGTCGGCGATTTCCACGTCCCCGACCGCTTCGGACGGATCACGTTCGATGCGGACTGACGCGTAACCCCCTGCGCGGTGCGAAGCGATCTACGCCGTCGGCGCTGCGGTGCCGCGTAGCGCGCTTCGCGGTAGGCTCGCCTCCGGGGTCACCGTGATCATCCTGCATCAGATCGAGATCTCGCCGTTCTGCGAGAAGGTCCGCCGGCTCCTCCACTTCAAGGGGCGGCCGTACGAGACGCGCGAGGTGCCGCCGACCGAGACCCTGGTGCGGATCGGGCGGCTCGATCCCGTGGGCAAGGTCCCGGTGATCGAGCACGAGGGGAACGTGATCGGCGACAGCTCGCAGATCGCGCGCTACCTCGAGCGGCGCTTCCCCGAGCCGCCGCTCTGGCCGAGCGATCCGCGCGAACGCGCGATGACGAGCCTGCTCGAGGACTGGGCGGACGAGAGCCTCTACTTCTACGAGCTGTTCTTCCGGTTCGGGCTCAAGGAGAACGCGCCCGAGTTCAGCGAGCGCACGAGCCGATCCGAGCCACCGCTGCTGCGCCGCGCGACCGAGCGCGCGCTCCCGACGTTCATGCGCAACGTGCTCCGCGCGCAGGGCCTCGGTCGCAAGCCACCCGAGCGGGTCGTCAATGACTTTTCCGAGCTGCTTCGCTCGCTGAGCGACCTGATCGGCGAACGCAGCTTCCTCGTGAACGAGCAGGTCACGTTGGCCGACATCGCCGTGTACGCACAGCTTGCGTGCGCGTGCGACACGGGGGAGGGCGCGGCGGTGCTCGCCGAGCATCCGGTGCTGCTCAAGTGGATGGAGCGGGTGAACGAGGCGACGCTCGGGTAACGCTTCGGCCTTCGTCGCGGCGCCTGCGGCGGGCGGCCGGGAGACGAGGAGAGTGGGAGACGAGGAGAGTGGGTCGGCGATGCCGACGCGAGAACCAAGAAGGAATCTCTTCCTCCCCTTCTCCTACTCTCCGCCGCTCCCGGGAAAAAACGTGCCCCTCAGCGGCGGCCGAGGTGCTCGTCGTGCATGTCGATGAGGCGCATCAAGTCGCCCTGACCCGGGCGCAAGAGCGCTTGCACGATCAATCCCACGAGGAACGTGCTCGCGCCTGCGATCATGAGGCCCAACCCGAGATCGGGCCCGAGCGGGGCGGCGACCTCGGTGTAGACGGGGATGCCGACCGCGACGGCGGCCACGCCGAGCGCGGTGGCCGTCCAGAAGATCACGTCGGCGGCGAGGGCGCGTCCCTCGAGCTCGTCGAGCCGCGGATCGAGCAGCGCGTAGAGACCCTCGTCGTGGCCGTCGTCGTGGATCCGCTCGAGGTACTCGCGGAAGCCCGAGAGCGAGAGCTGAGCGAGCTGGTCGTCGCTCAGCGCGACGGAGTCCTCATCCGATCCGCTCTCTTCCCCGCCGAGCGAGTCGAGCTCGGACTCGTCGCCGAGCTGTGCGCAGGCGATCCCAGGCACGCCCAGCGCGATGACGGTGACGGCGAGGAGCCAGCGCATGACGATCCGGAGCATCGCACGCCGAAGCGCAGAAGCTCGAATTCCCGCCGTCCGCGGTGAATTCGTCGCCGAGCGTGGCAGCACCCTTCGCGACGGGATCGATTGGCGGGGGCCTCGCGGTCGGTGATACTGCGTCCCCTCGTGGACGATCTCGACGAGCTTCCGCCGGGCCACCAGCTCGGGAGCTACACGCTGATCCGAAAGCTCGGGGCCGGGGGGATGGGGACCGTCTATCAGGCGCGGCACGGCACGCTCGCGCGGCCCGCGGCGGTGAAGGTCCTGAGCTCGTGGCTCACCACCGGGCTCGGGCGGATGCGCTTCGAGCGCGAGGTGCAGGCGTGTGCGGCGCTCACCCATCCGAACACCGTCGAGATCTACGACTACGGCGAGACCCCCGACGGAACGCTCTACTACGCGATGGAGTACCTCGATGGTTTCGATCTCAAGCAGCTGATCGATCTCGAGGGGCGACAGACCGCGGCGCGCACGCTGCGCATCCTCGAGCCGATCGCCGGCGCGCTCGGCGAGGCGCACGCGCACGGGCTGGTGCACCGCGACATCAAGCCGCCGAACATCATCGTGTGCGAGGCGGGCGGCATCCCGGACGTCGCCAAGCTCGTGGACTTCGGTCTCGTCGCGCCGCTCTAGCAGAAGCCGCGGCTCACCCTCGAGGGGCACGTGATGGGCACGCCGCGCTACGTGGCGCCCGAGATGATCGGATCGGGCCGTGGGATGAGCCCGGCG
>JBFWYI010000160.1:0-11143 GCA_050186575.1 Sandaracinaceae bacterium | reverse complement strand
GCGAGGCAGTACCAGAAGATCGCCTCGCTCTCGCCTCCCAAGTCGGGCACGAACAACATGTGCCGCCGCGTCGTGCGCCGACTGACGGCGAGCACGAGACCGGGCAGGACGATGCGGCGGCGGGACATGGCGCATCGGGCACCGCAAGGTTCGTTCCGATCGGCACCGCCAATCCAGACGCGCTCCGCGAGCGGCGAGAACGCCCGATCCGCCGGCCGCCGCCCGGCGGCCGCCGGTCACGAAATCGTTCGTCTAATTCCGCCGTCGCACGCGCTGCGAGCCAACCCGGGTGGGATCTTCCCGCCTTCGTCTAATTCCGCCGTCGCACGCGCTGCGAGCCAACCCGGGTGGGATCTTCCCGCCCCCTGGACTCACGGCCACGGAGCTGGAAGAGCTCGTCGCGTCACACGAGATCGCGGTGATCCACGTCGACGCGGAGTGGGACGGGTACCGCAAGCTGGTGGCACAACAGATGCGCGCCCAGCAAGAGCCGACCGTCGGGTTCGGCTACGTCGACATCGACGCAGACCATGAGCTCGCTTGCGCGCTACAGATCGTCAACGTGCCGACCGTCATCTACTACCCGCGCGGCGAGCCCATCGCGACGCTGGTCGGGTTAGGGCAACCTATCGTGCAGAACATCCAGCGTCTACGCTCCGGCAGCGTTCCTCGCCAAGCTCGCTGACGGTGCGGAGCTTCGGACGAGCGGACCGATCCACGGTGCGACCGCGAGCACCGCCGAACCCACGACCAGCGTGCGCGCCCAGCCGTAGCCGAACGGGTGTCCTTGTGGACCGAAGCATGAGTATTCCGGCGGCGGCACCTCGACGATGAAAGTCATCACGACAGCGACAACGGCGGGCACGATGCCCCACGTCTTGCCCCGAGCGAGCGCGATCGCACCGACCATCAGCGGCGCGACCGCGAGCGCGGCCTGTGGAGCATGCCACCACGGATACTCCGCCCAGACGAATCCATCGAGCGCGACGTGGAGGTAGAGGGGCAACCAAGGCATGCCTGCGCCGAGCCCCACGTACATGAGGCGCCAGCGCCAGCTCTCCGGTTGGCGCGTGACGGGGCGTTCGGCGTGCGCGAGCACCAGCGCGGCGAAGAGAGGAGTGAACCGCGCCACGTCGTGCAGCGTCGGCGTCGGATAGAGGCCGTGCCAGAACACCGAGGAGCACGCGATACCGAGCGGGAGCGGCGCGGTCATCGCCGCACCGAGCGCGAGCCAGCCGCGACTCGCATGTCCGCCCGCGGTCAGCACACTGAGGAACACCCACGGCGCCACGTTGGCCGCGACCCACGCAACGACTCGTGCCGAGCTCCATAGCCCCCAAGGCGCACCCATCGCGCCTTGAACGGCGACGCCGAGAAAGACGAGGGCCGCGCCAGCTCGAACGCAGGTTCGCCAACGCACGGGTCTCCGACACCCGTATGACGATCGCGTTCTGGTTTCCTGGTCTCCACGCGGGCGGCGCGAGCCGATATGGACCCCCACGCACGGCTCGGGCCCGTGGTTCGACCTACCACGTCCCCCGAGGAACGCTTCGCCCCGTTCGACGGTCCCACCGCGAACGTCCACCTATCGTTCGATGGTGGACGCCACCGACGACAGGCCGAGCGCCACGAGCCAGGGCACCGAGCGGCTCGTGCTCGGCGCGGGGATCGCCGGCGTCGCGATCGCGCTCTCGTACGCGGCGTCGCTCATCGGCGAGCATCGTGACTACTTCCTTTACTACAACGTCCCGATCGCCGCGCCGTTCGCCGCGTTTCTCGCCGAGCGGTTGATTCAGCGCGCCGGCCCTCGCGCCGCGCTCATCGATGCGTCCGTCGTGGCGCTCGCGCTCTCTCGCGTGTTCGTTCCCGTTCCGTTCTGCAGTGGGCACGCGCTGTTCTGCGGGTACGCGACGCTGTCCGCGCAGAGCCGCACCGGGCGACTCCTCGACGTCCTCGTGCTCGTCGAGGTCATCGCGATCAAGGTGCTCCTCTGGCACGACTTCGCGACGCTGACCGGTGGCCTCGCGATCGCGGCGCTGGCCAGCCTCGTCCGTCGCTGGTGCGGGGCGGCTCCGCGAGCGAGTCCGTGCGCGCGCACTGCGCGCCCGAGCCAATCGGGCACCTCGGCGGGTCCACCGCTGCGGGCTTCCCGCCCGGGCCGGACCGGTCACCGGTCGTGACCGGGCGGACTTTCGAAGACCTCTCGGACCGGTCACCGGTCATCAGCCGGAGACCTCGGACCGGTCACCGGTCGTTCGCCGGAACGACGCGCCGCCGCGTCCCGGAGCAGCGGCACCAACGACGGGTCGCCGTAGGGTGTGCGATCGGCGCGATCCTCCGCGGACTCTCCGAGATCGTTCCGCATCGTGGGATCGGCACCCCGCTCGAGGAGGAGCTCGACCGCGGCTCTGTCGGCGCCGTTCGCAGCGAGGATGAGCGCGGTGCCCATGAACTCGTCGCGAAGGTTCACGTCCGCTCCCGAATCGATGAGGAGACGCATGATCTCGACGTGGCCAAGCGCGGCCGCGATGTGGAGGACGGGTGAGCCGAGTGTGTCGACCGAGTGCGGGTCGGCACCGTCGGCGAGGGCTCTGTCCACCTCGTCTGCGTCGCCCCGCTCCACCGCCATGGCCAAGGCGTGGTGCTCGCGCTGGTAGCGCTCGAACGCATCGTCGAGCGCCTCGTCGGACAGTCCCTGCCCGCGCAGGGCCGTCATGTAGTCTTTCGCTCTCTTGCTGGCCTGGTGCATCCGTCGCCCTCGAGCGCCTTCCGAACGATGGCGGATCGACGCGGGGAGCGCCATCGCGAGCGGCTCCTCTCGAGAGCCGCGACCGTGCCGAAGCGGAGAGCGGGGTCACCGTCCACCCTGCCCGTCCCTGCGGGCATGAAGGTCTGCGATCCTCCTTCTCGCGGAGTCGACGGAGTGGACGTGGGGCGCGCACGCCACGTAGCGCTCGAGGGACGCGATCGCACCGACGAGGTCCCCCCGCTTCTCGAGCGCGAGCGCGCGACGAAAATGAGAGTAGCCGAGCTCGGGGTGCTGCTCGATCGCGCGCTCGAGCTCGAAGGGAGCTCGGCCGAACAAGAGGGACCGGCAGATGACCTCGACGAGCTCGTCGTAGAACGTGAGCACGAAGTGTTGGTGCGCACCGAGGTGTCGGAGGCTGAACCCCGTGAGCCACGCGGAGTCGCCGACTCGGACCACGCATGCCTTCTTGGCGGCGTCGTCCTGCGCGACGTCGAGGTGCCAGTACGAGTGAACCTCCTCGGGCACGATCTGGATCACCTGAAGCCCGTGGAACACGACCCAGCCGCTCTCCGCCACCGCACCGACGGGATGGCCGCGCGGCCCAACGAAGCCGTCGATCGAGTCCGGAAAGAGCAGGTCCGCATCGTGAAGCCAGCGCGATAGCGACGGTCCCCGGCCTCCTGGTTCGAACGGCGCTGGTGCGTCGACGGCTTCCGCCCTCATGCGACCGACGATAGCGCGCCCTCCCGCACGCGTCGGGGCCCGAGGCGATCCTAAGCTCGCCCTGAGGCGCGCCATATCGGCGCTCGCTCGTTCGAGTTGCCTGGCGGACGAAGCAAATCGCCTACGGTGACTCCGATTGTCGCGGACGCGGTTCGAAACCCTCGCCGGTCGTTCGACCCGTCCTCGAGCGTTCTGAAACCGGCCGGCGAGGGTCGGAACGGTCCCCGGCCGCTGCAGAACGCGTTTGCGATGGGCCGAACCATGCCCCACCGATGCGAGAACCCGTTCGCGATGGGTCGAACCAACCGCGACGATCTCGCAACCCGTTCGCGATAGGTCGAACTATCCCCGGACGATTTCAGAATCCGTCGGCGATAGGTCGAACTATGCCCGGCCCGCTTCGGCGCCGGTCGGCGAGCGGCCGCATCATCCGCGAGCTCCCGCGGACGGTGAGCCGTGATCAGAAGCGGCGCGTGATGCGGGCGTTCCGCCTGAGCGTGGCGAGGAGCGCGGCCTCCGGGTCGACCGTCTGACCCGTGCGCGCTTGGAAGTGCTCCACCACCCGCAGCCTGAGGAGGTGAGCGCGGATGTCTTCGCGATACGAGACCATCGTCCAGCCCCGCTCGCTCACCTCCGCCGCGAGCGCCTCTTCGGTGTCCCCCGTCTGACGGAGTAAGTGCTCCACGGCCCGGTCGAGGTCCTCCTCGGAGACCGTGAGGCCGAGTCGGATCCCCTCTCGCACCAGGAGGCAGAGGTCGATCATCTCGGTCAGGAGCGCCGGGTAGTGAGAGGGGCCGACGTCCTGGTGCTGCGCTTGCTCGCGGAGGTCCGACACCCAGATGCGCTTCCCGTCGACGGTCGCGACGACTTCGTCGGCGATCTGCGCTCGCGCACCGACGGGCGAGAGCACGGCGAGCACCAGCAGCGCGCTCAGCGCGAGACGTGTTCGTCGCTCTCGCGTCTCGTCGACCTGGTCCGTCGCGCATCGCATCGCGTGACCACCCTAGCAGCTTCTCGATCGACGTCGTTTCGGTGCATCGCCGCTGGCGGTCCGCTGGGATCTTCCCCGATCCGGGTGGAATCTTCCCCGCGCGGGTGGCAACCCGGGTGGGACCTTCCCGCGCGGGTGGCGCAAACTTCACCGCCCGCGTAGCCGCGATGGTCGGCGCCGTCACGGAGCGACTGGTCGGTCGCGCGCAGGCATAGCGAGCTCAGTTCCCTGGGTGGGTCTCGATCGTCAGCGTGTACGCGCCGCGGTCGGAGCCGAATGCGCACGCATAGACGGTGTAGCCGCCGGCCATCTCGACGTCGGTGTCGATGCGCGCGTTGAGGCCGTCGGTGTCGTCGTTGGTCTCGACGTCCTCGAGCTTGGTCAAGAACAAGTAGTTGTCGAAGTCGCTCGTCATCGCGGTGTTGATGTGCCAGCCGCGGCCGAGGCTGACCTCGTACGCGTCGCACGTGCGTCCGCCGTGCTGTGTGTCGCCGTCGACGATCTCGCCGCTGTGGCTCTCGTTGACCGGGGTGTAGTCGCCTCCGCAGGCCGAGAAGCCGAGCAGGGCGCCGAGGGCGAGGATGGATACGATTGCGTTCTTCACGAGGGTGCCTCCTTCGAGGCGCGCTCTCCGCAAGCCGCAGACCGCCTGCTTTCTCCCGCATGCGCCGCGGGGTGTCACACGCGATCGGGGCGATGTCTCGCCGCAACGCCGATGCAGTCACGCCGATCCGCTCGGCGTACACCCATCACACGCGCTCGCTGCCCAGCGTGGCGTCGCGGAGCAACTGCGCGAGCTCTCGAGCTCTCCCGCGTTGGCCGCCTGATCGGGGAGGTGGATTCGAAGGCATCCCGACGATCGACTTCGGCACCCGGGCCGAGCAACCACTCGACGTCGAGCTGTCCCATCGCGGCCGCGATAGGGAGCGACGGATCACCCGAGCGCGTCGACGCCGTGCGAGTCCACCCCGGCCGCGAGGTGCGAGCGAACGTCGGTTGTCCTTTCCTCGATCACGGCGTGCGCGATGGCGTGGTGCGCACGCATGAAACGGTCGAGTGCCCAGTCCGCCAAGGCGATCGAACACGAGGAGCCGCGTGCTCGGTGTACGATCCTCGTCGACCTGTCTCACGTGTACCAATTTGAGTCGCTCACCTCCTCGCTCGCCTGACCGCGCACGTCCGCGTCCGCGGAGGCTCTGTCTGTTTTGATCTTGCGCGCGACCGAGGAAGCGGCTGTTATCCTGTTTCGACGAGCATCGCTTGTAGTGGTGCAATTGGCTTCGACGGGGGCGCCGTGAGCTCGGATCGAATTCTCAAGGACCACTCGGAGGTGCCCGAGGCGCGCGACCTGCCTCAGAGCGTGCTCGACAATCTGCTCGAAGGTTGCCAGGTCATCGGGCGCGACTTCCGATACCTGTACGTCAACGAGGCGGTCGCGCGACAGGGACGCACGACGCCGGGCGCTCTAGTCGGGCGCACGATGATGGAGTGCTATCCGGGGATCGAGCAGACCGAGATGTTCTCCGCGCTGCGGCGGTGCATGGATGTGGGCACGCCGCACACGATGGAGAACGAGTTCACGTTCCCCGACGGGTCGCGCGGTTGGTTCGAGCTCCGCATCCAACCCGTACCGGACGGCGTGACGATCCTGTCGGTGGAGGTCACGCAGCGGAAGCGTGCCGAGGCGGCGCTGTTGCGCTCGATGCGCGCGCTCGCGACGCGGAGCCGGTGCAACCAGACGCTCGTCCGCGCCACCGACGAGGCGCGCTTCGTCGGTGACGTGTGCCGACTGCTGGTCGAGGCGGGCGGCTACCGCAGCGCGTGGATCGAGCTCATCGCATCGACGAAAGCCGCCAGCCCGGTGCTCGCGCGCGCGGGAGACGTCTCCGCCGACGCGGATCGATGCGTGACGATCGACGTCCGCACGGGCGACAAGAGGATGGGCGCGCTGCGCCTCTGCGCGTCGGAGCCCGACACGATCGGCAACGACGAGCTCGCGCTGCTCGAGGAGATCGCGCAGGACATCGCCTACGGCGTCGCGACGCTTCGGGCGCGCGAGGCCCACGCGAGCACCGAGGAACAGCTCATCGCCGCGCAGCGACTCGAGGCGGTGGGACGCCTCGCGGGTGGCGTGGCGCACGACTTCAACAACCTCCTGACCGTCATCTTGACGTACGCCCGACACGGGATGGGATTGGTCGCCGCCTCCGAGCGACTGCATGAGGACCTCGAGCAGGTCTGCCAGGCCGGTGAGCGCGCGGCTGAGCTGACGCGGCAGCTGCTCGCGTTCAGCCGCAAGCAGATCCTCGAGCCACGCGTGACCAACGTGAACGATGTCCTCGACGGCATCGAGGCGATGCTCGGCCGACTGATCGGGGAGGACGTCGACATCGCGATGCACCGCGCGGCCGACCTCGGCAACGTGCTCGCGGATCCCGGTCAGCTCGAGCAAGTCATCTTCAACCTCGCGGTCAACGCGCGCGACGCCATGCCGCAGGGCGGCAAGCTCACGATCGAGACGTCCAACGTGGATCTCGACGAAGCGTTCGCCGACGAGCACGTGTCGATGCGACCCGGTCCGTTCGTGCTCACCTCGGTCACCGACAGCGGCGTGGGGATGGACGCGGAGACCGCCAAGCGCGCGTTCGAGCCGTTCTTCACGACCAAGGAGACCGGCAAGGGCACCGGCCTCGGGCTGTCCACGGTGTACGGGATCGTCAAGCAGACCGGCGGCAACGTGTGGGTGTACAGCGAGGTCGGCCGCGGCACGACGTTCAAGATCTACCTCCCGCGCGTCGACGCTCCGGTGGAGCCGCGCGCGATCCCGACGTCCGCCCCGCCGGTGACGCGCTCGGGGGAGACGGTGCTGCTCGTCGAAGACGACGACGCGGTCCGACGCGCGACGGGACGCATCCTGCGCAGCGCGGGCTACCACGTCCTCGCCGCGTCGAGCGGCAACGACGCGCTGCGCGAGGCCGAAGCGCACTCGGGCGAGATCGACCTCCTACTCACCGACGTCGTCATGCCGGGCATGGGCGGGCGCGAGCTCGCGCGTCGGATCGCCGAGCGCTACCCGAGCATCAAGATCCTCTTCGCGTCGGGCTACACGGAGAACGCCATCGCGCATCAGGGCGTGCTCGACGCCGGCGCGCGGTTCATCGGCAAGCCGTTCTCCGGTGGCGACCTGACGAAGAAGATCCGCTCGGTGCTCAAAGGAGAGTGACGAGCCTCCAGTCGATGTTCGTTGCGGCACTCGCGCTCCCGGCGCAGCTCGAGAGCCCGGCGGTCTGACGTGGACGGCCTCACGCGCGCTCGAAACGCCGCTACGTGGGCGAGATGCACAGCAGTGATCCGCGCTGCGACCTGCCCACGTTCCGCGAGACGTGTCTCGGCCGCGCCGAACAGGTGCCCGATGACCTCTTGGCTACCGGCGCGGCGACACACGCCTGATGGGCTGCGCCTCAGCGCACCTCGGACACGTCGAACATCTGCCGCCAGTCGCCGAGGTCGTGGATCTCGTCGAACGGCAGCGCGTCGAAGCCGTCCCCCGAACCGACGCGAATGGCGATCGCGCGCGCATCCACGCGCGACTTCAGCGCATGCCAGCGTTGGACGACGTGGTCCTCGATCCAGAACTCACCGTCGCTGAGCATGACGAGGTCGGCGAGGCGCCACTCTTTGCTCTCGAGGCGCAGCATGGCGCGTCGCAGAGCTTCGTCCGGGACGGTGCCGCCGCCGAACGAGAGGGTGAGAAAGGCGAGGACCTCGGTGATGCCGGCCCCGTCGAACGTGAGCTGGTGCTCGATGAGGTTCCCGTTGCCGCTGAAGTTGTAGACGTAGCAGGGCCGCTCCTCCATGAACGCGGTGCTCGCGATCTGCAGGGCGACCGCCTTGGCCAGACGGTCGCGCGTCCCCCACATCGATCCCGAGGTGTCGAGGATCAGGACGACGGGGCCGCGCTGCATCCGACGCTGCTCTTCGCTGATGCCCTCTTCGAACGTCTGGCGCGTCTGGATGCGTTGCGTGAGCACGCCGCGCGCGTGATAGGTCATCAACGATCGCTCGACCCATCGCGCGCGCCAGAGCTTTCGCAGCACGGGGCGCGTGAGCAGCGCGGCCTCGCTCGGCAACATGCGCGCGAGCTCGCCGGATCGCTCGACGCCGCGCAGATCGATCGGGCCCTCGTCTTCCTCCGGCATGCTCGCCTCGCGCTCGCGCTGGATGAGCGCCCCGATCTGCTCGAGCACGATCGGCGCATCTGGGTCGTCCGTCTCTTCGCCACGGCCGAGCTTCTCGATGAGCTCGGTGAGCGGTGCGAGCTCGCTGAGGATGGTGCGGAGCTGCAGCAGCTGGCTACGCCCGAGCGCACGCAGGAACCCCGCCGCGGTCCCCGGGGGCAACTTGAGAGACAAGCACAGTTGCTCGAGTAGGTCGCCCAGCTCGCGGAGGAGCATCGCGCGCAGCGTCCACTCGGCGTCGGTCCGCGTGCGCAGCATCTCGCGCGCCATGTCGGCCGCGAGCGCCATCGCCTCGCCGCGGATGCGCGCCCATTCGTCCTCGCCGAAGAGCGCTCGCCACGCTTCGGGGCCGCCGCGGGTGCCGGAACCGCCGGCCCCAATGCACTGACGGCAGACGATGTGCGTGAACGAGACGAGCCCGCGCTCGAACAGCCTTTCCGCTTCGTGGACGGCGTCGAGGATGTAGAGGAGCACGTCGTCCGTGAGCTCCGGGTTCGCTGAGCAGAGCGGGACGATACCGGATACGTCGAGCGCATCGAACAGCGGATCGCGGAGCGACGGGTCCGGCCAGCGCAGCTCGGCACGCGGCGGGAGCTTTCCGTCGAGGAGGCCTTCGCGCAGACGCGCGATCGCTCGGGCGCGCGGCTCGAGCTCGCCATGGATGTGCCGCACGACCGGTCCGAACAGCGTCTTGGGGACGCGGTCCAGGAATCGATAGCGGGGCTCGAACACGGACGTCACGGCTCGCTCGCCCGGAGCCGCTCCGCCAGCTCGACCACCGCGCCCGCACGCTCGACCACCAGGAGCAACTCCTCATGCGCAGTCTTCATCCGGTCGCGCCACACCTCGCCGAGCTCTCCGCGCGGCCAGATCGAGGGGTCGTCCTCGCCCGCGAGCTGCGCGGCGATCGCGCTCACTAGCGCGCTCGCGTCGGCATGCACTTGCGCACACTGCGCGACGCGCGCGGCGATGTGCTCGGGGTCATGGGTCATCGGCTCGAGGACGGGGCGTCGCGGGGTCTTCTCGAGCGCGTGGTTCCGCGCATCCTGCGTCCACGCATCGAGGGCGGTGAGCCCGTGCGGCTCCGTATCGAAGTGGAGCTCCCACAGCTCCTGATACGTGAACGCGCTCTGCGAGCTCTCGCGCCCGAGCCGCGCCGGTGGGAGGTAGAGGGGATCCCCGTTCGAGCGCCGCTTCTGCGCGTGGAGGAACGGCTGAGTGGTCGGATGGCCGCTCTCATCGAGGAAGAGGAGCTGCCCCTGAGCGTCGACCGACTGACGCTCCTGGCTCACCTCCTTGGCGAGCTGATCCTCGAGCTCTTGCGTGACGTCGGAGAGGCGCTTCGGCTCGGCGATGAGCGCGTCGTCGAGCGTGGTGCGGCAGAGCCGCTCCACCCGCTCGTGCTGCTCCGGTCGGTTCCACGCGCAGTGCACCACCAGGCCGCAGTCGGCGAGGGACACCGCGCCACGCCCGTCGCAAGCCGCGGCCACCCGAAGCAGCCATGCGATCTTGATCCAGCGTCGATCCGAGATCGCGATGCCCGCTCGATCGAGCGAGGTCCGCAACGTGCCGAGCACGCTCCGCACCGCGTCCGGGATCGTGACCTCGAGCGCCGCGCTCCGGATCCGTCGAAGCTCCTCGTGCCGCAGTCGCGCCTCGGTGGGAAGCTCGAGCTCGGACGTCTCCAGCTCGAGCAGCGCACGAAAACCGTGCGCTGACACCGGCGTGACGTGACAGCGCACGAGGAAGCGATCATGCAACGCCTCGAGCTCTGCATCCTCCGGCACCTCGTTGCTCGCGGCGACCACCGTGATGAGCGGCGTCGCGACCCGCTCCGTCCCGTTGTCGAACTGCCGCTCGTTGAGCAGCGTGAGGAGGGAGTTGAGGATCGCGCTGTTCGCTTTGAATACCTCGTCGAGGAACGCGACGGTCGCCGAAGGCATGTAGCCCTCGGTGAGTCGGTGATAGCGGTCCTCCTCGAGCGCTTTGATCGAGAGCGGACCGAAGAGCTCCTCCGGCACGCTGAAGCGCGTGAGCAGCCGCTGGAACGTGCGCCCGTCCTGAAAGCAGCGACCGAGCCGACCGGCGAGCTCGCTCTTGGCGGTGCCGGGCGGGCCGAGGAGGAGCGAGTGCTCACCGGCCAGCGCGGCGAGCAACACGAGCCGCGCCGCCGATTCGCGCTCAACGAGGCCGTGGCTCATCGCCCGCGCGAGCGCGGCGACGCGCGCACGGAGCTCTTCGTTCGCCTCGTTCACGCGTTCCGCCAAACCCGACCTTCCCCGCAACGATTCCCGCGCCTTTTGACAACGAGATCTTCCTCGCGAGGATACGACACATCGACCCGTTCGAGGTGCGGGAAGGGTCGGGAGCGCGCGGGCGGTCGCGCGGGGGCGGCGAGCCGCTCCCAACCTGCGACCGCGGTGTCGCACACGCGGTGCCGCC
>JBFWYI010000159.1:0-11313 GCA_050186575.1 Sandaracinaceae bacterium | reverse complement strand
AGTCGTTGACCCCGTCGACGACGAACGCAATGTCGATTGCACCGGACGCGATGTCGTCGGCGAGGTGCGCGTCGAAGCAGCCTCGACGCTCCATGTCGGGACACTCGTAGATCGGAAACAGGTTCTCGATCGTCGGAACGAGGTTTGCGATGCTGTTGTCGACGCCGACCTCGGTCGGATCGACGCCGTACACGAAGTCGGGCTGGAACTCTTCGCAGGTCGCGTCCGGGTCGCTGAACCCGTCTGGCCCCGCATCGAGCATGTCGAGGTCGAAGCCCGGCACGACCTGGCGGCCCGCGGGTCCCGCGGCCGGTGCGG
Organism: Sandaracinaceae bacterium; assembly: GCA_050186575.1. Taxonomy (GTDB): domain Bacteria; phylum Myxococcota_A; class Polyangia; order Polyangiales; family Sandaracinaceae; genus JAUHXR01. The sequence goes on along the minus strand of JBFWYI010000159.1, from coordinate 10,995 downwards.
GGATGGACAGCACGTCGACGCGAAACATCAACGTCCGGTCGGGGAAGCCCGCGTCGTTGCTCGCCCAGCAGCCACCGCCGAGAAGCAGCATGAAGATCGCAAGGGACGTGTGGATGGGCTTCATCGCGGAGCTGTCCAGCTGCATCGATGGTTGCATAGTCGCGAGCGGAGTAGGAGGTCCTGCGCGCAGTGGGCTTGCGTCGGCTCGCTCGGCGCGCCGGATTCGTTCAGCATCCGGCGACCTGGCGGTCGAGCCTGAGCGCGTCGCCGGAGAACTACCGCCATGCCCGAGCCGTGTGAAGTCGTGATCGAGGTCCCGGCGTGGACGTTCGTCAAGCGTCGGCCGGATGGGAGCGTCGACTTCGTCTCGCCGCTCCCGAGCCCGTTCAACTACGGGAGCATCGTCGGCACGGTCGGCCCGGACGGCGATCCGTTGGATGCGCTGGTGCTGGGACCGCGCCTCGAGGCGGGGACGCGCGTGCGGACGACCGCGTACGCCGAGGTCGACTTCGTCGACGCGGGCGTCCCCGATCCCAAGCGGGTGTGCGGACGACCCCTGAGCGCGATCGATCGCGCGCGCGTCATCTCGTTCTTCGTCGTCTACGCGCGGTTCAAGCGCGCGCTCCATCGCCTGCGCGGCGCACGCGGCCTCACCGCCTACCGCCGGTTGAGGTCGCTCTGAGATCCGGGCGACGAGGCCGCTTGACTCGGCTCGGGGCGGCGCATATGCGCACCGCATGCCTGCGCCGTTTCGCCTGTACAACACGCTGACCAAGAAGACCGAGGACTTCGTCCCGCTCCGCGAGGGCAAGGTCGGCCTCTACACGTGCGGGATGACGGTCTACGACCATCAGCACGTGGGGCACGCGCGCGCGATGTTCACGTTCGACATGGTCGCGCGGTACCTGTTGCACCGCGGCTGGGACGTGGAGTTCGTCCGCAACTTCACGGACGTCGACGACAAGATCATCAACCGCGCCAACGAGCGCGGGGAGGCGCCGGCCGAGCTCGCGGAGCGCTTCATCCGATCGTTCCACGAGGACGCGGCGAACCTCGGGCTGCTCACCCCGACCCACGAGCCGCGCGTCTCGACGTCGATGGACGAGATCCGCGCGATCATCTCGCAGCTCATCGAGCGCGGCCACGCCTACCAGGCCGACGGCTCGGTGTGGTTCGACGTCGCGAGCTTCCCCGAGTACGGCAAGCTGAGCCGTCAGCGCGTCGGCGAGATGCGGAGCGAGGACGCGGACAGCGGCAAGCGCTCGGCGCAGGACTTCGCGCTGTGGAAGGCGCAGAAGCCCGGCGAGCCGAGCTGGGAGAGCCCGTGGGGCGCGGGGCGTCCGGGCTGGCACATCGAGTGCTCGGCGATGGCGCACAAGCATCTGGGAGAACAGATCGACATCCACGGCGGCGGCCTCGACCTGGTGTTCCCGCACCACGAGAACGAGGTCGCGCAGTCGGAGAGCGCGTCGGGCAAGGCGCCTTACGCGCGCTACTGGCTCCACAACGGGCTGTTGACGATGGCGAGCGGCGAGAAGATGGGCAAGAGCCTCGGCAACGCGTTCGGCATCAAGGACGTGCTGAAGCTGTTCCCCGCCGAGGCGCTGCGGATCTACTACATGCAAGTCCACTATCGGTCTCCGCTCCCGTGGAGCCTGGACGCGCTGCCGGATGCGCTGGGCCTGTTGGCGCGGCTCTACGAGGCGAAGGACAACGCGAGCCGGATGGGCGGCGAGGAGCCGGCCGAGAAGGTCATCAAGGAGCTCGGGCCGGACGCGCAGGAGCTCGCGAAGCTCGCCGACGGCTTCGCTGCGAAGTTCTACGCGGCGATGGACGACGATCTCAACACCGCGAAGGCGCTCGGCTACGCGTTCGAGCTCGCGCGCGCGACGAACCGGTTCAACAACCACAAGAAGGCGAAGACGCGCGGCGGTCCGCTCGGGAAGAAGGCGCTCGCCGCGTTCGCGATCGTGGAGCAGGCGCTCGGGCTCCTCCAGATGAGCGGCGAGGCGTTCATCGAAGAGGTGAAGGACAAGCGCCTGCCCGCGTTGGGGCTCACGCGCGAGGACGTCGACGCGAAGCTCCAGGCGCGGATGGACGCGCGCGCGAACAAGGACTGGGCGGCGGCGGACGCGCTGCGCGCCGAGCTCGAGACGGCGGGCATCCAAGTGATGGACCGCGCCGACGGGGTCGACTGGCGCATCCGCCTCGCGGTCCGCGAAGACGAAGCGGCCTGAGCGCGAGGTCGGGATGAGACCGACCGAGTTTCGATACCGCGAGAGGCGAGACCATCGCACCGCGCGTCGACTCCGGCGCATCGCGCGCGCCCTCGGGTTCGATCCCGAGCCGTCCGAGGAGACGCTCCGCGCGTTCGAGGGGGCTTACTTCAACGGCGATCCCGTCGCGGAGCGCTTCGTGCGCGCGGCCATGACGACGGGCGGGCTCCACGCGGCCCAAAAGGAGCTCGACGGGGCGCTCGGCGCGCTAGCGCGCGGCGAGGCTGCCCTCGACGTGCGGCCCGAGCTGGCCGCGCTGCTCGACGACGTGACCGCGCGACCGGACTGGCTCGACGACGATCGCGTCGCGCTCGGGGCGCGGGCGTTCCGGCGCTACGGCAGCGCGGTGTTCCGGTTCGCCGGCGCGATCACGCTCGCGGGATACCTCGAGAGCTCCGTCGCAAAACCGCTTGCGCTCTCCGGTGCGTACGTGGGCGACGGGACGCGCGAGCGGTTCCTCGAGACGGCCTCGTTCTGGATCGAGGTGTCCGAGCCCGACGGGCTCGACGTCGTCGCGCCGGGGTTCGCGGCCGCGATGCGGGTGCGCGTGCTCCACGCGATGGTGCGAGTGCGGCTCGAGCACCACCGCGAGTGGAAGATCGACGCGTGGGGCGTGCCGATCAACGAGGGCGACGCGCTCCTCACGCAGCTCGGCGGCAGCCTCGCGCCCGGCATCGGCATGCGGCTGCTCGGCTTTCGCCCGACGCGCCGAGAGATCGAGGCGATGCTCCACTTCTGGCGTTACGTCGGCCACCTCATGGGCTCGAGGTTCTCGCACTTCCCCGAGACGATCGAAGACGCCTTGCGGATCTCCTGGGTCGCGAGCTTCAAGGGGAGCCGCACCGCCGGCGAGGACGGACGCGCGCTCTGTCGCTCCTACGCCGCGGCGTTCACGCCCGAGCCGGGCGATCTCCTCGCGCAGCTCGAGCATGGCCTCCACCGCGGGATGACGCAGCTCTTCTTGCCGGCTGCGATCTACCGCGCGCAGGGCCTGCCGCCGGCCGGGCTCTGGACGCTCCTCCCGCTCGCGATGTTCCCGTTCGTGTTCACCGCCGAGACGCTACGACGGCGGCTGCCCGCGCTCGAGGGGATCGCGGACGCGATCGCGCGCCGGGAGCGACGCGCGTGGCTCGCTCGGCACACGCGCGGAGCGAAGCCCGCGTACCGTTCGCGCGAGTCGCTCACCCGCTGACGCGCTCAGAACACGAGCGTCGGCGGCATGAGGATCCCGGTGAGCCCTCCGGGGCTGACGAGCAGCGCGCCCGCGCTCGCGTCGAGCGTCGCCGCGCTGCCGACGCGCGTCACGCTCGCGTCCCAGCCGGCGGGGAGGCCGGTGATGTTCTGCGCGATGACGCCGAGCTCGGTCCCGCTCGTCTCGGCGCGGACCGCCGTCAGCGTGATCGGGAGGCCGCGCATGTAGCCGTCGAGCACCGCGCCCACGCGGGCGTTCTCGACGAGCGTGACGTCGGTCAGTGTCACCTGCGTATCTTGACCGGCGAGCTGCGCGACGTGGATGCCGTCCCCGATCCGCTCGAGGCTGGTGCCGTCCGCCGTCGGGATCGGGGCCATCGCGGTGTTGGTCACCATCGTCTCACGCACCTCGAGCCGCGCGGCGCCCACCGCCGCGATCGCGGCGCCGCCGTTCGCGTCGAACGTGCCCGAGGCGATGACGAGCGACGAGCCAGACTCGACCCACACGCCCGACTGACGGAGGCGCTCGACGCGCGGGGAGTCGAGGGTCACGTCGCTCGACTGCGAGACGATCGCGTAGCCCGGCGAGTCGTGCGCGTAAAGGCCGTCCGACGCGAGCGTGGACGCGCGCGCCGCGATCCCGATGCCCGGCCGGACGGGGGCCGCGATGAGGTCGAAGATCTCCACGCGGTCCAGGCGGGCGTCGCAGTCGTCCGCCCAGATGCCGAGGCCGACGGACTCGGAGAGCGTGGCGCCGTCGATCATCAGGCTCGCGCTCGAGCAGACGAGCCCTCCCGCGGCGACGCGCCGGACGGTCAGGCCCTCTGCCCGGATCGTGCCTCCCTCGATCGCGGTGACGCCGTAGGTCGCCAACGTGGCCGGGTCGATGGGGAACGGGACCTCCGAGGCGCGGGCCAGATCGAGGTTGCCCACGATGTCGACGGTCGTGAGCTCGGCCTCCGCCCCCGACACGCCGAACGCGATGCCGCGATCGGTCGTGAACGTCGACGAGCGGATCGCGACGAACCCGGCGCCGCGCGCGACCACCAGCGGGGTGCTCGCGCTTCCGCCGCGGAGCGTCGCGCCTTCGAGCACGGTGGGTCGTGCCGAGTCGGACGACGGGGCGAGCGTGACGGACGCGTCGTCGAGCTCGAAGGTGCCGCCCTCGACCGTGGCCCCGGCGGGGACGGTGACCGGGCTCGTGATCACGCAGCCGTCGGGGACGACGTAGGTCTCTCCGGCGCCGAGCGCCTCGATCCGCGCGACGACGTCGGCGCATGGATCACACGCGCTGAGCGCGAGGACGCCGAGCGATCCGGTCAGCGTGAGGAGCGCGAGGCCACGACGGTTCATAGACATGCTCTCGGCAAGGGAAACCTGGAGGCCCGGCGCGCCCGAGGATAGCAACTCCGCGGGCGCGCCGATGGGGATCCGAACGTCGCCTCAGCGGCCGCAGCCGAGCCGCATGATGTACGGGTCGAGCACCGAGCCGGTGAAGTAGAGGTCGTCGTTCTCGTCGATGCCCAGCCACGAGCCCGCGCCCGCGGTACTGAACTGATCGCGCGTCGGGAGCTGCGTCTCGAGGGCCGGGTGCGACATCGACGGATCGAAGCCGCCCTCGAAGTCGCTCGTGTACATCACCGAGTTGTCGCCCGCGATGATGGTCATCGCGCCCGAGCTACTGCTCACCCGGTACACGCTTCCCTTGTAGTAGAGGAAGAGGTCCACGCCGTCCGTGGTCATGCCGCCCGGCTGGATCGAGCCGTAGGGCGCGTCGGGGAAGCCGTCGGCCCGGTTGCGGAAGAGGTCGCGGTGCGCGCCGGTCGCGAGGTTGAACGCCTCGAGGATCACCTGGCCCGCGGTGTCGTGCTCGTAGAGGAACAGCTCGTCACCGAGCGCGCTCATCGCGTCGACGATCACGTCTTGGGCGCGCCCGTCGTAGGTGCTCTCGACGTCGACGAACGTCGAGACGGTGTGCGACGCGTCGTTGGCGATCTTGCGGATGGAGACGTTGCCCTCGTCCCAGACGTACAGGTTGTCGTTCGAGTCGATCGCCATCCGACGGGGCAGCGCGAATTGCGCGCTCAGTCCTGGGCCCTCGGCGTTCCCCACGTTCGGCGGCGAGCTGGGGGTGATGTCGGGGGTGTCCACGCTCGTGCCCGCCCAGTAGCTCACCGCGCACCCCGCGCCGAACGGATCGGTGATCCGCAGGACCGCGTTGGCGGTCTGGTCCATCACGAAGATCGCGCCCGAGCTGTCGACCGCGAGGTCCTGCAGGTTCGCGAAGCGCGCGTCGGCGCACGCTCCGTCGGCGAGCGACTGTCCCGACGCCTCGCGTCCGGCGAGGCGGTGCACGACCGGCGAGCTGGCGTTCAGGTCGCTCGACCACACCTCCTGGCCGGTGACGGTCACCATGTGACGGTCGAGGAACACGAGCTCGCGATAGAGCATCGGTTGGTTGATGACGCCGCTGAGCGGATCGCCCTCCATCGCGCGGTTGCCGACGTCGGAGTCGTAGTCGGGGTGCCCCGCAAACAAGATTCCATCAGTACACGTGAATCCGGTCGGGCCACCGCCGCCGTCCGTGCCGGTCATGCCGCCGTCGCTGCCGGTCATGCCGCCGTCGTTGCCGGTCATGCCGCCGCCGTCGGTGTTCGTCCCGCCGCCATCGCGGTCTCCCCCGCCACCGTCCGTCCCGCTGGTCCCGTCATCGCAGCCCGCGAGTCCGAGGCACAACACCAAGCACAGCATCCGTCGACCGTTCATCGTCTGACCCTCCTCCGCGAAACGCGGCGAGGAGGCTTCAGCACGCGCTGTTCCAAGGGCGCGATCGCGGGCTCGGCGTGGCAGGCCGCGCGCCCCGCGTGGGACGGTCCCACGGGACCGTCACGACGCTCAGAACGCGATCGGCGCGGGCAACTCGAGCATCAAGCTGCTGGCCTGGTAGTCGATCTCGTTGGACACGAAGGCGACGTCATGGAGTCGGTAGCCGGGTCTCCCGCCGGTGTTGAAGTCGAGGGTGGGGGCGAGGAGTCCGAACGGGTTCGACTCGATGCGTCCGTGCGTGAGCTCGACGTCCACGTCGTCGGTCAAGAGCAGCCCAGCGAGCTCCGAGCCCGCCAGCCTGAACCGCTCCCCCCGCGCCACCGTCCCGTCGAGGACCGCGAGCGCGACGCCCGAGTCCGTCGACGCGAGAGAGCGCTCGACGACCAGGTCACTCGCGTCGAGCGTCGCCGCCGGCCCGAAGACCGCCACCCCGGCGCGGCGCGTCTCCTCGATGCGAACGCGCGACAGGGTGAGGGAGACGGGGAGGAGCCCGCCGAGAGAGCTCGCGCCCAAGACGCCGACCCCGAACTCGCCGACCGACGCGGCGACCTCGGCGATCACGACGTCGGTGAGCCGCGCGCTCGACCCCTCGATCCGCGCCCCCATCCCCGCGACGTGCTCGATGCGCGCGCGATCGACCTCGAGGGTCGCCGCTTCCAGCGCGAGGAGCCCGCAGCCGTCCTCCTCCGCGATCGGCTCGACGGCGTCGATCGTCAGGTCGCTCATCCGAAGCGTCGCGGCGGTCGCGCCGGCCGCCACGTGTTGGGTGCGGGTGAAGCGCGCGCGCTCGACCGTCACGGTCGCGCCGGTGGACACCACGAGCGCGCTCCCCGTGTCGTCGGACGTCGCGACCACGCCGTCCACTACGACGTCCGTGAACGAGACGGTACCGCCGAGGACCTCGATCGCGTAGGTCCGTGAGTCGCGCGCGACGATCCGGCCGGCGCTCCCGTCGGCAGACTCGATGGAGAGCGCAAGACGTGATCCGTCGACCGCTAGGTCTTCGAGCGTGAACGAGCCGCCCTCGAGGAGCACGGCCGCCTCGCCTCCGTTCGCGATGCTCGTGCGTTCGATCCGCTTCGTCCCAGCGCCGATCGCTCCGACGCCGGTACGGCTGAGCTCCCGAAGGAAGCTGTCGACCATCGCGAAGGCGCTGACGTCGGTGAGGACCCCGGCGACCGCGCCCTCGACGACGACCTCGTCGAGCTCGAGCGACGTGAGCTTCTCCGCCTGGATCGCGATGTCCGCGATCTCCGTCGCGGCGACGCGGGTCAGCCGCACCGTCGCGTGCGGCTCGTAGTCGGGCTCGGTGGTCGGCGGGCCGACGTAGATGCCCGAGGGCATCCGCTCGAACGAGACGTCCTCCAGCGTGATCGCGTCGGGGTTGAGGCCGAGCACGCCGAGCTCGAGCCCATCACGGATCGCGACGCGTCGCGCCGTCAAGGTGCCCGACACTTCGAACGCCCGGTCCATCCCCGTCAGCTCGACCGCGTCGACGGTGAGGGTGGCGCCGCGAGGCACGCTGATCTGGCCGTGGTTGAACGTGAGGCGACGGATCGCGGAGGTTCCGCGCAGCGTCGCAAAGGTCGGGATGCGGACGAACGTGCTGTTCGGGCAGGTACCCACGAGCGTCAAATCGTCGTGCGATCCTGCCTCGAGGATGTGGTCCCCCGGAGCGAGGGCGATGCGCGCGTGGCCAGCTCTCGTGGCCGCACCGATCGTCGCGAACGGTCGCGCGAGGCTCCCGTCGCCGCCCGCGGCCGCGCCGGGGACGACGAGGGCGAACGTGTCGTCGAGCTCCTGCGGCACGTCGGTCGCGCAGTCGTCGGCGAGGGGAACGCAACCCGCGCCGGGGGACAGCAGCTCGCCCGGCGCGCAGGTGGGGACGCTCTCCCAGGGCTCGCACGCGCGGCCCTCGCCGAGCGCGAGGTCGCGCCACCCGCTCGGGCAGGGCGACGCGGCGAACGTCGGCGCGGCGGGCGAGACGGGGCTCTCGGGGACCGAGGTGCCCGCATCGGCCGCGCCCGCGTCCACGAGCGGAGCGACGCCGTCGCAGCCGACGAGGCCGAGGAGCATCCACACGCACAAGGCCGGCGGGGACGTCGGGCGGGGCATGCCGCGGCAGCGTACGACGAGTTCGTCTCGCCGCCCACCGAGTGGGTCGCGGCTCAGCTCGCGGCGCGGATCGAGTTGAGGATCATCTCCATCACGGCCGCGTTCGCGCGGCCGCGCTCGGTGATGATGCCGAGCCCCACCACGCCGGCGCGCTGATGGCCGAGCGCGAGCATGAAGAAGCGGATCTGCTCGCGGGTCGCGTCGCGGAACCGGCCGCCGCCGGTGCGCACGATGCCGGTCATCCCGTTCTGTTGGGCGGGCGTCGCTTCCCCGCGCCATTGGAGCTCGTCGAAGCGACCGCCGAGCTCGCGCTCGAAGTCGGCGCGCGCGCGCGCGAGCTGGTCGAGCTGGGTCACGATGCGGAGCTCGAGCGCCATCGTCCGGCCGGGCTCGCTGATGACGAGCACCCCGTTCACCATGTTGGTCGTCCACGAGTCCGGCACGGTGACGCAGATCCCGGCGTCGCGATCGCAGACGTCGCGCGCGAGCGCGGAGGCGGGAGCGAGCGCGCCAGCGACAGCCAGCCCGATCGCGAGCACGGATGGGACGACGCGGAGCTTCAGGGATGCGGTCACGGTTTCCTCCTCGCCGGGGGTCTCGCCCGGACGACAGCTCGCGACTGCACGTCGCGGGCCTACCGCACGCCGCGCGGACGCCGAGCGGATGCGCGCGTCGTGCGTGTGACCGAGCCGTGTGACGCGTCCCGTGCTCGAGCCCGCGCTACGCGTCTGGCGATACCTCGGCGAGGAACCCCGCAGCGAGCCCGCCGAGCGTTCGCCCGACGTAGCGAGCGAACGTGCGCTGCCACTCCGGCTCGCCGATCGAGCGATGGATCGCGAGGAGGTGCGCGTCGATCAGCGCGGCGAGCTCGGCGCTCGGTCGATGTCGCGAGAGACCGAGGCCGAGCTCGAGCGCGCCCTCTTCGATCTCGCTCGCCCGACCGAACAGGTCGGCCGCCTCGTCGAGCTCGGACGCGCTCGGTGCGCCGTGCTCGAGGTGACACGCGAGCGCCAACGCGAGGACGGTCCGGTCGCGGGCCCGCGCGTCGTCGAGGTCGGTCGCGCTCGGCGATCGCCCCTCCGCGCGCGCGCGATAGATCCGGGTCACCAGCGCGAGGCGCGCGTCGAGCACCGCGGCCGCGCGCGCGTCGGCGACGTCGAGGACCGCCTGCGCTTCGCGCGTCCGGCCGGCCGCGATCAGCGCGCTCGCGAGGTTCGCGCTCGCGTACGCCTCGGTGAGCCCATTGCCGAGCCGTCGCGCACCCTCCGCGGCGCGCCGCAGGGTCGCCTCCGCGACCGCGAGGTCGCCCATCTGGCGCATCGTGTCGCCCAGGTTCGCGTTCGCCCCGGCCGCGCGCCGCGCGTCGCCCGCCTCCGCGTAGAGGTCGGCCGCGCGCTCGTACGCGTGGCGGCGCGGGCCGAGCGCGCCGAGCGCGCCTTGCACGTATCCGCGCGTGTCCCAGACGAGCGCGCGCACCGAGGGGGGCAAGGTATCGTGCGTCTCGTCGAGCAGACCCACGGCATCCGTGGCCCGCTGCTCGGAGACGAGCACGAGCGCCTCGCGGGCCAGCGCGCGCACGGCGATCGGAGCGTCCGTCGTCTCGGCGCGGGCGCGGGCGAGGAGCTCGCGCGCCTCCGTGAGCCGACCTGCCCGTCTCGCGCGCTCGCCGAGCTCCGCGAGCACCGCGCCGCGCTCGTCGCCCGTCGCCGCGACGTCGAGCGCGCGCTTCAAGAGATCCTCGACCCGGAGATCGGTGACCACGAACGCGGCGGCCTCCGCCGCGAGGAAGTGCGCCGTGAAGTCGGCCTCTCCGCCGCGCTCGAGCCGCGTGTAGAGCTCGAGCGCGCGCCGACCATCGCCGGTGTGCGCCGCGCGCACGAACGCGAGCTTCGCAAATCGGCTTGCGAGCTCGGGCACGCCGCCGCGATCGGCGTGGCGCAGCGCGAGCTCCGGATCGACCGAGGGATCGCGGGCCAGCCGCTCCGCCACGCTCCGGTGGAGGCGCTCCGCTTCGCTGGGATCGAGCGCTTGATAGGCGACCTCGGCGACGAGGCGGCTCTCGAAGCGCCAGCTCGGCGGGCGCGCGTCGAGCTCGATGACCCCGCGCGCGGCGAGGCGCGTGAGCAACCGGTCCGCGTCGGCTCCCAGGGCGAGCCGGGTGGGCGTGAGCTCCGCTTCTACGCCGAGCACCGCGAGCCCGTGCACCGCCGCGCGCAGGTCCTCTCCGAGCTCGTCGAGCTGCGCCTGGACCGCGCTCTCCACGGTGAGCGGGAGGTTCCAGCTCGCGACGTCGGCCGGCACCCCGAGCGCGCGCGCGAGGCGGACGAGGTGCTCGGCGAAGAGCGGGTTTCCCTCCGAACGCGCGGTGACCTCGGCCGCGACGCCCGGCGGCACCGCGCCCAGCTCCCGCTCGATGAGAGCGGCGATGGCGAGCGTGTCGAGCGGTCCGAGCGCGATGTCGCCGGCCGTCGGCTCGCCACGCCGCGTCGTCACGATGAGGAGAGGTCGATCGGCAAACAACGTTGGCAGCTCCTGCGCCAGCGCGGCGAGGTGCGGGTCTGCGCGGTCGGCGTCGATCGATCCCTCG
>JBFWYI010000158.1:0-11681 GCA_050186575.1 Sandaracinaceae bacterium | reverse complement strand
GCGAAGCTCTCCTTGAGGCGGTGCGCGCTCGGAGGGCACCCTGGGGCATCCGAACGGACGAGCCACCCCCGTCCACAGCAATCAACACTGACGCGAAGGACACGGACTCGGACTCGGAAGTCGGAATCGGAGTCGGAATCGGAGTCGGAATCGGAGTCGGAATCGGAGTCGGAATCGGAGTCGGAATAGTCGGAATCGGAATCGGAGTCGGAATCGGACACGGAATCGGAATCGGACACGGAATCGGAATCGGACAAATCGGACACGGACACGGAATCGGACACGGAATCGGACACGGAATCGGACACGGAATCGGACACGGAATCGGACACGGAATCGGACACGGAATCGGACACGGAATCGGACACGGAATCCGAATCGGACACGGAATCGGAATCGGAGTCGGAGTCGGAATCGGAGTCGGAATCGGAGTCGGACACCGGCAGGCGCCTTGCGGCGTCCCGCGCCGGGTGTGTCGCCGGCGGGAAACGTCCCGAGCCTCCGCTCCGGTTCCGAGGGTTTGGAGCCCCCAGGATCGCTGTCGGTCAGCGATCGCACGGGTCTAGAGCCCCCAGGATCGCTGTCGGTCAGCGATCGCACGGGTTCGAAGCCGTCGGATCGCTGTCGGTCAGCGATCGCACGGGTCTAGAGCCCCCAGGATCGCTGTCGGTCAGCGATCGCACGGGTTTGGAGCCCCCAGGATCGCTGTCGGTCGGCGATCGCACGGGTTCGGACCCGTCGGATCGCTGCGGCACCACGATCGCCGCGAGCTGGACCCCTCGGATCGGCGTCGCACTGCGATCCCGCGCGCTCGGCGATCGAGGACCGAGGACGCGGCGCGAGATCGGAGGTGGAGGTCCGTCCACCGCGGAGATGCGCTGGGGTAGGCTGGTCTCCGGAGGTCGCGATGGACGGAGCCGAGCCGCGGATGGGTGCCGGAGCGAGAGGGGCGATCGTGATCCTGTGCCTGTCGCTCGTCGTCGGCTGCGATGGCGACGGCGGCGGCGGCGACGGCGGTCGGCGAGACGGAGGCGGCACGGGCGGCGACGCGGGCGCTCCGCGCGACTCCGGACCTCGGCGCGACGGCGGTGGCGGAGGTGGCACCGACGCGGGGAGCCCGGGCAGCGGGCACTACTTCCCGGCGGGAGCGTTCTTCACGCAGGACGTCTCGGGCGAGCCCGCGGCGGCCGACTCCGACGCGATCATCGGCGCGCTCCGGGCGGCGGGCGGCTGGGGCAACGGCGACACGTTCCAGATCGACTTCTCGATCGAGGTGCTGCGCGCGGACGCGTCGACGCCGCGCATGGACTTCTCCGAGACGGGCGAGTTCTACGATCCCGACTGCGATCACGTGCCGATCCCCGTACCGGCGGGCGGACGCCTCGAGGGCGAGAGCGACTACCGATGCATGAGCGACGGCGACTGCCACCTCATCGTGTTCGCGCCGTTCGAGAACCGGCTCTACGAGATGTGGCGCGCCGACATCAACGGCGGGACGTTCAATGGAGGTTGTCTTGCGGTGTGGGACACCTCGATGGTCTACCCCGAGACCGGCCGGGGCGATCAGTGCACGAGCGCCGACGCGGCGGGCTTCCCCATCGCGCCGTTGCTCTTCACCGCCGACGAGGTCGCGGCGGGAGAGATCCCGCACGCGATCCGGTTCATCCTGCCGAACGACCGCGTCCGCATGCGCTCGATGGTGCGCCCCGCGACGCACGGCACGAACACGAGCGGCGGGCCGAACGCGCCCCCCTATGGCGTGCACTTCCGCTTGCGGGCCGACTACCCGCTCGACTCCCTCCCGAACGAGGGGGCCCGCACGGTGGCGCGCGCGCTCCAGCGCTACGGCATGTACCACGCGGACGGCGGCAACATCGCGCTCACCGCGCAGAGCGATTCCGAGACCGCGGCGCAGTGGGACGGGCTCCTCGGGCCACGCGACTTGTCGGATCTCCAGGTCGAGGACTTCGAGGTGATCCACCACTCGGATCCGATCGACGTCACCTACGATTGCATGCGTACGCCGATCACGATGTGACGTCGGCGGCGCGCGGATCCGAGCTGTAGAACAGCGAGAGAAATTCCTGCCGGAAGGAGAGAAGGCATAGAAGGAGAGGAGCGAGCGATCCAAATCAATCGTCGTTCCTTCTCGCCTTCTTCTCTTCTCTCCTTCCGGTAAAAAGACTTGCGCCGCGCCGCCGCGCCCGAGCCGCTACCCGAGATCGATCCTCGCCTCGGGCAACAGGTTCGCGATCCCATCGACCACCGCGTACGCCGCCTTGCGGTCGGGCGTCACGTACGCCGCCTCCGTGCCGGCCGGCGCGCCGTGGGCGCGGATCTTCTCGAGCTCCTCGGCGGTGGCGAGCCGCAGCGTCGTCTTCGTGACGGGATCGACCAGAGAGAGCTCGCTCATCGTCAGCCTCTCTTCAGCCGCTCGGCGACCTCGAGCGCGGCGTAGGTGAGCACCCCGTCCGCCCCCGCGCGCTTGAAGCACAGGAGGCTCTCGACGATCACCTTCTCCCAGTCGAGCCAGCCGCGCTCCGCCGAGCCCTTGAGCATCGCGTACTCGCCGCTCACCTGATACGCGAACGTCGGTACGCCGAACGTCTCCTTGACGCGGCGCACCACGTCGAGATACGGCATGCCCGGCTTCACCATCACCATGTCGGCGCCCTCGCTGAGATCGATCGCGACCTCGCGCAGCGCCTCGTCGCCGTTCGCCGGGTCCTGCTGGTAGGTGCGCTTGTCGCCCTGGCCGAGCGAGGCCTTGCTGCCCACCGCGTCGCGGAACGGGCCGTAGAACGCGCTCGCGTACTTCGCGGCGTACGACAGGATGAGCACGTCCTCGAATCCCGCTGCGTCGAGTCCGTCGCGCACCGCGCCGATGCGGCCGTCCATCATGTCGCTCGGCGCGATCACCTGGCAGCCCGCCTTCGCCTGGTTCACCGCCTGCTTCACCAGCGCCTCGACCGTCTCGTCGTTCACCACGTAGCCGTCGCGCACGAGGCCGTCCTGCCCGTGCGTGGTGAACGGGTCGAGCGCGACGTCGCAGACGATGCCGATGTCGATCTTCGCCTCGCGCAGCGCGCGCACCGCGCGGCACACCAAGTTGTCGGGGTTCGTCGACTCCTCGCCGTCGGGCGACTTGTCCTTCGGGTCGGTGACGGGGAACACCGCCACCGCGGGCACCCCGAGCTCCGCCGCGCGCTGCGCCTCCTCGACCAACAGATCGATGCTCAGCCGCGAGACCCCCGGCATCGACGCGATCGGCGTCTTCGCCGAGCCGCCCTCCTGGACGAAGCAGGGCCAGATGAAGTCGTCGGCCGTCAACGTGCTCTCGCGCACCATCCGGCGCGACCAGTCGAAGCGACGGTTGCGCCGCATCCGCGTCCGCGGAAACGCGCCGAACCAACTCGGGGTCATGGAGCTCCCTTTCCTCCGGCGAACGCGAGCTGCTCCATCTCGTCGAGCAGCACGCGCACCACGTCCTTCTGCATCTCGATGCGGCGCGCCTCGGGGAAGCCCATCCACGTCTCGACGCAGATCCCGATGCAGCCGATCGCGTCGACGATCACCTCGGTGGAGGACGTCGACACGGGGTAGTAGAGCGCGTCCCAGCGCTCCGCGTCGTCGGCGCGGAGCGCGTTCATGCGATCGACCGCGCGCGCGACGGTGGGCGGCACGGGCTCGACGCCGTAGACGAGCGTCTGCCCGAACGAGGGCGTGACGCTCGGGTCGTAGCGCTTCGTCGACTCGTGCAAGGTCGCGACGAGCGCGGGCCGCTCGTCCAACACGAGGTCCATCAGCTTGCGCGCGAGGCGCCGCTCGGGCTCGGGCGCGGTCGCGTCGCCGGGGAAGCACCGGTTGAGATCGAGCCCGCCCGGCGCGGCGCGGGTGCGCGCGCGATAGGCGGGGCGGTTCATCGTGGGGATGATGAGGAGCTTGCCGCGGTCGGGTCGCAAGCCCGCTTCGAGCATCTCCTCGATCGCGTGCACGCCGGCGATCTCGTCGCCGTGGATGCCCGCCTCGATCAACACGGTCGGCCCGGGCTCGTCCGCGACGAGCACGTGCACCGGGACGGTCGGGGTGAGGAAGTGGATGCCGGCGCCCAGAGGCATGGTCCGCGATCGTATGCTCCGCGCATGCGAACGAACAAGCGTCGGCCGTCCGCGCGGCTCGCCGAGGGAGCGTGGCTGGTCACCGGCGCGGCGAGCGGGTTCGGCCGCGAGGTGGCGCGCCGGCTGCTCGAGGGCGGTCGCACGGTCGTCGCCCTCGATCGCGACGCGGCGGCGCTCGAAGGGCTCGCGGCCGCGGATCGAAGCGATCGCGGGACGTTGATCCGACTGACCGCCGACGTGACCGACCCGGCCGCGGTGCGGGCCGCGCTGGATCGCGCGGCGGGGGAGGGCGCCCGGATCGCGCACGTGTTCCACTCGGCGGGCGTCCTCGCGGTCGGTCCGGCGGAGACGCTCCCCGCGTCGGAGTACCGACGGATGATCGAGGTCAACTTCCTTGGCAGCGTCCACGTCGCGCAAGCCGCGATCCCGGCGCTCCGCGACAGCGCGCGCACCGGGCGCGCCACGTTGACGTTCGTCGCGTCGGTCGCGGGCCTGCGCGGCTTCCCCGAGCTCGCCGGGTACAGCGCGAGCAAGTTCGCGGTGGTCGGCTTCGCGCAAGCGCTGCGCGACGAGCTCGCGGAGAGCGGGGTCGCGGTCCGGGTGCTCTGCCCGCCCCCCGGCGACACCCCCATGGTGCGCAACCTCGCGAAGGTCCCCCCGATCTACAAGCTCTCCCCGCTCTTCAGCGCCACCGAGGTGATCGACGCGTACTTCGCGGGCCTCGAGGCGCAGGGTTGGATCGCCTTGGTGGACCTCCGGAGCAAGGCGCTCTGGCGGGTCGGCCGGTTCGCGCCCTGGATCCTCGACGCGGTGGTCCGGCGGGCCACCTGAGGGCTCACGTACGGTACGTCCCGGGGGCCACGCCCTGTGCCCATTCCGCACGGTCGTGAACGCGGCTTCTCACGCCATAGGGCCCTCGTCGGCGTTGGGAACTGGAAAAGCTCCGCAAAATGGAATATGCCGGCTCAGCTCCCGGCGGCGCACTGCCTGCACGGGGAGGGTTTCGCCGTAACGCGGCGCTGGAGACACCGTGAGCGCGATTACAACCCCCCTGACGTCGCTCCCCTTCGCCCAGTTCAGGCGCAGCTCGACCTTCTACCTCTGGTACGACTCGTTCTACGCGGTCCTCGCGCTGTGCGGCTCGCTCGTGCTCATCCACTCCGGCTTCGAGGGGCTCCTGCCTCGCTTCGAGCCGTGGATGCTCGGGCTCGTCCCCGTCGCGATGTACGTGATGATCATGGCGCACGTGTTCATTCACAACGCGTCGCACGGCAACTTCCCTCGCGCGATCAACCGCATCGTCGGCGAGATCTGCGGGGTCCTCGTCCTCACGAAGTTCGCGTCGTGGGAGATCGTCCACCGCCGTCATCACCGCTACTCGGACGACCCCGAGCGCGACCCGCATCCGGCGGAGCGAGGCTACTGGCGCTACGCGATCAACACCCTGATCAACGTCGAGCTCCAGCTCCGGCAGGAGTACTACGACAACTTCGGTGACACGCCGGAGACCCGCCGCTACGAGCGCTGGCGCTCGCGTCTCTCGTTCGTGAGCGGCTCGCTGATCGTGCTTTTCCTGTTCCTCCTCCTCGGGCCGGGCGCGTTCTTCATGCTCTACCTCCCGGGGTTCGTGGCCGCGGCGCTCTTCGTGATCCACTTCAACTGGTCGGGTCACAACGCGCACCGCGCGGACCAGGACATCGCGCCGGCCGACCTCGACTACGGGTGGTTCTGGATCGGGAACCGGATCTTCTTCGGCATCTACTTCCACGGCACGCACCACCGCCTGGCGAAGCTCTTCAACCCGATGAAGGGGGCGCGCCGTCTCGCGAAGCGCCGCGCGCTCGCCGATGAGCGCGGCGAGCCGGCCGAGGCCGAGGACGAGGAGGCCCACGCGACCGCGTAGGTCCGCGTGGGGGCGTCATGAGCCAGAGCGCCGCGAGCCTCAGGCGGTCGGGGGGCGACTTCCTCCTCCACAACACCGCCGACTACCGGCAGATCGGCATCGTCACGCTGTACTGGGGCGTGCTCTTCTCGATGTATTTCGTGCAGGAGGCTCGCAACGTCGTTTGCTTCGCGCTCGCGTGCTACCTCTCGTTCCTCAACGCGGTGGTCATCCACAACCACCTGCACAAGGGGATCTTCAAGAGCAAGACGGCGAACCGTGTGTTCCGCGCGATCCTCAGCTTCGGCGCGCTCTACCCCGCGTCGGCGAACGTCGCGTCGCACAACCTCGTGCATCACCACTTCGACGACGACGGTCAGCCCGACTGGGCCGCGCCGGACAACGTCGACTTCAGGTGGAACCTGCTGAACCTGATCCACTTCCCGAACGTGGTGGGGCCGAACACGTTCAACGGCGTCGGGCGCTGGGCGAAGACGACGAGGCAAAAGGACTTCCATCGCCAGTACCTGACCGAGCAGGTCTTCGCGTTCGGGCTCACCGGCGCGCTCCTCGTCTTCGACTTCTGGGGCGGGCTCTTCTTCATCGTGCTGCCGCAGCTCTGGGGCGCCCGCGGGATCCTGCGCATCAACCTGATCCAGCACGACGGCTGCGACATCACCTCGGAGTGGAACCACTCGCGCAACTTCGTCGGCCGCTGGTTCAACTGGGTGATGTGCAACAACGGCTACCACACGATCCATCACAACCGCGCCGGCCTGCATTGGTCGGTGCTCGCCGACGCGCATGAGCGGGAGTGCGGGGCGCGCACCGATCCGCGCCTGAACGAGCCGAGCATGGTGCTCTACCTGCTGCGCGCGTTCTTCTTCCAGTTCCGACGCGAGACGCACGACGATCTCCTCCGCGCCGAGCGGTCGGCCGACGCGATCGAGCTCGCGTCGCGCGAGTCGCGCAAGGCCGAGGCCGAAGCCGAAGCGCTCGCCAGCTGAGCGCGGTGCCGCATCAGGAGCGCGGATGCTGACGCGGGAGATCATGGGTGCGCTCGCCCTGTCGATCCTCTGGCTCAACGCGGGGCTCGTGATCGCGGTGGCGCTCAAGCAGCTCGGGCGGCTGCGAAGGCTGGGCGCGCGCGCGCGGCTGGCGGCGGAGCGGGGCGAGCTCGTGGAGGGGCTCGTCAGGCGCGCGGACGGCGAGGCGTTCGCGGTGCGTCGGGTCCACCAGCTCGGGCGCTCGCTCCGCGCGGGTCGCGAGGCGATCCTGTTCACCGACGGACGGCAGTCGTTCGAGGTGCTCGGAGGCGAGATCGAGACGGCGCAAGGGACGCTGACCGTGCCGGCGGCCGACGCGGCGCGGAGCGAGGTCTGGCACGAGCCAGCGAGAGGGCAGGCCGCCGTCGAGGCGGACCCGGTCGCGTACGACGAGGCGCTGGCCGCGGCCGGGACGTACAAGGGATATGCGCACGACATCGAGGTGCCGATCCGAGAAGGGGAGCGCGTGTTCGTATGGGGCGCGCGGCGGGACGACGAGCTCGTCCCAGACGAGGACGCGCCGCTCCTCGTGTCGACGATCGACCCGCGCGCGTTCGTCGCCTCGCGCGTCCGGCTCCTCGCGCTCTTCGTGCTCGGCGCGCTCGTCACGTTGATCGGGGTCACCGCTCTCGCGGTGTGGCCGCCGCGCTTCGAGCTGGTGAGCACGATCGGCGGCGCGCTCGGGCTCGCGTACTTCCTCGCGATCCAGCCGCTCGGCACCGCGGTGCGCGACGCGGTCAAGACGCCGGCCCGCCGCCTGATCAACGGGGAGTGGCGCCGCCCGCCGTCTCCACTTCTTTGACCTGCCGTTCGCGGCGTCTCTACGATCGCGGACGCCGTGAAGGTCTATCTGGGGATCGCGCTCCTCCTCGCGTTGTCGGGTGTGCTGACGGGCTGCGCTACGGCCGGCGCGGGGCATCCGTCGAACCCGGCCGACGTGCGCGCCGAGGCGCAGGCACAGGAGCTGCGCGAGGCGAGGGCGGCGCGCGATGAGTCCTCGCGGCGCGTGCGCGAGCTCGAGACGCAGCTCGCGTTGTCGCGCTCCGAGGCGCGCGAGCTCCGCGAGCAGGTCGCGCTCGTCCGCGAGGCGCAAGCGCGCGAGGTGACCCGGATCCGGAGCGAGGCGCGCCGCGCCCCCGAGGAGGCCGAGCCGGTGGAGACGGCGGTCGAGGACGGAGGCCCGCGACCGGTGCTCCGGCTCTACGGACCGGAGCCGCGCCCCGCGTACTCGACGTCGGGGCTGAGCGCGTTGCCGGGCCCGCTCGCGCCGAGCGTGGTCGGTCCGCCCCCCGCCGGAGGGATTCGCCTGCCGATGATGAGCGGCGCGGACGCGGAGGCCGGCGTGCCCGCGATCCCGCTCGCCCCGGTCGCGGTGATGGACGGAGCGCCGGTGCCGACGGCGTCGATCCAGCCGCCGATCGTGGCCGCCCCGCTGGTCGATCCGCGGCGCCACGACGCCGCGACCGAGGAGTATCGCGTGGCGCTCCGCGCGCTCTCCGAGCAGCGCCTCGACGAGGCGGCGTCGCGGCTGGAGACGTTCGTGCGTCAACACGGCGAGCACCCCTACGCCGACAACGCGATGTACTGGCGCGCCGAGATCTTCTTCACCCAGCGCGACTTCGCGCGCGCGCTGCGGGCGTTCACGAACCTCATCGAGCGCTATCCGCGCGGCAACAAGGTGCCGGACGCGCTCCTGCGGATCGGCCTGACCTACGAGCGCCTCGGCCGGAGGGCTCAGGCGCGCCGCGTGTTCGAGCGCCTTCGCGCGCAGTACCCTGACACCATGGCCGCGCGCATGGCGGCGCGGGAGGACGCATGAAGCGGGTCCAGCTGCTCTTTATCGCGGCCGCGCTCTTCGGCGCGAGCGTGACCCAGATCGTGCCGCTCGCGCGCGCGCAGGTCGGCGTCTACGACGAGGCGCCCCAGTCGCTCGAGCAGGCGGCGCGCGCCCACGAGGGCATCACCATCCAGGGCATGGTGCGGCACCGCGCGATCCCGCCCACGTACACCGTGCGTCGCGGGGACACGCTCTGGGACGTCACGGGTCGCTTCTACGGCAACCCCTGGGAGTGGCCGCGGGTCTGGTCGTACAACCCCGAGGTCACGAACCCGCACTGGATCTACCCGCACGATCAGCTTCGCTTGCTTCCTCCCGATGGCTCCAACGTCGCGGGCGTGCGCTCGTCGATCGTCACGCCGGTCCGCGCGTTTCGCAGCGGGTCGGTGTTCCTCGAGCAGGAGGGCTACCTCGACGAGGAGGCGCTCGACCAGGTCGGGATCATCGTCGGCTCCCCGCAAGACCACATGCTCCTCGCGCCGTACGACCAGGTGTACGTCGAGTTCGAGGACGACATCCGTGAGCGGCCGGCCGGCGAGTACACGATCTATCGCGAGATCGAGAGCGACGAGCGCGTCGCGGACGAGCAAGGGACGCTCGTGCGCATCATGGGGGCGGTGCGGATCGAGACGTACGATCAGGATCGACACACCTCGCGCGCGACGATCATCGAGGCGCTCGATCCGATCGAGCGCGGCTTCCGCGTCGCGCCGATCCCGCGTCGCTTCGAGATGGTGCCGCCGCGGGTGGCGGAGCGCGACCTCGCGACGACGGTCGCGGCGGTGCTGCGTCCGCACGAGATCATCGGTGAGCAGCAGGTCGTGTTCCTCCCCATCGGAGCGGAGGAGGGCGTCGAGATCGGCTACCGGTTCTTCATCGTGCGCGCGGGCGACCGCTGGCGCGACGAGCTGAGCGGCAGCCCGGACACCATGGGCACCACCGTCGACGCTCCGGATCAGCCCGACGAGTATCCGGCCGAGATCGTCGCCGAGGGCCGCGTGGTCCACGTGCGGCCGCACAGCGCGACGATGATGATCACGCGCTCGATCCACGAGATCGAGATCGGCGACCGCGCCGAGACGCGGCGAGGCTACTGAGCCCGCCCGCCGCGAGCGCGGCGAGGAGCGGAACGAGCGGTAGGTGATAGCGATCGCCGCCCACGAACACGAAGTGGGTGAGCGCGAGCGCGAGCGCGGCCGCCGCCACCACGAGGACGACGCGGCGGCGGCTCCGGCGCGCGCCGTGCACGGCGAGCGCGACGAGGCCGAGCCAGTACACCGTCGAGAGCCCGGCGAGGGCGAGGAACGCGGGGGCGCGTGGGCTCCGGTCGAGGCCCGCCGCGAGCTGGAGCGCGGGGCTCGCCTCGTAGCCGAACGTGTGGAAGATCTTTTGCGCACCGCGCAGCGACCAGGCGAGCGGGTCGGCGCGCACGACGGCGAGGGCGCGGCCGGTGTGGCAACGCTGGCGCGCGAGCTCGCGGATCCCCGGCGGACAGTCGACCGCGTCCGGGATCGGGACGAAGCGCGCGCTGAGCGCGCCGACGTGGAGGTTCGCGCCCGCGTTGGTGGTGAGCACCGGCTCGCCCACCGCGTCGGCGTTGCGCGCGAGCCAGGGCGCGAGGGTGGCGCCGATCACCGCGAGCGCCGCGGCGAGCGCGAGGAGCGAGCGGCCGATGGTCCTCGGATCGCGCGGCGTGCGTGGCCAGAGGAGCACGGCGAGCGCGAGCCCCGCGATGGGGAGCGCGGTCGGGCGTACGTAGGCGGCGAGGCCGAGCAACACGAGGCCGAGCGCGCGCGCGGCGGTGGATCGCGGCGCGCTCAGCGCGAGCAGGCCGCCCGCGAGCGTCACGGTGAAGAGCGGCTCGCTCATCCACGACGCGGCGCCGAGGATGCCGCCCGGCCAGAGCGCCACCACCCACCCCGCGGTGCGCGCCCCCGCATGGCCGCGCGCGCGCGCGCCGAGCGCGGCGGCGAGCGGGACGGCGAGCGCGCCGAGGAGGGACTGCAGGGCGAGGTCGCCGAGGCCGAGCGCTTTCCACGCACCGAGCACGGCCGGCCAACCCGGAGGATAGAACGCGGTGGGGAGCGCCCAGCGCCAGCTCGGCGCGTACATCCGCACCGTGTATCCGTCGCCCGCCGCGAGCATCCGCGCCGCGCGCTCGTAGATCACGCCGTCCCAGCTCGGCGAAGGGTCGAGCCACGCCGCGAGCAGCGCGCGCAGCGCGAGCGCGACCACGAACGCGCCGGCGACGTGCAGCGCGGTGCGCTGGCGGCGGGTCACGGCGACGTCAGTCGGATGTCGTAGCTGGACGAGGCCGTCGGCGAGAGCGCCTCGACCACGAACGTGTAGATGCCCGCGGCCGGCGCGACGAACGTGAGCGTCTCGGGGCTGGAGAGCTGCTCGAGGATGCACGCCGCCGGCGCGCCGTCGCAGCGGCCCTGGATCACGCGCAGCACGATGTCGACCGACCCGAGCTCGGAGAACGTCACGCTCTGGCCCATCGCGAGCGTGCGCTGGAGCACCATCTCGGCGCCGGTGGCCGCCGTGCAGCCGGTGCCGGTGAACGTCTGGTCGTCGGTGAAGTCGCGGAAGCTCGTTCCCGAGATCGCGTAGTCGGTCGTCAAGACGAGTGGATCGGCGCAGGTGTGGCCGCTCGCGATGGGGGCGAGCGACGCGTCATACGCGCGCGAGCCACCGGCGCCGACCGCCTCGAGCACGAAGTAGAACGTGCCGGTGCTCGGCGCGGTGAAGCTGAGCCCGGGATCCTCGGTGGTCGTCGCGCGGAGGCACGCCGCGGT
>JBFWYI010000157.1:0-11898 GCA_050186575.1 Sandaracinaceae bacterium | reverse complement strand
GCGACGCCGCGCGGCGATCCGTCCGCGAGCGAACGCAAGAAACATTGCAGCTGGTGCCGCGCCGCGTCGACCTGGAACAGCACCTCGTGCCCATCCTCGATCCCATCGGCAGCGTGCTGCACCACCGCGCGATCGTTGGGGGCGAGCGCCCGCGGGAGATCGAGAGGGGTGAGCCCGAGCAGCGCGGCGTCCTCGTCGAGCGTCGTATATGGCACGCGCGCGTCGAGCGCCTCGCCGGACCTCCGCGCGTGGAACGAGAGCGCCACGGGGTTCGCGATCGGCGGCGGGATGTACGTGTCGGGGACACCTTGGAAGATGAGCACCGGACGGTCCGGGGTCTGCGACGCGAAGATCACCGGCTCGGCCGTCTCGCCCGCCCACGTGACGAGGCTGAGCAACGGATCGTGCTCGCGCATCGGGACGTCGGGCCAGTAGCCGAAGAGGAGCTGCGCGAGCGGCGCCATCGGCATGGGGCTCTCTTTGAAGTTGACTTGCCGGATCCAGCTCCCACCGGCCCCGCTCATCGCCAGCGCGCGGAAGCGCGGCTCGATGGCGAACGCGAGCGGCGCGATCGTCGCGCCGGTGGAGTGGGCGATCAGCACCATGTCGTCGTCGAGCTGGATCTCGGCGTCGGCGCCCCGACACGCGCTCGCGTCGACGCGCATCCCGCCCGCGGCGTGGACGAACAGCACGAGCTCGAGCGCGGTCTGGCGCACGTTGTCGCGGAGCGCGGCCGGGTTGAGCACGTTGAACACCGCCGTCTGCTCGTCCCAGCCCTCTTCATTGCGCGCGCCGCCGAGCGGTCCGTCGACGCTGAGGCCCACGTAGCCGGCCCGCGCGAGCTCGCGCGCGACTCCCGTTCCGGGCTCGCTCCGGCCCTCCGCGTCGCGGCGCCCTCGATCGATGAGCGGCCGATCGCCGCCGCCGCCCGCGCGCACGAACACCGCGGCCGGCGCGCGCTCGCGCAGCTCGCGACGCGGCACGGTGATCCAGATGCGCGATCGCAAGCGTGACTGCACCACCAGCTCGCCATCCGATCCGTACGCCCAGCCGCCGCCGTCGCTCGCATAGGGCGGCTCGCCCGTCTGGTAGACGGGCATCGTCGTCTCGGACGAGAACACGCAGAAGTCGTCGTAGACCTCGCTCAGCGTCGGCGGATCGATCGCGATCGGCTCCTCGTCGAGCGCTCGGTCGACCGCGCGCGAGAGCTCCTCCACCGGATTCCCCGTCCGGATCACCGCGCGCGCGAGCACGCGCTCTCTCGGCAGACCCAGCTCGGCGAGCCGGGCGTCCGCTTCGCGATGCGCGTCGGTGATCGCGGTCGAAGCGAGCGGTCCGACCCCCTCGTTCGACACGGCATCGGTCACCACCGCCGCGTAGAGCGTGCTCGGCGCGAGCGGGATCCCGGGGTACGGCAACACCACCAAGAGATCCGTCCCACCGAACGGCCCGGCGTCGTCGATCACGCGCACGTCGATCGGGGCGCGCCGACCGTACTCTCTAGAATCGATATCGACGTTGACGAGCTGCACGCTCGCGTCGGCGCGCACGCTCGCCGCGACGTCGGGGAGGACGCCCGGATCGAGCGGCGCCTCCAGCGGGAAGAAGATCGCGGAGGTGAGCCCGAAGCCGCTCGCACCTCGCAGCGCCGCGATCGACTGCGCGCGCAGCACGGAGCCGGTGCCCTCGGGGAACGAGCTCACGTCGATCTCGCCATTCTCATCGCGCAGTCGCTCGTCCGGCCACGGCCCGTCGTAGAGCGACGTCGACGGAGGAGGCGCGCAGCTCGCGACCAGCACCAACAGCGCGAGACGCCGCATCAGAGCCTCCACTCGCCGCCGACGCGGAGCTGCGGCGCCACCGTGAGGATCGGATCGGTGCGTTGCCCGTCCGGGTCCGCGACGAACCACGGTAGGGCGTGCGCGCTGAGCCCGAGCCCGACGAAGCTGTCGCCGAACCAGAGATCGACGTCGGCCATCCCAAACACGCCGAACGCGGTGCGGTCTAGATGGTTTCCGGTCTCCTCGATCCGATCGAACGGCCCGATCGCTACGCTCGGACCGAGCGCACCTTCGACGCGCCAGCCCCACCGCGCGCCGATGCGCTCCTCGTAGCGATACGTGACGCCGAGGTCGGCCGCGAACGGGGCCGCGGTGAGCTGGAACGCCGTCCCGATCCGTGCCGCCACGCCGAGCCCGAGCGGCGAGGTCAGCCGCACGTCGCCCGCGAGCTCGAGGTACTGCCCCGCGCCGCCGAACGCCGCGCTGCGCTCGCCGGAGAACCCGTAGCCGTGGTCGAACGCCGCGCTGAGGCGCCAGGTGTCGGCGCGTTCGGCGCGCGCAGCTGCCTCGGCGCGTGAAGCGGAGACCTCCGCGCGAGCGCGCTGCGCGTGGGCCACCGCGGGGACCGCGAGCCATGCGGTCATGAGGAGGACGAGGACGGGGCGGAATCGCGAGACGGGTCGTTCCAATGGGCGCTCCTTTGCTCCCTTCGATCTGCGTCGCGGGATCGCCATCGCTCGCGCGGTGCGACGAACGGTCGGGGTCGCGCGACGAGCGGCGAAACGACCGCCCGAGCGGGCCTCCCGACTCAGCCCGACTCGGCGTAGCCCGGCAGGGCGAGAGGTGGACGCAGACCGTGGCACCCACCTCGACGACGCCGTCTCCGTTCCGCGGATCGCCCTCTCCGCGCTTGACGCCGGCCGGCGCCGGCGTTAACACTGTTCACATGTCGGCCCGCGACGACATCCTGCGCTGCGCGCGCGACATCTACCTCGAGGAGGGGCTCGCCGGAATGTCGCTCCGCAAGGTCGCGGCGTGCGCGGGCGTCAGCGCGCCCGCGATCTATCGCCACTTCGACTCGAAGGAGGATCTCCTCTGGGCCGTGTGCGAGCAAGGGCACGAGCTCTTCGCCCGCTACCTCGCGCGCGGGCTCAAGGCACCGACCGCGCTCGAACGCTTGCGCCAGACGGGGTTCGGCTACCTCGCGTTCGCGATGGAGCACCGGCACTACTACACCATCATGTTCGTCGCGCCCCCCGAACACTTGGGGTTCGACGACCTCGAGCGCCAAAACGCGAACGCCGGCTCGGTCACCTTCCAGATGCTCGTCGACCGCGTGCGCGAGTGCATCGCGGCCGGCGTGCTGCGCGACGACGATCCCGAGGCGCTCGCGATCGCGATCTGGGCGTACGTCCACGGGCTCGTCACGCTCTACTACCGGGTCCCGTCCGATCCGAAGCTCGCGCAGCTCGCGATGCCTGCGGTCAGCACGTTCGAGCGCTTCGAGGCGCTCTACACCTCCTCGCTCGACGCGCTCCTCGCCGGCCTCGCGCCGCGCTGATTTTTTTGCGGCCCCAGTTAACACCGTTCACGCACGCATCAGAAAACCTCACCGGGAGCTCGAGATGACCCTCCGCAACGAACGACTCACCGCGCTCTATGACAAGCCCTTCGTCGTCTTCCTGATCGGGATGCGGATCAACCGCTGGTGGCGGATCGATCTCTGGCTGCCCGTCGCGTTCGCGATGGTGCGGATGCTCAAGGAGCTCGAGGCGAACAAGGAAGCCGGCTTGCTCGGCTGGGAGGGCGGAGGGCTCGGCAACCCGAACCTCATGGTCCAGTACTGGGAGAGCTCGGAGAAGCTGATGGAGTACGCGAGGAGCAAGGAGTCCGCGCACTTCCCGGCGTGGAGCGCGTTCAACAAGAAGGTCGCAGAGACCGACGCGGTGGGCATCTGGCACGAGACCTACGAGGTCGCGCCGCTCGCGTTCGAGTCGGTCTACAACCGCATGCCGCCGTTCGGGATGGGCAAGGTCGGTCAGCTCGTCTCGGCGACCGGCGAGCTCGCCACCGCGCAGCGTCGGCTCCGTCGCGCGGCCGCCAAGGCGGCTTGACTACTTTAGGCTCCTCCAGTCCCGCAGCGTCGCGCGACACATCCGGAGCTCCGCGCGCACGTGCCACGGGATCCGCCGCCACGGTCGGGTGACGTTGCGCTCCACCGTGCGGTGCGAAGCCTGCGCGATCGCGTAGTCGACGAGCGGCGCGGCGACGATCGCGAGCGGCTGAGAGGCGAGAACGCCGTACCCGATCAGCGCCCCCGCGCTCAAGGTGGCCATCGCATGCAGGCGTCGCGTCGTGGGGTGCGCGTGCGCGCGGAGGTACTCGGCGTAGAACGCGTCGAACGTGCGCGCCTCGTAGAGCGCCTCGCTCACGCCGCCCACGGCACCGACCTCACACCGCTCGGCCGCGCGAGGGTCGCGAGCCATCGATCGACGGACTCCACGAGCGCCCGGTTTCCGGGCTCGATGGAGGCGGACCGCGCGCTCACCGAGAGCGTCGCGAGCGCGCGCTCGATGAGGCGCGCGTTCGGTCTTCCGATCCGGCGGCCGGCGCGCGTCCGCTCGAGCATCTCCGCGTTGAGCAGCTGCTCGCCCTGCCCGCGGAGCGGCACGCTGATCACCGGCTTGCCGAAGTGGAGCGCCTCGCTGATCGCGGTGTGCCCGCCGTGCGTGATCAGCGCGCGCGCGCTCGCGAGCTCGTCGAGGAACCGATCCGGATCGAACGTGCGGTACTCGATGTGGCGCTCGCGCCCCTCGCGACCCGCGCCGTAGACGATGAAGCGATGGCCGCGCAGCTCGCGGAGCGCGCCGAGGAGGCGGCGGTGACCGGCGCTCGTCTGATAGACGACGACGTGCTCGCCGTGGGTGGCGCGTCGCTCCAGGACGTCGGAGCGCAGGATCGGGCCGACCAACGTGGTCGTGGCGGCGTGCTCCGGCTTGATCTCCGGACGGTAGAACGACGACACGAAGTAGTGCGCGCAGCCGGCCATCTTCGCGCCGACCAGCGCGCGCGCGATCGCCACCTGCGGCTCCACCGCGCCGAGCTCACAGCGCGTCAGTACGTGTTGATGATCGAACGACGCCACCGGGATCTGCCGCGCGAGGCCAGCCAGATGCGAGAACGAGTCGAAGTCGCTGATCACCGCTTCGGGCTCGAACCGTGACACCTCGTTCACGTAGCGATCCACGTTGTGGGCGAGGGCGCGCGGCGCCTTGCCGAGGATGCGAAAGAGCGATCGCGTCCGCGCCACGCCGCCACGCACGTAGCGGAGCGCGAGGCCCTCGATGTCGGTGACCTCGTGACCGCGCGCGCGCAACAGCTTCGCAGCGCGGCCCGACGCCGCGAGGAGGAGCGGGTGGCCTCGCGTTCGGAGATGCTCCGCGAGGACGAGCGCGCGCATCGCGTGCCCGGTGCCGTGTCCGGTGACGCCGTAGAGAATCCGCATGTGGACCCGAACGCGGAGCGGACCGGCTCATTTTCGGGTGAACCGTTCCGTGACCGAACGATGACCGCGCGGTCGCTCGAGCGCCGCGGTGTAAGCTCGTCCGGCGCGGCGCGTTGGACGCCACATGAGCCCACGACTCCGCAAGATCATGGCCGGCATCGCGGCGGGGATCCCCCTCGCGATCCCGATCCTCACCGCGCCCCTCAACATCGGAGGCTGCTACCCGCTCGGCTATCAGTGCCCCGAGACCATCGAGCGCGTGGTCATCCAGCACGCGAACGACGGCACGATCTCCGAGGTCGATTGCCACGCCGCGTGCGGAAGCGAGCAAGCCACCTGCGGCGTGATCGACGCCGAACAGATCGAGTGCATGACCATGGAGGTCCGCTGTCCCCCGGCCGGCCGACCACCGGCCGGCGCGCTCGCGGGGTTCGCCGCGCGGCGCGCGCGATCGACGCCGAGCACGCGCTGGCTCGCGAGCGCCGCGGTGATGGAGGCGGCGTCGATCATCGCGTTCGACGAGCTCGCGCGCGATCTCGACGCGCATCGCCTGCCGACCCGCCTCGTCGACGACGCCCTGGTGGCGAGCGCCGACGAGGCGAGCCACACGCGCCACATGACCCTCGCGCTGGGTGCGCGGATCGGCGCCACGCGCATCCGAGTCGGCGTGGAGCGGAGCCCCATCCGCACGTTCGAGGCGCTCGCGATCGGCAACGTCGTCGACGGATGCGCGGGAGAAGCGTGGGCCGCGATCGAAGCCGCCGCGCAAGCCGAGCTCGCGGTGGCCGGCGACATCCGGAGCCGCATGCGCACGATCGCGGCCGATGAAGCGCAGCACGCATTGTTGTCGTTCACGATCGGTGACGCGATCGGTCGCCGCGCGGGCAGCGAGGCCGTGCGTCAGCTGGAGCACGCCCACGAGCGTGCGATGGCGGAGCTCTACGCGGGCCTCGCGTCGCAGGAGCCCGACGCCGAGCTCGGCCGCCTCGGCGGGGTCGATGCGCGAGCGCTGTTCGTCAGCGTCACGTGACGTGACCGGTGGCGTGGGACGCTCCTACGCGCCGAGCAGACCGTGCGCCGCGAGGCTGCGCGCGGTGGCGACGATCGCGTCGTCGGCGGGGCGCGGCGTCCATCCGAGCACGCGCTGCGCCTTCGCGCTGGACGCGTTGCGCCGTACCCCGAGGAGCGGCGTCAGGGTGCGCATCTTCGGATCGAACAGCGCGAGGCCGCGGATCAGCCAGTCGGGGAGCGCCCGCGTGGGGACGCGCTTCGCGAGGTTCGGCGCGCCCCTCCTCAGGATCGCCGCGACATCGAGCATCGACATCACGGGGCCGGCGCTCGCGATGAAGCGCTCGCCCTTCGCCGCCGGGTCGAGCATCGCGCGGACGTGGAGGTCCGCGACGTCGCGCACGTCGACGATCGCGAAGTAGAGCCGCGGACAACCTGGCATGCCCTTGAGCAACCGCGCGATCAGCTCGACCGACGACGACGCGTCCGCGTCGAGGGTCGGCCCGAAGATCCCGACCGGGTTCACGGTGGCGAGCTCGAGCGCGCCGCCTTCGCGGGCGATGAAGTCCCACGCCGCGCGCTCGGCGATCGCCTTGCTGCGCACGTATGCGCTCATCTCGCCGGGTCCTTCGAGGTCCGTCCAGCTCGTCTCGTCGAACGCCTCGGTCCGCGGCGGGTGTCCGTAGTACACGGCGCCGCACGACGAGGTGATGACCACGCGCTCGACCCCCGCGTCGCGCGCCGCGCGCAACACGCGGAGGGTGCCGTCGCGCGCGGGGACGATCAGCTCGTCGGGATCCTTCGGTGCGGCAGCCGGGATCGGCGACGCGACGTGGAGGACGAACCGGCAGCCCGCCATCGCCTCGCTCCAGCCCGCGTCGCTCGCGAGGTCCGCCGAGACGAACGAGAGCGCCGACGTGTCGCCGACCTCCGTCTCGATCGCGGCGCGCACCGCCGGTTCTTTGGTGAGGCTTCGCAGCGTGGCTCGGACCGCGTATCCGCGGCGCAGGAGCTCGACGATGCACCAACCCCCTACGAATCCACTGCCTCCGGTCACCAGGACCGTGTCTCGGTTCGATTCGGTCGTCATGTATACGGCTGTATACTCCGCCGGATCCGAACGTCAATCCGGTTTTGTTTTCTTCTTTGAACGGCGGGGAGGTGGGGGATCCGGAGGCGGCTCGATCAGCCCCCGCAAGGCCCGCTCCAGCACGCGCTCGAGCGCCGCCGGATCCGCGTCCGCGAGGGCCGGTAGGCCGATCCCCTGGCGCATCAGCTGGAGCCCCGCGACCAACGAGATGACCACCGCCGCGCGGACGCCCGCGTCCTGTCCGGGGAGCGCGCGCTTCAGCCGCGCCTGGTAGTGCGCCTCGATCTCGCGACGTCCGATCGCGGCCGCGCGATCGCTCGCAGCGGAGCGCATCATCATGAGGAAGCCGTCGAGCGGCGTCGCGTCCGGCTCGGTGAGCCCGACCAGCGCGCTCGCCATCGCGCCGCTCGGATCCTCCGCGCCGAGGTGCTCGGGGGTGAGGATCACGGGGCGCGTCATGGTGTCGGCGACCACCGCGGCGAACAGCTCTTCCTTGGAGCCGAAGTAGCGGTTGATGAGCATCGCGGTCACGCCGGCGCCCGCCGCGATCTCGCGCACGCCCGCGCCGTCGTAGCCCGAGCTCGCGAACGCGCGGCGCGCAGACTCGAGGATCGCTTCGCGGGTCCGCGCGGCATCGCGCGGGCGAGCGGCCTCGCGCTGGGGCTTCTTCGTCATCCCGGCTCCCTCGTCATCATGGCACTGCATCGGCTCCCGCAGCCGACGCGCGCGGAATCTACACCGAAGGGCGGCCGCCCCACCGGCGTCGCGCCGCCACCGACCGACCGGCGACGCTCGAGGCTCGACCGCGTTGGGTGCGGGAGCGCCACTCGTCGCGGCCGCTCGCGTTCGGTCGCTCCGGAGCTCCCGTGCGATCAGGTCGCCGGGTGCTCGCCCATGCCGCCCTCGCGGAGGAGCTCGACGTCGAGGTCGACCGCGAAGATGAGCTTGTCCTCGAGGATCGTCAGCGACCCGCGCTCCACCCCGACCCGCGTGTGCGCGAGCGGCTGGACGCGCGGGGTGATCGGAGACTCTTTGGAGAAGAGGCGCCCGAACGGGACGATGAGATGCGTCTTGTCGGCTCGGAGCGCGCTGTCGACGATCTTGGTCACGCCGCGATCGAGGAAGCCGGGGAGCGTCGCGAGGTCCGCTTGGTCGAGATCGAGATGGAAGAGGATCACGGGCATGCCCGTCTCGTCGTCGTCGATCTCGGGACGGATCGTGACGCGGATGTCGCGGATCTCGTCCTCGAGCGGGATGCCGATCGCTTCGAACCGGAAGCGACCGCTCGCCTCGAGCTGCGCGCCGACGTCGGGCACCAGCTCGAGCTCGCGCGGGCGGTCGAGCTCGACCCAACGCTCCGGACCGTCGGGGTCGGACATGTGGATGCGGATCGGCGTCGCCTGCGTCAGGAGCGCGAGCAGCTCCTCCTTGGCGAGCGTCATCCGGACCTCGAGCTCGCTCACGAGGCGCGCCCCGATCGTCGCGACGAAACGGCGTTGGACATACCTGCGTAGACATCAACTTCCGGACCACGCCCGGGCCTCCCGACCGCGCGAGGAGCGTGGGGAGCCTGGAGGAGGCGACCCGCCTCGCCTGTCGCGAGATGCGACACGACGACGGGCGCGAGCGCGCGCCGCGAGCGCATCGATCACGAGCGAGAAGGTCGGTAGATCTCGCGGTCCGTCGCCAGCCTCGTCCGGAGCTCGGGGTCGCGCTCGTCTCCCGCGATCTCACCGGTCTCCCGCTCGATCTCGGAGTTGAGCTCCGCGCCGAGCAGGAAGACGAACGCGCTGAGCAAGAACCAGAGGAGCAGCACGATGACGCCGCCGAGCGCGCCGTAGGTGCGCGGAGTGCCGCCGAAGCTCGACACGCACCACGTGAACACGCCCGTCAGCGCGAGCCAGAGGAGCGTGGCGAGGACCGCGCCCGGCGTGACGAACCGCCAAGCCGGGCCCTCGCGGCAGGGGGCGAGGCGGTAGAGGATGGCGAGCCCGAGCATCACGACGAGGGCCATGACCGGCCATCGCCCATACGTGACGAGCGCCCGGCCGAGCGCGCCGACGCCGAACGTCTCGAAGAGCGCCGGCAGCACCGCGATGAGCACCACGATGATGGCGACGAGGAGGAGCGCTCCCGCCGTGAGCAGGAGCGCGAGACCGCGCAGCTTGAAGAAGCCGCGCGTCTCATCGGCGTCGTAGGCGACGTTGATCGCGGCGATCGCCATCTTCGTCCCCGACGACGCGCTCCACAGCGCGCCCACGAGCGAGCCGACCAGGCCCATGCCCAGAGAGCCGTGCGAGCCGCGGACGATCTCCCGGAGCTGGGTCGCGATGAGCGAACGCGCCGAGAGCGGGAGGATCTGCGAGAAGCTCTGGACCTGCTGCTCGATCGTCGCGGGGTCTGCGACGAGACCGTAGATCGAGATCAGCGCGATCAGAGCGGGGAAGATCGCCAGCATCGACCAGAACGCCATGCCCGCGGCGACGATGGGTACCTGATCGCCCTGGACCTCCTTCAGCGTGCGCAGGAGCGCGCGCTTCCAGCCGCGAAAGGAGAGGCGCCAGGGGTTGCGATGCAGGGTCATGCTCCGCAGCGCAGCAGGTCGCGTGCCATCGCAGGGGGAGCGACCTCATCTCCACGCGAGAGGGTTCGGCGCCGACCGCGCTCGGCGCCTTCGCGGCATGCTCGAGTGCCAGCCGCGCGCGTCGTTCTCGAGGGCGCGCCACGTCGCACGAGGCGCCGATCGCGCCCGTTGCGTGACGATCGTAAGTGAGGTTGTCCATCGTGGGCTCCCTCGCGTACCCTGGCCTGGTCGGAGGGACACGCCGCGGCCCGGTCGTAGCGTGCGATAGCGAGGGGACTCGAGATGCGGTCATCGATCGGTTGTCGGCTCGGCGTGTGGGTGGTGCTCGCGATCGCGGTGGGATGTGACGGAGGCGGCGACCCCGATGGTGGGAGCGAGGTCGACGCGGGCGAGGCGGCGGACGCCGGCCTGACGTGTGATCCGGGCCTCGCCGAGTGCGGCGGCGCGTGCGTGGATCTCGACGTCGATCCCGATCACTGCGGCGGGTGCGACGCACCGTGCAGCGCTGGCGAGCTCTGCAGCTCGGGCACCTGCGGCGTGGGCTGTGGGGGCGACACGCCCACCCAATGCGGCGCGGCGTGCGTCGACACGGACACCGACCGTCTGCACTGCGGCGCGTGCGACACCGCGTGCGCGGCGGGCGAGGTGTGCAGCGGCGGAGCCTGCGGGCTCTCCTGCGGCGGCACCACCCCGACCCAGTGCGGCGACGCGTGCGTGGACACCGACAGCGATGGCGATCACTGCGGCGACTGCGCGGTGGCGTGCGATCCGGGCGAGGTGTGCAGCGGGGGGACGTGCGGGCTCTCCTGCGGCGGCGACACGCCGACGCTGTGCGGATCCTCGTGCGTGGACACCGACGCGAACCGCGCGCACTGCGGAGGCTGCAACCAAGCTTGCGATCCTGGAGAGGTGTGCAGCGGCGGCGCGTGCGGCCTCTCGTGCGGCGGCGACACGCCGACGCGCTGCGGCGACGCGTGCGTCGACACCGACGTCGATCGCGGCAACTGCGGCGGCTGCGGGATCGGCTGCGCGGCCGGCGAGGTGTGCAGCGGCGGCACGTGCGGGCTCTCGTGCGGGGGAGGCACGCCGACGCTCTGCGGGACGGAGTGCGTCGACACCGACGCGAACCGCGCGCACTGCGGCGACTGCACCACCGCGTGCGGCGCCGGCGAGGTGTGCAGCGGCGGCGCGTGCGGGCTCTCGTGCGGTGGCGACACCCCCACGCTGTGCGGATCCTCGTGCGTCGACACCGACACCGACCGCGCCCATTGCGGTGGATGCAGCGCGCCTTGCGCGGCCGGCGAGGTCTGCTCGAGCGGAGCGTGCGGGCTCACCTGCGGCGGAGACACGCCTATGCTCTGCGGATCGTCGTGCGTCGACACCGACACCGATCGCATGCACTGCGGCGACTGCACCACCGCGTGTGGATCCGGCGAGGTCTGCTCGAGCGGAACCTGCGGCCTCTCGTGCGGCGGCGCGACGCCCACGCTCTGCGGATCGTCGTGCGTCGACACGGATACCGATCGCGCGCACTGCGGCGACTGCGCCACCGCGTGTGGATCCGGCGAGGTCTGCTCAAGCGGAACGTGCGGCCTCTCCTGCGGCGGCGCGACGCCCACGCTCTGCGGATCGTCGTGCGTGGACACGGATACCGATCGCGCCCACTGCGGCGACTGCGCGACCGCGTGTGGATCCGGCGAGGTCTGCTCGAGCGGAACGTGCGGCCTCTCGTGCGGCGGCGCGACGCCCACGCTCTGCGGCTCCGCCTGCGTCGACACGGATACCGATCGCGCCCACTGCGGCGACTGCACCACTGCGTGTGGATCCGGCGAGGTCTGCTCGAGCGGAACGTGCGGCCTCTCCTGCGGCGGCGCGACGCCCACGCTCTGCGGCTCCGCCTGCGTCGACACGGATACCGATCGCACCCACT
>JBFWYI010000156.1:0-11979 GCA_050186575.1 Sandaracinaceae bacterium | reverse complement strand
AGCGACCCGGACGCGACCTGCGAAGAGTTCCAGCCCGACTTCGTGTACGGCGTCGATCCGACCGAGGTCGGCGTCGACAACAGCATCGCAAACCTCGTTCCGACGATCGAGAACCTGTTTCCGATCGACGAGTGTCCCGACATGGAGCGTCGAGGCTGCTTCGACGCGCACCTCGCCGACGACATCGCGTCCGGTGCAATCGACATTGCGTTCGTCGTCGACGGGGTCAACGACTACGAGGACGACCCGTCCGTGTCGGTGCGGTTCTTCGATCGGACGGCGGGCACGACCTCCGACGCGATCCCGGGCGCGATCGTGGCGGGACGGCTCGAGGCGAGCGGCCGCGGCGAGGCGTTTTCCTTTCTCTTGTTGGCGACGAGGATCACGCTCTCCGATCCTCGCTTCGACCTGCGCGCGGTGGACGTCACGTCGGGGCTCGGCATGGCCGAGGGAGCCATCGGGGCTGAGATCACCGTCGACTCGATCGTCGAGGCGCTCCTCCCACTTCCCGGCCCCACGATCGGTGATCTTCGCTCGACCATCCGAAGCTTGGCCGACCTCCACCCTTCGGACGATCCGTCGGTCTGCCAAGCCCTGAGCATCGGCCTCGCGTTCGCCGCGAGCCCTGAGGAACCGTGAGTCCGCGCGTGAGGCACACCCACACTCGTCTTGCGATGTGCATACTGCTGCTCGTCGGTGGCTGCAGCGACGCGGGGTTCGCGGACACCACGCTGGTGTTTCGGATCGATCGGCTCTCCATCCCGGCGCCGTCGGGTGGCGCCACGGCGGGCATCGACCTCGACATGATCGACTCCGGTCCGGACGGCTCGCCCACGCCCGGCGCAGACTGCGAGCACGCGCACCCCGACTTCGTGTCCCTCCTCGATCCGAACGAGGTCGGGATCGACAACGCGATGGGCGGCCTCGTCCCGAGGTTGGAGAACCTGTGGCAGATGGAGAGGTGCCCGCACATGCAGCGCGTCGGCTGCTCCGACGCACGGCTCACCGAGGACATCGCATCGGGGGCCATCTAGCTCGCGATCGCGGTCGACGCGGTCAACGACTACGTCGACGATCCGTCCGTGTTCGTGCGCTTCGTGGATCGCGTGTCGGCGGAGACGTCCAACCCATTTCCGGGGTCCATCGTGGCGGGACACCTTGAGGCCGGCGGGGTCGGCTACGCCTTCTCGTTCCCGTTCTTCGAAGCTCGATACGGGATCACGGACCCTCGGCTGAGGTTCGAGCTGTTCGAGCTCGACCCGGGCGAAGGCACCCTCGGGGGAGCGATCACCCTCGACTCACTGGGCCTCGATCCGACCATTCGCCCGACGATCGAGCCACTCGCCGACCTCTACCCGTCCGCCGCCGATCCGACGATCTGCGCTGCGATGAGCATCGGCATCGCGTTCACCGCGAGCCCCGAACCTCCGTAGGCCTCGACGTAGGCCTCGACGCTACGCGCGCGCCGACGCGCCCGCGCTCTTCTGGGCCGCCGCCGCTTCGCCTCGCCACCGCCGCGAGAGCGCGACCTCCGCCTGGTAGCGCGCGATCTGCGATCGCTTCTCTTCCTCGCTCCAGCCGAGCAGCTCCGCCATCCGCGCCGCCACCGTGACCGCCGCGCCGAGGCCCTGGTCCTTGTCGCGATAGAAGAGCTGCGTGCGCCGGATCATGATGTCGCTCACCGTCGCGGCGAGCTCCTCTTCGACCGCGAAGTCCACCGCCGCGAGGATCTCGGGCCGGCCCGGGACCAATCGCTCGCCGAGCGCGTGGTTCTTCTGAACGCGCTTTGCGATCTCGAGGCCGCGCATCCCGTAGGTGTCGGCGAGCTCGCGCGCGACGTCGTCCGCGATGAAGGGGTGACCCGCCTTGCTCACCTCGTCGGCGACCTTCGCGTGGTCGTCGTCGTCCGGCCAGCCGATCGCTCCCGGCAGCGGGTCCTTGTCGGTGCGCGCGGCCTCTAGATCGATCGGGCCGCGGCTCAGCTCGAGCACGCGGACGGCGGTATCGACGACCTCCGCCGCCATGCGCCGGTACGTGGTGAGCTTGCCGCCCGCGATCGTGATGAGCTGATCCTGGCCGACGAGGATGTGATGCTCGCGGCTCACCTGCGACTCCGCGACCTCGCCGCCCTCCCCGCCCCCGCCCGGCGCGATGAGCGGCCGGATGCCCGCCCACGTGCTGATCACGTCGGGCCGCCCGAGCACGTGGTTCGGGAAGTAGTGGTTGCTCGCCGCCAGGAGATAGTCGACGTCCTCGAGCGTCGCCGCGACGTCCGCGGGATCGCCCTCGTAGTCGGTGTCGGTCGTCCCGAGATAGGTCCGGTCGCCCCACGGGATCGCGAACATGACGCGACGGTCGTCGGGATGGAACAGCGCGACGCAGTGCGTGAGCGGCAACTTGTCGTGCTCGACGACGGCATGGACGCCCTTGGTCGGACGGAGCAGCGGTCCGCCTGCCTTCTTCGCGCTCATCGAGAGCGTGCGATCCGTCCACGGCCCCGTCGCGTTGATCACGACGCGCGCGCTCACCTCGCGGCTCTGCCCGTTCAGCTGATCCTCGACGCGCACCCCGTGGATCGCGCCGCGATCGTCGGTCAATAGCTCCGTCGCCTTCGCCCAGCTCACGATCACCGCGCCGTGGCGGGTGGCGTCGATCGCGGTCTCGAGCGTCAAGCGCGCGTCGTCGGTCGCGCAGTCGTAGTAGAGCGGCGCGCCCTTGAGCCCGTCGAGCCGCACCGCCGGCTCCTCCTTCGCGACGTCGCTCGGCTTGAGGCTGCGCGGGCGCTTCGGCGAACGGAACAGCGAGAGGCCCTCGTAGAGGCGCACGCCGGTGTTGATCATCCAGAGCGGCTTGCGCGCGCCCTCGTACACGGGGAACAGGAAGCCGAGCGGGTTCACGAGGTGGGGCGCGATGTCTTGGAGGATCCGTCGCTCGCTCACCGACTCGAACACGAGGCCGAACTCGTATTGCTCGAGGTAGCGGAGCCCTCCGTGGATCAGCTTGCTCGAGCGCGAGCTCGTGCCCGACGCGAGGTCGCTCATCTCCACCGTCGCCACCGCGAGGCCGCGGCGCGCTGCGTCGCGCGCGATGCCGGCTCCGCAGATCCCTCCTCCGATCACCAGGACGTCGAAAGGACCTTCGAGGCGATCCCACATCTCAGCACGGCTCGGCATCGACACTTCTCCCGACCGGACGCGGCACGCTGCGCCCAGGATCTTGCGCAGCGTACCCGATCGGAGCCTGCCGTTCGACGCGGCTACTGGACGGTGATCGAGACTTGGCCCGGCTGCGACTGCGCGGGGACGCTGAGCGCGCCGACCGCCGCCTGGATGCAGCCCTCGGCCGCCGTGTTGGCGAGCTCCGGCGGGATCTGGAGCATCACCTGGCCTTGCGCGGTCCAGCGGACGGTGAGGACGAGCTCGCCCGCGTCGTCGAGGCAGCTCAGGATCGCGTCGCGCTGCGAGAGGAGCCGCGCCTGGAGGTTCGCGCCGTTCGCGTCGGACGTTGGACCGGCCGGCTGCACCACCACGCCGCCACCCTGCTGCGCGACGGCCGCGCTCGCGCCCTCGACCGGGCCGCTCATCGTCCAGCCGCACGCCATCGCGTTGCAGCTCACGGTGTACGGAGCCTGTCGGCCACAGCCGGTCGCGTAGCGCGTCACCGGAGTTTGCGTCATCGACTGCTGGATCATCTGCGGCGGACACTGGAGGTTCGCGCCGGCCGTCATCTCGAGCTGGTCGATGCGGCGCCAGTTGCAGCGGCGGCCGCGACAGTGGAGCGAGTACTCGACGGGCTGACAACCTTGGACGCTGTAGATGGCGGGGGTGCCCGGCTGGAGCAGGATCACTTGGAGCTGGTTCGCAGGGCAGCGCGTGTCGCGCGACGCGAGGTGGAGGAGGTTGCGCTCCTGGCGCGCGGTCAGCGCGCCGGTGGTCGACGCCCCGTGACGGCGGCAGCCCCACGCGCCGAGCGCGCCCACGAGAACGAGTCCGACCATGAGCCCGTGCGTAAGCCTCGAGTGCGTAAGTCTCTGCGTCATAAGTCCCTGCGTCATTTGCTCAGCTCCTTCGAACGCCGCTCCGTGGCGTCCACCGAATCGGCAGCATCGCGCGACGCCGCCCGCTTCCATCACGCCGGCCACGAGCGAAACGCGTGCCAGCTGGTGATGAAGCTATCAGGTGCCCGAGGCGCGGACAAATTGGGGTTTCGCGGCTCGACGTGGGCGTCACGTTCACGGATCGAGCGTGAACCGGAGTCCGCAGGCCCGACCTCGATGTCACGATCCGGCACGTGCTCGGAAACCCGGTCGTCGCTCACGGGGCGCGCGGACCGCGGGGGACCGCGCGGAGCGTCGACACGAGGTCGTGGCGCGGCGCGAACCCGGTCTCTGCGACGAACCGGATCCCGTCCACCGTGCACGGGTACTTCAGGTACTCGATCGCACCGCGCGGGATCTCGGGGAAGCCCAGCCGACCGCGCAGCGCGCCGATCAGCGACTCGGGGAGCGCCACGCCGCTCGCCCCGGTCTCCTGGACCAACACATGCAACGGAACTTGTCCAGGTCCCGCGACGTTGAAGACGCCGCGCACCCCCGGCTGGAGCGCGCGCTCGAACGCGAGGCCGAGGTCGCTCTCGTGGAGCACCTGCTGGATCGGATCGAACCCGAGCACGGTGAACACGCGGCGGCGACCGAGGTAGCGGTTGAGGAGCGTGCTCACCGACGGCCCCAGCACGTTCACCGGGCGCAACAGCACCGTCTCGACGTCGGGGTAGCGCCAGAGCATCTGGCTGACGTAGAGGTCGGCCGCGACGAGGTCCTGCATCTCGGGGAACGTGCGACCGGCCGACGGCGGGTGCTCCTCGGTGACGAACTGAGGCTGATCGGGAAGCGCGCCGTACACGGTGGCGCGGCTCGAGAAGACCATCTTCTTGACGTTCAGCCGTCGGCCCACCTCGAACACCTTGGCCGTGCCCTCGAAGTTGATCCGGTGGCGCTGCGCGGCGTCGAAGCCGAAGCGCCGCACCATCGCGAGGTGGATGATCGCCTCGGGGTGGATCTTCCGCACGAGGTCCTCGAAGCCGCGCTTGCGCACGTCGAGCTTCTGGTAGTGCACGCCGTCGGGGATCGGCGAGGGCCCACTTCCCTTGCGCGTATCGAGATCGCGCACGTCGACCGCGTACACCTCGAACCGCGGATCCTGGGCCAGCCAGCGCACGGCGACGCGGCCGAAGCTGCCGAGCGCGCCGGTGACCAAGAGCGTGCGCCGCTCGCGCGAGGAGCCGCTCACGAGAACACGCCCTCTCGCTCGGTGAGGCCGCGCTGGATCAGCTCGCTCACCGCGTGCTCGACCTGACGCACCTCGGGGAGGATCACGTCGTCCTCCTCGTCGCCGCTGCCCTCGAACCGCATCGGGGCGCCGAAATGGATGCGGACCTTCACCGGAGCGGGCAGCGGGAGACCCCACGGCACGAGCGGCATGTACGGCGTGCCCATCAGCTTCGCGATCGGCTCGTTGCGCGAGAAGCTCGGGCACATCTCCTCACCGCCGATGAACGCGACGGGGATGATGGGCGTGCGCGTCTTCTTCGCGAGCCGCAAGAACCCTTGCGAGAAACCGAGCACCTTGTAGCGCTCGGACCAGAGCCGACCTCCGCCGCGCTGCCCCTCGGGGAACACGAGCACCGCGGCCTCCTCCTCGGCGAGCAGGCGCTCCGCGTTCTCTTGGATGCCCGTGACCTGACCCATCTTCGTCATGAACGCGCCGACGATCGGCGTCTCGATGAAGAAGCGCTCGATCATCGCGCGCACGAAGCGCGGCGGCTCTGCGTCGTAGAACATCGCCGACGCGATCAGCATCCCGTCGTACGCGAGCTGACCGCTGTGGTTCGCGATGAGGAGGGCGCGACCCTCGGGCACGTGATCGATCCCGAACGTCTCGACCCGGAAGTACGTGCGATGGAACCAGCGCGCGAGCGCGAGCGATCGCAACAGATCGGCCTTCGACGCGCCCCAACGATCGTAGCCGTAGGCGTTGAGCTCGAGATCGATCCGATCCACCCGCTCGCGGAGCGGCGCATCGATCAGCGTGTCGAGCACCGCCTCGAGCGGGCGCATGAGCCACGTCATCGGGTCGAGAGCCTACCAGGGCAGGACGAGCTGCGGATCGGTCGGCTCGCGGACGAGCTCGGTCGGTGGTGCGACGGGCGTTTGCACCTTGGGGCGTCCACGGCCGAGGAGCTGTCGCACGAGGCTCGACTCGCGCTGGAAGAACCCGTGGGTGTGGAACGAGTCCTCGAGCTCGAGCAGCTCGTAGTCGAGGTGATGACCGACCTCGTGCGCGAGCGTGCGCACGAACGTGCGGTGGGCGACCGGGCGCTCGTTCTGTGCGGTGCGCATCCACACCATCAGAACGGGGCGCGCGTCGGGCTCGCGCACGTAGAGGCCGTGCAGCTCGGCCGACGCGGAGCGCGGCCGCACCGCGAGCACGCGCGCGCTCGGCGACGGGACGTTGAGCTGATCGCAGATGCCGCGCACCAGCTCACGGCTGGCCCGCTCCGTCCCGACGCGATCGTCGGCGGCCAGCGCCTCGCCGATCGCGCCCGCGAGGGGCGCGAGCGCGCCCGGATCCTCGAGCTCGATCGCGCCCCACTCGTCGCTCTCGTCGTAGATGCGCTTCTGCGCACGGCTGAGCCGCCGGTAGTACCCGAACCGCTTCGGTGCGTCGCCCATCCGCGCCGGATAGTAGCGCGCGCATCGCCAGGCGCGACGCTCGTCGTCTCGTCGTCTCGTCGTCTCGTCGTCTCGTCGTCTCGTCGTCCTCGTGCACGTGCACGTGCTCGTCCTCGTACTCGAACGGGGGAACGCCGCGCGCGTCGACCCCCCGCACGGCGATACTCCTCCCGTGCTCCCGTGCGGAAGCCCCCACCGGCGGGCTGCGTCGCCGCGGAACCAAAACTACGCTCCCGCCCATGGCTCATCGCGCCACGACGTACTGGGACTACATCCGCGTCGAGGATCTGCTCGGCCTCCAAGGGGGGCTCGAGGCGGACGACTCGGGGCTCGAGAACGACGAGGTGATGTTCATCACCGTCCATCAGATCGACGAGCTGTGGTTCAAGCTCGCGATCCGCGAGCTCGTGCGCGTGCGCGATCTGTTCAAGCGGCCGCGCGTGCCGGAGCAGGCGCTGTCCAACGCGGTGCGCGGTATCAGGAGAATCGCATTGCTCTTCCATCAGGTCGCGAGCCACTTCGCGCTGATGGAGACGATGACCACGCGCGACTACCTCGCGTTCCGCGACAAGCTGAGCCCGGCCAGCGGCTTTCAGTCCGCGCAGATGCGCGAGATCGAGATCCTCATGGGGCTCGACGACGAGAAGCGCATCCCGCTCGGACACGAGGGCAGCTACCTGACGGCGCTCAAGAACCCTGACGGAACGGAGTCCGCCGCATCCTCGCGCGTAGCGCGCCGGCTCGCGGATCGGCCGACCCTCAAAGAAGCGATCGACGAGTGGTTGTTCCGCACGCCGATCGACGGCTCGCACCCGGACGAGCCCGGTGACGAGGCGACCGTGGCGCGCTTCGTGGACCGCTACCTCGCCGCGCACGCGGGCGAGCTCGATCGGGCGAGCCTCTATGCGCAGCACGACGCATTGACCGATGCGGATCGCGTTCGGCTCAAGGCGCGCTACGAGGGCGAGCGCGAGTCGGCCGCCGCGTTCCTCCGCGCGGAGGATCTCGACGAGCCCGAGCGGCGACGACGTTCGCGCATCCGCGCCGCGCTCGTGCTCATCGAGGGCTATCGCGAGCTCCCGCTCCTCGCGTGGCCGCGGCAGATCGTCGACGGGCTGGTCGAGCTCGAGCAGGCGTTCGTGATCTTCCGCCAGCGTCACGCGCGGATGGTCGAGCGTGTGATCGGCCGGCGCACCGGCACGGGCGGCTCGGCGGGCGTCGACTACCTCGATCAGACCGCGCTTCGCTACCGCGTGTTCGGCGACGTGTGGGCGGTGCGCACGCTCCAGATCCGACGCGCCGCGCTGCCCGCGCTGGAGGGCGAGTCGGCCTACGGCATCGCGCCCGGCGACTGATGGCCTATCGCGACGACGCGGAGGCGCGCGCCGAGGCGATGTCGGCGCTGCGAGCGGAGCGCGACGAGGCCCTGTCCCGGCTCGAACGGGCTCGCGCCGCGCTCCTCAGCGCGGTGAGCGAGATGAGCGGACGCACGCCGGGCGACGAGATGATCCCGTGGCGGAGCCTCCACGGTGGCGAGCCGGTGCGCGCGACGTTCGTGAACCGGACCTCGCTCAAGCTCGCGCTCGTGTGGGTGAGCTTCGATGGACGCGAGCGCGAGGAGCTGACGATGATCCCCGGCGGCAAGGTCGTGCTCGACACGCACGCGGGCTACCTCTATCGGTTCCGCGAAGTATACCTCGGAAGAATCATTGCGCAGCGCTACGTGCGGTACGGCGTCGACGTCACCGCCGACTGAGACGCGCGCGCGATCGCGAATCAGAAGTAGAGCGCGCTCCCGATGTGGAGGCCGAACTCGTGGATCGTGGTCTGCACCGCGACCGTCTGCTGGGTGAGGCCGTTCGCCGGATCGAAGAGCAGGCCGCCGACCTCGCCGACCCCGACCGCGTAGCGGAGCGCGATCGTCGTGCTGAACACCAGCTCGTCGGCCGACTCGCCCTCGCCGAGCCGATGCGGCGTCCGCACCTCGACGCCGCCGGAGACGCCGTAGAAGTCGACCCGGGTCTGTCCGAGATCCTGGATCGGGGATTGCTCGCTCTGATCGGTGAACACCCCCGCACCGACGCCGATCGAGCGATCCACCTCGTAGCGCGCGCCGAGGCGCAGGTTCCACACGAAGCGGCGCTCCACCACGCCGACCCCCTCCAGCGGAGGTTGGATGTCGAGCTCCGCCGCGATCCACCCGCGGTCCCAGCGATAGCCGAGCGCGAAGCCGAGCCGACCGGGCGTCAGCACCGCCAGCGCGGGCGCGAGATCCTCCGCGTCGTCCGGCGTGAACGTGATCCGATTCTCTGCGCCCGGATCCACGACCGCCTCGACCATCGTCGTCGTGGAACGCACCTGGGTGAGGAGCTCGAGCCCGGGGCTGCGCCCGCTGAAGCCGATCAGCACGCCGGGGTGCGGCTCCCACTGCACGCCGAGGCCGAGCTCGACGCCGAAGCTCCGGACCTGCGAGATGCCACCGCGCGCGATCACGCTCATCTGATCGCCGAGGTCGAACGCGCCCGCGGACTGGAACGAGCGCGAGCGCTCGCGGTAGACGCCGAACAAGCTGAGCCCGAAGCGGACCTGCTCGCTCAGCGTAAAGCCGAGCGCGCCGCCTGCGTGGTAGGTCGCATCGAACGTGGACGAGCTGAGCGTCCACTGCGACGAGCCGACGGGCGAATCCGTCTCGAGGCCGGTGCGCACGGTGTTCTGGCCGAACCGCGACGCGAAGATCCCGAACGCGATACCGAGGCCCGGCTCGAGCTGACGCGAGATCGTGCTCGCGCTCGGGATCGTCAATAGCTCGAGGTAGCCGCCGTCGTTCGATGCGCCGGTCGTCGACGAGATGAGACCCGGCTCGTTCGCCGCGCGCAGCTGGAAGATGCTCCCGCTGACATCGATCGCGCCGCGGCGGATCGACGCGAGACCGGCCGGGTTGTACCAAGTGGCGGTTCCGTCCGCGACGGTCGCGCTCACCGCACCTCCGCTCAACGCCGCGCCGTTGCCGAGCAGCACGCCGTCGCCGTTGCCCGCCCGCGCGCTGAGCGGGACGAGCCAAACGAGACAGAGCGTCAGCCATGCCCGGCGCACCGGGTACTAGTCTCACGGCCGGATCGCGTGGGCCATTTTTAGGCGGCGCTCAGGGACCGCAGGCGCTGGCCGGCGAGGGCGCCTCGTCGATCGTCTGCGGCGTGAACGCGGCGTCTCTCCACCCCGCGATCGGCGCCCAGGTGCCGAGCACCGCGCTGTCGATCGGCTCGAACGTGAGCGACGACGGCACGGTCGCGTCGAGCGGAAGCGCCGTGCTCGCACACTCGGTCGCACCGACCTCGTCGATCCCGACGAGGAAGACATCGCGCGCTCCGCGTTGGAGGACGATCGTCGCGCCCGACGTCGCGCTCGCGCGCAACACCTCACCGAACGGAGCGACGAGCCCCAGACCCGCGACGTACGTGCCGACGTAGCGTGAGCCGAGGCG
Organism: Sandaracinaceae bacterium; assembly: GCA_050186575.1. Taxonomy (GTDB): domain Bacteria; phylum Myxococcota_A; class Polyangia; order Polyangiales; family Sandaracinaceae; genus JAUHXR01. The sequence continues at coordinate 1,768 of JBFWYI010000156.1, read as the reverse complement.
GCGCAGCAGGTAGCCGTCGGTCATGCGAGTGCCGGCGAGCAGCTCGGCGCCGTTCGAGGTCAAAACGGTGTCGACGAGCTGAGGGACGTCCACCTCTTCAGCGGAGAGGAGCGCACCGATGTCCGAGACCTCGAGGCGCAGCCCCCTACCGTCTCTCCGGCCGACCACCACGAGCTGACCGCTCGCATCGACGCGCACCCGCTTGAGCTCGGCGAACGACTCGCCCAGCACCGACCGGCCCCACTCGAGGACCCCGGTCGATCGCTCGATCGAGAGCACGAAGCCGCGCGAGTTGGTCGGATCCGACGCGTCCTGGTAGGTGCCGACCGCGTAGATCCGACTCGGCGTCGTCGCGATCCCGCGCACCGTGTCGCGCTGACCGAGATCGATCGACCACGCGGTGAGCGGCATGCCGATGATCACCAACGCGTCGGCGAGCACGTCGGATCCGGGAGCGGTGCGACCGCCCGCGACCCATCCCGAGTCGTCGGTGTGGATCGCGAAGAGCGTCTCGTCCGCCCCCGCGATGCCCATGTGACGCGTCGAGAGCACCCCCGAGTCGCCGAGCTCGACGAGGACCGCGTCGTTGTTCCGCGCCATCGCGGCGCCGAACGCGAACGTCCGCGTGAACCCGACGGCGTAGACGTGCGCCGCGTCGGCGTCGACGGCGAAGAGCTGATCGTTGAACTGGCCGCCGAACGCGGTCGCGTACGTCACCGCGCCGTCCGCGTCGATCGAGGTTGCCCAGAACGCTTGATCGCTACCGCCCGCGAGGGAGCGCGTCCCGTGACCGACCACCACCGTGCCGAAGCTGCCGATGGCGGACGACTCGACCACGATGTCACTCGGAAAGTCGAAGCCATGCGCCGCGGCGGGCGGCGCAGGCATCCCCGCGTCCTCGAGCGCCGGGCCCGCATCGCCGCCCGCGTCGGCTCGCGATCCGTCCGTCGAGGCCCCGTCGGGCCGATCTGCATCGCGCATCCCACCGTCGTGCCGCCCCGCGTCGTGGGGCGTCCCCGCCTCGGCGGTCAACGCCTCGATGTCGAGCTCGCACGCCGACAAGACGATGAGCGACGTCGAAACCGCGACGAGCGTGGCTCGCGTCACGGCAGCCTCGTGCGGAGCGCGAGCGACGTCGGACCGACGAGCAGGCTCGCCGCCGGCTCGTCGGCGTCGCCCGACACGGCGAGCGCGATCGTGATCAGGATCGTGCCCACGCCCGCCGCGATCGCCGCGACCCAAAACGCGTTCGCGAGATCGATCGAGGTGCCGAGGTCCGATGCGGCGACGTCGCTCGGCATGCAGCGCGGCGCGCAGTCGGTCGCGAAGCCATCGTAGGTGTCGTTCGCGCCGACCCACATCACGGCCGACGCGACGGCGAGGGCGGCGGTGACCGAGAGGCCGACTCCGAGGGTGACGCCGAGCGCGACCGGATCCGGTCCGCCAGCGCGTCCGGAGGCTCCGTCACCCGCTCGTGCGAGCTCCGCCTCGACCGCCTCGAGGCGTTGACGCGCGTACGCCTCGTGCTCCGGCCGGAGGTGCCCGCGGAGCGCGATCCGGTAGTGCTCCGCCGCCGCACGGAGGTTGCCGGTGCGCTCGTCGACCCGGCCGAGGTTGAAGCGCACGGCCGGGTTCTCGGTGAGGTCGTAGGCCTCCTGGAACCCCGCTCTCGCCGCGACGTAGTCGCCCGCGTCGTCCGCGCGGCTCGCCGCCTCGAACGCGGCGCGGGCTCGCGCGAGCCGCGGCGCGTCGGCCGGCTCGCTGCTGT
>JBFWYI010000155.1:0-12713 GCA_050186575.1 Sandaracinaceae bacterium | reverse complement strand
GGTTGAGCTCGAGCCCAGAGCTGTGTGCCTCATCGAGCGCGGCGCGCAGCCCGGATTCGACGCGCTGGATCTCGCGCACGTCGGCCTCGGCGGCGCGGACCACCCCGTTCATTTCTTCGCGCAGCTGGCGTCGCATCCCCACGAGCTCGGAGTCGAGCTGTTGCATGCGGACGTGGTTCGGACCGTAGCGAGTCGAGAGGCCCTCACGCTCCGAGATCTTCTGCCGGAGCTGTTCGAGCAAGCCGGAAATCGTGTCGTTGTTCGGAAACGCCGTCGCGCTGTCCTCGGGGTTCTCGGCCTCGGCGGCCGCCCGGACGCGTGCGGCGCGCGCGGCGAGCTCGATCCGGTGGGTACGCGTCGTCGTGAGCGCTTCGTTGAGCGCGGTGATCTCGCTCGCCACCAGGTTCTGGCGGTCTTCCATCGAGACCGACAGGACGTTGTGCTCCTGTTTGAAGTGATGGAGCGCCAGCTCGCTCTCGTCGAGCTCTCCGCGCAGTCCGTCGAGCTGATCTGCCAGCCAGTCGAGGGCGCCCAGGGTTGAGCGGCTTCGGTCCTCGATCGTCTTCGCGACATAGGCGTCGGCCACCGCGTTCGCGAGCTGCGCCGCGCGCTCCGGGTCTTCATCCTGGATCCGGATGGCCACGATGCGCGTGTCTTCGACCGGTTCGACGGTGAGGCGACTCTGGAGGACGCGCGCGGTCGCCTCGACGGTGGGCAGCTCCGGCGTGCGCGACGGAGTGGGAACGCGGGTGCCGGTGAGCTTGGCCCATACGAAGTCGAACGCGCGTTGCAGGGCGTTTCGCGGCGGGGGCTCGAAGCTATCGCGGTAGAAGAACGTGGGGTCGCGGTGGAGCCCGAGGTCCGTCACGACGCGCTCGGCCACCGTTCGGCTCGCAATGATGCTGTTCTGTGTCGCAAAGAACTCGCGGCTCAACCAGAACGACCCAATCGGATTTGATACGTCCTCGACCTCATGGCCGAGCGGGGTGACCGGGTTCGGGTCGTACTCGATGGAGACCGTCGCTTGATAGACCTTCGGCTGCCGTACCGTCCAGAACACCACGACGGCAGTCACCCCGACCGCGACGGCCATGATGATCCACTTGTACGACCAGAGCAGTCGTACATAGGTCATGAGGTCGAGACCGCGACCTTCGTCAGGCTCGGTGGGGGTGCCAGGTGCGCTAGGCATGTAGTTTGGGGGCCCGATCGGAGAGCCGGACACGGTTGACCAAGGTCACCCCACAGTCAAGGGGTTCCCAGTGGTTGCTCGTAGCGCGGGTGCGATTCACCGAGCCGCTCACGAACGCGCGTGTGGGAGGCGCACGCCGAGCCCCCGGGATCCGCGCTGCATAGCTCGCCGTAGGCGCGCATCGCCCTTCCGAGTTGGCCGATCCGCTCCGCCACGCGGGCGATTCCGGCGAGAGCTTCGGGCAGCTGCGCCAACCGGTGGGCCCGCTCGTAGGCTGCGATCGCCCGCCCATCGTTTCCGAGCTGCTCTTCGAGCTCGGCTTCGTCGACCCAGACGCGACCCAGGGCGGGTGCGTCCCCGGCGGCCAGGAGACGCCGCTCCTCCATGGTGGCTCGCATCGCCTCGGCGCGGCCGGCCCGCGCCGAGGCTTCCGCCCGGACCCGAAGGCCAAGATCCGCGTATTGGCCCATCGAGCCCGCGTCCTCGAGGCACGCGATCGCCTCGTCATGCCGGTCGAGCGCGACGTACGCACGGGCGAGGAGGACGCGGGCCTCGGGCTGTTCGCGCAGCTGCGCGACGTCCAGCATCGTGAGCACGCGTTCGGCGTGCCCCTCCGCCAACTCCCGCCGTGCGCCGCGGAACACCGCGCTGCGCACGTGGTGACGGGTCAACGCGTCATCGATCTGCTCGGTGGCCGCTTCGCCGACCGGGAGACATGCCGCGACTGCGTCGAGCCAACGCAGCCCCACCGCGTCCGAACGAGCGACCCGAACGAGCTCCGCCGCCGCTTCCGGCCGAGCCACCAGCAAGCGGCAGAGGAGCTCGGGGCTCGCGGAGCGACGTTCCTCGGCCTGTCGAAGCTCCAGGAGCCCCTGCGTGATCCGCCCGCGCCGGATCAGATAGGCGGCGGCCTCTCGATGGGGGGCATCCCAACCCGGCGCCGTGACCATCGCTCGGTTGAGCCAGCGCAAGCCGGCCGGCTCGTCGTGGCGCGCGGCCTCGGCGCCGGCGAGGAGTGCGAAGGCCGGCTCGCTCGGATGAAGGGCGGTGGCCACCTCGAGGACGCGGGCGAACTCGGCGCGGTCTTCGGCGAGCATCGCGGTCTCCATGCGCTCGCGCAGCTCAGGCACGCCGGTCGCGTCGATGCGGAGTCCGAGCGCGACCGTCGTCAATACGGCCAGACCCGCCGCTACCCACGCGGCGGGGACGAGGCGCCCACCCGTCTCGTGCGGCCGCCTCGACGGCGCCAACGCGACGGTCGCCAGGGCGGCAGCCACCACCGCCACCCCGAGCCGCTCGGTGGCGAAGTCCACCAGCTCGTGCACAGCGAGCCCGGCGAGAGCGGCCAGCGCCCCCAGCTGGGTCCAGCCTCGCGCGGCGCGTATCGCACGGTACATAGACGCCGCAAGGACCGCGATCAACGCGGTCGCCATCACGAGTCCCCACTCGGCTGACCAGTGCGATGGGAAGCTCTCTGCGTGTGTGAAGCGGACCTCCGATCCTTCATTCGCGACGAAGGCGGCGGAGAAGGCACCGCGCCCGACGCCCACCCACGGGTGCCGGAGCGCGAGACCGAAGGCGTGACCAGCGAGCGTCAGCTTGCTCAGGTCGCCGTGCTCGAGCTCGTGAAACAGGCCCTCGGAAGCCACGTAAAGCCCGAGTCCGCACGCCGCGACGGTGGTGGCCCCAACGAGCGCGAGTGGCGCGGAGAGACGCTCGCTCTCCTTCGCCCTGCGCCGAAGCATCGCGAGGACGCCGAGGACCGCGAGGCCCACGACGAGCGACGCCGCCCCTCCGCGGGAGACGGAGAGTAGAGACGTCGCGCCCGTGAACGCCGCGAGCGTCGCATACAAAATACGTTGTCCCCGCTCTTCCGAGTCGAGCGCGAGGCCGGCGAGGAGCGGCGCTCCCAGCGCGAGGAACCCCGCGAGGTGATTCTGGTTGACCAGCGGAGCGACCAGCGTGTTGCCAGGGTGCGGCAGAACGAAGATTCCGAACGCTCGCTCGGCGTCCGCGCCGAGATGGCACAGAGCGACGATGGCCATGGTGACCACGGAGATCGCGATGACCTTCGCGAGCTCGGCCCGCATGCGTTGCGCGACGAGGAGCCATCCCCCGATCAGCGAGCAGAGGATGGCAAGACCTTTTACGATCTCCGCACGCGTTCCGAACGGGGAGATCGACAACGGGATCCAGCTCGCCGGGTTGACGCCCCGCAGGGTCGCCGACGCGTCGGAGGCGGCGACCGCGGAGGGTTGGAGCACCTCGACCAGCGCGCGCGGCAGCGGTGTCGCCTGGATCACCGTCCACACGATGCTGATCGCGACCACGACCACGAGTACCGGGATCGCTACGGTGCGCTTGGCGGCGCGGGTGGACCATGCGAGTAGCGCGCAACCGAGTGCGACGAGCGCGGTGGTGAGGCTGATGCCCCAGCCGTACATCGAGCCCATCAGCTCGGGGGCCAGCACGAGCGCCAGGCCGAACACGACGAGCGCGATGGTCTCGGGCCGCGATCGTCCGCGCTGAGCGCTAGCCCCGCTGCGCCGTCTACGTCGCTCGCGCCTCGAGCCGCTCACGGATCACTTCGCCGGGCTGGCGACCAGCTGCGCTGGCGCGGTCGACTCGGGCGGTCGCTCGGGAGGCGCCGCCGTCGTGGCCTCGGGCGACGGCTCGACGTACTCGGGTACGATGCGTCGCAACGCGCGCACCACCGCGTCACGCTCCGGCGTCGCGGCGCACTCGGCGAGCGCGCGCGTGAAGCCCTCGACGTCGGTCCACGCGGGGGGCTCGCGCCGGCCTACGAAGATCTTGGGGTGCCGGGTCTTTTCCGCGCCTTCGGCGTCGATGGACAGCTCTTCGAACAGCTTCTCGCCGGGGCGGACCCCCGAGAACTCGATGGCGATGTCCTTGTCGGGACGGAAGCCGCTGAGCTGGATCAGGTCGCGCGCGAGATCGACGATCTTCACCGGCTCGCCCATGTCGAGGATGAAGATCTCGCCGCCTTCTCCCATCGTGCCCGCTTGCAAAACGAGCTGACACGCCTCTGGGATGGTCATGAAGTACCTAGTCATCTCCGGGTGTGTCACCGTGACCGGGCCGCCGCGCGCGATCTGCTCTTTGAAGATCGGGATCACGCTCCCCGCGGACCCGAGCACGTTGCCGAAGCGGACGGTCACGAATCGCGTGTCACTTCGGCTCGCGAGCGCTTGGCAGTACATCTCCGCCACCCGCTTGCTCGCGCCCATCACGCTGCTGGGGTTCACCGCTTTGTCGGTCGAGATCATCACGAAGCTCTCGAGCCCGTGTCGATGGCTGAGCTCCGCGACGACGCGTGTGCCGAAGACGTTGTTCTTGATCGCCTCGCCCGGGTTCCACTCCATCATCGGCACGTGCTTGTGCGCGGCGGCGTGGAACAGCACGGACGGTTCGTACTCGGTGAAGATCGCGGATACGCGCGGCTCGTCGGTCACGTCGGCGAGCAGCGGGACGATGTCGAGCGCCGGGTGGTGGGCCACGAGCTCGCGGTGGATCTCGAACAGGCTGTTCTCCGAGCGCTCGAGCAGGAGGAGGCGCAGCGGACGGAACTCGGCGACCTGCCGGCAGATTTCGGATCCGATCGACCCACCCGCGCCCGTGACCGCGACCACGCGGTCACGCAGGTGGTCCGCGATCGCGTCGGTGTCGAGCGCGATGGGCTCGCGGCGAAGGAGATCCTCGATCGCGACGGGCCGGATCCGGGTCAGCTCGACCCGCCCGCCCGCGATCTCGAACAAGCCGGGGATGATTTTCACGGGCAAGCCGGCTTCCTCGGCGAGGCGGCTGATCCGACGCACCGTCTCGCCGGGCGCGCTGGCCATCGTAATCAAGACCTGTTGCGCCCCGGTGCGCTCGCAGTGGTAAGCGAGCTCGTGCGAGCCGCCGAGGACCGGGATGCCGTTGAGGATCGTGCCCTTCTTCGCCGGGTCGTCATCGACGAAACCGACCGGTCGGAGCCCGAGATCCGGGCGGTTCTCGATCTCCTTGGCCATCAGCACGCCGCCTTGTCCGGCGCCGACCAGCATCGTGGCGACCGACCGGACAACCTTGGCGCCCTTGGCGCGTCGCTTGGACTCGAGATACTCGCCGAGGATTCGCCGCGCGACGCGCACGCCGGCCACCCCGAGGAACATCAAGACGAAGTTCCCAGCGATGGCGCCGAGCGGGATGATGCCGTGCCGGAGATAGCCGTAGTCGGCTTGGAGCTCGCCGAGAGCGAGGCGCGTCCAGAGGAGCGCGACGTTGGCGACGACGACCGCGGCGAGGATCCGCCAAAGCTCGCGCAGGCCGATGTAGCGCCAGCTGAACTTCGGGATCCCGAACACCCAGAGCACGAGGTACTCGCCCAGGACGACATAGGGGACGGTCAAGGCCAGGCGGCCCCACATCTCGGCGGGCGGGCGCCAGTCGAACCGCATGAGGAATGCGACCGCGAACGCGAGGCCCAGGACCACGAGATCGATCGAGAGCTGGCTCAGCCGGAGGACGTGCTTGCGCATCATCGGCCCCTCACCCGACGTCGCACGATCCCGACGACGCGCTCGAGGTCGCTCGCCGTGAGGAACGTCGAGCTCGGCAGGCAGATGCCGCGCGCGAAGCACTCATCGGCGACCGCGCCCCCGATCGACTCGGCTCGCGCAAAGAGCTTTTGCGTGTGCATCGGCTTCCAGACGGGGCGCGCCTCGATGTCGGCCGAGGCGAGCGCCTCGATCAGGTCGGTGCGGGTGCAGCCGGCGTTCGTCTCGTCGACGGTGAACACGCTGAGCCAGTTCGTGTGGTATCCCCAAGCGGCCTGCGGCATGAGCGCGATGCCCTCGAGGTCGGCGAACGCGTCGCGATAGGTGAACGCGATCTCACGCCGTCGGCGCACGCGGTCGGCGAGCACACGGAGCTGCCCGCGGCCGATCCCCGCGAGCACGTTGCTCATGCGGTAGTTGTATCCGAGCTCGGAGTGTTCATAGGCGATCGAGGGATCGCGCGCCTGCGTCGCCCAGAAGCGCGCCTTGGCCACCTTTGCGGGGTCGCGTGCCACGAGCGCGCCCCCGCCGGTCGTGGTGATGATCTTGTTGCCGTTGAAGCTCAGGACGCCGACGTCACCGAACGCTCCGACTTGTCGCCCCTCGTACTCGGTGCCGAGCGCTTCGGCCGCATCTTCGAGGACCGAGACGCCGTGGGCGGCACACGCGCGCAAGATCGGCGTGAGGTTCGCGCTCTGTCCAAAGAGGTGAACGACGATCACCGCCTTCGGCAGACGACCCTCGCGCGCACGGCGATCGAGGAAGTCCGCGAGCAGAGCGGGGTCGAGGTTCCAGCTCTCGCGCTCGCTGTCGATGAACACGGGCCGCGCCCCGAGGTAGACGATGGGGTTCGCCGTCGCAACGAACGTGAGGGTGGGGCAGACCACCTCGTCGCCGGGACCGACGCCCAGCAGCCGGAGCCCGAGGTGCATCGCGCTCGTACCCGACGCGAGGGCAGCCACGTCCGCGCCGACGAGCGTGCCGAGCTCGCGTTCGAACGCGTCAATGTGCGGGCCTACCGACGAGAGCCAGTTGGACGCGAAAGCCTCCTGGACGAGCCCGAGCTCGTCTCCCCCCATGTGCGGCGCCGATAGGTAGATCCGCGCCACCTATGCTCCGAAGTACTCGCGATACCACGCCACGAAGCGACCGATCCCGACGTCGATCGGCGTGGCCGGCTTGAACCCGACGTCGCGCACGAGGTCGTCGACGTCCGCGAACGTGGCCGGCACATCACCGGGCTGCATCGGGAGAAATTCCTTGTCGGCCGTCTTGCCGAGCGCGCGCTCCACCGCGCCGATCATCTCCATCAGCTCGACCGGTTGGTTGTTGCCGATGTTGTAGATGCGGTAGGGCGCGCGGCTCGTCCCCGGATCGGGCGCGTCCCCGCTCCACTCGGGGTTCGGCGCCGCGACGCGATCGGTGACGCGCACCACGCCCTCGACGATGTCGTCGATGTACGTGAAGTCTCGTCGCATCTTGCCGTGGTTGAACACCTGGATCGGCTCGCCGGCGAGGATCGCCTTCGTGAAGACGAACAGCGCCATGTCGGGCCGACCCCACGGCCCGTAGACGGTGAAGAAGCGTAACCCCGTCGTGGGTAGGCCGTAAAGATGGCTGTACGTATGCGCCATCAGCTCGTTGGCCTTCTTGGACGCCGCGTAGAGGCTCACCGGATGGTCCACGTTGTGGTGGACGGAGAACGGCATCTCCGTGTTGGCGCCGTACACCGAGCTCGAGGACGCGTAGACGAGGTGCTCGACGCCGTGGTGGCGACAGCCCTCGAGAATGTTGACGAAGCCCACGAGGTTCGCGTCGACGTAGGCGTGGGGATTCTTCAGTGAATACCGCACGCCGGCTTGCGCCGCCAGGTTCACCACCCGGTCGAACTTCACCGACGCGAAGAGCTCGGGGACCTTCTTGCGATCGGCGAGGTCGATCTCGGCCATCTCGAAGCGAGCGTGGCGTCGCAGTCGCTCCGCGCGCGCGCGCTTGAGCTCGACCGAGTAGTAGTCATTGAAGTTGTCGAGGCCGACCACCTCGTCGCCCCGCGCGAGGAGGCGTTCGCTCAGGTGATAGCCGATGAACCCGGACGCGCCGGTTACGAGGATGCGTGCCACCGCTCAGAGGCTCCAGTAGACGAGGCGATCCGGCACTTCAGCGGGATCGAGCATCGACTTCACGTCGGCGATGGCTCCGTTTCCCGTCACCATCTCGAACAGTCGTGTGCGCGGCATCTCGAGGTATTCGCGGTGCGCGACCGCGAGGACGAGCCCGTCGAGGTTCGTCAGCTCGTCCAGGCTGGAGAGCCGGACGCCGTACTCGTGGATGGCCTCCTCCGCGTTCGCGAGCGGGTCGTGGATGAGCGCCTCGATCCCGAACGCGGCCAGCTCGCGGATGATGTCGGGCACGCGGCTGTTCCGCAGATCGGGCACGTTCTCCTTGAACGTCAGCCCGAGGATCCCGACGCGGCAGCCCTTGATGGAATGCCCCTGCGCGACCAGCTCCTTGATCAGCCGCTGCGCCACGAACGCGCCCATGCCGTCGTTGATCCGGCGGCCCGCCAAGATCACTTGCGGATGATAGCCGACCTGCTCCGCCTTGGTCGTGAGGTAGTACGGATCGACGCCGATGCAGTGCCCGCCGACGAGCCCCGGTCGGAACGGGAGGAAGTTCCACTTCGTCCCTGCCGCCGCGAGGACGTCGCGGGTGCGGATGTCGAGCCGATCGAAGATGAGTGCGAGCTCGTTCATCAGCGCGATGTTGAGGTCGCGTTGCGTGTTCTCGATCACCTTCGCAGCCTCGGCGACCTTGATCGACTCGGCGCGGTGGATGCCCGCGTCGATGATCGCCTCGTACGCGCGCGCGACGCGTTCGAGGGTAGGGCCGTCCTCGCCCGACACGACCTTGATGGTCTTGCGCAGCGTGTGCTCGCGGTCGCCGGGGTTGATGCGCTCGGGTGAGTAGCCGAGCTTGAAGTCGACGCCCTGACGTAACCCCGACACGCGCGCGAGGATGGGGCCGCAGTGCTCTTCCGTGACACCGGGGTAGACGGTCGACTCGTAAACCACGACGGAGCCCTTGGTCAGGAGCTTGCCGACGGTCTCCGACGCGCGCGTGAGCGGGCCGAGGTCGGGCTGTCGGTTCTGGTCGACCGGCGTGGGGACGGTCACGACGATGAACGTCGCGTCACCGACCTCGGCCGGGTCCGCGGTGAACCGCAGCGCTGTCCCGCGCAGCTCGTCGGTCGTGACCTCGCGCGTCCGGTCGTGTCCGCGGCGCAGCTCTTCGATGCGCGAGCGGTCCACGTCGAGGCCGACGCACTCGAAGCGCTCGGCGAACGCCAGCGCGACTGGGAGGCCCACGTAACCGAGACCGATGACCGCTACTTTCTCGCGCGATTCCACATGTTCTCCCATCGCCAGAGCGGTTTCGTATGGTCCGAGCCCGCGCCAGGGTCAACGTCCCTGGTTGCGCGGCGGAGGGCGGGCGTTCGGCACCGCGGCTGGCTTGACCACGTATGGACGGGGGGTTAAGGCGCCCTCTCGCCAACTGAACGGCGGACGCGACTTCGCAACACACGACGGCGGTGATGAGCTGGCTCGACGACATGCCTGCGAAGACAGTGGCGCTCCGCGCCAAGCGTGTCCTCGATGTGTGCGTGGCGGGGAGCGGCGTTGTCGTGTTGTCACCCCTGCTCGCAGGCCTGGCCGCGCTCGAGCTCCTCTACCACGGCTGGCCGCCGCTCTTCGTACAGAGCAGACCGGGGCTCCACGGCCGCGTGTTCGACGTCGTGAAGTTCCGAACGATGACCAATGAACGGGACGATGTCGGTGAGCTCCTTCCCGACGACGAGCGCCTCACCCCCTTCGGCAAGGTGCTGCGCTCCACCAGCCTCGATGAGCTGCCGGAGCTGCTCAACGTGATCCGTGGGGAGATGTCCTTGGTGGGGCCTAGACCGTTGCTCGTGGAGTACCTTGATCGATACAGTTCGGCTCAGCTCCGACGACACGAGATGCCCCCAGGCATCACCGGGCTCGCCCAGATCAACGGACGAAACTCGCTTGGATGGGAGGAGAAATTCGTCCTCGACGTCGAGTACGTCGACTCGTGGTCGCTGAGGCTCGACTTCCAGATCCTTGCCGCCACGGTGGGAATGGTGGTTCGACGGGAGGGGATATCGGCCGCTGACAGCGTCACGATGCCCGTCTTTCAGGGCTCGGCCGGGCTGGACGCGCGGTGAGTGGGGTCGACCCAAGCCTGCGTTTCGCGCAGCTGCCTGGCTCGCTCGAGGAGCGTCTGTTCGGGCAGATGGCCCTCATCCGTGCCTTCGAGGAGCGCCTTCTCGCGCTCTTCGATCAGGGGGAGCTCTTCGGAACGACCCACTGCTACATAGGTCAAGAGGCCGATGCCGTGGCCGTCGTCAACCAACTTCGAGCCGGCGATATTGTCTTCAGCAATCATCGCTGTCACGGTCACTTCCTCGTGTACAGCGACCGCCCCAAGCTGCTGCTGGCGGAGGTGATGGGACGGGACACCGGACTGGTGGGTGGGCGCGGCGGAAGTCAGCACATCTGCTTCGAGAGCTTCTACTCCAACGGCGTTCAAGGGGGGATCGTCGCGAACGCAGTGGGCGCGGCTTTGGCGGAGAAAATGTCCGGTCGCGATTCGGTGACCGTCGTGTTTCTCGGCGACGGGACCCTTGGCGAGGGAATCGTCTATGAATCGCTAAACATGGCGTCGCTTTGGAGCGCGCCTGTGCTGTTCGTGGTCGAGGACAACCGCTGGGCTCAGAGCACGCCTGTCGAAAAGGAGCTCGCAGGCGACATGGTTGCGCGGGGGAGAGCCTTCGGGATCAGCGCATCCGAGATCACATCGACGGACGCGGTGGAGCTGTATGCACACTTCGCGGCCCTGGTGGAAAGGGTGAGAGAAACGCGCCGCCCGCACTTCGAGGTCATCCACACGTATCGACTCTGTCACCACTCCAAGAGCGACGACCAGAGACCGGAGGACGAGGTCGAGCGGCATCGCGCGGGTGACCCCCTCACGGTCCTGGCCTCGCGACTCGAAGTTGCGCGGGCAAAGGAGATCATCGGGGAAGCGGAACAGCGGATCGATGCGGCGCTTCTCTGGGCGCGAGCTCAACCATTTCCAGAACCCTCGGAGCTCGTCGACGGTGCCACCTAACGTCGTCAGCTCGCTCAACCAGGCTTTGCACGCATTGATGAGCGTGGATCCGCGCGTCGTCGTGCTGGGCGAAGACCTGCTCGACCCCTACGGTGGCGCGTTCAAGGTGACCAAGGGCCTGTCCACAGCGTTTCCTGATCGCGTGCTGACCTCACCGATCAGCGAGCTTGGCTTCACCGGGGTGGCCGTCGGCATGGCGCTCCGCGGGCTCCGCCCCGTCGTCGAGATCATGTTCGGCGATTTCCTCATGCTCGCCGGGGACCAGCTCCTCAATCACGCGACCAAGTACCCCTGGATGTACGACGGCAAGGCGTCGGTCCCGCTGGTCATCCGGGCGCCGATGGGGGGGCGGCGCGGCTATGGGCCGACGCACAGCCAGTCGATCGAAAAGCACTTTGTCGGCATCCCGGGCCTCGTAGTCGTCGCGCCGAGCCCGTTCCACGATCCCGGAGCGCTGCTCACGGCGAGCGTGGCCGATGACCGACCCGTTCTCTTCGTGGAGAACAAACTGATGTACGCGCGGGCGGTCCGGCCGCCGGACGACGCGAGCATGGCCGAAATGACCGTGCGCGTGGGGGGAGCGCCGTTCCCGACCGTCAGCCTCTCGTACGATGAGTTCGAAGACGGCGAAGTGACGCTCGTCGCCTACGGAGGCATGGCGGAGCTCGCCCTCAACGCGGCGGAGCGGCTCCTCATCGATCATGAAGTGCTCTGCGAGCTCGTGCTCCCGTCCTCGCTCAACCCGTTGGACATCGCGCCGATCGCGGAGTCGTTGCGGAGGACGGGAAGACTCGTTGTCTGTGAAGAGTCGACCTCAGTCGCTAGCTGGGGCTCTGAGGTGGTCGCGCGAGTATCGCAGGCCTGCTTCGATCTGCTGGTCGCGCCACCGATGAAGGTCTGTGCCCGAGACCTCCCGATCGCCAACACCCGCGTCCTCGAGGACGCCGTGCTGCCGCAGGAGGGGGACATCGTGCAGGTCGCGAAGAGCATCGTCGGCAAGCGGAAGATCCGAGCGGTCGGAGGCTGAGACGATGGAGATCCGAGTACCGCTGCTGAACGCCAACGAGGACGAGCTGAGCGTCGTCGAGGTGCGGGTCGACGAGGGAGCCCCGGTACGCGCCGGCGAGCTGCTCGTCACCGTGGAATCCACCAAAGCGGCGACCGAGATCGAGTCGCCCGTCAGCGGCTACGTTCGCGGTCTCGCGCTGAGGGTGGGCGACCGAGTGTCGGTGGGAACATTGGTTTGCGTGATCACGGCGACCGCCGACGAGCCCGTAGCCGTGCTCGAAATGCGCGACAGCCCAACGTCGAGAGCGTCGGTGCGTGCGACGCGGAAAGCGCAGCAGCTGGCCAAAGAACACGGAGTCGATCTGTCCTCGTTGGCCGTGCGTGGCATCGTCAAGGAACGCGACGTGCTCGCGTTTGTCGAGCGAAACGCGCCGGCACTCGCGTTCGCCGATCGCATCGTAGGACCCAACCCGATCGTCGTGCTGGGAGCGGGTGGACACGCGCGCGTCATCGTGGACCTCCTGCGACAGGCGCGCCCCGACCTCACCATCATCGGTGCGCTGGACGATTCGCCTCGCCCCGCCAGAGACGTGTTGGGGCTACCGGTCTTCGGACCCTCTGCGCGCCTGGAGTCGTTGCGCGCAGACGGCGTCGCACACAGCGCGCACGGCGTGGGCGCGGTCACGCACAACCCAACACGGGTTGAGGTGTTCGAGCGGCTAGCGGCGGTGGGATACGAGGTGCCTGCGCTCGTCCATCCGAAGGCG
>JBFWYI010000154.1:0-13873 GCA_050186575.1 Sandaracinaceae bacterium | reverse complement strand
CCCTCGAACTCCGTGGCAGCGTTGCTCCTCCTCGAAATACCCCCAGTATTCCTCGTCGTCGCGCCTCCCCACGAAGCCCGAATGACGTCCGGTCTTCATCACGTCTTCACGGTTCCAGGGGACTAGCCTCACCCACGATCCGGATGAACCCCATGCGCACCACCTCGATCTCCCTCTGCCTGTTCACCCTCATCGCGTCGCTGAGCGGCTGCGACTGCTCCGGCCCCGGCGACACGTGCTCCTCCGACACGGACTGCCCCACCGGGCAGACCTGCGTCGACGGCGAGTGCCGCGTCGTCATGCGGACCGACGGCGGCCTGATGGACGCGACCACCGACGCGCCGATGTGCGAGCTCGCGCGCACGTGCGGCGCCGCGTGCTGCGAGGCGACCGAGGTATGTGGAACCGACACGACGTGTTGCGTCGCGGACGACCTCTGCGGCGGGGCGTGTTGCGGCGGCGCCGATCACCAGTGCGTCGCCGACGTCTGCGTCCTCGACTGCGGCGACGACGCCCCGTGCGGCGAAGGCACGGCCGCCGTCTGTTGCGGCGCGGGCCTCGCGTGCGTGCTCGGCGAGTGCATCACCCCGGGCGATCCGTGCTCGAGCCCGTTCGATTGCCCGGCCGGACAGTATTGCGAAGCGAGCCTCGGTCGATGCCTCCCCCAGGTCACCGGTCTCCCCGAGTGCGAGTACCGCCCGATGCTCGGCGACTTCACCCTCAACGAAGAGTGGCACTGGGTCAACGACCCTGACGTCCTCCCGCTCCACGACCAGGTGATGAGCGCCCCGATGGTCGCCAACCTCACCGACGACAACGGCGACGGTCGCATCGACGAGAACGACATCCCCGACGTCGTGTTCAACACCTTCCGCACGGGCAGCCCCGATACGGGCGGCGCCTCGGTTTACAACGCGGATGGGATCTTGCGCGCCGTCTCCGGCGCGGATGGCTCGCGCATCTGGCCGACCGCCGATCCGGGCTTCCGCACCATCCCCGCGCACGAGGTCGCGATCGCCGACATCGACCCCGCCTCACCCGGCCCCGAGATCGTGGCCTGCACCTTCGACCCCGGCACCACCTTCGGCACCGCGCGCATGACCATCCTCAGCGCGCAAGGAACGATCCTCCGCCGCTTCGACGCCGCCCCGGCCATCGTCTCGTGCGCGCGTCCCTCCATCGCCGACATGAACGGGGACGGCGTCGCCGAGATCGTCGTCGGCAACCAGATCGTTCAGGCCGACGGGAGCGCCGTCGTCACCGCGATGCTCGACGCCACCAACGCCATCCCCGTCCTCTACGACGTCGACGACGATCCCGACCTCGAGCTCATCGGCATCAACGGCGTGGCGAACTACGACGGCAGCGTCGTGTGGACCGACCCGCTCTTCAGCGGCGAGGCCGGCTACGTCGCGGTGGCCGACGTCGACCTCGACGGAGATCCCGACATCGTCGCCACCAGCGTCCAGTCGCACCAGGTCACCATCCGCGACGGCCGCACCGGCGCGCTCCTCGCGGGACCGATCGAGATCACGCCGAGCGGCGACCCGATCATCGACGCCAAGGTCGCCGCCCGCATGGCCGCCGATCCGACGCGCGACCCGCTCACCGGCGGCGGACCGCCGACCATCGCCAACTTCGACGGCGACCCCGAGCCCGAGATCGCCCTCGCCGGCGGCTACGCCTACGTCATCTTCGAGAACGACCTCTCCCTCAAGTGGTACGAGGTCACCCAGGACACCTCGAGCCGCGCCACCGGATCGAGCGTCTTCGACTTCGAGGGCGACGGCGTCGCCGAGGTACTCTACAACGACGAGCTCGCGTTCCGCGCGTTCCGCGGCCCCACCGGCGACGTCTACCTCTCGCGCTGCAACACGAGCGGTACGTTGACGGAGTTCCCGCTCGTCGTCGACGTCGACAACGACGACCACGCCGAGATCATCCTCGTCGAGAACAACTACGCCTTCCGCACGTGCGACGACGGCTCCTCGTCCTCGACCGGCGTCTACTCCTTCGGC
Source organism: Sandaracinaceae bacterium (assembly GCA_050186575.1). Lineage (GTDB taxonomy): Bacteria > Myxococcota_A > Polyangia > Polyangiales > Sandaracinaceae > JAUHXR01. The sequence continues at coordinate 11,855 of JBFWYI010000154.1, read as the reverse complement.
CACCCCGACAACCAGTGGGTGCGCACCCGCCGCATCTGGAACGAGCACGCCTACCACGTCACCAACATCAACGAGGACGGCACCCTCCCGACGCGTGAGGCGCCGAACTACTCCACCGCCGGCCTCAACAACTTCCGCCAGAACGTCCAGCCGAGCGGCCTCTTCGACGCCCCCGACATCGTCCTCCGCGACCCCACGTTCCTCACCCGCATGTGCAACACGGATACCTTGGTGCTGCGCGTCCGCGTCGTGAACCTCGGCCGCGCCGGCGCCCCCACCGGCCTCGGTGTCTCCTTCTACATCGATGGAGCGTTCGTCGGCCGCGTCACCACCACGCGCCCGCTCCTCCCCGGCGCGAGCGAGGTCGTCGAGTACGCATTCAACCCCGCGACCCGCGGCGTCGCCTACTCGTTCACCGCCACCGTGAACGACCCTGCGCACGAGCCGCTCGCCGGCTTCCACGAGTGCCTCACCGACAACAACGGCGCGGGTCCGATCAGCGCGGTGTGTCCCGACATCGAGTAGCGCTCGCGCCGCTGAGCGGGCTCGTCTCGAGTTCGCTCGGCGCCTCCCTGAGCAGCGCCGCCGGAGGCGTGGCCGGATGGCCCGACACGTGGCTGACCTGCCACCCTCCCTCCTTCTCCGTGAGGCCGAGATAGTACGCGTCCTGCTTTCCGTCGAAGAGCGACGCAACCATCACGCTTCCTTGACGGTTGCCCCGGCTGCTCCCCGAGAACCAGACCACGTGGGCTCGCGGGAAGAGGTGAGCCAGCTTGCGGGGTCCGCTTCGCGGTGACCGCGCATCGCATGTCGATCGCACCGATCTACGGGATCGGAATGACGCGGGGCGAGAGGTCGCTCTCATCCTCGTCGACGAGACCGTACAACGCTGCCCCCCCAGCATGTCGGTACGCCGTCCGAGACGAAGCAGCCTCCGTCATCGACGACCACCGACACGTCGGTCGACGGGATCGGGGGACCGCGGGTCACGCCCTCCCTCGTCCACGCCCAGAGGTAGCCGTCTTCACCGACGAAGAGGCATACCTCCTCGTCATCTCCGCACGCGACCGCCCTCACGCGAGGCAGCCCATCGAGCATCGTGGGGCGCGGAAAGAACGGCATCGCTCGCTCGAAACAGGGATCGCGCGCGGCCCAACAGAGCGGTTCGCCCTTCCTCGTAACGGCACACACCGTCCCGCGCGTCGTTCCGATGTCCGCGAGGGGGGGCAAGCCTTCGTGCCTCTGCGCGATCGGCTCGGGGTCTGTCCAGTCCCAGAGCTCTCCGGCGGGCGTGAGTCCGAGACCCACCTCGAGACGCACCACGCCGGTCAACTTTCCTTGCTCCGTCATGACGATGCGAGGCTCGCACCCCATGTACGGCTGGCCGTAGGACTGCTCGGTTTGGCCCCAACACGCGATCCGCCCGTCTTCGAGGAGCGCGCAGGACGCCGCGCTCAAGTTTGGCCACCGTCCGCGCGGGTCCGGGCAGAGTGACGGGTCCACCCCACTCGGCGCCGATGCTGTCGCAACGACCATCTCCTCGCTCACCGAGCCGCGCGCCGCCGAAGCACAGGACCGCGCCCTCCGGCGTCCGTGCACACCCATGCACGATCGGCACACTGCTGGAGAACGCGAGATCGGTCAGCGGACGATCGAATGGGTACGGCGCGATCCCGGAGGACGAAACGAGCCCACCCCAGCAGTGCGGGGCTCCATCGCGTACGAGGCAGTTGAGCAGCATGCTCACCGCCACGTTGCGAGCTCGCGGGCGCACCTCGAGCTCCATGCCGTGCTTGCGCGTCTCGCCGAGCGTTGGCGCGCCCTGCTCGGGAGCTCCACACGCCATGACGACCCACAGCGCGCAGTGGGCCGCGCACCACTTCACGGCTGGTCGGTCTCCGGCGGGAACACCGGGGGCGGCCGCATCACCGCTGGATGGGGAGGATCGCGAAGCTGCGGCCGGCGATGGTGCGACCGCCGCCAGAGCGCCGGGTCTTCGATCAAGCTCCCGACGATCCATCGTCCGTAACGGCTCCGCGATTCGACCCCTGGCGGCGCCACCACGCGAACCTCCGGGAGCATACGTTCGCCGTACAGCGTGCCGGCGACATCCAGGTCACCTCGAAGGCCTCGCACCGGCACGCCCCAACCCCACCGTCGTCCTCTCGTGCGGGCCCACGATGCGCGGATCTGCTGTCAACAACACATACGGCATGCGAGTCCCTCCAACATCGGGGCAGCGATCTGCGGCCTCCCATCCATCGGCAGTCAATTGAGGTGGACGGTCTCGCCCTTCACGACGACATCGTCGCTCGCCGTGATCTTCGCCTGACCTTGCGTCGCCTCGAGCTCGATCGCGCTCGCGCGCACCCGCAGCGCGCCTTGCATCTCGAGATCGACGTCGCCCGTCAACAGCTTCACCACCGGACCACGCTCGTCCTCGTAGACCTCGAGCAGCGCTTGCCCGCGCGCCGAGGTCACCCGGAGCGCCTCGTCGCGCTGGAGCTCCAGCGTCGCCGCCGACGCGCGCTCCACCTCGGGGCGACGAGAGAATCCGTCCAGCACGCCCGTCACCACCCGCTCCGGATAGTTCGCAGGCCGCGTCATCAGCACGCGATCCCCGACGCGGACCGGGAGCCCCATCAGCGTCGCGAGCCACTTCTCGTAGAGATGGCCGTCGAGGTCGGTCCATCGCACGCGGACGCGGCCCGTCAACGTGGGGTGCTTGGTATCCACGACCTCGCCGACGAGGTGCTCCGTGCGAAGCGGGGGCAGTGCCTCCGTCGGCGTCGCGTGTGCCCCTTCGTCTTCCAACATCCGGGTCAGCGCCGGCGTGGGTGCGGCTTCCTCGAGCCGCTCCGCGGTGGCTTCCGGCGCATTCTTGCGGTCCGCGTCATCGAACGTCATGGCGAGCTCCCTTCCTCTCGGGCCCGCCCATCGTCCGACGGGTCGGCGGGTTGCGCAACGGGCGGCGCGGCCTCGAGCGCCGCGAGGAGGCTCCGCGCGGAGACGCGCTCGCTGCGGCACGCGCCGTCCGGATCGCACGAGCTGACCTCGAGCGCGCCTCGGCTCATGCGGGCGCGCAGGCACGCCTCTTCCGCCTCTGAGTCTCGGCGCCGCGGGCAGACCCCGTACGCGAGCGGCACGCCGTCGTCGGACTCGAGCACACGGAATCGAAGTGGGCGGGCGATGCCTCTCTCCCTCGAGATCGCAACGATCGTCGTCGGCCACTCCGTTCGCGGCGCGGTCATCGCCGCCAGCATCCATTCGCCGACGGTGCCGAGCCAGTGCGGCGTCCCGTAGACGCAAAGGGTGCTGTCGACAATCCAACGATGTCGATCGCGGCGCCGATCGTACACGCCGATCGCGACGCCCGCGTACGCGCTCCGAAGCGGGACGACGATGAACCCGCGCGTGCTCCGCGGTGCGCCGACGTTCAAGAACACGTGACCGCTCGCCTGGTCATAGACGATGCGCTGCGCCGTCGGCGGGCCATCGAACCACGGCTGGGGGGACGCCAGAGGGTCACCTACGGGCTGCGCGGGTGGGGTTGGGCAATCCAGGAACGCTCCGTGCTCATGCCCGAGGAGGAGGCGCGTCAACGAGTGTCTCTCAGCGTCGTACGCGTCGAACGGATCTCCCCCCATCGCGAGGAGGAGCCACTCGATCGGCGGACCGACATCCGAGTCGCCGAGGCGAGCCATCGCGACGAACGGCGCAGCGTTCTCATACGCCAACGTGATCTGCGTCTCGAAACACGAGGGCACGTGGAAGAGCCAGTTGAGCTCCGTCGAGGCTCCGTCGAGCCCGTAGCCGTAGGCCTCGCCGGTGACGATCAGCCAGTCGCCGTCGCGTCGCACGCTCTGGCGCTCGGTCAGCTCGAGCTCACGCTCGATCGCATCCATCCGGGCTTGCACGGAGGCCGGACACGCCGAGAGCGCCGCGCGCGCCTCGGCGTAGGGGTCCTCAGGCAACTCGACCTCAGGTAACTCGACCTGCAACACGTCTTGAGACATCGCAGGAGCCGCGCATATGAGACACGCCGCGACGCAACCCATCCATGCGCGCATCATTGTCCGACCGCCTCTCGCATCGGGGTCCCCGCGACGAGCCCATACTCGTCCAACAGCTGCGACTCGACCGCACGCGCCCGCGCGATCCTCACCGACGCGTTCCGCGCCAGCTCCGGCATCGTGAAGATGGCGCTCGGCTCCACGCGACCGTGCCCGATGGACTCGTAGTGCAGCAGCGCGCCGAGCACCGTCCGCACCCCCGCGCGTACGCTCGCGAGCTGCTCCGGCCCGCGACGTGGGTCGTACTCGTTCCCGTGGGGCTTGCCGAAGGCGAGCTGCGTCCACGCTCGCCGCTCCGCGGTGCTCCACCCGATGAACTCCGCCGCACGCAGCCCGAGCACCCGCTCGAGCCCGCCGTCCAGCATCTCCGCATGGAGACGCACCGTCCCCGCGTAGGCGACGACCTGATCGCCGAGCGGAATCACCGCGGGTCGCGCCTCGTGCTGCCGACCGTTCGGTTCCTGACCGGTTCCCGAGCCGAGGTCCCGCCACCGCGCGCGCACGGAGCCCGGGACGAAGTCCATCCGCTGCATCTCCGACCCGAGATGATCGAGCCCACCGAAGCTGTAGGTCCCTCCGGCTTCGCTCATCAGGGCGGTGCTCGTCTCGCGCAGTCCGCTCTCATGCTCGCGCAGCACGACGACCGTCACGAACGCCACGTCGGCGTAGATCGGCTCGGCCCGGAGGACGTTGAGGTGGTAGCCCGCCACGTCGTCGCGCGTCCGCGCGGGAGGCCCATCCGTACGGAATGCGAGCTCGAGCTTGTGATAGAGCTTCGGCGTCGTCGGTCCGGCGTAGACCGAGCGGCGGTCCAGTCGCCCTTCGCGCCGGTGTCCGCCGGGCGGAATCCCGAACGCAGGCAGGCTCGGCTCGAGCCGTCGGATCATCTCCATCCGCGCATCGCGGCGCAGCGCGACGTTCGCCGGACCGCCGGGCCCCATCATCAGGACCAGACGCTCGAGAATCGTGGACACGGAAGGGATCATCTGTCCTCACCGCCTCGGGTACGGGTGTCGGCCACCTCGGCGGTTCGGTTGCTCGAGTCAGCCGCGGAGCGAGTGTCGATTTGCACGCAACCGGACAAGACGATGGTCGAAACCGTGTAGGCTCGGCAACCTGCGAGGTGATCGATGAGCGGCGATTCGGACGACCACGAAGACTCCCCAGCAGAAACGATCGGTGAGGTCGGCGAAGGAGCGAAGAACCTCCTCGGAGGGATCGCCGACGCGATCCCCGAATCGGAGGAAGGCGACGCCGAGGACGCTCGCGAGGGCTTGGAGACGGCCTCGGAAGTGGCCGAGACCGCGGCACAAGGCGCGCAGAGTCTCAACTCATTGCAGCGCGGGATCCAAAGCGGCAACGCGAACGACATCGGCGCTGGAGTCGGCTCCGCCACCGACGCCCTGCGGCACGTCGTCCCGGACAGCGAGGTCAACGAAGTGCTCGGCGGCGTCGGCCAGGCCGCACGCGGCCTCGGTCGCCTCGTCCAGACGGCGCGTGGCGTGATCGATGGCATCGCCGCCGCCGCGCAGGAGGCGCACAACGTCCACTATCACCTCACCGTCGCGGGCGCGGACAACGTGCGTTGGCGCGTCCGGTCGGTGCACCTCGAGGACGCGATCGGCGGTCTCCCCATCGGGGTGGTCGAGGCCACCGTCGACACGCACACGTTCGTCGACGAGACCGAGCTCTTCGGCAAGGACGCCGAGCTGATCGTCGAGCGCGAAGATCGGCGGCGACACTTCCGGGGGCTGATCCATCGCGCGCGCATCGAGCACGGCCGCGAAGAGCAACACGTCCGGGTCGAGATCACGCCCGCCGCGTGGATGCTCTCGCAGACGCGCGACTCGCGCGTGTACCAAGACCTCACCGTCCCCGACCTGGTCGAGCAGCTGGTGCGCGAGCTCCTCGGGAACCGAAGTCGCAGCGTTCGCCGCGAGACCACCGAGAACTATCTCCCGCACGAGTACCTCGTCCAGCATCGCGAGAGCCACTTCAACTTCATCTCGCGGCTCTGTGACGAGGAAGGGATCTGGTTCTGCTTCGACCACGAAGCGGACGGCCAAGACCACGAGGTCCTCGTCCTCTGCGATTCCAACTCGAATCGGCCACGCATCTCTGGCGGCGATCATGGCCGCGTCGAGCTCAGCGATCGGCCGGCCATCAGCGGGGACGAGATCGCGCTGCACGTCCATCGCCAACGGTCGATGGGCCCGACCGACGCGGTGTTCACCAGCCACGACTGGACGAACCCTACCGTCAATGTTCGTTCCGACCAGACGGGCCGTGGCGAGTGGAGCGGCCCGCCGCTCGAACACCACGAGCACCATCACTCCGTTCGCTTCCACGAGTACGACGAGGGCGGCGGTCAGTACCGCAGCAACACCGTGGAGCGCCATGCGCGCATGCACGCGGAGCGCCTCGATCTCACGCGTGCCCGCTGGCGCGTCGACACCACGGTCATCGACGCCCGCCCGGGTCACGTCTTCGAGCTCAGCCACGCCGACGATCTCGACGGCAACTACTTGATCGTCGGCGTCAGCGCCTCGGGTCATCCCGATGCGCACGGCGGCGGATGGCACAGCGTCCTCGACGTAATCCCCGCGGACGTCCCCTACCGCCCGCCCGCGCCGGCGCGCCCCGTCATGCCCGGCCCCGAGACGGCCACCGTCGTCGGCCCGGCCGGCGAGGAGATCCACACGGATCAATACGGCCGCATCAAGGTCCAGTTCCATTGGGACCGTCGGGGCGAGCGCAACGAATATTCCAGCACGTGGATCCGCGTAGCGCACAGCTGGGCGGGCACCGGCTTCGGCACGATCTTCATCCCGCGCATCGGCATGGAGGTCGTCGTCAGCTTCCTCGGCGGCGACCCGGACCGCCCGCTCGTGACCGGCTGCATCTACAACGGCGATCACCCCGTCCCCTACACGCTCCCCGAGCACAAGACCCGGAGCACCATCAAGACGAATTCCTCACTCGGAGGCGGCGGCTACAACGAGCTCCGTTTCGAAGACAAGGCCGGCAGCGAAGAGGTCTGGATCCACGCGCAAAAGGACTTCAACGAGGTCGTCGAGCACTGCCACACGACGCACGTGAAGGTCGATCAGACGAACAACGTCGATCACGACCAGTCAGAGACCATCGGCAACGATCAGACGCTGCACGTCGAGAACAACCGGACGAAGACCGTCGACGTCGATGAGAGCAACACCGTCACCGGCAATCGAACTACGGAGGTGGGCCCCAATGGTGGCGACGACAGCCTCAAAGTTCACAACAACCGCTTCGCGCAGATCGAGAACGGGAACGACGGGCTTTGGATCCTGAGAGGCAACCGACAGACGACCATCACGCAGGGCAGGTACGACGTGGAGGTCAAAGGCCGCTTCCAGATCATCCAGCACCCGGCGACTCCGACCCACTTCGAGCTTCGCGAGAGCGCCTATCTCAGCACCCCGGGTCGCGTTCAGATCAAGTCGGGGGATGGGGCGACCCACTACGACGCATCGGCGTCGGGACGACTTCAGGTCGAGACTCGCGAGAATACGGAGATCAAGTCACACGATCAGATCCTCGGCGAGGCCACCAACCACATCAAGCTGAACGCGCACCAGAAGATCATGTTGACGGCGGAAACCGAGATAAAGCTCGAGGTCGGAAGCTCGAAGATCGTGATCAAACCGAGCGGCATCGAGATCCAGGGCGCCTCGATCAAGGTCAACGCTACAGGCGGGGACGCGGAGATCAACGCGTCTGGTCAAGTCAAGATCAAGTGCTGAGTCGATGGACATCGTCAATCAATCGGCGTGCCCGGTCGAGCTCCTCATCTCCGAGGTGCGGCCCGGCCTGCGCGTCGGCTCGCTCTACTTGAAGGCGACGTTTCGCGTGGGAGCGGGAGGCCGTCTTCAGCTCGACGACGCGGCCCCCCACCCGATCTATGCCGGAGATGTCGACACGGCGCTCGGGAGGATCCCGGCCGACATCACCCCGCGAGATACCTCCGACCTCGATGTCGTCGTGCTCGCGTGCGCATACGCGCCCGGCGGCCGACCCGTGGAGACGATGCATGTGTCGTTGGGCCTCGGAGATGCCACGAGTGACCTCGTCGTCACTGGAGATCGCGTATGGGTCGGCGAAGGTCCGAGCGCCCAACCGACGACGCCGCTGTCATTCACTTGCATGCCGCTCACGTGGAGCAACGCGTACGGGGGGACGGCGGAGATTCCCTTCGACATGCACGACCTGAGCGCTCGGCTACCGGTGCGTCATGCAGGAAACCCTGAGGGAAAAGGGTTCAATCCGTGGTGCTTCGTCGACGCGACACTGATCACGGAAGACGTGCGCAAGACCGCCGCAGTGACGCGCCGCTTGCCAAACATCGAGGACGCAAGGGATCGAGTCGCGCGGTGGAGCGACGATCCGCTCCCGGCGGGATGGGGCGCCCTACCGCCGATGTGGGAGGCGCACGCGCTCGCGAGTGGTAGACACCCCAGCCGCGGCCGCGCCTTGGCAAGCCACGCTGCCCTCCCCTCGCTGCGCATCGAGCCACTGCGCCCCAATGACCGTGTCGAGCTGCGGGGGTGCACTCCCGACGGCTCGTGGGGTTTCGCTTGGCCCGCCCTCTGCGCGAGCTTCGACTATGAGCTGGGGCAACGCCAAGGAACGATGGAGCTACGACCGCTTCTCCTCGTCCTGCTCCCCGATGAGTCTCGATTCACGGTCACGTACCGTGCTCAGTTTCGATTCGACCGTCCCGATCCATCAGAGCTGCGATCACTGCGAGTGAGGGTGAGCTGAATGGCGTACGTCAAGCATGTGAGCGTCGAGCATGACCGGCCAGCGTTCCTGGATTGGACGCCCTTGGTCATCCCGTCGACGCATGAGCAACTGCAGATGGGAGTCACACCGATCCCGTTCGGGCCGAGCGTCGAGTCGACCGCGCCGATGTGTCATCCGTTCGGAATGTCGGACCACAAGTTCACATCCACCGTCTTCCATCGAGGTCAGAAGATCGCCCTGGACGGCCACGACCTCGGAATGAACTTGGATCACGTCTCCTTGCCTCCGGCTGATGTCCTCATGGTGCTCAACATCGCGACCTCCAGCCGCAAAGCGAAGTTCGCGGTCGGAGCCGTGAAGGCAAATGGCACCCCGATCGCATGCTGCACCTTCACGGAGAGCATTCCGACTCCCATGGCGATCTGCGGAACGATCCCCATCCCGCTGGCCGGGACGGGCTCGGCCATCTCCGACAATAGCCTCCTCGTGGGGATGCACGGCGCGGACGCGCTCGCGGGATGGGTCTCGGTGGCGATCACGATGGTGATCGACTTCGTCAAGGCGACCGCAGGCCCGTTGTCGCGACTCGATAGTGTGGAAGCGGGCGCCGAACAGTTCTGGGAGAAGGTCGGAGAGGAGCTCGAAGATCTTCTCCCCAGCGCGCCGAGTGCAAAGGACCTCGTGGAAGACAACGTACCTGACGTCTGGGGGGCGCTGATCAGGCTCGGCGGACAGCTCTGGTTTGACTACCAGGGAGATGCCGAGCTCGGCATCGAGCTCGTGGAGGGACCTTTCGCGGGCGTCGAAGCGAGCGCGAGCCGTGAGGCAGAAGGCGAGCTCGAAGCGGGCATCGAAGGGCGCTTGGGTCCCGAGTCCCGCAACCTTCACGGCGAAGCGAGCTTAACGCGCCGCGAAAATAGTGAGATCGACTTGGACGCAGAAGTCGAAGCCACCGGTCTCGGGGGGGCGCGCGATCGCAACGCGCGCACACGGTCGCGTCAGCCGTCCAACACACACACGATTTCGGACCATGGACCAGATGGTCGCGAGGGCGCTGGCGATGACGGAGCTGGGGTAGCCGCGGGTCCGAACTGGGATGCGCTCCCGTCGCTGTGACGAACATGTCTGGCCCACTCAACGGCACTGCGCGGATCCATCCCGCCGAGGGCCTCGCCCGGAGCGCATGGGGTGTCGTCAAGCAGACATACACCATCCAGCACGGCGCGTTGGTGCTGGTCGACCCCAACCCGCTCCAACACGATATCTGGGCTGAGAGCAAACAGTGGCCGCCTGGCTCGGACTATTGGCCCTTCAAGGCGGCGTCCGACGTGGTCGTGCTCGGTCACGCATATGGCACTGGGGGACACAAGCTCCGCGAGCGAGCCGTCGCAATCCGCGTGGGCCATTCGACCAAGCGCGTCCATGCAACCGGTACCCGCTTCATCGAATGGAGTCGCGATGGAAAGCCGAGGGTGGGCATCGCATCAGAGGTTGACCGCGTCCCGCTGGACCTGACCCACGCCTATGGCGGCATCGATCCGAACGTTCGTTACGAGCCGGCAGGGAGCCTCTGGAGGGCGATTCGGCGCCACGGCCTCCCCGCGGGCGCCTATCCCCGCAACCCATTCGGCCGCGGCTTCGTGGCTGTGCCGGACGTGTCCAGGGAGGTTGCGCTCCCACAGCTCGAGGATCCGGACCACCGCCTCACCAGCGAGAACTTGGTAGCGCACGACCCTTCGCTCTGGCACCAACAACCGCTCCCTTGGTACCTGGGCTGGCAGCTCCCCGCCACGTTCCCCCGCGCTCACTACATGGGGGCGATCCTCCCGCTTCCGATTCCGGAGCACGAGATCATCGAAGAGGTTCGGCGGGGCCTCATGCCGGAGTCCTGGCGCGGCATGTCGGGAAACCTCGCGTCCCGCCGGCCCCCTCCTGCCGTGTACCACCAGGAGGCAGCGCTCGGGCTGACGTTCTCAGACCTGAAGGAGGGCACGCCAATCGAGCTCATGGGGATGCACCCCGAGCACGACACGCTGAGGTTCGCGCTGCCTCCGTTCCCTCGCATGGAGATCGAGGTCGGGAGCGACCGCCGCGTCGAGCGGAGTCGGCTCTTGCACGTCGTAATCACGCCGGACGAGGAGCGCGTCGAGATCACCTGGGCCGCGATCCGCGAGGAGCTCCCTCGCACCTTCATCGTCGGCGTGCACGCGGAGATCCCGATCTCCCTCCACGCCGACGGGCACGTGTTCTCTTACGAGGCGCCAGAGACCGTTCATGCGCGGCTCCGTCGAGCGGCTGACGCAAGAGTCGGTGCGCCGATCCTGCCGGCTGGGGCCATCGAGCTCAGCGGGCGACTCGGCATGACGACGCGCGGTTCGACCGAATGGGATCGTGTCGCGTTCGAAGACGCCGAGCGCCTGGGCGACGTGGACTTCCGCACTGGCCGGGTCTTGCTGCGTGAGGTCGAGTGGGAGCTGCAAGGATCGTCTTCGTTCCGTGTCATGAGGCACTACAGCTCGTCTCTGGCCTGGCGGATTGGCGGACTCGGCGCGGGTTGGTCGCATCCGCTCGAGCAAGCCGTGTGGGAGCAGGCCGGCGATATCTTCTATCGGACGGAGGACGGGCGCGAGCTACGCCTCTCGACCGGTACGCGCGGGCTTGGCCTGGGCGTGCGCGTGCACGACGCAGCCACCGGGGTGACCGTCGCACGCATCGCGTCGGACGCGTATGAAGTGACCCAGGCCGATGGGACCCGCGCACGATTCACACGCATCGCGTCGAGCGTCGACGCCGGGCCTCCACAAGCGAAGCTGTCGCAGCTGTTCACGTCGGACGGATCCTGCTTGGAGGTACGGTACGATGTTCACGGTCGTCTCGACCGATTGCTCGCTCGAGGCCAAGCCCGCCTTCGATTCGAGCACGACTCGACGGGGCGACTCACTCACGTCCACTCGCCCGCACCCGACGGTCGGACGGACGAGCGGGTGGTCGCGAGATACG
>JBFWYI010000153.1:0-14480 GCA_050186575.1 Sandaracinaceae bacterium | reverse complement strand
CTTGGCCGGGCGGGGCTCTCACCCGCGGGGTTCCAATGAAAGGTTTCAGCTCCTCAACTCATCGCATTCCCCTTTCCCAGGCTTGACCTGGCGCACCGAAGCGACGAAGCCAGCGCATCGCGCTGGGAGCGCAGCTCTCCTTGAGGCGGTGCGCGCCCGTCCGGCACCCTGGGGGCACCACGAGGACGAAGCCCCCGCTTCCGACGCCCTCGCGATCTCCGACTCAGCGATCACGGAGGAAGCTCAAGAAGCGAGGAGGTGCGTCCGCGACGCGAACGCGAGAGCAAGGCGACTTCCGATTCCGATTCCGATTCCGATTCCGATTCCGATTCCGATTCCGATTCGATTCCGATTCCGATTCCGATTCCGATTCCGATTCCGATTATTCCGATTCCGATTCCGTTTCCGTTTCCGATTCCGTTTCCGTTTCCGTTTCCGTTTCCGTTTCCGTTTCCGATTCCGTTTCCGTTTCCGATTCCGTGTCCGTGTCCGTTTCCGATTCCGATTCCGTGTCCGTGTCCGTGTCCGTGTCCGTGTCCGTTTCCGTTTCCGTTTCCGTGTCCGTCTCCGTCTCCGTTTCCGTCTCCGTCTCCGTTTCCGTCTCCGTTTCCGTCTCCGTTTCCGTTTCCGTCTCCGTCTCCGTTTCCGTCTCCGTCTCCGTCTCCGTCTCCGTGTCCGTTTCCGTTTCCGACTCCGAGTGCTCCGTTTCCGAAGGGAACCCGCGTCCGCCCTTGCATCGGAACCTCGCTACCATGCGGCGGTCAGAGCCCCATGCCGCGACCGCTCATCGCTCTCGCCTCGCTCCTCCTCGCTGCCGGCTGCGCGCTGGAGCAGCAGGGGACCGTGTCCTCGCACGCTGGCCTCCCGCCTCGTGCGACCTCCACGCTCCGCGCGATCGACGTCGCCCTCGATGGCACCACCACCTGCGTGGTCACTTCTGATCACGCGCTCTACTGCTGGGGCTCGAACGATCTCGGCGGGCTCGGTACGGGTGACTTTCGCTCGGCCGACGCGCCGGTGCGGGTGGCGGCGCCGCCGGTGACCGAGGTCGAGCTCTCGCACCACCGCGGCTGCGCGATCACCGTCGATCGCCACGTCGTGTGTTGGGGCATCAACGCGAACGGGGAGAGCCGTCCCTCGACCGAGCGCGATCCCTTGCCGGCGAACCGCCCGCCCGTCGCGTACTGCGGGATGGGCGAGGATCCCGACGCAGACCACGACAACTTCGTCCTGCGCCCGACGGAGATCGCCGACGTCGAGGGCGTCGTCGCGATCGCGCTCGGCTATCACCGCACGTGCGTCGCCACCGAAGCCGGGACGGTCTCGTGCTGGGGCGAGAACCGAGACGACGTGTTCGGCGCGCCGACCCCGCGCCGCTCGTTCGTGCGGCGCGACGTGGCGCACCCGGGGGCGACCGCGCTCGTCACCAACACGCTCGGTACCTACGCGCTGGATGCAGCCGGTCGGCTCAGCACGGTGATGACGCGCGCGGCCAGCGATGAGGACGAGCCCGTGCAGGCGCCGCCGGCCGTCGCGTTCCGCGAGCTCGAGTGGGACGACCGGGGCGGCTGCGGTCGCACCGACGATCGAGTGGTGTGTTGGGGGCAGGGCGGCGCGTGCTTCATGGACGACGAGCAGATCGGCGAGTGGTCGGTCCAGGTCCGCGCCCGCGACGTGAGCGTCGGGTGGGGCACGTGCATGCGCTGCTTCGTCGACGACGAGGGCGCGGCGCGCTGTTGGCCGAGCTACGACGACCGAGATCAGCTCGCCGATGACGAGGCGCCCTTCGAGCATCCGTGGACGCTCGAGCTACCCCCCGTGACGCGCATCGAGATGGGCGACTATGGCGGCTGCGCGATCGCGGAGGACGGCCAGCTCTGGTGCTTCGATCTCGGCACGAGCTCGACGCCCGCCCAGCGCCGGCCGCACCTCGTCACGCTGACACAGTAGCGACCGTCGACACAGGAGCGACCGTCGACACGGAGCGACCGTCGACACGGAGCGACCGTCGACACGGAGCGACCGTCGACACGGAGCGACCGTCGACACGGGAGCGACCGTCGACACGGAGCGACCGTCGACACAGGAGCGACCGTCGACACAGGAGCGACCGTCGACACGGGAGCGACCGTCGATACGGGAGCGACCGTCGATACGGGAGCGACCGTCGATACGGGAGCGGTCGTCTCAGCCGAACGCGCCGCGCGAGATCGCGCTGCGGAGTCGCTCGGAGGCCCACCGCAGCGCCTCCTGCTCCGTCCCACAGACCTCGTGCGGCACCGGATGGGACGCGACGAGCATCACGCCGGTCATCACGAAGCGGAGCGCGGCGCCCTTGAACACCAGCGCGGTCCCCAAGCAGTAGCGAGACAGCCGGGGCGCGTTCTCGCGCAGCCAGTCGCTCGCTCGCTGCCGCATGTACGCCGGGACACGACCCGCGTGCGTGTTGTCGAACACGACCACGTAGGGCTCCTGGCGCTGGAGATGCGCGTTCGCCGCGTCGATGAACCGATCGACGTCGTCTTCGCTCGGGATCCCGATCGTGCGGTGCACCACGATGGGCCACCGGGTCTCATCCGTTTCGATTCCGTCGCGCGCCATGGGTCGTCCGACTAAACCCCTTTACAGCATCCACCCCTATCCGCGAAATACCCCGCATGACGAATTCGGCAGGGGGAGCCGACCTCGCGCGAGCCATCTCGCGCGCTTGCGCGGCGCTCGTGCGTTCCCAGCGCGAGGATGGATCGTGGGACGAGCGGAGCGACGTCGGCCCGGCGAGCACCGCCAACGTACTTTGTGTGCTCGATCACGCGGGGATGCTGCCCGCCTCCGAGCTGTCGCGCGGCACGCGCTGGTTGCGCAGCCGTCAGCTCGCGGACGGGAGCTTCCGGCCCTACCCGTTCGCGCACCGCGGTAACCTCTCGACCACCGCGCAGTGCTGGGCGGCGTTGTCGCTCAGCCGGGAGGCGGAGGACGTCGACGCGGCGGAGCGCGCGAAGAGCTACGTGATGGCCCACGGCGGCCTCGACCTCGTGCTCGACGAGATGCGCTCGGGCGAGATGGCCGCGGTGTACCTCGCGCTGGTGGGGCTCCTGCCGGCCGGTCGACTGCCCGCGCCGCCGATCGAGTGGTGCCTCGTGCCGCCGGTGACCCGCGAGCTCGCGACGCGCTTCCACTTCGGGGTCCTCATCGGCTCCATCCAGCTCACGCTGATCGCGCGACGGCTGCAGGGTCGCTACGGCGCCGACGGCACGAAGCGCTCGTGGCTCGAGCGCCGCGTCGACGAGCGCGCGATCGAGCTGATGACGCTGTTCCAGAACCGCGACGGCAGCTGGAACGGCAACACCGTGCAGACCGCGCTCGCGATCCCCGCGCTGCTCGCGGCGGGCCTCTCGGTCAGCGACGAGCGAGTGCAGCGCGCCGCGCGATGGCTGCGCAGCCGGCGGGTCGATGATCGCGACGGCAGCTGGTACGACGTGTTCTCGAGCGACGTGTGGTCGACCGCGTTCACGCTGCGCGCGCTCGTGTTGAGCGGCGCGCGAGCGGACTCCGACGTCGTTCAGAAGGGCCTCTCGTGGCTCGCCGATGCGCAGCTCGAGACGCCGATGCCGTGGCCCAATCAACGCCGCAAGGGCGCGAAGAATACCGGCGGCTGGCCGTTCCAGACCGGCAACGAGACGATGGCCGACTGCGACGACGGCGGCATCGTGCTCAGCGTGTTCGGGCTCGCGCAGCGCGACGAGTCGTTGCCCGCGCCGCTCCGCCTCCGCCTCTCGCGCGCCACCGACAAGGCGCGCGGGTGGCTCCACGACATGCAGAATGCGGACGGCGGCTGGCCCGCGTTCGTGTGGGGCCTGCCCGCGCAGCGTCCGTCGCGTCCGCTCTTCGCCACGCCGATCGATCTGCCGCCCGGCTCGTACCTCAAGGCGATGCGCGCGCTCATCTGGCCCATCCCCGAGCTCGAGGATCCGTCGACCGAGGATCTCACCGCGCGCGTCCTGCACGGTCTCGGATCGACCGGCGCACGCACCGACGACCCGATGGTCGCGCGCGGGCTCGCGTTCCTGCGCGATCACCAGAGCGAGGCGGGCGGTTGGTGGGGGCGCTGGGTGTGCAACTACCTCGCGTCGACCGCGTACGTGCTCGGCGCGCTCGCGCGGGTCGGAGAGGACCTCGACGAAGCCTACGTGAAGCGCGCGATCGAGTGGACGTTGAGCTGCCAGAACGCGGACGGCGGCTGGGGCGAGTCGACCGAGAGCTACCTCGATCCCGAGAAGGCCGGACGCGGCCCGAGCACCGCGCCGCTCACCGCGCTCGTCGTGCAGGGCCTCGTCGAGTGCGGCGAGGGTGAGCGCGTCGAGGTCGAGAAGGCGATCGCGTACCTCATCGCGAAGCAGCGCCCCGACGGAACGTGGCCGAACGACGACTACGTCGCGACGAACATCCCCCCGCAAGGCTTCTACGTGTACGACGGCGCGGCGCGACACATGCCGCTCGAAGCGCTCGCGCGCTACGCGCGGCGTCAGGAGCTGCTCCCCGAGGCGCCGCTGGAGACGGGAGCCGGTCGCTTCACGAGCGCGCTCCTCGAGCCGATGCGGCGCGTGACCGATCCGCTCGCCGACGACGTCGTCCACGCGATCTACGGCGACCACGACATCGGCAAGGTCAACGCGCTGCTCGCGTCGATCCTCGACAACGACGATCCCGTCCCGCCGGGCTTGCCCAAAGAAGCGCAAGCGTTCTTCGACACCACGACGGCGCTGCCGGCCTGGCACGACCCGAAGAAGACCGCGCGCGCGCAGGCGATCTTCGACGAGTTCGGTGTCTACGTGACGTTCGGGCTCTTCTGTAGCTCGCTCCCCCAGGCGTACTGCGCCTCGCACGGCGCGGTCGTGCTGATCCAGACCGGCGCGCTGCTCGATCGGGTGCGGCAGCGGATCTTCGAGACCGCGCAATTCTTGTTCGACGTGATGGACGAGGACTCGCTCGGGCCGAACGGGCGCGCGATCCGGAGCGCTCAGCGCGTGCGGCTGATGCACGCGGCGGTGCGCTGCCTGATCCGGCATCACCACGGCGCGCGGTGGGACGTCGCGAAGCTCGGCGAGCCGATCAACCAGGAGGATCTCGCGGGGACGCTGATGACGTTCTCCGTCGTCACGTACGACGCGGCGCGGCGGCTCGGAGTGGCGCTGAGCCCGGCCGACGCCGACGCGTGGATCCACCACTGGTGCGTCATCGGACACGTCCTCGGGATCCGGGAGGAGCTGCTCCCGAAGGGCCTCGGCGAAGCGCAGCAGCTGATGGACGCGATCCGCCAGCGCCAGTGGACGCCCTCGCCGCAGAGCCGCGAGCTCGCGCGTGCGCTCGTCGACATGATGCAAGAGTTCTTCACCCAAGACGCGCGCGCGCTCGACGGCCTGACCCCGACCCTCATCCGCTATCTCGCTGGCGACCACTGCGCGGATCTCTTGGGCCTCCCGCCGAGCGACTGGACCGAGCTGATGGTCACCGCGCTCCGCGACGCGACGGATCTGATCGACATCGACGATCGCGAGGGGTGGCTCGAGCGCCAGCTCGGGCGTGTCACCGGCACCTCGATGCGCTGGATCGCCGACGTCGAGCGCGGAAGCAAGCGCGCGTCGTTCCGGATCCCGGCTTCGCTGCGCGCCACCGTGGTCCCGGGGACCTGACGTTCGCTCTGAGCGCGCCGCGGCGATTTGCCCCCGCACCCGTGCAGGCCGCCTTCGCCCTGGCTACCCTGGCGGCGTGCTTCCGTGGGAAACGTTGCGGCGCCTGCTCGGACTCCCGTCCGACATGGCGCCGCCTGGACCCACCGATCTCGTGCGGCTCGCGATCGACGAGCCACGCCGCGCGCGCCTGATCGGGATGGCGCTCAGCGCGCTCCAACCGACCGAGGCGCCGGCCGCGCTGCTGCAGTCCGCGCTCGACCGAGGCGCGATCCGTCCCGACATCGCGATCGAGCTCCTCGGCTGCGTGCGTCACGGCGCCGGCTACACCCTCGCGCGCTCGTGCCTCTACAACGCGGAGCGACGCGAGGCGGCGTTCGCGGCGGGGATCGCGATGGCGCGGATAGGCGGCGCCGACGCGGACGCCGATCTCACGGTCGCGCTCTGGGCGGCGCCCGAGCGCGAGGGGCGCGAGGGCGCGGCGCTCGGCCTCTGCGAGCTCGGCGAGGCGCACCACGCGGAGGCGATCTATCGCGCCGCCCGCGAAGGAAAGATCCGCGTGCGTGTCGCGGCGGGTTGCTCGCTCCAGCTCCCGTTCGACCCGGTGCTGCTCCTCGAGCTGCTCCGCTCGGAGACCGGCGCCGACCGCCGCCTCGGCACCGAGCTCGTCTACGAGTTGCTCGCGCAAGCGACCGACGAGGCGGAGCTCCGCCTCCGTGAGCTCGGCGACGAGGGTCGCTGGGCCGTGCAGGTCTGCCTCGAGGATCCGAACCTCACGATGCTGCCCGACAAGCGCGGCGCGCTCGAGGCGTGGGTCTACGCCGACGCCAGCTCGTCCGGCTGAGCCCGCTCGGGCCGCATCGCCGACGCGAGCGCATCGACGTCCCCGTCCATCGCGCGCGCGCAGAGCTCGGCCGCGCCGACCGCCACGGTCATGCCGCGCCCGCCGAAGCCGGCGAACCACGAGAGGCCCGGCGCACGCGGATCGGGGCCGAGCACGAGCTCGCGGTCGTGCGCGTACGTGCGCAGGCACGCCCACGCGGTACGCATCGGCGCGTCGATCCACGCGGGCACGATCGGCCCGAGCGCGGCGACGAGCCGCTCGGCGAGCTCCGGATCGACATGCGGAAGCCGGTTTGTCGGCCCGGGATCGAACGGATCCTCGTCGCACGGGCTCACCAGGGCGCCGCCCGAGTCGGGCCGCCAGTAGACCGGCGGGTCGGCGAAGCGCCACACCGTCGTCCCCGCCTCGCGCGAGGGCACGTCGAGGATCGCGAGGTGTCGCCGCAGCGCGATCATCGGCACGTCGATCCCGATCGAGCGGCCGAGCGCGCCCGCGGTCGCGCCCGATGCGATCACGACCTCGTCGCAGTCGAGCGGGCCGTCGGCGAGCGACACGCGCCACGCCGGACCGCGAGGCTCGATCGCGATCGCCTCGGCCGACGTGCGCAGCCTGACGTCGCGATCGCGACACCCGCGGATCAGAGCCGTCAACATCGCATGCGGATCGAGGACGCCGGCTCCCTCCACCAGCACGGGGACGTCGCTCACGTGGGCGAGAGCCGGGCAACGACGCCGCGCGGTCGCCGCGTCCACGATCGTGACGATCACCCCGCCCGCCGCACCGCCGCGCACGTGCGCCTCCGCGCTCGCCTCGTCGGGCGCCAACCCGATCGCGTCCCCGCGCGCGAGCCACGCGTCCTCGCGGCCGAGGAGGGCGGTCATCGCCTCGGCCGTCGCGCGGGCGAGCGGACCGGTCGTCTCGTCGTCGTCGGTCGGCAACCATATTTGCGCATTGCGGGCGCTGCTGTGCGAGCCGAGGGTCGGCTCCGCGTCCAGTACGGTGACGCGACGACCGCGCCGCGCGAGCGCGTAGGCGAGGGAGAGCCCCGCGATGCCACCACCTACGACCACGGTGTGCACGCTCGGCCTCGGCCCCGTAGAGGCGTCGGCGCCGGTACCCCGGGCGCCACGACGTACGCGGGTCACCGGATCAGCCCCCCGGATTGGGTCGGTCCGCGCGGCACTCGATCTTCGTCACGCCAGGCCGGTTCGCGTCGGCGCACAGCGCCGCGTAGGTCCCGACGTCCATCACGCCGGCCGGGTCGATGGTGTCCGTGGAGATGTCCGTGTCGTACACGCAGCGGAACGCGCCGTCGCACAGCCCCCCGGGCGGAGTCCGCGCGCAGCGGTAGCGGACGCCGTCCAACGCCATCATGGTCATCGGATCGGTGACGCAGAGACTCACGTACGGACAGGCGTGCCCGTAGAAGAACGGTCCCGCCGCGCCGAGGTAGCTCACCGGAGGTGCATCGCAGGTGAAGATGAGTTGCGCATAGGCGTCCGTCTCCGAGCCACATCGCCCGGGCGGCGCGAGCGTCGACGCGTCCAACAGGCCCGGGAAGCACGAGAAGGTCGCGCAGTCCGCCGCGCTCCAACAGCCTTCCGTCGCCGCTGCGCGTGGGACGCAGGTCCCCGTGAGGCACGTGAGAGGGTCTCGGCAAACGCGCGATCCGCTCCCCAACGGACAGTCCCCCCCGGGGCCCACCGGCTCGACGCACCGCCACGACGTGCCGTCGTCGGTGGCGCACGCGTGGTCCGGCCCGCACGCGTAGAAGCGCGGGGAGTCCACCGGCTCGTCGAGCGCGCTCGTGGGATCGCACGACTCGCCCGGGCCCAGCGTCCCCGCGAAGGAGCGATCGAGCCCGCCGCGCGCGACGAACCACTCGAGCATCTGCGAGTCGCAGAGGGGAGCCAGGCCGCGACCGATGGTGAGCTGGCGCGCCGCCTCCGCGGGGTCGTATCCCGTGCGCGAGTCGGCGATGTACTGGCCGTAGAGTTGCTGACACGCGGTGGTGATCGCGGCCGAGCATCCGTCGCGGCAGGAGGAGACGGGCATGTCGCCGCACATGTTGTCCAAGAAGCACGTGACCAACCCGTCGCAGTAGATCTGCGCGAACTGTCCGCACAGCTCGTCGCCCTCGACCGCCTCGGGGAGGTGCACGGATGGATCGTTGACGATGAAACACCCCGAGAGGAGCGCCGGAGCCACCGCGAGCGCGGCCGGGTGGGCGACCCTCAAAACGTCACCGCGAGCCCGCTCGCGCCGACTCGGATCGGGCCCGCGCGCTCGGCGGACGGTCGCGAGGGCCGCGTCGTCTCGCCGATCAGCACGAGCACCAACCCCACGACGCCGAGACCGGCCGCCGTGATCCAGCTCGCGTCGGCCGTGAGGTTGTAGGTGCGGAGATCGTCGACGTCCTCCTCACGACAGAGGCGCATCGCCTGGCTCCCGCATCGCGTGGCCAGCGCCTGATCCTCGGTCTCCGAGAGCCCGGCGAAGGTGCCGAACAGGACGGCCGCGATGCCGGCTCCGATCAGCGCCGCGATGCCCGTGATGGAGAGCACGTCGGAGAGCTGCTGGCCGCTCTCATACGACGCATCGATCGTGCGTTCTGCCGCCGCGCGCTCGCGTCGCTCCGCCTCGAGCTGCGCCGCGGACTCCGCTTCGCGCTCGGCGCTCGCGCGCCGCTCGGACTCCTCCTGGGCCTGTCGTGCGCGGAGCCGACCGAGGCGCGTGGTGAGCGGCGCGCGGCTCGCCTCGGCGACGTCGCCATCGCGGAGGTATCCCTCCAGCGCATCGACGGCGACGTCGAGATCGCCGTTGCGCTCGGCGGCCGTGTAGAGGTTGTAGAGCATGTCCGGGTGACCGGACAGCTCGTACGCAGTACGAAACTCGACTTGCGCCTCGGGGTAATCGCCCGCCTCGTAGAGCGCGGTGCCTCGCTCGAAGTGCGCGCGCGCCTGCTCGATCTGCTGCGGGGTCGGGGTGGGCTGCGCGTGCGCGACCGTGCCCATCGCCAGCGCGAGCCCCATGGCGAAGATCGCGCGCGCCCTGATCACAGGCGGAAGATCGCCGAGCCCCAGGTGAAGCCGGCGCCGAACACCGTGGAGAGCACGAGGTCGCCCTTCTTCACGGTCCCCGCCTTCAGGTGGTGATCGATCGTCAGCGGCACCGTGGCCGCGGTCGTGTTGCCGTAGAACATGATCGAGTTGAGGCACTTGTCCTTCGGGATCTCGGCGTACCCGACGACCGCCTCGTTGATCCGGAGGTTCGCCTGGTGCGGGACGAACCAGTCGATGTCGTCCCACGCGAGGCCCGTCTTCGCGAGGGCCTGGTTCGTCGCGACGACCATGGTGCGCACCGCATGCAAGAACACCTTCTTGCCGACCATCTGCGGGTACATGATCTCGTTCTCGTCGCGGTCGTGCGCGTCGTAGAAGACGTAAGGCCGCTTGCCGATGTCGAAGACCTTGAGGTAGAGGTTCCACGCGCCCGAGCCGTCCGCGCCGGCCGAGGTGTAGAGGATCCCGCTCTTGGGATCGTCGTCCTCGTTCTTGCCGACCACCACCGCGCCCGCTCCGTCGCCGAACAGGACCATCACGTCGCGGCCGCGCGTCGAGTAGTCGAGCGAGTGGCTGTGGACCTCCGCGCCGATCACGAGGATGCGCTCGTACTTGCCCGCCTTGACGAACGCGTCGGCCATCTCGAGGCCGTAGACGAACCCGCTGCACTGCTGGCGGATGTCGTAGCAGGCGCAGCCGTTCTCCCCGTCGATGCCGAGCTTCGACTGCACGAACACCGCCGTGCCGGGGAAGTGGATGTCCGGCGAGAGCGTCCCGAGGATGATGCAGTCGATGTCCTTCGCGGTGAGCCCCGCGTCATCGAGCGCGCGCTTGGCCGCCTCGACGGCGAGATCGCTCGTGCGGACGTCCTTGTCGTTGTCGACGTAGCGCCGCTCCTCGATCCCGGTGCGCGTCCGGATCCACTCGTCGTTGGTCTCGGTCTGCTGCGTGGCTTGGCGCACGTGCTGATCGTCGAGGAAGGGGATCTCCTCGTTCTTCACCACGCGATCCGGAACGTACGAGCCCAACCCGAGAATCTTGGCGCCGGCCATCGAGCTGAAATAGCGCGATTCCCGGACCCGCTCAACGGGGTTAGTAGGCTCGGCCCCCCGTCGTGTCGAAGGCGAGATCGGGGAAGCGGTCGCGGGCGCGCGCGAGGATCGGCCCGAACCGCGCCATCGACACGCCGGGTTCGCACTCGATGAAGAGGTCTCGGCGGCTCGGCTCCATCTCGCGGCGCTCGTCGAGCCGGCCCTCGAGCGCCGGGCTCACCGCGCCGCGTTCGTCCAGGATCTCGATGAATGTGCCGGCGGTGTCCATCAGCTGGACCCGATCCGACCCCACCCGCAACACGAGTTGAATCCGATCGCGCGCGGCCGCGATGCGCCGATGGGCCACGTCGACCCCGACGGGGCTTCCGTCGCTCGCGCGAAAGACGAGCGTGATCCCGTACCCGCCCGAGGCGGCGAGCGCGCCCACGATCGAGCTCACGGTTTGGCAGTCGGTCCGCTGGTCGACCGCGAGGCGCGGCCAGTCCCCCGGGCGCGTCGCGTACGAGGCGAGGCGCGGGACCGCGACGCCGCCCTGGATCGCGAGGTCCGCCGCGCTCGCGATCCGGTGCCCGCCGCCGAACACGCCTCCGCGATCGGCGACGAGGTCGATGGCGCCGTAGGACGGCTCGCCGCCGACCGTCGGCAGCGCGAAGCCCGGGTCGAGCTCGTAGCCGCCGATCGATCGGATCGCGTCGGCGTCGAGCGCCCGCTCCGCGCCGGACAAGATATCGTCCGCACGTGTATCGGCGCCCGTCGCGAGCGCGACGATCACGACGAACGGGATCAGCGCGAGCGCGTTGATGCCCGCCATCCGATTCGCGCGCCCGCGGTACTGGACACCGAGGAGCACCACCATGGCCACGATCGCGAGCGCGAACCAAGGCCACATCGCGTCGAACGTACGAACGTCGACCACCTCGGCCGCGACGTGCTGCGCGAGGTACGGCTGGTCCTCGACGAGCAGCACCACGCGCCGCCACGTCGCGTGCGTGATCACGTTGCCGAGCGCGGCCAGAGCGAGCGCGCCGCAGACCGCCGAGCCGATCGAGAGCGGCGCGTGTCGGCGCAGCGCCTCGCCGCTCGCGCTCACCGCGCTGAGCGCGAGCACCGCCGCGATCGGGATCAGCGCGAGCCCGATCACGATCGCTTCGTCGCCCGCCCCGACCAGCGGCGCGAGGATCGGCGCGAACGGGAGCAGCGCCGCGATCCCGAACCACGCGAACGAGACGCGTCGCCCAGGGCTCTTGCGGATGAGCGAGGCGCCCGCGAGCACCGCGCAGCCCGCGACGAGCAGCGGGATCGAATAGGCCGCGCCGAGCGCGCCCGCCTCGAGCCACCCGCGCGTGCCGGCCCCGTCGTAGGTCGCCAGCCACCCGCCGCCCTCGCCGGCCAGCCAGGGGAACGCGGCCACGCCCACCATCGGGAGCTCGCCCGAGGGAACGAGGCGCACGAGACCGCGGCTCAGCACCGCCATGGTGACCGCACAGGCGAAGAGGATCACGGTGAGCGGCGCGATCTGATCGGACTGGAGTCGGTGGTCGAGCACGTGGAGGACCACCGGCATCACGATCGCCCCCGCGATCGCGGCGACGATCGGGATCGCGGTGAGCAAGAGCGAGATCCCGGGCGCGGCCGCCTTCGCGCTCACCTCGTGCGGCTCGACGATCAGCTCGCGGACGCGGAGCGCGCCGACCCGGGCGGCGAACCGCGGAGCATCCGCCGCGATGACCTTGGCCCGCGCGTCACGATCGAAGCGCACCGCCGCGACCGCTCCATCGATCGGAGGCAGCGCGGGGAGCGCCGCGCGGACCGCGCTCCACCGCGCGAGGAACGCGTCGTCGATCTCGGGCGGCGGCACGAGGATCACGCGCTCCGTGCCGCAGATCGACGCGGCCAGCTCGAGCTCGGCGCGGTTCATCGCGGAGCCGTCGAGCACGATCGCGACGAGGCGCGCGGCGCGCAGCCGCGGCTCGAGCTCGCGGGCCCACGCGTCGGGATCGGGGCTCAGCGCGACGGGCCCGTGCGGCGGCGCCTCGGGCGGGCGCGCGGTGAACACCACCGGCCCGACGTGCGAGAGCGTCTGCTCGAGCGCGCGCGCGAGGCGATCCTCGTTGCGGTCGCGCGAGAACCCCGGCGTGCCGATCAACGCGCGCCTCAGCCAGGACGTGCGCCCCTCCGCGAACGCGTGCAGCACGACGACCGGACGACGCCCGTCCGCCTCGGAGACGTCCTGCCAGCTCGGGCGCGCGAAGCGACGGCGCGCCAGCCACAGCGCGGGCGAGAACAGCGACACGAGGAAGAGGACGGCGAACGGATAGACGGGCGCCTCGCCGAACGCCCACGCGACCAACGCGACGAACGCGGCGAGGGGACCGAGGATCCCCAACGCACCGACGATCCAGCTCACGAGCTCGCGCGCGCGCACCCGGCCCTCCCGGCTCGAGACTACCCCAACGACCCGCTCGGCGAGGGGGCCCTTGGCGTCGGCGCGCTACGGCGTGTCGGCCGGCTCGGCGGGCGCGGGGTGCGGCGGCTCGAGCGCGATGAGCTCCCCGCTGTTCCAGCTCGTCGCGTAGACGCGCGGGAGCTCGCCGTCCGTCCGCGGGTTGCGGATCGCGACGCCCACGATCTGATCGGCATCGGGCACCGGCACCACGTGGTGGGTCAGCGCCTGGGTGTCGATCCAACCCACCGTGCTGTCGTCGAAGTCCGCGACCGCGAGCCAGCGACCATCTCGCGAGAGCGCGATCGTCCGCGGGTTCTCCCCCGTCTGCGCGATGCCGCGCAGGCGATAGTCCGTCGTGTCGAACCACCGCACCTGACGACAACACGAGCAGCTCGCGTACAAGCGCTGCTCGTCGGGAGACAACAGCAGATGCCGCGGGAAGTCGCACGGGTGGAAGCTCGTGCGCTCGCGGCTCGCCCCGCGATCGAACACATGGATGACGTGCGAGTACATCGCGGCGACGAAGATGCGTTGGCCGCCGCGCGCGATCGCCATCCCGCGCGGATGCTCGCCCGTGCGGAGCCGACGTCGGATCTCGAACGTCGTCAAGTCGATCTCCGTGACCTGATGGGTGCCCCAGTTCGCGACGTACATGCGCCGACCGCCCGGCGCGATCGCCATCACCTTGGGGTGACCGCCGACCACCACCTCGCGGACGACCTCGAACGTCTCGCGATCGATCACCTCGATCGCGTGTGCCGCAAAGTTACTTACGTATGCGTAGCGGCCGTTCGGGTCGAACGTCGTCTCCACCGCGTTGCCTTGGAACTCCACCGCGCCGATCCGCTCGAGGGTCTCGGAGTCGTGAATGGTGACGTTGTCCCCCCGCGGACGTCCGAAATTGCACACCCACGCCTGGGCGCCGTCCGGGGTGATCTCGACGCTCTTCGGCTGCACGCCGGAGCGCACGCGCGCGACCACCGAGAGCCCCTGTCGCACGCGCTCGGTGCGGACCACCGTGGGCCGTTGCGCGCCCGCTTCACAGGGGTTTGCGGCGCTCCACGTCGGCACCGCGGCGAGGGCGAGGAGGCCCGTCGCGAGGAGCCGAAGAGCGCGCGGCGGACGCATCGCGCGGGATGCTGTCACGGCCGGCGTGCGCACGCATCCGCCTCGCTTGGCCGGCGCGCAGATCGGGTACCCTCGACGCGACGACTCGGAGGCTGTCGTGGGACGAATCGTTGGGGGGCTGGCCGCGCTCGCTTTGGCGAGCGCGGCCGGTGGGTGCTCGCTGATCCAAGATCCTGGACAGTTCACGTTCGTCGACGACGCGTCGATGGACGCGGCCGCGCGCGACGCCGGTCCGAACACGGACGGTGGGCCGGGCGAGTG
>JBFWYI010000152.1:0-14505 GCA_050186575.1 Sandaracinaceae bacterium | reverse complement strand
ACGCCGTTCCAGAACGGCCTCTGCACACATCGAGTCGGAGCACACCGCGAGTCCCGCAAGGCTTGCTGCGGGTTTGCGTCGGTGCATACTTGTCAGCCGGGCCACTCCATAGTCGATTCCGAGTCCGAGTCCGAGTCCGAGTCCGAGTCCGAGTTCGGGTCCGACCGTGGGGTGCTCACCGCCTCCGCAGGAACACGGTCCCCGCCGAGTACCCCGCGCCGAACGAGCACAGGAGGCCCACGTCTCCGGGCTCGAGATCCTCGTGGTGGCGATGGAACGCGATCACGCTCCCCGCCGACGACGTGTTGGCGTAGCGATCGAGGATCACCGGCGCCTCCCCCGCGGAGGGCTCGCGCCCGAGGACCTTGCTCGCGATCAGTCGGTTCATGTTCAGGTTTGCCTGGTGCAGCCAGAGCCGCTGCACCGAATCGGGGGTGAGCCCGAGCTCGCTCATGTGATCGACGATCATCTGCGCGACCATCGGCACCACGTCCTTGAATACCTTGCGGCCCTCTTGGCGGAACAAGAGGTCGGTCGCCGGGTCGTCCATCCGGGCGGCGACCTCCGCGGTGGTGCCCTCGGTGCGCGTCAAGAAGCCATGATTGTTGCGGATGTTGTTCGAGAAGCGCGTCTTGAGGCGGGCACCCAAGATCTCGAACGAAGCGCGGCCGGCCGGCGCGCGGTCGGCGCGCTCGAGGAGCATCGCGGTGGCCACGTCGCCGAAGATGAAGTGGCTGTCTCGGTCTCGGAAGTTGAGGTGCGCGCTACAGATCTCCGGGTTGACCACGAGGATCGAGTCCGCGCTGCCCGCCTCGATCATGTCCTTGGCGGTCTGGAGCCCGAACGTCGCGCTGGAGCACGCCACGTTCATGTCGAAGCCCCATCCCTCGACCCCGAGCACGTCCTGCACCTCGACCGCGATCGCGGGGTAGGCGCGCTGGAGGTTGCTGCACGCCACGATCACCGCGTCGACGTCCGCCGCCGTGCGTCCGGCGCGCGCGAGCGCGTCCTTGCTCGCCGCCACCCCCATCTCCGCGAGCACCGAGAGCGCCTCGTCGGGCCGGCGCGCGAGCCGCGGCGCCATGCGCTCGACGTCGAGGATGCCATCCTTGTCCATCACGAAGCGCGACGTGATCCCGCTCGCCTTCTCGATGAACTCCGCCGACGAGCGCGCCTTCGCCTCGAGCTCGCCGCTCGCGATCTCGGCCGCGTGCGCCTCGTTCCAGCCGTCGACCCACGCGTTGAAGCTCTCGACGAGCTCCTCGTTCGAGATCGCGTGCGGTGGGGTGAACAAGCCCGTGCTGGCGAGGACCGCGCGACGGGGCGAGGCGGAAGACGTCATCCGGTCGCGATAGCAGCATCGAGGGACCGACCACCCTCGAGCCGTGATGAAACTCCGCCCGACGGCCGATCCGCCGGGAGCAGCGCCGTGCGCGCCGTCGCGTCACTCGATGAGCAGCACGTAGATCGCCGCGCCGATCACGCCGAGCATCAGGAACCCGATCGCGCCGAGCGCCAGCAGCCATCCGATGCCGACCCCGCTCGCGGGCGGGGGCGGCTCCATCGGCGCGAGGCGGCGCGTGCGATCCGCCTCGACGTCGCGGAGCGGCGCCGGCTCGGGCTCGACGTGCTCATGCGCCGGACCGGCGCCGAAGTCGTCGGCGGTCGGGACATCGGCCGCGGCGGGGTCCGACGCCGACGTCGCTGGCAACGAATGTTCCTCGGTACGATCCTCCGGCGACTTGGACGGCACGCCGGCCTCGAGCGGCCCGTCCTCCGGCCGGTCCTCGGTGATCCGATCATCCTCGTCGAGCGTCGTCGGCCCATCCGTCCCGACCGGCCGGAGGAGCACCGGCGGCCCCTGCTCCAGCGCACGCGCCGCCGTCTCGCGCTCGCGCCGGCTCCGCACCACCTCCGCCTCGAAGTGCTCCGACAGGAACGTGCCGAACCGGATCTGCGACACGAACGACTTCGTGCGCATCGCATAATCGTCGAGCGCAGCCGCCATCGCGGCGCAGCTCTCCCATCGATCCTCCGGCGCGCGAGCGCACGCGCGCGCCACGATCTCGGCGAGGACCGCGTGCTCGCGCATCCCGCGCTCCGGCAGCGGCGGCACCTCCCCGCGGCGCGCGAGCGCGAGCATCTCCTCCTCGGTGCCCTTGTAGAGGCGGCGCCCCGCGCACAGCTCAAAGAGGATGATCCCCGCCACGAACTGGTCCGCGGCGCCGGTGATGTCCGCCCCGCTCGCCTGCTCCGGCGACATGTACGCCGCCTTGCCGATCACCTTGCTGCGCTCGAACGTCCCGTCGCGCTCCTCGCGCACCGACTCGTCCGACCCCTCGCCCCGGACCTCCGAGCCGTACGCCTTCGCGATGCCGAAGTCGCACAGCTTCACCTCGCCTTCGAAGCTGATCAGCACGTTGGACGGAGACACGTCGCGGTGCACGATCCCGAGCGCGGTCCCGTCCTCCGCGGTGGCGCGGTGCGCGAAGTCGAGCCCCGCGAGGATCTCGCGCACGATGAAGAACCCAAACTCCGCGGGGAGAGGGATCTTGCGCTTGCTCAGGTGTCGCAGGAGCTGGTTGAGGTCGTACCCCTCGACGTACTCCATCGCGATGAAGAGCCGGTCCGCCTCGCGCCCGAGGTCGGTCACCTGGGCGATGTTCTGGTGGCGCAGCCCCGCGACGAGCTTCGCTTCGTCGATCAGCATCTTCGCGAACGTCGGGCGGCGGCTGAGCTCGGCGAGGATCTGCTTCACCACCACCCGGCGCGAAGCGCCGAGGTCGGTGGACTCGAGCGAGAGATAGATGTCCGCCATCCCGCCGCGACCGATGCGGTCGAACAGCAGGTAGCGCCCGAAGCGGCGCGGCAGCCGGTCGGGCGAGGTGGATCCGGCCCCCGGCGCGGCGCTCCCTCGGGACGGCGTCGCCTCGATCCCCATGGACCGCCCGATTTGTCAGCGATCTCGGCCGGACGCAAGCCCCCCGGGGTCGCCGCCGCCCGCGGGACCGCTACTCGGCCGCCTCGACGGATCCGCGCGGCTCGAGGAGGACCGTCCCGTCCTCGCCCCGAGCGATCACGCTCATCCCGCGGCTCACCGCGCCGGACAGGACGAGGCTGGCCAGCGGCGCCTCGATCGAGCGACCCACCGCGCGCCGCATCGGACGCGCACCGAGCTCGGCGTCGAACCCACCCGACGCGATCAGCGCGTCGATCGCGCTCGGCTCCACCTCGAGCCCGACCTGGTGCTCGCGCACGAGGACCTGCGCGACTTCGTCGAGCAACCGGCGCGCGATCGCCCGCACGTCGTCCCGCCCGAGCGGCAGGTAGCACAGCGGCTCGTCGATCCGGTTGAACAGCTCGGGAGGCAACGCGCGCCGCGCAGACGCGATCGCACGCTCACGCTCGCCGACCGGTTGCTCGGGACCGGACCCGAAACCGATCCGCTTCGGGGGCAACGCCGCTTGCGCACCTAGGTTCGACGTCATCACGACCACGGTGTTGGTGAAGTCGACCGTGCGACCGCGCCCGTCGGTGAGCCGGCCCTCGTCGAGCAGCGGCAGGAGCGCGAGCAGCACCTCGGGGTGCGCCTTCTCGACCTCGTCGAGCAGGATGAGCTGATACGGGCGCCGTCGCACCGCTTCGGTGAGCTGGCCGCCGTCCTCGTGCCCGACGTAGCCCGGCGGCGCGCCGAGGAGCCGCGCCACCGCGTGCGGCTCGCTGAACTCGCTCATGTCGAAGCGCGTGATCCCCGATGACGGGAACAACAGATCCGCGATCGCCTTGGCGGTCTCGGTCTTGCCGACGCCGGTCGGGCCGAGGAGGAGGAACGTCGCGAGCGGACGCGCGCCGCGGAACCCGGCCGCACCTTTGCGCAGCGCGTCGGCCACCCGCGCGAGCGCCTCGCGTTGCCCGATGACTCGCTCGCGCAGGTGCGCGTCGAGGCGGAGCAGCCGATCGGCGTCACGCATGAGCAGTCGATCGGCGGGGATCGAGGCTTGCTCGGCCACCACGCGCGCGACCGAGGCTACGTCGACGACGGACCCACCGTGGCGGCGAACCCGCGCCGCCGCCAGATCGAGCACGGATATCGCCTTGTCCGGCAACACGCCTTCCGGACAATATCGGACGCTCAGCTCCACCGCCGCCTTCAGCGCGGGCGGATCGTAGGCCACCGCGTGGTGCAGCTCGTAGCGCGGCACGAGCCCACGCAGGATCTCGAGCGCGTCGCTCGGAGTCGGTTCCGCCACGTCGATCCGCGAGAAGCGCCGCACGAGCGCGGCGTCGCGCTCGAAGACGCGCCGGTACTCCGCGTCGGTCGTCGCGCCGATGCAGGGCAGCTCACCGCGCGCGAGCGAGGCCTTGAGCTCGTTCGCCAGGTCGTCGGGGCCGTCGCCCCCTGCGATGGCGTGGATCTCGTCGAGGAACAGGAGGATCTTCGCGTCGGCGCGCGCGACCTCGTCGCGCAGCGTCTTGAGCTTGTCGGCGAGCGCACCCCGGACGCCCGTTCCGCTGACCAGCGCGCCCGCGCTGACTTCGATGAGGATGCGATCCGCGAGGCGCCCGCAAGCTTCCTTGTTGGTGACGAGGCGGAGCGCGAGCCCCTCCACGATCGCCGTCTTGCCGACGCCGGGCAGCCCGACGAGGACGGGGTTGTTCGCGCGGCGACGTGCGAGCACGTCGAGCAGCCGATCGATCTCGTGGTCGCGGCCGATCACCGGATCGATGCGACCCTCCTCGGCCGCCGCGGTGAGGTTGCGACCGATCCGCGAGAGCAGCGGGAAGAGCACCGGATCGAGATCGAACGCGCCTTGCTCGGGCGGGGACGGAGCGCGACTCGGACGACGGCTCGCGCTCGGTCGCCGGTCGCTCGTCCCCGTGCTCGCCTGCGTGGGGGCACGCGACTGGGGAGGCTCGGGCGGCAGCGTGCGGAGCGGCGGGTTCTTCGCCTTCGCGCGCGGCACCGGCGGCACGGTGCGAGCCGCGCTGGATCGCTTGCGGCCGGCCGGCTCGATCGCGCGCCCCGACAACACGCCGCGCACCTGCTCGTGCAACCGGCTCGGATCACAGCCCGCGTGCTCGAGGCATCGGTAGCCGGCGCAGCGTCCCTCGCGCGCGATCGCGGCCAACAGGTGCACGGGCCGTGGCGACTGTCCGAGCCCACCCGCCAGCTGCGCGGCGCGCTCGGCGGCGAGCTCCATCGCGCTGTCCGGCTCGTCCCCGGCGCGCGGGATGGCGCGGATCAGATCCATCTCCCTCACGCCGGAGCGCGCGAGCAGCGTCGCGGTCTCGCGATCCTGTTGCAGCATCACGAGGAGCGCATGCGCCGTGCTCGGTTGCTGCTGGCGACGGCGTGCGCTCCTCTGCGCGTGGATCATCAAACCGCTGAGGGACGTGTGGCTGACGGACATGCGGTCTCCCTGTGCCCGCGATACCGGGCGCCGCATGGATGGCCAAGTTTTCGACACGGCAGCGCGCGCGGCGCCCACTCCCGACACGCGCGCTGGCGCGCGGCCACGCGGGAAGACCTTGAATAATCGGCCCGAAACCGCGTCGACGACCCACCCCCCGTTTGATAGGCTGGGCCCCTTCGGAGAGGTACCGATGACGCGACGCTCCTCGTTCGTGACGATCTCGACCACCCTCGGCGCGGCCTTCGCCCTCGTGCTCGGCGCGGCCCTCGTCATGCAGCCCGCGGCTCAGGCCCAGCGCGGCGGTGGCCTTCGCTGCCAAGTCTTCCTCACCCAGGCGCGGATCCCCGACGGGCTCTCGGAGCGCGCGCTGATCGGTTTCGCGCGCGGACATCGCGCGGCGCGGATGGCGGAGACCGGCGAGCAGAACCTCCAGGAGCGCACCTGGCTCTCGAACGCGGTGTTCTCGTTCAATCGCCCGCCGGGCGACCTCGAGTTCCACGCGCTGTTCTACGACGTGACCGACGGACCGCGCACGTTCATCCGCGAGATGAGCGTATTCGTCAGCGACCGCACGCAACGTACCGTGCTTCATCGGATCCGCCTCCCCCGCCCCACCTTCCGGCCCAACCGTCGCATCGAGATGGTGGTGACCGTGCAGCGCCAGGAGGTCGGCTCGACGCGCTTCATCATCGACGGCGAAGAGGTCCGCCACTCCGGCCAGGTCGACTTCTCGGACGAAGAAGCGCGCCAGCGCGACTGATACCCCGCGGTGTTTTCCCGCCGCTCGCTCCGAGCCGCTTCGCGGCTCTTTGCTCCCGGCTCGGCGCTCGCTTCGCGTCGCGCGCCCTCGTGGCTTCGGCGGGCGTTCATCTGATCCCGCCGCTCGCTGCGCTTCGCGGCCTTTGCTCCCCGCTCGGCGCTCGCTTCGCGTCGCGCGCCCTCGTGGCCGGGACGCGTTCGTCTCGCGCGGCGCCGGTCGCTCGTCGATCTCGCGATTCGGAGTCCTGCCGCGCAACGTTTGGCGCCGTGATCGCCACCACCGAGGGCGCACCCCCGCGCCCCCGGTTGGAAATCTGCCGTGCTCCGAGCGACCCCCCTCGTGCATCGCTGCGCTTGGCTCGCCCTGTTCGTCGCGATCACGTCGGCCATCGCGTCGTCGGCGTTCGCGCAGGTGCCGCGCGAGCTGCGCGTTCGCGGGACCGTCGCGGGGGCGATGATGCTGAGCCGCGATCAGGCCGGACGCCTCGCATACGACCTCCCCATCGTCGACGCGGGGATCGCGGTGGGCTACGCGCCGCACGAGATCGTGGAGCTCGAAGCGCGGCTCGGCGGCGCCGCGTTCTTCTCGAGCGTGCTCGATCCCGGTGGGCTCGTGGACGTGAGCGTCGGCGCCAACGTCGGCGGCAACCTCGGGATCGGCCGCGCGTACGCGAGCGTGCATCTCGGCGCGGGCGTGAGCGGAGACGTGGTCCGCCCGCTGTTCCGAGCCGCGGTCGGGCTCGACCTGCGCGCGATGTCCGAGCTCTGGGTCGGACCGACGATCGCCTACGGGCAGTACTTCCAGCTCGACGGTGAGGGCTACTCCGACGACGCGATGTGGCTCGGCATCGGCGTCTCCTTCACCTACCGGCCTGTCGTCAGCGACGTCCCGCCCCCCGCGCCGCCACCCGCCCCGCCGCCTCCCCCGCCGCCGCGTCGCTATCCTCCGACCCCGCCGCCGCCGCTCCCCCCGCCCGCGAACGACGAGGAGATCCTCTCGCTCGTCGAGACCGCGATCGGGATCCAGCCGCGCGAGCTGGTCGTGCCCATCCTGTTCCAGTTCGACTCGACCGAGATGGTGGCGTGCTCCGTCGCATCGCTGCACGCGCTGGCCGAGCACCTGCGCGAGCATCCCGAGATCGCGCTCCTCGAGATCGAAGGGCACGCCGACGGGAGCGGCGCCGACGACTACAACCGCGCGCTGTCGGAGCGTCGCGCGGAGGCCGTGCGCGCGTGGCTCATCGAGCACGGCGTGGAGGCGCCGCGCCTCGAGGTGCACGCCCGCGGTGAGGCGGAGCCCATCGAGAGCAACGACGAGGAAACGGGCCGCGAGCAGAACCGCCGCGTGCGCTTCCGCGTGCTGAGGGAGACGCCGCGGTGACCGCGCGAAGCGCGCCACGATGGCTGACCGGTGTGGCGCTGATCGCGCTGATGGGTTGCCGCGGCTCGGGCCTCGGCCGCTCGGTGGTCGACTATCGCTTCGACGCGGACGGCGGCATGGCGGTGTGCGAAGGGCTGCCCACGTGCGAGCCGCTCCGCACCGAGGCACGCGTCGTCGTCGAGATCCCGCCCGAGCCTCCTCCGAGCTCGCCGCTCCTCGACTGCGACGCCGACTCGGTCGCGGATTCGCAAGACAACTGTCCAGGTATACCCAATCCGCTCCAGTCTGCCGCGGACTGCGCGGCCGCCCAAGCGAACTGCGCCGCCCTCGCCCGCGGCGAGTCGCTGTCGGAGTCGGCCGACCTGCGGGGCTGTCAGCTCGCCGATCCGGTGATGGTGAGCGCCGACCTCCGCCTCCACGGAGCGCAGCTCGGCTGCGCGAGCCTCACCCTCGTCGCGACGCGACCCGTGACGATCACGATCGAGCGCGCGGTCGTGAACGGCTCGCGGCTCGACGTGGAGGGTCCCGCCGCGATCGACGTCCGAGACAGCGAGCTCGAGGCGAGCGCGCTCCGGATCGCCGACGGCGCCACGCTCCTATTGTCGGACTCCGAGGCGAGGGACACCGGCGTGTGGGTGTCGCCGCCGACCGTGGTGAGGCCCGACGCGATCGGTCGCCCGGGGATCGACATCGTCGACTCGACGCTCGAGGCCACCACGATCTACGAGCCGCCCTCCTCGCGCGCGGCGCGCGTGCGCATGCGCGGATCGGACCTCCTCATGAGCGCGCTCGTCGCCCCGCGCGTCGAGGCCGTCGCCTCACGGATCGACGTCTCCCGATTGGTCAGCGTCGACCTTTCCATGATCGGCGCGACGCTCCGCACGGTCGACATCGAGACCGAGGTCGCGTCGATCGGAGGCGGCGCTTTGCATGATGTGGTGGTGACGCGCTGCACCGACCTCACGATCGCGAGCTCGGTCCTCGACGACGTCGACATCCCCGACTGCGCGGGCGGCCCCGCGGTCCTCCATGAGAGCCGCGTCAGCGACTCCCGCTTCGGCGGAGGGATCGCGCTGATCGAGACGCAGCTCTTGCGGACGAGCCTCCTCGGCGACGGATCCGACTTCTTCGAGCAGCACGCGACGCTCGACGGTGTCCGGTTCTGCGGCGCGTACGCCGGCGCGACGTTCCTCGCCGGAGAGCTGCGCTGCACGAGCTGCGACGCGACCGCGTTCAGGCCACCGACCGTCTGCGCGACCGGCGTGGCGATGGCGAGCGTCGACTGCGTAGCCATCCAGTTCGCCGACCTCTGCGACTGACGGCTTCGCTCGTCGCACGCTTCATTGACACTCAGGACCCTGGCCCCAGCCCCGAGCGCCGGGTAGTCTCCCGCCGATGGCCAAAGGGGCGATGGAGATCGGCGAGCTGATCGACGCGGCGCGCGAGGGTCGATTCCGACCCGTCCACGTGCTGACGGGGAGCGAGCGCTTCCTCATCGAGCGCGCGATCGGCCTCCTCAAGCGCGCGTCGGTCGGCGACGGCATCGCGGGCTTCAACGACGACCTCTTCCACGGCGCGACGTCGCTGGCCGGACAGAAGATCGTCAACGCCGCGCGCACCCTCCCCATGATGGCGAGCGCGCGCTTCGTGTTGGTGCGCAACGTCGACGCGATGAGCAACGACGAGCAGCAGCCGCTCGCCGAGTACCTCGAGCACCCCGTCGACTCCACGTGTCTCGTCCTCACCGCGGAGAAGCTCCACGCGAGCTCGCGGCTCGCCAAGGCCGCGAAGTCGACCGGCGCGCTCACCGACGCGAAGCCGCTCAAGGGCGCAGCGCTCCGTCGGTTCACCACCGATGAAGCGAAGCGACGTGGGCACGCGATCTCGGGGCGCGCGGCCGACGCGCTCCTCGAGGCGATGGGCGAGGATCTCGCCGCGATCGACGACGCGCTCGAGCGGCTCAGCCTCTACCTCGGCGACGGAGGACGGATCGACGAGAACGCGGTGGAGGCCTGCGTGAGCCGGATCGCCGCCGACTCGATCTGGGCGCTCGTGGACGCGATCGGCGTGCGCGACACCAAGACCGCGCTCGCCGCGTCCGCGTCGCTGCTCGCCGCGCGCGAGCCCGCGCTGCGCATCCTCGGGATGGTCGCGCGCCAGCTCCGCATCGTGGCCCGCATGCGCGACGCGCTGCGCTCAGGCCTTCGCGGCAAAGACGCCGCGCTCGAGGCGGGCGCGCCGCCGTTCAAGGCGGACGAGCTCACCAAGAGCGCGTCGCGGTTCTCCGCGCGCGATCTCGCGGGTGCGTTCACCCTACTCGCGGAGGCCGACCTCGCGCTCAAGGGCAGCAAGCGTCCCCCCGAGCGGGTGCTCGAGGAGGCGGTGCTCGCGCTCTGCGCGGGCGAGCGCCGCGTGCGGGAGCGGATCCCCCGCGTCGTTCGCACGTATCGTTGACGCACGCCGAAGGGCGCGACTCGGACGCACGCGTCGCGGAACACCGCGTCCGCCCGCAAGACTCGGGACCCCGCGCCCGCGAGCGACCGCGAAGGGCGATTCAGAGCTCGCGGTTCTTGCCCGTGACGAACAGGTTCAGGAGCACGTGATTGAGCAACATCACCGTGCTGCCTCCCACGATCGCGTGCGGCGTCCAATCCGGTCGAAAGCACGCGACGAGGAACGCGATCAGAAAGCCCACCGGCGTGAACAGGCCGAGGAAGTGGATCGTGACCGCGACACCCATCGTCGCGAGCGCGAGGATCAGCAGCACGCCGATCTGCGCGCCGACGACGCCGAGCCCGAGCTGCTCGGCTCCGATGAACCACGCCACGAGCGCGGCGAGCGATACCGTCAACACGACGAGCACCGTGCGGTTGCGCCGCGTCGCGAGCATCGCCTTGGCGCCGACGAGCACGCCGAGCGTCGAGATCGACCAGAACCCGACGGTGGTCCACACCATCGGCCACACGGTCGCCGGCGGCTCGAGCGCGGTCCACGTCCAGAGGCAGAGGAACACCGCGCCGAACACCACGCCCAAGACCCCGCGGGCGCGGTGCCCGATCCCGAGGTCGACGTCGGTCGCGATGCGGTGCAGCCGCTCCGCGTCCGCGTCGGCCGTCGCGACCGCCTCCTCCACGCGTGCGCGCAGAGCTCCGCTGACCCTCGGACTCGCGCGCGCCAGTCGCTGCGCGAGGTGTGGCTCCCCGACGCGCAGCGCGTGCTCGATGCGCATCGTCGCGACCCGCAGGCTCCCCTCGATCGCCGACTCGCACCCCGGCCACTCGTCGATCGCCGCGCGGTACGAGACCTCGGCGGCGAGGAGCGATCGCAGCGCGGCCTCCTCGTCCCTGTCGCGGACCGCCCGCTCGGCGATCTCGCGCTCGTCGTTGCCACGCTGCGCGAGCCGGTTGGCGCTGCGATGGTGCGCGTACTCGACGAGCGCTCTCCGGAACGTCTCGACATCGGGTACGCGATCGGCGCGATCGAACGCCATCGCCCGCTCGATGAGCCGTCGCAGCTCGACGGGCACCTCGTCGGGGAGCCGCGGGGCGGGCAGCCGCCTGACCACGTCGACGCAGCGCTCCTCGTGCGACTTGCCCGCGTGCGGCGCGAGGCCCACCAGCGCGTGGAACAGCGTGGCGCCGAGCAAGTAGACATCGGTCCACGGCCCGACGAGGGCGACGTCACCCTCGAGCTGCTCCGGCGCCATGTACGCCGCGGTCCCCGCGAGCGTATCGGAGACGAGCCGCCCCACGCCGGTGGACGCGTAGTCCATCTCGTGCGCGATGCCCCAATCCAACAGGTACACCTCGCCGAAC
This sequence comes from Sandaracinaceae bacterium, assembly GCA_050186575.1. GTDB lineage: Bacteria > Myxococcota_A > Polyangia > Polyangiales > Sandaracinaceae > JAUHXR01. Next base: position 3,136 of record JBFWYI010000152.1, on the reverse strand, counting down.
GCCCCGACCATGACATTTGCTGGCTTTACATCGCGGTGGATGACCCCGCGGCTGTGCGCGAACGAGAGCGCGCGGCACACCGCGATGATCACGTCGAGGTTCCACGTGAGCAGATCCTCGGCGCCGAAGCGATCGCGCACCACCGCCTCGTCGCGCATCAGCTTGGCCCAGGTGTCGCCCTCGATGAGCTTCAGGACGACCTGCGGCGTGCCGTCCTCGTCCACGAAGATGTCGTGCACGGGCACGATGTTCGGGTGCTCGAGACGGCTCGTGATCTTGGCTTCTCGCAGCAGCCGCTCGAAGTCGGCCGGGTCATCGGACTGCACCGTCTTGACCGCGACCGATCTCCCCAGCTTGCGCTGCTCGCCGAGATGGACGACCGCCATCCCCCCGCGCGCGAGCGTCTTGCCGACGTCGACCCCCGTCTCGCCGAGGTCCACTCCCGAGAGGTCCAGCCGCAGCGTTTGCCCGCGGACCATCGGAGCCGTCCATTGATCCCCGCTCGAGCGGGTCACCAGCTGACGATCGACGACCGGGATCGAGTGCCCAGACTTTCGATCCAGCTGGGTCGGAGGGAGCTCCCCGCCGTCGTTGGGCGCGCTCGGAGCCGACTCCGCCTCGTCGCTCACCCGATCAGGGTAGCGGAACGGACCTCTCGTCGCGCGCCCCGGTTCGAGGACACACACTCGCACCGCGCACGCGCATCGAGCGCCGAGTCCGGAGCAAAGACCCGCGAAAGCGCGTCGGCGCGAGCGGCGGGTATAACAGCGCGTGAGCGCCGAGCCGGGAGCAAAGACCCGCGAAAGCGGGTCGGCGCGAGCGGCGGGTATAACAGCGCGCGAGCGCCGAGCCGGAAGCAAAGACCCGCGAGAGCGGGTCGGCGCGAGCGGCGGGTGTTACAGCGCGCGAGCGCCGAGCCGGAAGCAAAGACCCGCGAGAGCGGGTCGGCGCGAGCGGCGGGTGTTACAGCGCGGCGACCTGCGAGGCGAGCCGGCTGATGTAACGCGATCCCGTCTTGCGGTGGAACACGCCCTTGTGGACGGCGCCGTCGATCTTGGCGACGGCGGCGGCCAGCGCGGATTGCGCCTCGCCCTTGTCGCTCGCCTCGATCGCCGTACGGACGCGCTTCACCAGCGACCGCACCGTGGTGCGGATGTGCTTGTTGCGGGCGGCCCGCTTCACCGTTTGCCGCGCTCGCTTCTTCGCGGATGCGTGATTCGCCACGAAAACCTACCTATTGCCCACGCAAAGGGGCGGAATTGAGAGGCGGACTAGTAGCCGCGGGCCCCACGGTTGTCAAGGCGATGGCCGATCAGTTGGAGGCGTCGCCCGGCCCCCACGATACTCCGCCCGTGCCCGAGCCGGAGAGCGACGCCGCGTCCGGAACCCTCGCCCGCCGCGCATCGATCGTAGCGGGCGGGACCCTCGTCTCGCGCGTGCTCGGTTTCGTGCGCGAAGCCGTGCTCGCCGCGGTGTTCCCCAAGGAGGCGACGGACCTCTTCTTCTTGGCGTTCACGATCCCGAACTCGCTCCGCATGATCCTCGCCGAGGGTGCGGTGAGCGCGGCCGTCGTCCCCGTCTTCTCGGAGGTCCAGAAGGCCGAGGGTCCCGACGCGGCGCGCGCCTATCTCGCGCGGATCGGGGGGCTGTTCGGACTGATCCTCCTCGCGATCAGCGCGGTCGGCGTGCTCGCGGCCCCGGCCCTCGTCTCGGTCTACGCGGCTGGCTACGTGGGCCGACCCGAGCTGTTCGAGCCGAGCGTCCAGCTCACGCGCCTGCTCTTCCCCTACATCTTCTTCATGGGCCTCACCGCCCTCGGGATGGGTGGGCTCAACGCGATGCGGCGCTTCGCCGTGCCGGCGCTGACCCCCGCGCTCCTCAACCTCGCGATGATCGCGGCCGCGTTCACCCTCGTCGGCACCGCGGTGCGATTCGGCTACCCGCCGATCGGCGCGCTCGCGATCGGCGCGCTGATCGGCGGAGCGCTCCAGATGGTCGCGCAGTGGCCCGCCATGCAGAGCGCCGGGATCCTCGGCCCGCCGCGCTTCGACTGGCGCCATCCGGCCGTGAAGAAGACGGTCTCGCTCCTGATCCCGCTCCTCGCGGGCTTCGGCATCTATCAGATCAACACGGCGCTCGGTCGCGCGATCGCGACGATGCCGTGGCTCCCCACCGGATCGCAGAGCTACATCTGGTACGGCCAACGCTTGGTGGAGATCCCGCAAGGCGTGTTCGGTCTCGCGGTCGGCGCGGCCGCGTTGCCGACGCTCTCGGACCTCCGCAACGCCGGCGACGACGCTCGCGTGCGCGAGGTGTTCGGCAACTCGCTCTCGCTGATCTTGTTCCTCGGTATCCCTTCGGCGGTCGGCCTCGCGGTGTTCGCCGAGCCGATCGTCTCGGTGGCGTTCGCGCGCGGACAGTTCGGCCGCGCGGAGGCGCTCGAGACCGCCGCGTCCCTGCGCTGGCAGGCGCTCGGCGTGTGGGCGATCGCGGCGGTGCGAACGGTGGTGCCGATGTTCTTCGCGTACAACGACACGCGCAGCCCCGTGATGGCGAGCGCGGTAAACCTCGTGGTGTTCGCCGCGATGGCGATCGGCCTGAGCTTCCCATTCCAGCATGTCGGCATCGCGATGGCGCTGAGCGCCGCGGGGATCGCGCAGCTGTTCGCGCTGCTGTTTCTCCTGCGCCAGCGCGTGGGCCGCCTGGGTCTTCGCCGCGTCGTGAGCCGCGCCACGCGCGCGAGCATCGCCGCCGCGGCGATGGGCGCCACGCTGTTCGGCATCGCGCAACTCGGTCGCTGGGAGCGCGGCGGCAACGATCCGATGAACATCGCGTTGCTCCTCGGCGGCGTGGTGCTCGCGCTGGTCGTGTACCTCGCGGTCGCGCGACTGGTGGGGAGCGAGGATCTCGCGACCCTGACCGCCGCGGTCCGCCGGCGAGCGCGACGCTGAGACTCGGACTTCCGTCTCTCCCTCGGGTTCCGTGCCGGTGCACCACCCCATTTCCGTGTCCGATTCCGTGTCCGATTCCGATTCAGAAGGGATGGAGTGGCCAGCCTCCTACTCGCCGAGGTCACCATAGGTGCCTCACTGGTTTTATACGCGGTCAATCCCGCAATGGAGAAGGAGGCTGGCCT
>JBFWYI010000151.1:0-14570 GCA_050186575.1 Sandaracinaceae bacterium | reverse complement strand
CGCTCCTCGACGATACTCCGGCATCGCCTCGTCCCGCCGAGGGCCAATCTCGCGCCCGATCATCGACGCTGAACCCATCGCGATCTCCGTCGCGAGGGTCTAGTCCCCTGGAAACGTGAAAAGATGAAGACCGGATGGGGCTTCGTGGGGAGGCGCGACGACGAGGAATACGGGCGGTATTTCGAGGCGGAGCGACGCTGCCACGGAGCTCGAGGGCGTTCGAGATTCGCTCGTCTTCACGTTTCCAGGGGACTAGCGTGTTTGGCGGGGTCGCGTTCCGACGCGGGGGTACATCGATGAGCGAGCGTGGGGGGCGATGGGGTGCGTACGCGGCGTGGCTGATGGCCGGACTGGCGCTCGCCGCGTGCGATGACGGCGCTCCGGTGCGCGACGGCGGCTCGAGCGCGGCGTGCGTGACCGCGGAGGACTGCTCGGACGGTCGATTCTGCAACGGCGAGGAGCGCTGCGTCGGCGTGGGCGCGACCGCCGACGCGGACGCGCGAGGATGTGCCCCGGCGGAGTCGGCGGCGTGCGACGCGACGATGTACGAGTGCTTCGAGCTCGAGTCTCGGTGCCGTACGCGCTGCGACATCACGTTCGACGCGGACGGCGATGGGTACGACGCGATGGACTGCGGGGGCGCGGACTGCGACGACGCCGATGCGGAGCGCTACCCGGGGAACGTGGAGCTCTGCGACTTCGTGGGTCACGACGAGGACTGCGACCTGGAGACCTACGGGCTGGACCGGGACATCGACGGGGATGGGGCCGTCGATGCGAATTGCTTCAATACGGGAGGCACGGCGCGCGGGACGGACTGCGACGACCGGCGGGCGTTCGTGGCGCCCGATCAGGAGGAGAGCTGCAACGGTCTCGACGACGACTGCGATGGGATGGTCGACGAGGCCGTGACGGTGGCGCGCTACGTCGATCGCGACGGGGACGGCGACGGCGAGGCGATGTCTGGCGCGGTGCAGGTGTGCGCGTCGGCGTCGGGGTACGCGGCCACGGCGACGGACTGCGACGACACGAGCGCGCTGTTCCGCGGAGCGCCGTGGTTCGAGCTCTGCGACGGCAGCGACAACGACTGCGACGGGACGGTGGACGAGAACCCGACGGCCGTCCCTTGGTACGTCGACGCGGACGGGGACGGCTTCGGCGACGGCCACGCCGCGATCGTGATCAGCTGCGCGATCGTGCCGGGGCGCTCGATCCTCGGGAGCGACTGCGACGACGCGATGGCGCGAGTACGGCCGGGCAACCCCGAGCTGTGCAACGGGCTCGACGACGACTGCAACGGCGCGCTCGACTTTCGCGACGTCGACTACGCCGAGGACGAGGACTCCGACGGGATCCCGAACGTGCGCTGCCATCCGGCGGGAGACTGCGACGACCGCGACTTCTTCAGCGGCGGAGATGCGCCCGAGGTGTGCGGCGACCGCGTCGACAACGACTGTGACGGGATGGTGGACGAAGCGGGCGCCGTCGCGATCGACTGGTACCCGGACGTGGACGGCGACGGGTGGGGGGACGAGCTGGGCACCGCGGTCTCGCGCTGCGAGCGGGTGCCGCGCGCGTCGTTCCGGGTCCACGACTGCGACGACAGCGATCCGCTCCGTCATCCGATGGCCGTGGACGGATGCGATGGCGTGGATGAGGACTGCGACGTCGCGATCGACGAGGACGCGGCGGTGCACGCGGTCTTCCGCGACCTGGATGGCGATGGCGCCGGCGTCGACGCGGACCTCCTGCTCGTGTGTGCGGCGGGGGCGCCGGCCGGCTACGCGGCGACGCCGAGCGACTGCGCGCCGCTCGATCCGTCGATCGGGGTGCGCTGGGCGGACGCGGACGGCGACGGGATCGGCGGCGGTGAGCCGCTCACGATGTGCTCGGTCGGTACGTTCGCCACCGTCGGCGGCGACTGTGACGACGGCGACGCCATGGTCAGCTCCGGCTGCCAGGAGCTGTGCAACGGGGTCGACGACGACGGGGACGGAGCGATCGACGAGACGGGCGCCTCGGGGTGCCCGCATGCGAGCGGGACGTCGTGGACGTGCATGCCGGGCGGGACGTGCGCGTTCGGCGGCTGCGCGAGCGGGTCGGCGAACTGCGACGCGATCGTGAGCAACGGCTGCGAGTCCGACCTCGACACCGACGCGGTCAACTGCGGCGGGTGCGGGATGAGCTGCGGCGCGGGGGCGGACTGCGTGGCGCGCTCGTGCACGGGGACCGTGATCGACGTCGCGGTCGCGGATCAAAAGAGCTGCGCGCTGCGCGACAACGGAACGGTCGTGTGTTGGGGTGAGCTTCCGTACGACCTCGGCGGGTACGCGGGCGCACCGAGCGTCTCGACACGAATGCGCGAGATGGGCGCGCCGATGGCCGACGCGACGTTCATCGAGGTGGGCCCGGTCGTGTGGTGCGCGGGGCGGAGCGGCGACGGACTCCTCCACTGCAGCGCGGACCTGAGCGACGTCTACGGCGTCGCCGGACATGGCGCGCCGAACGTTCGGCCGATGGGCCCGACCCTGGTGGGCGGGATCACGGAGATGGGGAGCTACACGTGGCACGCGTGCGCGGTGGGCCCAGGGGGCACCGTGCTCTGCTGGGGTTGGAACAACGAGGGCGTGCTCGGACGCGGGTTCGCGAGCGGCGCAGAGCTCCTCCCGGACGTCGTGGGAGGAATCACCGGGGCCACCGCGGTCTGCACCGGGCTCGTGCACAGCTGCGCGCTCACCCCGAGTGGCGTGCTGTGCTGGGGGCGCACGTCGCAAGAAGCGTTCGGGACGTTCGGCGGTTCCTCCCCTGCGCTGTTCCCCGTGCCGGTGGCGTTGTCGGACCTCGGCACCGATCCGGTGATCGACATCGCGTGTGGGTACATCAATACGTGTGTCCTGCGTGCGAGCGGGCGCATCGACTGCAGCGGGCAGATCCTCCCCGGTCCGGGCTTCATGAACATGACGCAGATCGGGACGGTGCCGGGGGGGACCGAGATCGCGGCGACGGACTACTCCTACTGCGTCGCGTCGCCGACCGGCGCGTACTGCTTCGGGCGCGACACCCATGGGGTCCTCGGGAACGGTCCGGGGACGGACAGCATGACCCCCACCGCGGCGATCGGGCTCGGCGCGGTGACCCACGTGGACGTGTCCACCGATCACGCCTGCGCGGTGACGCCCGCCGGGGAGGTGTGGTGTTGGGGGGACAACAACGTCGGACAGGTGGGCGCAGCATCGACCAGGTCCGAGGTGCCGCTCCGCGTCCTCAACCTTCCTTGACGACGCTCACTCGCCGCCGGCGAACGGGCGGTCGTAGAGCGTTCCGTCGCTCCACCACGCGGCGCGGAGCTCGCGCTCACCACCGCCGTAGGTGACGCCGACGTCCGCGGCGCGCGCGATCACGAACCACGGGTCCTCGTCGCGTCCAGGATCGTCGAGGTTCAGCGCGGGCTCGCCGTCGAGCCAGTAGCGAGCCGCCCGAAGCTCGTTCCCCGGCGCGATCCAGCTCACGACGAACCCGCCTTCGCCGACCTCGGTCGCGCTCCGTCCACCGCGCGCGTGCTCCGGCGTCACGAGCCCGCTCGGCACCGCGAGGACGTGCGGGGAGGGGCGCCGGCCCATCGTGCTCGTGGCGACGGAGTCGAGATCGACCGGGTCCAATACGTCGAGGACGCGAGGTGATCGCGGATCGCGGAGATCGAGCTCCACCATCTGGACGCGGAGCACGGGGGTGCTGCATCCGCTCGCCCACGCCACCATCGCGAACGCGCGGGACCCCGGCGCCTCGTAGATCGCAAGGGAGATAGACTCGGTCCCGTCGGTGGCGGGCAGACCGGCGAGGTCGACGGGCTCGACGCTCGCGACCGTTCGCTCGCACGACGCGAGATCCGGGCACGGGGGCGGCGTGGCCGACGCCTGGAACATCAATCGGATCGTCGACGCGTCGTCCTCGAACGCGAGCAGGTAGCCCTCGCCCAACCCGGCGAGGCCGATCGCGCCGACCGTCCTGGTGGCCCCGTAGAGGCGGAGGACCCCATCGTCGGCCGCAGTAAGGAAGGTACGCTGACGGTCGGGGATCTGCCGATACAGCTCGGTGCCGACGACGTCGCGCGACGCCCGCGCCGCACAGCTCGCGACCTCCGCGCCGCTGAGCGCGACCGCGAGCGCACGGTCCCCCGCCGCGACGAGTCGGGGCTCGTCGAGCTGGCAGACGACGGGGACCGCGCACTGGTCGCACGGAGGCAACAACCCGCGGAAGCTGGACGAGACGTCGTCGGTGCCCACCGCGTCCAGGCTCATCGACGCTGGGTCGACGAGCGAGACGCGCAGCGACGAGCCCACGTTGAGGTATCCGCCGGCCACGACGCACTGCGCGGACGTGACGGCGGCGACCCAACCGACCTCGCCCTCGAGGACCGCCGAGCTCGATCGCGGACCGCAGTACGCGGGCATCGGCGGATCCGTCTCGGCCCTCGGGGACGAGGCGTGGCAGCCGTCCTCGTACGCGCCGTTGAGCGCGTCCAACGAATTGGTGCGTGGCCTCAGCTCGATCGGCGGACCGGCGAGCGGAAGCGACGCGTAGCGCAGCGCGTCGTTGGCGAGCGGCGTGACCGCGACGCCGCGCGCCGAGCCCGTCAGAGACAGGCCGACGTTGGCGAGCTCCGGCCACGGTGTCTCGTCGGGTGTGACGGGAGCGGGTGTGGGGTGCTCGCCGGCCTCGTCGATCACCGCGTCACAGTCGTTGTCGTGCCGGTCGAACGGCCGCGCGTCCTCCGTGAACGGGCGGCACTGCGTGTCGACGCATACGAACCGAAAGCAGGAGTCGGGCTCCCCCCGGGCCCGCGCGAAGCTCACGCAGTCCTCGTCGGCCTGACAATGAAACTCGATCGGTGCGACGATCGCCGAGCACCCGACGCCGAGTAGCGCGATGGTGACGACGAAGCCGCGCCTCAAAACCAGCCCTCCGCGCCGAGCCCGCGCCAGCGGACCGTCCCCGCTTCGGCGGGCGCGTCGTCGAAGCGGGTGAAGAACGCGAGGACGAGCGCGGTCGCGGCCGACGCCAGCGCGAGACCGAGGGAGATGTCCGCGCTGGCGGCCAGCGCGGCGACGCGTTGGTTCGTCGCGTCGAGGTCCGCGTACCCTTCGACGACGCAGTCCATGCGCTCCGCGCACGCCGCGAGCTCGCCGTGCTGCTGAAGCGCGAGCGAGCCGAGCACGATCGTCGCCGCGGTGAACACGACGGAGCTGGACAGCATGACGTAGAACGGCTCCGCTCCCAGCCCGACGAACCTCGCATTCAAGGTGATCTCGATCACGGTCACCTGATGCGCGGCGAACGTCACCTCGCGCACCGCTTCTTCGAACCCCTCCGCGCGGATCCGGATCGTGTGGCTGCCGGATGGCAACCGAACTTGCGTGATGCGATCGCCGATCTTGCGCTCGCCGTCCCAGAGCTCCCAGGCGGGGGCGACGTCGGAGCCGGCGCTCACGCGCACCTCGAGCGTACCGAGCAAGTCGCCGAGCACCTCCAGGCGTACCCGTACGGCCTCTGTGTAGCGCCCGTCCGATCCGTCCTCGTCGAGGTAGCGCTCGAACAGCCGGATCGCCTCGTCGTAGCGGTGCGCCTGCTCGCGGCAGCGCGCCATGTTGTACGTGGCGAGCGGGCGGAGGGGGTGCCCTTCGAGATCGGCGTAGATCTGGGCGAACTCGGCGTAGGCGCCGTCATAGTCGCCGGCGTCGTAGAGCCCCTCTGCGCGAGCGAGCCTCTCGCGTGCCGCGCGCTCCCGCTCGGCGCGCTCCGCTTGCTCGAGCTCCGCTTGCTCGAGCTCCGCGTGCTCGAGCTGGGCGCGCTCCGCCGCATCGTCTGTGACGTCTTCGTCCAGCGCGTCCGTGGAGGTCTCGTCCGACCTCTCGGGTCGCGCCTCGTCCACCTGACCAAGTGCGGGAGCGGTGGTGGCGAGGCACGCAGCGAACGCCAACCACGCGCATCGCCGAGGTGGCTCGTAGGGAGGCGTCATCGCCGTCCTGGCGCGTCGAGGAATCCGCGCGCGATGTCGTCCTCGTTGTGGACGGTCGGCTCGCGCTCCCCGGGGGCGCCCGTGGAGGGCGGAGTGGGCTCGCCACCCGGCTCGCCGATCCGGGCTCCGACGCCCGCCGCGCGGACGGTGGTCTCGTTTGGATCGGTCGACGAGGTCGGCGGATCCGTCTCGCTCGTCTGGCTCGTCGCGTGGCGGCCGCGTCGCGCGCTCCGCACCACCGGGGCGGTGGGCTCGTCGTGGGCGGGCGCCTCGCTCGGATCGGTCGTCACGCTCGGTGCGGGATCGGACTCGAGCTCCGGCTCGTCTTCGCCGCGCGGGATCTCCGGCTCATCGCGGTCGACGTGCGTCGTCGCGTCGTGCGACTCGTTCGATGCGCCGTCGTCGCGGACGTCGGCTTCGTCGCTCAACGACGTCAGGTACCAGCCGCCCGCGCCGAGGACGAGCGCCGCGAGCACGGCGGCGACCCAGGGGCGCGCCGATCGCTGCGGCAGCTCCATGAGCGCCGACGCCGGCTGCGACGCTGCGGGGGTGACGGGCGCCGCGGCGTCGGACGGCACCGGCGACGTGGAGCGCGACTTCGCGGGAGCGACCGGCGGTGTGGCGGAGGCGGATATCGCCCGCTCCTCCGGTTCCGTCGCCCGAGCCTCCGCGCGGATCGACGGCGGCGCCGTCTCGGCGGCGAAGGTGTTGAGATGCGCGGCCCGGTCGTCCCAGTGCTCGCGCTTCGCGGTGGCCGCGTCGAGCGTCGCTCGCAACGCAGATTGCACCTCGCGAGCGCTCTGCGGCCGGTCGTCAGGGTCCTTCGCGAGCAGCCGCTCGACGAGATCCGATGCCTCGACCGGGAGCTCGGGCCGGAAGGACGCGAGGCGCGGCGCCGGGTCCGACACGATCTTGAACGCGAGCTCCGGGAACGAGTCCGCCTCGAACGGCAGCCGACCGGTCAACGCCTCGAACAGCATCGCCCCGACCGAGTAGAGATCCGCGCGCGCGTCGACGCGCTTGCTGTCGCGGAACTGCTCGGGCGACATGTAGACCGGCGTGCCCATCGTGATGCCGGTGTTCGTCGAGAGGTCGCCCTGATCGCGCATCTTGCTGACGCCGAAGTCGAGCAGCTTCACCGCGCCGTCGTCGCACACGAACACGTTCGCCGGCTTGAGGTCGCGATGCAGGATCCCTCGCTCATGCGCCGCCGCGAGCGCGTCGAGCACCTCGTCGAGGATCCGCACCGTCTCCGGCAGGTCCGCCTCGCGCTGGCCGAGGACCTCGCTCCAGTCCTTGCCGACGAGCCGCTCCATCACGAGGTACACCGCGTTGCCGTCGTCGGTCCGGCCCATGTCGATCACGTCGATGATGTTCTTGTGCCCGATCGCGGCGGCGGCGGTCGCTTCACGGCGGAACCGCGCCACCTGCTCGCTGTTGCGCGCGAGGTCGGCCCGGAGGACCTTGATGGCGACCGGCCGCTCGATGACGAGGTGCCTCGCCTCGTAGACCGCGCCCATCCCGCCCGCTCCCAGGCGGCGCAGGATCTCGTAGCGGCCACTGAGCACCGCGCCGATCAGTGGATCGACGTCATCGGCCCCGGCCAGGACGTGGTCGAGCTCGGTCTCCACCCTCGGTGAGCTGAACGCCCAGCACGACGCCTGTCAAGCTCGGCTCAGCTGAGGCGGCCGTCCTTGCCGGTGATCGTCGCGATCAGGACCTCGCGGTTCGCCATCGCGATGAAGTCGGTGCTGATGCCCTTGGGGCACGCGGCCTCGCACTCGCGGTGGTTCGTGCAGCCGCCGAAGCCCGCGTCGTCGTGCGCCTTCATCATCTGGCGCGCGCGCTTGTAGCGTTCGGCCTGACCCTGAGGCAGCAGGTTGAGGTGCGCGATCTTCGCTGCGGTGAACAGGCTCGCCGACGCGTTCGGGCACGCGGCCACGCACGCGCCGCACCCGATGCAGGTCGCGGCGTCCATCGCGTGGTCCGACGTCTCCTTCGGGATCGGGATCTCGTTCGCGTCGGGCGCGCTGCCCGTGCGCACGCTGATGAAGCCGCCGGCTTGGATGATCGTGTCGAACGCGGACCGATCGATCATGAGGTCCTTCACGATCGGGAACGCGCCGGCGCGGAACGGCTCCACCCACACCTCGGCGCCGTTCGCGAAGTGACGCATGTGGAGCTGACACGTCGTCGTCAGCTTCTGCGCGCCGTGGGGGATGCCGTTGATCACGCAGCCGCACGCGCCGCAGATGCCTTCGCGGCAGTCGCTGTCGAACACGATCGGCCGCTCGCCGTCCTCCACGAGGCGCTCGTTCACGAGGTCGAGCATCTCGAGGAACGACGCGTGCGTGCTGATGCCCGTCGCGTACTTCGCGTAGCTCTTGAAGTCTCCGGGTGCGTGTGGGCCGTCCTGGCGCCACACGTGGAGGTTGAGGTCGATGGTCTCGTCCGACATGTCAGTCCTACTTGTCTTTCTACTTGTAGGAGCGCTGGCTCAGCTTGACGTACTCGAACTCGAGCGCCTCTTTGTGGAGGGTCGGCTTGCTCATGTCGCCGGTGTGCTCCCACGCCGCGACGTACGTGAACTCGTCGTCGTTGCGCTTGGCCTCGCCGTCGTCGCGCACGTGCTCCTCGCGGTAGTGCGCGCCGCAGCTCTCGTCGCGGTCGAGCGCATCGATGCACATCAGCTCGGCGAGCTCGAGGAAGTCGGACACGCGGCCCGCCTTCTCGAGGAGCATGTTCAGCTCGGTGCCGCTCCCGAGGATGCGCACGTCGTCGTTGAACTCCTCGCGCAGCTCGGGGATGCGCTCGAGCGCCTGCTTGAGCCCGTCCGCGTTCCGGCTCATCCCGCAGAAGTCGTACATGAGGTGTCCGAGCTCGCGATGGAGCTCGTCCGGGTGGCGGCTCCCCGCCTGGCCGACGTCGATGAGGCGCGTGACGCGATCCTCGACCTCTTTGATCGTCGAGGTCGCGGCCGTGCCGTCGGGCTTCGCCTTCGCCTTGCCGGCGCGCGCGAGGTAGTTGCCCATCGAGTAGCTGATCACGAAGTAGCCGTCGGACAGGCCCTGCATGAGCGCGCTCGCGCCGAGCCGGTTCGCCCCATGGTCGGAGAAGTTCGCCTCGCCGAGGACGAACAGACCCGGGATGTTGCTCATCAGGTTGTAGTCGACCCAGAGCCCACCCATCGTGTAGTGGCTCGCGGGGTAGATGCGCATCGGCGTCTCGCTCGGATCGTCGCCGGTGATGCGCTCGTACATCTCGAAGAGGTTTCCGTACTTCTCGAGGATGCGCGTCTTGCCCTCGCGCTTGATCGCGTCGGCGAAATCCAAGTAGACGCCGCGGCGCGTCTCGCCGACGAGCGGACCGACCCCGAAGCCCTCGTCGCACACCTGCTTGGCGGCCCGGCTCGCGATGTCGCGCGGGACGAGGTTGCCGAACGCGGGGTAGCGGCGCTCGAGGTAGTAGTCGCGCTCCTTCTCCGGGATCTGCGTCGGATCCTTGGTCGCGTCGCCGGGATCCTTCGGCACCCAGACGCGGCCGTCGTTGCGGAGCGACTCGCTCATCAGGGTGAGCTTGCTCTGGTAGTCGCCGCTCGGCGGGATGCAGGTCGGGTGGATCTGCGTGTAGCAGGGGTTCGCGAACAGCGCGCCGCGCTTGTGGGCGCGCCACGCCGCGGTGACGTTGCAGCCCTTGGCATTCGTCGAGAGGTAGAAGACGTTGCCGTAGCCGCCCGTGCAGAGGCAGACCGCGTCGGCGATGTGCGCCTCGATCTTCCCGCTGTCGAGGTCGCGCACCACGATGCCGACCGCGCGCCCGTCGTCGACGATCAGATCGAGCATCTCGTGGCGCGAGTACATCGCGACCTTGCCCGCCGCGATCATCTTGCTCAGCGCGGAGTATGCACCGAGCAATAACTGTTGTCCGGTCTGGCCGCGCGCGTAGAACGTGCGGCTCACCTGCGCGCCGCCGAACGAGCGGTTCGCGAGCAGGCCTCCGTACTCGCGGGCGAACGGCACGCCCTGCGCGACGGCTTGGTCGATGATGTTCACGCTCACCTGGGCGAGGCGATAGACGTTGCTCTCGCGCGAGCGGAAGTCGCCCCCCTTGATGGTGTCGTAGAACAGGCGGAACACGGAGTCGCCGTCGTTCTGGTAGTTCTTCGCCGCGTTGATGCCGCCCTGGGCCGCGATGCTGTGCGCGCGGCGCGGGCTGTCCTGATAGCAAAACGCTTTGATGTTGTAGCCGAGCTCGGCCATCGTCGCGGCGGCCGATGCGCCGGCGAGACCGGTGCCCACCACGATGACGTCGAACTTCCTCTTGTTCGCGGGGTTCACGAGCTTCATCTCGAAGCGGTGGCTGTCCCAGCGCTTCTCGATCGGCCCGCGTGGCGCGTCTGATCGGAGCTCCATGGCTTACTCCGCCTCCTCGTACAGCACGTCGTAGCTCCCGTCGTCGGCGTCGGGATCGCCGCCGTCCTCGCGCACCTTCTCGTCGGCGTACGCCTCGGCGGCGTCGAGCTGCTCCCGAGATCCGATGATCCCGGCCTGCACCGAGATCGGGATCAACACGTTGCCGCACGCGACGAACATCGCGAGCGAGAGCGCTCCCGCGCGGCGCAGCTTGTCGTACTTCGGGTGCTGCATGCCGAGGCTCTGGAGCGCGCTCCACGAGCCGTGGAAGAGGTGCAGCCCGAGCATGATGTTCGCGAACACGTAGATCGCGCTGACCCACCACACGCGGAAGTCGCGCACGAGATTGCCGTACACGTTCACGTGGTTGAAATCGCCTTGGATGGAGAATCCAGGGACGGTGAAGTGCGCGAGGTGGAACACGATGTACGCGAGGAGCAGCGGACCGCTGATGACCATCGTGCGCGCGGCGTACGTCGTGATCTGATCCTCGCGCCCGTGCTTGTACGGCGTCGGCCTCGCGATGGTGTTCTGCCGCGCGATCTGGATGGTCAGCGCGATGTGCGTGACGACCGCGGCGAGCAGCGTGATGCGCGTGCCCCACAAGAGCGGTGGGTTGTGCTTGAGCGTCCACGCGTAGTCGATGTACGCCTCGGGACCCACGAAGAGAATCAAGTTGCCGGCGAGGTGCCCGATCACGAAGCCGAACAGGATGAGCCCGGTCACCGCGACGACCGCTTTCTTGCCGATCGTCGTCTGAGTCAGGGTCAACGCGCTCTGCATGGGCACGGCTATACCTCCGGTGGGTCGATGTAGTCCACCAGCTCTCCCCGGAACGTCCGAAACGTGGTGACGCCCGGCGCGCGGCTCGCGACGTAGCTCGGCCCGTGCGGGACTTTCCCGCGGCCGCCCGGCGTGTCGATGATCAGCTTGGGCAGCGCGATCCCGCTGAGTCGGCCTTGGAGCCGCTCCATGATCGCCTCGCCTCGATGGATGGGGGTTCGAAGGTGCGCGGTCCCGCGGACGGGATCCGCCTGGAGGAGGTAATAGGGCCGCACCCGTCGACGAACCAGCCCTCGAAAGAGCGCTTCGAGCGTCTCCGCGTCGTCGTTGATCCCCCGGAGCAACACCGTCTGGTTCATCACGGGGAGGCCGTGATCGACGAGCGTGGCGAGCGCGGCGCTGGATGCCTCGGTGAGCTCCTTCGGGTGGTTGAAGTGGGTCATCACCCACGTGGACGGCGCGCGGCGGAGCGCGCGCGCGAGGGCGGCGTCGATCCGCATCGGGAGCGTCACCGGCACGCGGGTGGCGACCCGCACCGTGTCGAGGTGCGCGATCGCGGCGAGGCGATCCATCAGCGCCGCGATCCGATCCGTCGACGTCACGAGCGGATCGCCGCCGCTCACGATCACGTCGCGGATCTCCGGGTGCTCGGCGAGGTATGCGAACGCCGCGTCGAGGCGCTCGGGCGAGCGCGCGCCTCCGCCCGCGCCGACCATCCGCGAGCGCGTGCAGAAGCGGCAGTAGACGCTGCAACGATCGCTGACGAGCAACAGCGCGCGGTCCGGGTAGCGCTGGATGAGCTCGGGCGCGACCTCGTGCGCCTCCTCGCCGAGCGGGTCGCGCATGTCACCGGGCGCTTCGATCGCCTCGTCGGCGTGGGGCACGCACTGCCGGCGGATCGGGCAGCTCGGATCGCGCGGATCGACGAGGCCGAGGTAGTACGGCGTGATCGAGATCGGAAAGCCGCTCGCCATCGCGCGCTCGGCCCCGGCGCGTTCGGCGTCGGTCAGCGCGAGCGCCCCCGCGAGACCGTCGACGTCGCGCACCGCGTGACGGAGCTGCCAGCGCCAGTCGTGCGCGTCCTCCGCGGTCATCAGGCGCAGGGTCACGCGCGTGCTTTATCACGACTCGCGGCGAGGGGCGTTCAGGTCATCCGCGCCGCGATGTCATCGGCCTCGGCGCGGCTCGCCTCGAGGATGCCGAGCACCGTGTCGGTCGGCATGCCGAATCGCGACGCCACGCCCTCTACGACCTCGTCGATGGAGCGAGGATCGTCCAGCTCGCCGAGGGGCGCGACCAGCCCGATCGCGGGCCCGACCGCATCGCCGTCGGACGCTCCGTCGTGGTGTGCGCCGATCGCGTCGGTCAGCGGCTGAGGGAACTTCCAGCTCTCGGCGACCCAGCCCGCGACGTTCGCGTGATCGAAGCCGAGCGCCTCTCGCTCGAGCCGGGCGAGGCAGCCGCCGTCGGCGTGCCACTGCGCGTAGACGGCGCCGTACCGCGCACCGTGGGCCTGACCGAGCAACGGGATCGCCATGTCGCCGAGCAGCGACGCGGTGAACGTCTCGCTCTTCGTCTTCGGGTGCACGAGCGCGGCGAGGGAGCGCGCGGTACAGGCGCGGCGAGCCGCGGCTCGCCAGAACCGCTGCGTGTCGAACGACGCGATGCTCGGGGCGGGCAGCACCTTGCCGACGACCGCCGTGAGGATCACCGACTCCAACTGACCGCGGCCCATCAGGCTCGCGGCGTGGCCCACGCTGCGGACGGCGTGCCGCGTGGCGAACGCGCTCGAGTTCGCGAGCTGGAGCACGCGGCTGCTCAGCGCTGGGTCCTCGGCGAGCGCGTCGCCCGCCGCCGTCAAGCTGACGTTCGGATCGCGGAGCAGCGTCAGCGCGCGGTTGGCGACGAGCGGGAACGTCGGCAGCTGAAAGTCGCCGAGCACCTCCTTCAGCTGCGCCTTGGGGTCGTCGGGCTTCTTCAGTCGCCGTTTGATCCAACCGATCATGGGTCACTCCCCCCGTCGCGCGAGCTTGTTGCTGAAGATGCTGATGAGGCCGCCGAGCATCATGTAGCCGAGCGAGACCTCGGCCATCGCGAGCACCTGGGACGTCGGATCGGTCGGCAGCACATCGCCGTAGCCGAGCGTCGTGAGCGTCACGAGGCTGAAGTAGTACGGCGAGAGCCACGTCGCGTAGTCGCCGTAGTCGACGTTCACCGCGCCGTAGGCGGCGCCGAACGCGATCGCGATCGCGAGCGTCCAGAGGCTCCAGCGCGTGAGGCTCCGGCCGCAGTCGCTCGAGATCAACCACACGTAGTAGACGAGGTGGTTGATCGCGCTCTTGTTCTTGAACTCGTCGAGGTAGTTCTCGTCGACGATGTGGCTGCGAAGGAGGTACGCGCCGGCGAAGTCCACGTCGCGCACGTCCGCGCGTAGGAACGAGGCCTGCTCGAAGCCACGCAGCGAGCGCAAGCGGGCGCGGCGCAGGTCGGACTCGATGAAGCGCGCGTGGTCGACGCGCGCGCCCGAGAGATCGGCCTCCGACAGATCGGCGGCGGAGAGCTCGCAGTAGCTCAGCTCCGCGCCACCGAACCGCGCGCCGTGGCAATGCGCTTTGCGGAAGTCCGACTTGCGCAGGCGTGCCTCGACGAGGCTCGCAAAGCTGAGGTCCGCACCGAAGAACGAGCACTGCCGCGCGTCGACCCGCCCGAGGCCCGCCCGCTTGAGGCTCGCGCCCTCGAACGACGCGCCGTGCAGCGACGCTCCGGCCAGCTCGGCCTCGTCGAGGATCGCGCCGTCGAGCATCGCCGACCCGAGCGTCGCGTTGGCGAGGCGCGCGCCCGTGAGGTTCGCGTGACTCAGCTCGGCACCCGTCAGATCGCACCCGCTGAGATCGACCCCACTCAGATCCGCGTGAGCGAGGCGGACGCCGCGGAGATCGTGCGGGTGCTCAGTTCGGATCCGCTCGATCAGCGCGGCCCGCGCCGCGCTCGCCTCGTGAGGCGGCTTGATCCAGCGGCCGGACTCTTCGGGGTGGAGGCGCGGGGGGAGGGTGGAGAGCGCGGGCATCTGAGGATCGAATCGGCCGTCCGCCGACGATCTTGAGGTGCGCCGTTTCGAGCGCGCCGCTCGAGCACAGCTCCGACGAGAACAGTGCCGCCGAGAACAGCTCCGACGAGAACAGTGCCGCCGAGAACAGTGCCGCCGAGAACAGTGCCGCCGAGAACAGTGCCGCCGAGAACAGTGCCGCCGAGAACAGTACCGCCGAGAACAGTGCCGCCGAGAACAGTGCCGCCGAGAACAGTGCCGCCGAGAACAGCTCCGACTCGCTCAGCGCCGCCGACGTCGACGCACCACGATC
>JBFWYI010000150.1:0-14912 GCA_050186575.1 Sandaracinaceae bacterium | reverse complement strand
AGAACAGTGCCGCCGAGAACAGTGCCGCCGAGAACAGTGCCGCCGAGAACAGTGCCGCCGAGAACAGTGCCGCCGAGAACAGTGCCGCCGAGAACAGTGCCGCCGAGAACAGTGCCGCCGAGAACAGCTCCGACTCGCTCAGCGCCGCCGACGTCGACGCACCACGATCGCGATCGCGGGCAGGATCGCCAGCCACGCGGGGTGCTCGCGCCGGGCGCCGACCCGACAGCCGCAGTCGCCGCTGACCTCTTCCATGGGGTCGGTCGGATCCGTGGGGTCGGTCGGGATTTCGTTCGCCGGTACGACGTCCGCCGTCCAGCACATCGCGTCGTCGGCCGGTCCGTTCTGGCCTTCATCGGAGAACCAGTGCGTGCCGAGGACGAGGTTGAAGCAGAACGAGATGGGGCCTTCGTCGTTCGGAGCACGCAAGGGGACCTGCACTTGGGTCTCCCCGCCCGGCGTCACCTCGAAGTCGATCGTCGCGGCGCGATCGCACGACGGCCAGCTCGGATCGCAGAGCTCGCTCGCCTCGTCGCGCGGCGTCGGCGCGAGCTCCACCGCACCGGGCACCCAGATGACGCTGCCGCGGTTGCGCAGCGTCAGCGTCACGCGGGTGGCCATGCCGGCCGCGAGGCGGGTCGGGACGTCGTCGTCCACCAGCTCCGCCCACAGCGCGGGCGGCGCGTCGAGCAGATAGACGGCGGGCCCGCTCCCCTGGGCGAGGAAGGGCGCGTCGAGCCACGGCGTCCCGAACAGATCGTCGGCCGCGTCGACCGGCGTGATCGTCTCGACGTCGTCGAACGAGAAGCCCCACGCACTCATGACGGCGGGGCTTCGCACGTGGCGCAACACGCCGTGCTCACGCACGTACACGGGATCTTCGCCTTCGATGCGCACGAGGTGGGGCGCCGCGCTCAGGTCGGGGCCATCCTCGATCGCGTCGAGCATCGCGTCGTCGAGCGGGGCGACGTCGACGAACCCGCGGTGCCACGCGGCGAGGACGTCCGGGCTCGGCACGTGCCTCCGCACCACGCCGCCCGCCGGCATCGGGAACGGCGCCTCGTCGCAACGTACCGTGATCGGTGCACCCGAGAGGAGCGTGTTCTCGCCGCCCATCGAGTCGATCCCGTACGCGTACACTTCGTGGTCGGCGCCGTCGAAGAACGAGAGGGGCAGCGGCATCGAGAAGCCGTGCGCGCAGCTGCCGATCGTCGAGCAGAGGTCGTCGCGCGAGACGTCGGCGTGCCGCGGGAAGCCGGGCGCGCCCGAGCCGGCCGGGCCGCCGATGTACACGTGCACGTCGATCGGCGCGTCGGCGGCGTCGGGGTCCTGCGCCCAGCCGCGGATCTCGCTGCACGTCGCCGCGTCGAGGAACCCGCGCGGCGGCGAGTTGCTGTTCGCGAACGCCTGGAGCTCCGCGAGCGTGCCGTTCCATCGGTTGCGATCGACGTTGCCCGAGATGCCCGCGACGCGCCCCGTCGACGTGTACTGCCAGAACGCCCAGTCGTTCCAGCGATCATTGATGTTCGGGCAGGACGCGGTCGTGTACTGCGCGTGCCACAGCGGGCTCGACGCGAAGTCCGAGCTGGCGACGTACGGGTCCCAGTAGTAGCGACCGGTGTAGATGATCGGCGCCTTGCCGGTGCCCGCGGTGACGCGGTCGACCCACTGGTGGATGCGCTGCGTGTACACGGCGGGCGAGACGCCGGGCGAGGGCGCCTCGACGTCGATCGTCACCGGGAGATCGCCGGGTCCGAGGCGGCCGACCGCCGAGACGACGATGTCCGCCTGCACGATCGGATCGGTGCCGGGCCGGAAGAACTGATACGCGCCGCGGATGATCCCGTTCGCCCGCGTCTCCGACCAGTTGCGCGCGAACTCCGGATCGCGGAACGTGCCGTCGCCGATCCGTACGATCGCAAACTTGATTCCGGCGCCCGCCACCGCCGCCCAGTTGGGCTGGTTCTGGTAGTACGAGACGTCGATGCCCTCCACGGTGGGCCCGCGGCCGCAGACCACCAGCTCGTCCTCGGCGAAGCCGACGTCCCCGTCGTCCGGGTAGGGGACGGGGCTCACGCACGAGGCGAGGGCGAGCGCGACGAGGGCGACGATGCGGGGGCGCATGGCGGCGAGCGACAGCAACCACGATACCAGACGCCACGCGAGGCGGTTCGGGCGCCTCGGTGGCTAGCCGATCTGGCGATGCCGGAGCCCGGCGTGCTCCGGAGCCCCGCGTGTGCGTGCGCAGCCCACGATGTGCGGCTCGGGTGTACGGGCCCCGCCGATCGGGTAGATCGAGCGCGCGCCCGCGTATCCGAGCGAGCGCCGCGCGATGTCCACGCCGAGCACAGGATCCGAGAAGGCCGAGTCCGTCGGAGGCTACGTCCTCGGCGAGCTCATCGGCGAGGGCGGCTTCGCGCGGGTGTATCGCGCGACCCGCGGCGGCGACGTGTTCGCGCTCAAGCGGCTGACGAGCGAGGACGCGACGGCGACCGCGCGCTTCGAGCGCGAGGCGAAGATCCTCCGCGCGATCAAGCACCCCAACCTCATCGAGCTCGTCGACCACGGCGTCGACGAGGCGAGCGGGCCCTACCTCGTCACGCGCCTCGTCGTCGGCATGACGCTCCGCGATCTCGCGGCCGGCCGGCCGATCCCGAGCGAGGCCGCGATCCTGCTCGTCGAGCCGGTGCTCCGCGCGCTCGGGGCGATGCACTCCGTCGGGCTCGTCCATCGCGACGTGAAGCCTGAAAACATCATGGTCACCACGCTCGGCGAGGTGGTGCTCGTCGACCTCGGGCTCGCGCTGTACGACGCGCACTCGAGGTTGACGGAGGCGGGCTCGGTCACCGGGTCGGTCCCCTACATGGCGCCCGAGCAGATCGAGGGCGGCGAGGTCGACGGCTCGGCCGACGTGTGGGGGCTCGGGGTGGTGCTCTACGAGCTGGTGGCCGGGGCGCGGCCGTTCGCTCGCGCGCGCCCCGGCGAAGAGATCGCGGCGATCCTCGGGGCTCGTCCCACGCCGCTCTCGGAGCTCGACCGCGCGACGCCGCCGGAGCTCGAGCGGTGGATGGAGCGCGCGCTCGCGGCCGACCGGAGCGAGCGCTTCGCGGATGCGTCGGCCGCGCTCGACGGGCTGCTCGAGTGCGTCGACTGGTGCACCCCCAAGCAGATGAAGGCGGAGCGCCGCGCGGTCGTCACCGATCCGCATCGCTATCGCGAGCGGGTGGAGGAGCACCGCGTCCGCGCGCTGCAGTCGGAGGCCGAGGGGATGATCGACGCGGGCGATGCGTTCGCCGCGCTCCGCGTGTTGGATCGCGCGCTCGCGTATCGACCCGACGACGCCGCGACCCTCGCGCTGGTCGACCGGGCCGGCGAGGCGCCCGAGCCGGGACGCGCGGCGACGGCGGTCGCGACCGCGCGCGTCGAGCGCTCAGCCCCGCGCGGGCGCTGGCCGCTCGCGGTCGGGATCGTGCTCGCGATCGCGTCGAGCATGGGGATCGGCGGCTGGATCGTGCATCGCTTCGAGTCGGCACCCGCGCCGATCGCAGCACACAAGTCGTTCTCCACTCCGCCGAGCGAGGTGCCGCCGTACGCGGCCGACGATCCGGCCGACGACGACACGCCTCCGCCCGCGAGCGCGCGCGTGCCGGAGCCGTCGGACCTCGCGGAGGTCGTTCCGATTCCGCTCGTCGCGCTCTCGAACGACGACGAGGGCGCGGGCCTGCCCCGACTCCGGCCGGGCGATCCGCTCGTCGATCCGTCGCTCCTCGGACCGCTCGGTCCCGCGGGCGCGCTCGAGAGCCTGGATCGGCAGCTTCGGGAGCGACCCGAGCGCATCGAGCTGAACGTGAGCCGCGCCCTCGCGATGCTCGCCCTCGGTCGCGACGACGAGGGCCTCGCGCTCCTCGATGCGGTGCAGCGCGATCATCCGCGGCTCGGCATCGCGTGGGGCGCGCGCGGCTACGTCGAGTATCGACGCGGTCACGCCGAGGCGGCGGAGCGCGCGATGACCCGCGCGGTCGAGCTGGATCCGAGCGACGCGTCGAGCTGGCGCAACCGGGGGATCCTCCGCAGCAAGACGGGGCGCACGCGCGATGCGTATGAGGATCTGACGCAAGCGCTGCGACACGATCCGGACGACGTGGAGGCGCTGAGCGAGGTCGCGCGCATCTACGATCACGCCGGGCGGCTCCACGACGCGCTCCCGATCGTCGAGCGGATCGTGCGCCTGCGCCCGCGCCACGTGGACGCGTGGATCGACCTCTCGATGGCCCAGACGGATCCCGGGCGCGCGGAAGCCAGCTTGCGCCGCGCGCTCGAGCTCTCGCCAGGGAACCCGCGCGCGCTCCAGCGTCTCTGCCGGACGCTCGCGCAGCACGACGCGCGGCGTGCGATCGATGCGTGCGGAGACGCCATCGAGGCGGCCCCGCGCGACTACTCGAGCTACATGCACCGAGGCCTCGCGTACTACCACCGCGGTCGCGTGGCCGACGCGCTCGCCGATCTCGATCGAGCGGTGGCGCTCGCCCCCGAGGAGACGACCGCGCTGACGAACCGCGCGATCGTCCGCGAGCACGACGGGCGGATGGACGAGGCGCGCAGCGATCTCTCTCGCGCGTGCGAGCTCGGACACGCGGCGGCCTGCAACGAGCTCCGCACGCGCTGAGGTGCCGCGGCGCGGTGCGCCTCGACCGTGGGCGCCGTCTGCGTTCTACTCGCCCCATGAGCGCGTCGGGTGGCTCTTCGATCGGCAAGCCGGCGGTGCTGGGCATGGGCGTCGTCGTGCTCGCGCTCGGCGCGTGGGCGTTCCTCGCGCTGAACGAGGATCGCGAGGTGGACCCGGCCGAGTCGCTGCCTCCTCTGCCGGTGCCGGCGGAGCCGCAGGCGCGCGCGCTGGTGCGCGGCGGGGGCGGTTTCGGATGGACGTGGGTGAACCCGCTGCCGCAGTCGCTCCCTACGCTGCGCGGCGTGAGCGCGCTCGATCGCGGCGGGCGCGCGCTGTTCGTAGGAGAGGAAGGGACGTTGCTTCGCTACGGCGACGACGGACTGTTCGTGATCGCGTCGCACACCGAGCAGCCGCTCTACGGCGTGGCCTGGACCGGCGAGGACGCCGCGGTGGCGGTGGGTGGAGGCGGTACGGTGCTCCTCGCGCGCGCGGGGGAGGTGACCGCGCTCGATACGGCGACCGAGGTCGATCTGCGCGCCGTCGTGTCGCTCGGGGACGGCGTGGCGCTGGTGGTGGGCGACGGCGGGACGGCGCTCTCCATCGCGGACGGCGCGGCGACCCCGCTCGACCTCGACACGGACGCGGATCTCTTGGCCGTGTTCGTCCAGGGCGGACGGCGTTACGTCGCCGGCACGTCGGGCACGCTGCTCGAGATCGACGCGCAAGGTACGGTGACCCGCGTCCAGGGCATCAGCCGCGCGCTGCGCGGGGTCGGCGGCTGCTCCACGGGGAGCGTCTACGCGGTGGGCGACGGCGGAACGGTTCGGCGTCGGCTCGCGGATGGGACGTGGCGCGCGGTGGGGGTGGCCGAGCGCGAGGCGTTCACCGCGGTGAGCTGCGACCACGGTCGCGTCGCGGCGGTGACGGGCGCCGGGAGGGTGTTCCTCCTGAGCGGCGATCGAAACGTGGAGCTGCCGAGCGGGTTCGATCGTCCCTGGTACGGGGTGACCGGCGCGGAGCACGGGCGGAGCTGGCTGGTCGGGATCGGCGGGCGGCTCGCGACCATCGAGCAAGATTACGTGCGCACGCGCACCGCGGGACCGACCTATCCGCTGCGCGCGCTCGGCCTGATGGGTGGCGCGCTGATCGGCGTCGGGGAGTGGGGGCGGATCCTCGCGCAGCGCGAGCACGGCTTCGAGGAGCGCGAGTCGCCGACCCAGTCTGGGCTCGCGGCGATGACCCAGGTCTCCGAGGGACGGCTCTTCGCGGTGGGCGACTTCGGCGCGATCCTCGACATCCGGCACGATCGCGCGGACCTCCTCGCGTCGCCAACGGAAGCATCGTTGCGGGGTGTGGTCGGCGATGCGGACGCGATCCTCGCGGTGGGTGCCGCGGGCTCGGTGGTGCGCGGCGCCCCGGGCGCGCTGCGCGCGAGCACGCTCCCCGACGTCGGCGATCTGCACGACCTCGCGGGGAGCCCCACCGCCGCGATCGCGGTCGGGGACGCCGGCGCGGTGATCCGGCTGAACGCGACGGGGTTCCGCCGCGTGCCCTGCGACGTGGACGTCACGTTGCGGGGCGTCGCGGTGGTCGGCGACGCCGAGTGGGCGGTCGGCGACGACGGAGTGATCGTGCGGATCTACGAGGACTCGTGCGCGGTCGAGCGGCGCGGAGGTCCGACCCTCCACGCGGTGGGCCCGGGGCCCGAGGGGCCGCCGCTCGCGGTGGGCGACGACGGGGTCGCGCTCACGCGCGGCGCGGACGGCTCTTGGCGCGACGCGGGGCTCGCGGTGGGGCGCAACGATCTCCACACCGTGCTCCGCACCGACCGCAACATCTATGTCGCAGGTACGGGCGGCGTGATCGTCCGCCACATCCTCGTCGACGGAACCTGAGCTCAGTCCTCGGCGTGCGAGCGCAGCGTGAGCACCGGCACCGAGCAGTGTCGGACCACGCGCTCCGCCACGCTGCCGATCAACAGGTGCTTGAGCCCCGTGCGACCGTGCGTCGCGATCACGACGAGGTCCGCGCCGAGCTCCTCGGCCTGCTCGACGATCGCGTTCGCGGCCGACGGGTGATCGACGACCTCGGTATCGACCCGCTTCACGCTCTTCGCGACCTCGTCCCGGATCTCGTCGAGGCGCCGCTCGCCCGCCGCGCGGACCTCGGCGTCGAGGTCGTGCTGGCGGTCCGGGCTCATCGCGACGTGGGCCGGGGGTCGCAGCGCGTCCGGATCGTGGACGTGCAGCAGGGTGATCCGCGCGCCGAGGCGCTCCGCGAGCATGCGCGCGGCGCGGATCGCGAGCCTCGAGGCCTCGGAGAAGTCGGTGGGGACGAGGATGTGGGTGGCGAAGGCCATGGCGAGACGAGCATACCCTGTTCGGCGGCGGGCGGTCCGCGCCGCGATCGTGAGCCTGGCACCCGGGGCCGCCGCGCCGCATCATCGCCCCCGTGAGCTCCACCGGCCGGGTGCTCGTCGTCGACGACGAAGACAACGCGCGCGACGCGCTGCGCGAGCTGCTCGCCGACGAGGGCTACGAGGTCTGCTCCGCCGCGGATGGCCAGGAGGCGCTCGACGTCCTGGAGGAGTTCGATCCCGAGGTCGTGCTCACGGATCTGAAGATGCCGCGCATCGACGGCCTCGAGCTCCTCAGCCGCGCGCGACCCCGGCTGCCCCACGCGACGTTCGTGGTGATGACCGCGTTCGGATCGATCGACACCGCCGTCGAGGCGATCCGGCGCGGCGCGGAGAGCTACCTGACCAAGCCGCTCGACTGGGGGGCGTTGCTCGCGCTGGTCGGCCGCGCGATGGAGCGCGCGCGTCTCTCCGAGGAGGCGCAGTCGCTGCGCGATACGCTCGAGCGCCGCTATTCGTTCGATCGGATCATCGGCGATCACCCGAGCATGCAGCGCCTGCTCAAGACGGTGGCGCAGGTCGCGTCGAGCCGCGCCACCGTGCTGATCAAAGGCGAGTCCGGTACCGGCAAGGAGCTGATCGCGCTCGCGATCCACCAGAACAGTCGCCGCAAGGATCGGCCGCTGGTGAAGCTGAACTGCGCGTCGCTGGCCGAGTCGCTGCTCGAGAGCGAGCTCTTCGGTCACGAGAAGGGCGCGTTCACCGGCGCGGTGGCGCGGCGGGTCGGGCGCTTCGAGCAGGCGCACGAGGGCACGCTCTTCCTCGACGAGATCAGCGAGGTCCCGCTCACCCTCCAGGTCAAGCTCCTCCGCTTCCTCCAGGAGCGCGAGCTCGAGCGCGTCGGCGGCAACGAGACGATCCAGGTGGACGTGCGCGTCGTCGCGGCGACGAACCGCGATCTGCGCGCGCTGATCGAGCAAGGAAAGTTCCGCGAGGATCTCTACTATCGCCTCAACGTGATCGAGCTCGAGGTGCCGCCCCTCCGCGCACGCCGGAGTGACATTCCGATCCTCGCTCGTCACTTCCTGCGCGTGTTCGCGGACGAGAACGAGCGCGAGGTGCGCGGGCTGTCCGACGGAGCGGTCGCGGCGCTCATGGCGTATCCCTGGCCGGGGAACGTGCGAGAGCTGCAGAACGCGATGGAGCGCGCGGTGGTGCTCGCGACCTCGGACGAGCTCGGCGCCGAGCTGATGCCGAGCGCCGGCGGCGCCGCGGCGACATCGGAGCCGGACGGACTCGGGATCCTCTTTGGCTCGGTGTCGATGGCGGAGATCGAGCGCCTCGCGATCGAGGGGACGCTCGAGGCGTGCGACGGATCCACGGCGCGCGCGGCCGAGGTCCTCGGGATCAGTCGGCGCAAGATCCAGTACCGGCTCAAGGAGTGGTCGGGCGACGGCGACGACCCCGAGAACGACGCTGCGCTCGACGACGAGGCCCTCGACGACGCTGCGCTCGACGACGCTGCGCTCGACGAAGAGGCCGTCGAGCGAGAGGCGCTCGACGACGTCAACGAGGGGTGACCGCCGCGGACGGCTCGGACGCGGCGCTCGTCGTATGACAGCTGGCGTCGGTGCCGCGCCGCATCGCGTCGATCGGACGGATCGCGAACACGATCGCGCCGACCATGCACGCCACCGCGAGGCCACGCGTCAGGGTGGGTCTCGGCGAGAGGCTCCGCGCGCGCGCCGCGATCCACGACGCGGCCGCGAGCCCCGACCCGCTCACCAGCCCGAACGCGATCATCGAGAGCGCGCCCCCGGCCGGCCCGCCGCTGCTCGCTGCGACCGCGAGCGCCGCGTAGAGCGCACCGCACGGGAGGAGCGCGCTCATCGCGCCGAGCCCCGCGGGGTGCCGGGCCGCGTGCCGCATGAGCCGCTCCACCGGCGTCGAGCTGCGGCGCGTGCGGCCGAGGCGCACGAGCCGTCCCTCCGGCGACGTCCAGAGCCGATGCGCGAGCACGAGGAGCGCGATCGCGACCGACCACGAGAACACCGCGCCGATCGCCTGGGTCGGCAAGAGCTCTTGCGCGAAGCGCGCGCCCGTCCCCGCCGCGGTCCCCGCGAGCGCGTAGGCACCGAGCCGGCCGAGCTGATACCGCACCGCGCCGCGCGGACCCGCGGATCCTCCGCACGCGGCGAGCGGCCCGCACATCAGCGCGCAGTGCGGCGCGCTCATCAGCCCCGCGGCGGCTCCCGCCATGATCGCCCAGGCGATCATCCGGCGTTCCCCGCGCGTCGCGCCAACCGGATCACGGCTCGCGTGCCGCCCCCCGGGCGCGGCCCGATCTCGAGTCCGCCGCCGTGCATCTCCGCGATGCGCGCCACGATGGGCAGCCCGAGCCCGGTGCCGCCTTGCTTCGTCGTCACGAACGGCTGCAACACGTCGTGCGCGGTCGATTCGAGGCCGGGGCCGTCGTCCTCCACCACGAGGCACACCGTCTCCGCGCCCGAAGTGTCGATGTCGAGGGTGATGGTGCCCGCGCCTCGCTCCTTGAGCGCGTCGATCGCGTTCACCACGAGGTTCGTGAGCGCCTGCTTGAGGCGGCTCGGGTCGGCGAAGATCGTGGGCCCCGACGCTGGGCCTCGCACGTCGAGCTGGAGCCCCGTCTCGGCGATCAGCGGCTCGTGGAGCTGAGCGACCTCGCGCACGATCCCGTCCGCGTCGACGTCGCGCAGCTGTACGTCGGTCGGTCGCGCGAGGCCGAGGAAGTCGTCGAGGAGCGAGGACAGCCGCTTGAGCTCGCCGGCCACGATGCTCGCGCGGTCCACGATCGACTCCGCCTCGAGCTTCTTCGCGCCGCGCTTGATCAGCTCGAGCTGGAGGGTGGCCGCGTTGAGCGGGTTGCGGATCTCGTGCGCGAGGCTCGAGGTCATGCGCCCGAGCGCGGCGAGCGCCTCGGCGTCCGCCGCGCGCCGCTCGAGCGCGATGCGCTCGCTGAGGTCACGGCCGCTCAAGATCACGAGGCTCGGTGCGACACGACCTTCCATCGCGAGGGGGCGCGCCGACCACTGCACCACGCGCCGCACGCCGCCTCGCGAGAGCGTGGCGAGGCGTGTCTCCGAGGTCGGACCCGCGCGGCCGGCGTCGATCATCGCGCGCATCGCGTCGCGATCGGCCGGATCGATGAGGCACTCGATCGCGTCGCGCCCGATCGCGTCTTCGGCGCCGACTCCGGTGGCGCGCTCGGCGCATCGGTTGAACAGTCGGATCGCACCCGCCGCATCGACGCCGACGAGGAGCGCGTCGGCGTTGTCGAACACCGCGCGATGAAGCGCCTCCGAGCGGGCGAGCTCGCGCGAGAGCTCGGCGCGCTCGTCGCGTAGGCGCACCTGAGTGAGCGCGCGCTCCGCGATCCGCAGCAAGTCGGGCGGGTCGAACGGCTTGGGCACGTACGCGAACACCCCTTGGCGCACCGCTTCGATCGCGGAGCCGAGGGTGGCGCTCGCGGTCAGCACGATGATCTCCGCCGACGGGGAGCCGTCGCGGATCGCGGGCACGAGGTCGAGGCCGCTACGCCCGAGCGGGAGGTTGACGTCGACGAGCGCGAGGTCGAAGCGCCGCGCCTTCACGGTCACGAGCGCGGAGGCGGTGTCCGGGCAGATCTCGACCTCGGCGCCGTCGAGCTCGAAGAGCTCCTTGACGTCCTCCGCGAGATCGCGGTTGTCCTCCACCACGAGCACGCGGCTCGTCATGGGCTCGCCGTCTCCAGCACGCCGGGCACGCGCAGCTCGACGCGCGCGCCGCCCTCGGGGCGGTTCTCGGCGGAGATGACGCCGCCATGGGCCTCGACGATCTGCTTCGAGAGCGCGAGCCCGAGGCCGACCCCCGTGTCGCGGGTGGTGACGAGGGGCTCGAACGCGCGCGCGAGCATGTCGGGCGCGAAGCCGGGGCCCTCGTCGAGCACCTCCACCACGAGCGTCTCGTCCTCGAGGCGCGCGAGGAGGTGGACCTCTGCGGTCTTTCCGGGGGGGACCGCCTGGATCGCGTTGGCGACGAGGTTCGTGAGCACCTGACGGATCTGGAGCCGGTCCACCGAGACCCGCGGCAGACCGGCGACGGAGGTGCGCAGGACGACGTGCTCCTGTCGAGGGAGCCCCTCCTTGATCTCGTCGAGGAGGGTCTCGAGATCGACGGGCTCGCGCGTCGGCGTGCGGTCGCGGACGAACGCGAGGAGATCGACGACGATCCGATTCATCAGCGCCGACTGCCGCTCGATCTTGTCGAGATGGCGAAGGACCGCCGCATCGGTGAGACGTGCGCGCACGAGGTGGAGCGAGGTGGCCATCACCGCGAGCGGGTTCCTCAGCTCGTGGCCGATCGACGCCGCGAGCTGCCCGAGGGTCGCGAGACGCTCCCTTTGACGCTGACGCTCGACGTCCTTCTCTCGGTAGGTCTCGAGCATCACGGCGAGCTCGACGTCGCACAGCTTGTCGATCGCGAGATCGGCCCGGCGGGCCAGCGCGGCGTCGGCGACGTGGTCTCCCACCGCACGATGGAGGCCGCGGCGCACGATGCTCATCGCGCTGAACATGAAGCGCTGGGGCAAGGCATGTTGCACATGCACGCGCCCGATGTTCAGGCGATGCTCGAAGTAGGCGTCGTCGTAGGTGCCCTCGAAGAAGCTCGACAGCCACTCGCGGAGGCGCGCGCGCTGGCGATCGATCTGCGCTTGTCCGCCACGAAAGACGGCGAGCGCGGCCGGCGTCGCCATGATCGCGTCGTAGAACTCGTCGACGATGCGGGCGAACGACGGCGTGACGCTCGGACCGACGGCGTGGAGCGCCGCCGCGTCCTCGTCGGTGAACCCGACGTAGGCGAGCAGGTCCCTCATCTCGCGCGCCTCGGCCACGGGCGCATGGTAGTTCGAAGCGCGCGCATCGGCGGCACCAACGGCGATCAGCCGTTCTCGCTCCACCCCGGGGGGAACGTGCGCACGAGGCGACGCACCAGCTCGCGGAGGATCCGGCGATCGAGCTCGCTCGTCGTCGGGTACTCGCGCACGCGGCGGCGCGCGGGGGCGGGCAGGGCATGCCACTCCTCCGCCGTGATCTCGACTCCCATGTCGAGCAGGCGCTGACGCTCCTCTTCGGTGGCGGCGTGACGGGCCGTGGCCATCACTTCGGCTCGTGCAAGGCGCGCGCCGTCCGCGTGTGCGTCGTGAGTGGGTCGCGAGCGCTCGACCGAGGCGAAAATCCGCACCGGTCGCGCGCGTCCGACGAAATCGTTGCGCGGGGTGCGCGCACACACGTTTGGGCTCGGCTTGGCACACGAGATGCGCAACTCTCGGAGCGATGACCTCGTTCAAGACCCTCCTCTGCGCCGTCGACTTCTCCGACACCTCCGAGCATGCGGCGAGCTACGCGGCGCGGCTGGCGAAGGACAACGGTGCGACGCTGCACTTCATGCACGTGTTCGAGCTGCCGATGCTCGCGCTGCCCGACGGGGCCGTGCTGCCCACTCCCGAGTGGACGGCCGGCGCCTCGGACAAGCTCCAGCGCGCGCTGAGCGATCTGGCCCGGCGCTACGGCAGCGGGCTGACCGTCGAGACCCACCTCATCGAGGGCCTGCCGGGGACCGAGATCGATCGGGTGGCGCGCGACATCGGGGCGGACGCCGTGATCGTCGGCACCCACGGTCGCTCGGGGATCGCCCACCTGTTCCTCGGCAGCGTCGCCGAGCGGATCATCCGCGCATCGAGCGTCCCCGTGATCGCCGTGCCGTCGAAGAGCGCCTGAGTCAGGCCATGCTGCTCGCGCGGAGGCGCGGCGACAGCTCGGTCGGCATCGGCGCGGCGATGAGCGACAGATCGTGGACGCGACCCGCGTCGTCCCGATCGGCGCGCACCAGGAGCCGCGCCTCGCAGCCGAGCCCACGGACGAGCAGCTCGACGGCTTCCTCGCCCGAGAACCAAGGCACCACGCAGAGCCCATCGGCGGTGCGGATGGTTCGCGCGATCTCACGGCCGCTGGTCAGCCACTTGGCCTCGATGTCGAGGACGATCGGAGCGCCGCCACCGGGCTCGGTGACCCTGAGCAGGAGCGGCGAGTCGGGGGTGTCGCGCACCCACAGTCGCTTGAACCATTCCACGCCTCGATACGTGGCACCTCGTCGGAGGACCGTTCAAGGGTTTCGTCCGCCGTACGCGCGCCCGGATCAGCGTCGCGGTCCGAGCATCGCCGCTTCGACCTCGCGGACCTC
Organism: Sandaracinaceae bacterium; assembly: GCA_050186575.1. Classification (GTDB taxonomy): domain Bacteria; phylum Myxococcota_A; class Polyangia; order Polyangiales; family Sandaracinaceae; genus JAUHXR01. Next base: position 1,632 of record JBFWYI010000150.1, on the reverse strand, counting down.
GGTGTCGTCCGCGGTTCGGCGCGTGACGCGGAGGTGCACGCGCGAGCCGACGCGATAGGACGCGGTCGGGGTCTCCACGTAGATCGCGATCTCCCGGCTCCCGAGCGACGGGAGCTCGACCGTCGGATGCGCGACCGTGTACGTGAGGCCCGCGCTCTCGATCGGCTCGATCTCCAGCGTCGCCGGCTCGGCGCCTTTGTTGATGACGTGCAGGGTGAACAGGTTGCGGACGGTCTGGCCGTCTTCGATCAGGTGATACGGCGCGCCCCTCAGGCGCAGCAGGTTCGCCTCGAGACCCGTGCGCGAGCCGAACGCGAAGCTCGCCCCCACCACCCACAACACCATCACGCCGCCGTAGAGGAGGAGCCGCGGCCGGAACACGCGCTTGGCTTTGTGCTCGAGCCCATTGAGCGAGTCGTATCGGACGAGCCCCCGCGGGCGCCCGAGCTTGTCCATGATCTCGTCGCACGCGTCGATGCACGCGGTGCAGCCGATGCAGTCGAGCTGGAGCCCGTTGCGGATGTCGATGCCGGTCGGGCAGACGTGGACGCAGCGATGGCAATCGACGCAGTCGCCCGCGTTCGCGTCCTTCGCCTTGCCGCGCGGCTCGCCGCGGAGCGCGTCGTAGCCGACGACGAGCGAGTCGCGGTCCGTCATGACGGATTGCAACCGTCCATAAGGGCAGACGATCAGGCAGAGCTGCTCGCGGAACCACGCGAAGTTGCCGTAGAGGAGGAGGCTCACGACGGCCATCCATCCGAACGCGGTGGGGTGCTCCGCCGGCGAGCGCTGCACCATCTGGAGGAGCGACGGCATCGAGACGAAGAAGCTCAAGAACACGTGGCTCACGAACAGCGCCGCGACGAGGAACAGCAGGTGCTTGACGGCCTTGCGCCAGATCTTGTCGAAGCTCCACGGTCCGGCGTTGCGGCGCAGCCGCGTGTTGCGAGGGCCTTCGACGAGCCGCTCGATCCGGCGGAACATGCCTTCCAGGAACACGGTCTGGGGGCACGCCCAGCCACACCACACGCGACCGAGCACCGTGGTGACGGTGAACAGCGTGAGACCGACGCCCGTGATGAGGAAGAAGACGAGCCAGAAGTCCTGCGCGTTGAACGTCGCGCCGAAGAGGTAGAAGTGTCGGGCCGGTACGTCGAGGAACATCGCCGGGTGTCCGCCGACCGGGATCCAGGGGAGGAGCGCCCAGATCGCGATCAAGACGGCGAACACCGCGTAGCGCGCCTTGACGAAACGACCTTTGACATCTGCAGGGTGGACGTAGTTGCGGCTACCGTCCGCCCGCAGCGAGCTGGCGTTGTCGTCGATCAGGGGGAGCTTCACTTTGTCGCTCACGTCGCGTCTCCTGTGGTCCCGCGGTCTCGCGGGATCGCGTCACGCACCCGGGTCGGTGTCGTCGTCGGCCGGCGTCGCGCGCGCGTCGCTCCCGGCGGCCGTCGCGCCGTCCTCCGTCGCGTCGTCCTCCGTCGCGCCGTCCTCCGTCGCGCCGTCCTCCGTCGCGCCGTCCTCCGTCGCGCCGTCCTCCGTCGCGCCGTCCTCCGTCGCGCCGTCCTCCGTCGCGCCGTCCTCCGTCGCGCCGTCCTCCGTCGCGCCGTCCTCCGTCGCGCCGTCCTC
>JBFWYI010000149.1:12787-15077 GCA_050186575.1 Sandaracinaceae bacterium | reverse complement strand
GACGGTGCCTCGTTCGCTGCCGAAATGGTTGCGCACGCGGTGTCCTAACGCCTCGGGCGGCGCCCCGGAAAACCCCGACCCCGCCGCGCACGGCGGGTTCTTGCACCGCGGGTCCGCCTCGCGGTGCTCGGGTTGGATGGTGCAATGCTCGATCCCGTGTGCCTCCGCGATGCGGTCACGGATGTGGCGCGAGATGTCGATGCCCGCCGTGCCGTCCGCCACCACCACGTGGGCGCTCAGGAGCGTGGTGCCGGGCACGAGGCACCAGACGTGGAGGTCGTGCATGTCCAGCACGTCCGGGGTCTCGCGGATCGTCGCCTCGAGCGCGTCGACGTCGACCTCGGGTGGGGCGGCCTCCATGAGGACGCGGACCGCGTCGCGCGCGAGCCTGAGCGCGCCGAGCGCGATCAGCGCGGCGATGAACATCGAGACGATGGGGTCGGCGAGGTTCCACCCGAGGGTGACCACGAGGATGCCCGCCGCGATCGCACCGATGGAGCCAAGCAAGTCACCTAGCACGTGGAAGAGCGCCGCCTTCACGTTGATCGAGCCTTGGGCCTCGCGCGAGAGCACCCACGCGACGACGATGTTCACCACGAGGCCGAGGCCGGCCGCGATGAGCATGCCGGAGCCGCGCACGTCGGGTGGGGCGCTCAGGCGGCCGATCGCCTCCGTGACGATCACCGCCGCCGCGCCGACCAACATGGCGGCGTTGGCGAGCGCGCCCATCACCTCGGCGCGCCGGTAGCCGTAGGTGTGGCGCGCGGTGCGGGGCCGCGCGGCCACGACCGTGACGAACAGCGAGAGCCCGAGCGCGGCCGCGTCGTTCAGCATGTGCCCCGCGTCGGCCATCAGCGCGAGGCTCGACGCCCAGAAGCCGACGACGAGCTCCACCACCATGAACGACGCGGTGAGGACCAGGGCCACCAGGAGCGCGCGCCGCCCCTTGGGACCGAGCGGGACGCCGTGGTCGTGCTTGCCGTCGTAGTGATCGTGGTGGTGGTGAGCGCCGGACACGACCGCCGGACTATGACGCACCCGCACGGCCCCGCGCATGCCGAGCCGTGATCGCGATGGGTCGTCCGTCAGCGCGCCGCCTGGTTGATGTCGGAGGCGAGTGATAGGCTGCCTCACGTGGCGCGCAGCTTGATGTGCGTACTGCTCTTCCTGGTGTCGGGGTGCACGACCGAGCGCGACGTGCGCATGGTCTGCGAGCCTGATCCGGAGCCCGTGTTCCTCGGCGAGTCGCTCGGGGGCAACCACCAGATCGGCGTCGTGGGCGACAAGATGTTCGTCGCGCAGGGCGCGGCGGACTTCACCTGGTGGGGGCAGTGGGTCGAGCGCGACACGGGGGCGCCGGCGGGCGACGTCATCTACATGGGGCTAACACCGAGCGCGCGTCCCGTGTGGGTGCCGGATGAGGACTCGTTGCTCGGCCTGCTGACGACGGATCTCGAGGCGTTAGCCCGAGAGGACGCGGACGCCTCGACGATCTATGGAGCGTGGCGGGCGAGGCCGCCGGGGGCCGAGCGAACGACCATCTCGTTTGAATACCCAAGCGACTGCTTCTCGTGCCGAGGCGGCGGCGAATACTTCGAGGGAGGTCAGTCGACAGTCCGAGCGGCCGGGCGCACCTACGCCGTGACAACGGCCACGTTGCCTCGCTGCGTAGGGACGCGCTTCGACAACGGCGTGTACACCGCACCCCAGACGCTCCACCTGATCGATCTGGCAATGACGGAAGCGCGCCCGGTCGAGTGGGCAGCTGAGTGTGACGACACAGGCACGATCCAGAGCGATGCCGAGCTTCCATGGGGCGTCGCGCTCTCGGATGGGAACATCGGGATCTTCTTCGACGTGCGCGCACAGATGCTGCCGCGCCGCTACGTCGTCGTCACCCCCGACGGCCAGGTCGTCCACGGACCGGTGGTGGTGGGGGCGACGGATCGCGAGTACGTCCACCGAGGGAACGTGCTTTCCGGCGAAGCCGCCCGCGTTGGACGCCACGTGCTCTTCGTCGAGGGAGGGACGGTCGAGGTCTCGTGCCACTCGATCCGCATCATCGATGAGGACGGATCGAACGCACACGATGCGCCGTGGCAACTTCCTTGCGGCTACACGAGCTTCGTGCGCCTGCAGGCGTTGGGAGAGTACGCGGCGGTCACGTACTCGGAGACGTTCGTGACAAACCCGGAGGACCCCACGCCCAGCGACCACCGGTTCAGCGCCACCGTGACGTTCGTGCTGCTGGATGAGGACGGGCAGCTCGCGAGCGAGCCCGTGGAGGTGA
>JBFWYI010000149.1:0-12777 GCA_050186575.1 Sandaracinaceae bacterium | reverse complement strand
ACGTACTCGGAGACGTTCGTGACAAACCCGGAGGACCCCACGCCCAGCGACCACCGGTTCAGCGCCACCGTGACGTTCGTGCTGCTGGATGAGGACGGGCAGCTCGCGAGCGAGCCCGTGGAGGTGACGGCCGCCGGCGCGGCCCCCGCGCCGACCGCCAATCCCTACGCCAGCGTGGCATCGAGCCTCTGGATCGAGGACGCAAGCGCCGCCCTCGTCACGTACGCCGGTCAGGGTGCGCGAACAGCGGGGCTCTACGCCCGACGCGTACGTTGTCGCCCCGTCGAGGTGTGAGCGACGCGGAGGTCACCTGCACGCACAGCGGCTCGCGCGGTGGGCTCACCGAGCGCCCCGCCTGGCTGACGCTCAGCGCGATTGATAGGGTGCCCGTCATGGCGCGCAGCTCGATGTGCGTACTCCTTTGCTTGGCGTCGGCCTGCACGACCGAGCGCGACGTGCGCATGGTCTGCGAGCCTGATCCGGAGCCCGTGTTCCTCGGCGAGTCGCTCGGGGGCAACCACCAGATCGGCGTCGTGGGCGACAAGATGTTCGTCGCGCAGGGCGCGGCGGACTTCACCTGGTGGGGGCAATGGGTCGAGCGCGACACCGGGGCGCCGTTCGGTGAGGTCGTGTACCTGGGCCTGTCGCCGAGCGCGCGGCCCGCATGGGTGCCCGACGGTTCGTCCCTTCTAGGAGCCCTGACGACCGACCTCGAGGCGACCGAGCAGGCCGACGCCGACGCGTCGCGCATCTATGGCATCTGGCGCGTCACGCCGACTGCGGCAGAGCGGACCCCGCTGCCTCGCGAGACTCCGGCGGACTGCTACGCGTGCCGCGGAGGAGGTGGCTACTACGAGGGCGGCAACTCCGCCTTCCGCCTGGGCGAACGCACGCTGGCGGTCACGAACTTCGCCCTCCCACGATGCGTGGGACCTCGAAGCGACATGGGGCTGTACCCCGCTCCGCTGACGCTACACGTGGTCGACCTTGCAACGGCTCAGGCTCGCCCGGTCGAGTGGGCAAGCGAGTGTGACTTGGACGGAACGGTGCAAAGCGACGCCAGCCTGCCGTGGGGCGTCACCTTGTCCGACGGGAACATCGGGATCTTCTTTGACGTCGGCGTTCGCATGCTGCCGCGTCGCTACGTCGTCGTCACTCCCGAGGCGGAGGTCGTGCACGGTCCAGTCGTGGTGGGTGCCACCGACCGTGAGTACCTCACGCGGACGATCATCCTCTCCGGCGAGGCTACCCGCGTCGGGCGTCACGTGCTGTTCGTCGAGGGCGACACCCACGAGGTCCCATGTCACTCGATCCGCGTCATCGATGAAGACGGTTCGAACGCGCACGACGCGCCGTGGCAGCTGCCGTGCGGCTTCACGAGCTTCGTGCGCCTCCAGGCGATGGGAGAGTACGCCGCGTTTACGTACTCGGAGACGTTCGTGACCAACCCGGAGGACCCCACGCCCAGCGATCATCGATTCACGGCCACCGTGACGTTCGTGCTGCTGGATGAGGACGGGCAGCTCGCGAGCGAACCAGTCGTCGTCACGCCTCCGGACGCGACGCCAACGAGCGAACCGAGCGTGAATCCGTTCGTCAGCGTGCCTTCCAGCCTGTGGATCGATGGCGAGGGGTCTGCGCTCGTCTCGTACGCCAGTCAGGGTGCGCGACCAGCGGGGCTCTATGTCCGACGCGTTGGATGCCGCGCGATCGATCCGTAGGATCGATGCAGGCACGCCGGACGACGTTGGGTCTATCGCCTGCGAGGTCCGGACCTCGACGAGACGATTCACCTCGCGTTCGAGGGACCGGCGGAGGAGCAAGACCAGTTTCGGTATCGCGCGGAGTACGTGACCGAAGAGGGCACGCGAAGCGGAGTCGTGGAGGTCGAGTGCAGCGAGACGCGCGCGGAAGACCCTGTGGAGGGTCTGGCCAGCGTCGGGCTCGACGTCGCGCTCGATTCGCCTACGTATCCAGCCGAGCTCGTCGTCGGTCACCGCGCGTGCACCCGGCAGGAGGTGGCAGGACACACGCTGACTCGCTGCGCGGTGGTGGAAGACACAAACGTTGACGTCACGACCGCGGCGGGACGTTTTCGGACCGTCCAGGTGCGAAGGACCGATCGGCTGGACGACGCGACGGAGGCGCCCGTCGGTCGACGCGTATACATCGCTCCCTCGGTGGGCGTGGTTCGGAGCGTGGTAGAGGACGCGAGTCGGATGGAGCTCGAGCTCGTCGAATTCGCGGACGGCTGAGCGAGGTCGCCGCTTTAGCCAGCGGGTGCGGGCCCGGGCCCCACGCAGAGCCGATGGCGTAGCGCAGCGGAGCCGACGGCGGGTGGAATTGCGCGGCCTGCGTTTGCGCTAGACTCGCCGCCTCATGGACGAGACTACCCTCGACGCGCCCCGCGTCAGCCGCCCGGTTCCCCGTGCGCCGCTCACCGGTCGCGAGCGCGAGCTCAAGGAGCTCGACGACGCGCTCGCCAAGGCGATCACCGACCTCGAGCCGCAGACGGTCACCGTGATCGGCGGCGCCGGGATGGGGAAGGGCCGCCTCGTGGTGGAGTTCCTCGATCGGGTGGACCGCGAGACGCGCAAGACGCGTTACTTCCGCGGGCTCGCGAAGCAGGGCGGGCCGACGCTCGGGCTCGTGCAACGGCTCTTGCGGGCTCGATTCGGCATCACCGACTCGACGAGCCTCGAGGACGCGCGCGAGATGCTGCGCGCCGCGGTGTCCGAGCTGCTCGACGACCGCCGCGTCACCGAGTACCTCCACTTCCTCGGCGCCTACCTCGACGTGAGCTTCCCCGACTCGCCGTTCACCAAGGCGCTCGAGGGCGACGCCGAGCAGCTCTCCCGGATCCACCGCGCCGTGCTCCGCAGCTTCCTCGAGGCGGACGCGCGCCACCACGGGCCGATGATCCTCACGTTCGAGGAGATCGATCAGGCGCACGACGAGACGCTCGAGCTCGTGCGCTATCTATCCGAGACGCTGACCGCCGCGCCGATCCTCGTGATCGTGAGCGCGCGTCCGCAGCTCATGACGCGCCGGCCCGGCTGGGTCTCGGGCGCGCGCCACCGCCGCATCCAGCTCGCGCCGCTCAGCCCGGAGGACGCGACGAAGATGGTCGCGGCGATCCTCGAGCCGGCGGGCGAAGCCTCGGCGGAGCTCGTGGAGGCCGCCGTCGACATGGCGGGCGGCTCGCCGTACCTGCTCGAGCAGGCCGTCCGAACGTTCTTCGAGTCGGGCACGCTGACCCCGAGGGAAGACGGCACCTGGGAGGTCGAGCTCGACCGGCTCGACGACGCGTACCTCCCGATGTCGGTCGACGACGCGATCGCGGCGCGCATCGCCTCGCTCGGACCGAACGAGCGCGAGGTGCTCGAGCGCGCGGCCGCGATGGGCAGCGTGTTCTGGCTCGGCGCGCTCGTGACGCTCGGACGCATCGACAAGGACCCGCCGAACCTCTGGGGCGGCGCGGAGGATCTCGCCGCGCACTATCGCGATCTCCTCGCGCAGCTCGCGGACCGCGACTACGTGATGCTCTTCGAGGACTCCTCGATCTCGGGCGAAGAGGAGTACGCGTTCAAGCACAACCTCGAGCGCGACGCGGTGGAGAAGCTGATCCACCAGGACACGCGGCGCCGCTATCACCGCCGCGTCGCGGAGTGGCTCGAGTTCCGGCTCAGCGATCGCGGCGAGGAGGCGTTCGATCTCCTCGCGTCGCATTACGAGGCGGCCGACGCGCCGCACCAGGCGGCGTACTACTACCTCGCGGCGGGCGACCGCGCGCGGCAGCGCTACGCGAACGCGAAGGCGGCCGACTACTACGAGCGCGGCATCCGATTGCTCGGCGACAAGGACGTCGTCCGGCTCCTCGACGCGCACCACAACTTCGGCGACGTGCTGCAGCTCCTCGGGCGCAACGACGACGCGACCCGACACTTCCGCAAGATGCTCGTGCTCGCGTACCGGCTCGACCTCAAGAGTAAGGGCGGCGCCGCGCACAACCGCATCGGCCGCGTGTACCGCGCGGTCGGCCAGCTCGAGGAGGCGATGCGCAACCTCGGCACCGGGCACGCGCTGTTCGACGCGGCGGGCGATCAGCGCGGCGTCGCGTCGAGCCTCGACGACGTCGGCAAGGTCCACTGGATGCGCGGCGCCTACGAGTCGGCGGAGAGCTTCATGCGCCGCGGCCTCGATCTGCGCCGCGAGATCGGCGACGAGCGCTCGATCGCGCTGAGCCTCAACAACCTCGGGCTCGTCTATCAGGACAGCGGTCGGTTCGAGAACGCGCTCGCCTCGTTCAACGAGGCGCTGTCCTTGCGGCGCAAGATCGGCGACGCGGCGGGGATGGCGCAGACGCTGAACAACCTCGGCACGATCTATCAGGACAACGAGCACCACGAGAAGGCGACCGAGCTCTGGAACGAGGCGCTCGAGTACGCGCGGATGGTCGGCGACCGGATGCGCGAGGCGGTGATCCTCACGAACCTCGGCGAGTCGGGCTATCGACAGGGTCGGCCCGACGAGGCGATCGAGACGCTGAAGAAGGCGGAAGAGATCAGCGCGCACCTCGGCGACCGGATCCTCGAGGCGGAGATCCTCCGCGGCCTCGCGAAGGCGCACATGCTCCGGCGCGATCACGCGGCGGCGAAGGACTACGTGGCGCGCGCGCTCGCGCTGTTCGAGAAGGCGAAGAGCAAGCCGTTCGTCGGCACGACGCTCCGGACGCTCGCGGAGATCGAGTCCGCGCAGAACGACCCGGAGGCGCTCACCCGCGCGGAGACGGCGTTCCGCAAGTCGCTCGCGATCTTCGAGGAGGTCGGCAACGACGTCGAGCTCGCGAAGACGTGCGAGGCGTTCAGCGAGTTCCTCGAGCGCACCGCCGGCAGCGACGAGGCGCGGATGACCGAGAGCTATCGCCTGCGCGACCGCGCGCTCGAGGTGCACGGCAAGCAGCTCGCGTCGGAGACGTACCAGCTGCCGCCGCTCGACGGAGAAGAGACCAACCCCGGCGTCCTCCCGCCGGGCGCGTAGACCGCGGCGGTTCGCGCTTTTCTACCGGAAGACGAGAAGTGGGAGCGAAGGAGAGAAGAGGATCTTCTTTTTCGATCCTACGGCGCTGGTCTCTCTTGGGGGAGCTTTTTTCCCGGGAGACGGGGAGAGTAGGAGAGGGGGAGGGTGCGTCCGCTTCGCTTCCGCGGGGCAATGTTTATTTCCATCGCTTCCGCGTCGGCGCAGCCGGCGCACTCTCCTCGTCTCCCCGTCTCCTCTTCTCCCGGTCGCCCGCCGCAGGCGCGCCGACGAACGCCGAAGCGCCCGCTGTCGGCGCACCGGGGAACGCTGAGGCGGAGCTTTTTTCCCGGGAGACCAGGAGACTAGGAGAAGGGGAGAGTGCGTCCGCTTCGCGGCCGCGGGACAAGTTTTATTTCTCTCGCTTCCACGGCGGCGTAGCCGACGCACTCTCGTCGTCTCCCACTCTCTTCTTCTCCCGGCCGCCCGCCGCAGGCACGCCTACGAACGCCGAAGCGCCCGGCGTCGGCGCGGCGATGAACGCCGAACCGCACGAGGCCGCGTGAGACCGGACCAGATCGACGCCCACGTCCTCGAGCTGTGCGCGACGCTGCGACAGCACGGCCATGGCGCGTGGATCGTCGGCGGGTGCGTGCGCGATCTGGTGATGGGGCGCCCGGTGAACGACTGGGACGTCGCCACCAGCGCGCTCCCGGAGGACGTGCAACGCATCTTCCGACGTACGGTCCCGACGGGGATCGCGCACGGGACGATCACCGTGCTCCTCGGCGGCGGCGCCTACGAGGTCACCACGCTCCGCGGCGAGTCGGAGTACTCCGACGGGCGACGGCCCGATCGGGTCGAGTTCGTCGACGAGATCACCCTCGACCTCGAGCGCCGCGACTTCACCGTCAACGCGATCGCCTACGAACCCGACGCCGACGCGCTCGTCGATCCGTGGGGCGGCGAGGCCGACATCGCCCGACGCGTGATCCGCGCCGTCCGCGACCCGGCGCTCCGCTTCGGGGAGGACGGCCTCCGCGTGCTCCGCGCCGCGCGCTTCGCGGCCACCCTCGAGTTCACGCTCGACCCCGCGACGGCCGCCGCGATCCGCCCGACGCTCGACACCTTCCGAAAGGTCTCGGCCGAGCGCGTGCTCGAGGAGTGGCGCAAGACCATGGAGAAGGCGAGCGCGCCGTCGCGCGCGTTCCGGATCATGCGCGAGCACGGTATCTTGCACGTGACGTGTCCGCGCCTCGCGGACGTCGACGACCCGACGTTCGATCGTTCCATGCTCCGGGTCGACGCCTGCCCGCGCGACCTCGAGATGCGGATGGCCGCGCTCCTCCTCGACGCGGGCGACGAGGGGAGGGCGAAGTGGGTCCTCCCATGGCTACGCGACTTGCGTTTCTCCAAGAACGAGCAGCACGACATCCTCCACCTCATGCGGGTCGCGCGCCCCCCCGCGAGCGCGTTCGACGACGACCCCGGCCTTCGGCGCTGGCTCGCCGAGGTCGGTCGCAACGCCCTCGACGCCGCGCTCACGCTCGCCGAGGCCGACCGGGTCGCGCTCGGTGATCTCGAAGGGCGCGCGCGCGCCCAGCTCGAGGCCGGCGTCCCGCTCACCGTCGGCGAGCTCGCGATCGACGGAAACGACGTGATGCGGGCGCTCGGCGGCCCAGCCGGCCGCCACGTGGGCCGCGTGCTCCAGGCGCTGTTCGAGCGGGTCCTCGACGATCCGTCACAGAACGACCGCGCGCGCTTGATCTCGCTGGTTCCCGAGGCATATCGCTCCCTCGAGGGTTCCGCGTGAGCGAAGGTTACGTCGATCTGCACTGCCACTACCTGCCGGGGATCGACGACGGGGTGCGCACCGCGGAGGAGGGCCTCGAGCTCCTCCGGAACCTCCGCGCGATCGGCTACCACACCGTCATCGCGACCCCGCACATCCGCACCGCGATGTTCGACAACCGCAAGCCCGGCCTCGAGGCGAAGTACGCGGAGATGCGCGCGCGGATCGAGGCGACGCCGGACATGCCCGCCACCGGGCTCGGCGCCGAGCACTACTACGACGACGTGTTCTGGGACCTCTTCCAGCGCGGCGAGGCGCTCCCGTACCCGGGTCACAAGGCGGCGCTCGTCGAGTTCCACTACGAGCTCTGGCCGCACCGCATCGAGGACCGGTTCTTCGAGATGCTGGTGAAGGGCGTCCGCCCCGTGCTCGCGCACCCCGAGCGCTACGCGGCGCTCTTCCGCCGTACCGACCCGCTCGACCCGCTCCTCGACGCCGGCGCGGTGGCGCTCCTCGATCTGATGAGCCTCGTCGGCCGCTACGGCCGCAGCGCCGAGGCCGCGGCGGAGCGCATGCTCGAGGAGGGCACGTACTACGCGGCGTGCAGCGACTCGCACCGCCCGAGCGACCCGGAGCGGGTGGCCGAGGCGATCGAGCGCCTGCGCGAGCTGGTCGGCGACGAAGAGACCGAGGAGCTCCTCGCCGAGAACCCGCGAAGGATCTTGTCGGGCGAGGTCGAGCTGTGAGCGACGCCGAGGCGACCGGCGAGAGCGGCGAGAGCGGCGAGAGCGACGCGAGCCAGTCGAGCGCGGACGCGCCGAGCGCGTCGGGGGACCGCGCGCGCGAGCAGGGCGTCTTGCGATCGATCCTGCCGAAGCTCCTGATCTCGATCGGCCTCGGCGCGATCTTCGTCTACGTCCTCAATCGGCTCGACGTCGACATCATCCCCGACGCGGGCGACTTCGCGACCGTGCGCTGGTGGACGGTCGGCGCGTACGTGGGCGTCCTCGCGCTCACTCACTTCTTCCGCGCGAGCCGCTGGCGGTTCCTCATCCGTCCGGTCGACGACACGATCCCGTTCTGGGATGGCGTGCTCCTCAACTGGATCGGCTTCTTTGCCATCTTCGCGCTCCCGCTCCGCCTCGGCGAGCTCGCGCGGCCCGCGCTCACCAAGATCCGCCACGGCGTCTCCATCTCCGCCGGCGTCGGCACCGTCGCGGTGGAGCGGGTGATCGACGGCCTCGTCACGAGCCTCTGCGTCATGTGGGCGCTCTTCGCGATCCCGCACCTCGCGCCGGACGACGACATCGTGAGGGCGCTCCCGTTCTACGGGACGCTCGCGGTGAGCGTCTTCGCCGCCGCGTTCGGCGGGCTCTTGCTGTTCCTCTGGCAGCGCGCGCTCGCGGTGAAGCTCATCGATCTCACGTTCGGCCTCGTGAGCAAGCGCCTCGCCTCGGTCGTCGCCGAGAAGGTCGGCAGCGTGGCACAGGGCGTCCGCTCGCTCGCGGAGCCGCGCCTCGCGTTCGGCTTCATCACGGAGACGCTGGCGTACTGGACGCTCAATGCCGCGGGCATGTGGCTCCTCGCGTGGGGCTGCGGCCTCGACGTCGGCTTCCAGCACGCGGTGGCGATGATGGGCATCCTCGCGATCGGGATCCTGTTGCCCGCCGCGCCGGGTTTGTTCGGCAGCTTCCAGCTCGCGCTCGCGACCGCGCTCCGGCTCTACTTCGTCGAACAGATCGTGACCACGCGAGGTGACGTCTACATCTTTCTCTTGTTCGTGGTGCAGTCGCTCTTGATCTGCGCGTTCGGCATCGTCCCGCTCTACGCGATGAAGCTCCGCTTCTCGGATCTGTTGCGGACGCGCGCGAGCTGACCGTGCAGTTCGCCGTGATGGAGGCCCGGGCGGAGCTTTTTTCCCGGGAGACGAGGAGACTAGGAGAAGGGGAGAGTGCGTCCGCTTCGCGGCCGCGGGGCGTGGTTCTTTTTTCCCGGGAGACGAGGAGACTAGGAGAGGGGGAGAGTGCGTCCGCTTCGCGGCCGCGGGACCATTTTTATTTCTCTCTCTTTCGCGGCGGCGTAGCCGACGCACTCTCCTCGTCTCCCACTCTCCTCGTCTCCCGGTTGCCCGCCGCAGGCGCGCCCACGAACGCCGAAGCGTCGCCCGTCTCCGATGCGGCGACGAACGCCGAAGCGGCGCGTCGACCTCAGCACGACGCGTGTACGTGGACGTGCACGAGTACGTGCACGTGCACGAGGACGGGCACGGAAGGTGGGGGGCTCAGGTGATCCGCCGCGAGATCCTCGGGCGCGCCAGCACCTCGGAGGGGGGCGAGGTGAAGCTCATCAAGGATGGTGGCGGCTACACCATCATGAGCGACGACCGCATCCTCATGACGAGCCGCACCCACGGCTCCGAGGAGGCGATGGCGCGGCTCGCCTGTCACCGCGTGAAGGACCTCGACGCGCCGCGCATCCTCGTCGGCGGCCTCGGCCTCGGCTACACGCTGCGCGCGACGCTGGACCGGGTGAACGAGCGCGCCGAGGTCGTGTGCGCCGAGCTGATGGACGCCATCGTCGACTGGCACCGCGGCCCGCTCGGCCCACTCGCGGATCACCCGATCGACGACCCGCGCGTCCGCATGCACGTCGGCGATGTATCCGACGCGATCCGTGAGCCCGGCGGCGGCTACGACGCGATCGTCCTCGACGTCGACAACGGCCCCATCCCGATGACCGTCGTCAGCAACTGGTGGCTCTACGCGAAGGAGGGCCTCGCCGCCCTCTACGCGGCGACGCGCCCCGGCGGCATCGCGATCGTCTGGTCGGCCGGCGAGGACGAGCTCTTCCTCGGCCGCATGCGCGCCGCGGGCTTCGACGCGGAGGTGATGAAGGTGGCGGCGCGCACCGGTCGCCGCAAGCGACGTGGTCGTGGGTCGTCGCACGTGCTGTTCATCGGCCGCCGGGCGGAGCACCGGGATCCGGTGGGACGAACATGACCGAAAGGAGAGGAGGGGAGAAGGAGAGAAGGCGCAAGGATCGTTTCCTTCTCAAGCGGCTCCTCGCGCGAACAAATCAATGAGGAAGCGAGGACGGACAGGAACGGGGCGGGGCACGAAATTCCTGCCGTTCCTGCCTTCCTCAGCGGATCTCGCTCGATCCCCTGCGTTCCTCAGTGAGCTCGGATGCAACAAACTTCGCCCCCCCCGATCGCGCGCCGTACGCTCGCCCCATGCGCCGAGCCCATGTCGTCCCGTTCGTGGTCGCGCTCCACGTCGCGCCGGTCGTGGCCCCCTGCACGGCCGACGCCCGCCTCCAGCAGGAGTACACGTATAGCTACGAGCAGACCTGGCAGGCCGCCGTGCGCATGCTCGCCGTCGACCTCCGCTTCCCGATCACCGAGCGCGATCCGGACATCGGCTACCTCCTCTTCAGCTACCAGGACAACGGCCGCGAGTACCACGGCTCGATCGAGATGGTTCGCGCCACGGGGCGCAACGAGACTCCCACCGTGCGCGTCGTCGTCCAGGTCCCGCAGATGCCGACCTACGTCGAGCGGATGATGCTCGACCGCCTCGGCCGCAAGCTCATGGGCGACTACGGGCAACCGCCCGCCACCCGCGCCCCGCCGACGCCCGCTCCCGCTCCGCCGGCGGACGAAGACGAGCCGGACGAGACCGAGTAGCGCGGTCCGGCGTCCGTCTGCGGTTCGACGTTCGTGGGCGCGCCTGCGGCGGGCAACCAGGAGAAGAGGAGAGTGGGAGAGGAGGAGAGTGCGCCGGCTACGCCGCCGCGGAAGAGATGGAAATAAACATTGCTCCGCGGCCGCGAAGCGGACGCACTCTCCTCCTCTCCGAGTCTCCCCGTCTCCCGGGAAAAAGCTGTTTCGAAAGTCCCGCCGCGACGAAACCGCACGGCGGCCACCCCGATGAGGGCGCGTGCTGCCACGGCGTCCCAGCGCTCCGCTCGCCGCGTCCGGGCTCGCGCTCTGCGCGCTCGCCGTCGTCGCGCTCGCCAGCGCGCCGTCCCCCGCGCCGCCGGAGAAGCCCCCGCTCGCGCGCCGGCCGTCTCCCACCGAAGCCACGCGCGAGCTCGCCGCGGGGCAGACCCTCGACGTCAACGCGGCGGGGACCGCGGACCTCGAGCTCCTCCCGCGGATCGGCCCGACCCTCGCTCAGCGGATCGTGGACGATCGGCGAGAGAATGGGCCGTTTCCCAGCGTCGAGGCGCTCACCCGGGTGCGCGGGATCGGTCCGCGGACGCTGGACGGGCTCCGGCCTCATGTCCGGGTCGGTGTCGCGCACGATACGGATGCGGGAGCATTGCCGGCGGGTGAGGAGTGAGCCCAGGCGCGGTCCGCGATCCGCGCGCCGCGCGCCGCGATCCGCGGGCAGGGGCAGGGGCAGGGGAGCCAGGCGGCCGTCGGCCTTCTGGCTCCTGCCACGAGGATCTCACTTGGCCGCGGCTTGCCCGAGCGTAGGAGGGCGGGTATTCGAGGGTCTTCGCGGACCTCGACGATCGGGGCGCAAGAGGAAGGGCTTACACATGCGCATTCGGGCCACGGTGATCGGGTTGGCGAGCGTGATCGCGCTCATGGGCTGTCGCGACCGCAACGGGGACGACGCAGGGACCGGCACCGACGCGGGCCCGCCAGGTCCGATGGAGAACACGGTCGCGCTCTGCTCGGACAACATGGACAACGACAGCGACGGGTTCATCGACTGCGACGACTCGCAGTGCTGCGACCTCGTGACGTGCGACCTGACGACGCGCTGCGGTCAGGGCATCGACGCGGGCACCGGCGAAGACGCCGGCGCCTGCACGCCGATGGGCGCCGAGGACACGATGGAAGCGTGCACGGACGGCATCGACAACGACTGCAACAACTTCCGCGACTGCCGCGACAACCGCTGCCGCCCGTTCTGCGGCTACGAGAACAGCAATCGTCTCTGCAACGACGGCCTCGACAACGACATGGACGGCTACATCGACTGCGAGGACCGCGACTGTCTGAACACCGTGGGTATGAACCTGGTGAACCGCGTCGTCTGCGGCGGTGAGGCGACCAACGCCAACTGCTCGGACAACATGGACAACGACGGCGACGGCATGACCGACTGCGACGACACGAACTGCCAGGGCGAGGCGATTGTGGTCTGCAACGGCAGCACGCCGGTGACCGTGCCCGAGGCCATGTGGGCGGGCATGATCATGACGCTCTGCACGAACTCGATGGACGACAACGGGAATAGCTTCGTCGACTGCGGCGACAACTCGTGCCAGTGGAACCACCCCGGGTGCACCGCGCCACCGCGCGAGCAGTCCAACGCGGCGTGCAGCGACGGCATCGACAACGACCTCGATGGCAACATCGACTGCGACGACTCCCGATGCCGCGGCGAGGGCATCGTCGTGTGCAACGGGATGACCCCGGTGACGGTGCCGCCGGCGATGTACGCGTCCCTCACCGCCGCGCGCTGCAGCGACACGATGGACAACGACGGCAACATGCACGCCGACTGTGACGACTTCAGCTGCACGCAGAGCGCCGATGTCGACGTGGCGACCTGCCCGGGCGAGCGCACCGACGCGGTGTGTGACGACTCGATGGACAACGACACCGACACGTTCACCGACTGCGCCGACCTCGACTGCTCGCGCAACCCGGGCGTCACCGTCTGCGCTCAGGAGACCGACTTCACGACGTGCAGCGACGGCATCGACAACGACGGCAACGGCTACGGGGACTGCCTCGACGACGCGTGCATCACCGACCGCTCGATCGGCGCCTGCACCGAAGCGTCGAACATGCCCTGAGGTCGAGTAGTCAGACCGAATGAGCGGCGGGCAACCACCCCGGTGGGCGCCCCCGGCGGTTACGGGGGTCCCCACCGAGCGCGCGTCGCGGGGGCCCCGCACGCAACGGGGCCGACGTACGCTGGATCGTACCGGGCCCCGCCGGCGGGCGA
>JBFWYI010000148.1:0-15305 GCA_050186575.1 Sandaracinaceae bacterium | reverse complement strand
CCGCGATAATTGCGACAAGTGGTGCTCCAGCCTCGAAGGCGAATCCGCACGTTCCCTGCGAATCTGCGACGAGGAGCACAAACGAGTCGACAACAAACTCCTCTAGCCGCCTCCAAGCCGATGCATCCTGCAAACTAGAACGCTCCCGCAAACGCTCCCACAACGGGCCCGCTCCCTCGGGGTTGGCGAAGCGGCGCGATACTGCAGCCAGGGACGCCGCAGAATCCCGAGGAGACAACTCGTGTGCCTCCGCGCCTACCCGCACAATCGCCTCTCGCAATTCGTCTCTAATCCACATAAATCGCTGGATACAGTTGGCGAACACTCTCACCGCTGGCAGGCGGCAGTTCTTGTCTAACAGTTAGCCTATCTCTGAGGACGACCGTAAGGTACGCCACGGCGGAGCGCGAAGGGATGGAGCTGCCGTCGGACAAACGACCAAGCGCGCGGCGGCGACGCTCATAGACTGCGGCGGCGACGCTCAGCTCATAGACCGTGAGCGCTACACGAGCGGCTGCGGCTCATCGACGTCTGCTGATTGATTCATCGATTCCCCTCCTGGAGATTAGTTGACATAATGTGTCTTCTGCGAAGTCGGTGGCGTGGTCGGCCGACCTCGACGCACTGGCGTGGGCTCATCGCAGCGCCCACCGGTCCTGGAACGGCCGGCGGTGGGTGCGACTCAGAACCACGGAGGTACCGTCCCGCAGCACGAGGACGGCGTCGCCGTGGGACAGCGGTTCCATGCGGACGACCGCGTCGAGCCGCACCACCTCTCCGCGGTGCACGCGGCAGAAGCGATCGGCCTCGAGCCGCGCGAGCATCGCCGCGAGCGTCTGGCGCACGACGAGAGGCGCGCCCTGGCCCTCCAGGAACACCTCGACGTACTTGCCGGCGGCGGCCAGCCGGCTGATCGACGAGACCTCGACCGACACCCAGCCGCGCGCCGACCGGAGCGCGATCCGCTCGGGTCGGCGCGCGCCGACGAGACCCGCCAGCGGATCGGCGGCGGCCGCGCCACGAAGCTGCGCCCACGCTTTGTCGAGCGCGCGCCGAAAGCGCGTCGCGTCGTACGGTTTGAGGAGGTAGTCGACGGCGTGCGCATCGAACGCTCGGAGCGCATGCGCCTCGTGGGCGGTCGAGAAGACAACCGCAAGGCGACGTTCGGGGCCGACCGCCTCGAGCACGTCGAAGCCGCTCGTCCCCGGCATCTGGACGTCGAGCAACAGGAGCTCCGGCGCGAGCGTCTCGATCTGGCCGAGCGCGTCGAGCCCGCTCACGGCCTCACCGACGAGGACGAAGCGCGGATCGGTGGCGAGGAAGCGCGTCGCCTTCGCGCGGGCCGGCGCTTCGTCGTCGACGACGAGCGCGCGGAACGGCGCGTCGGCGCTCACGCCGTCGCTCCCGACGCCTCGCGCGGCAGTCTGAGGGTGACCTCCGCGCCGCCGCGCGACGAACGCCCCCGCGAGAGCGTCGCCGCGTCGCCGAGCGCGAGCGCGAGCGTCTCCTCGAGCCGCGCCAGGCCGTGGCCCGCCGCCGGGTCGAGCCCAGCGAAGCCGCGGCCGTCGTCGGAGACGCGCAGCTCGACGCCCCGATCGCCTTCCGCGAGCGCGACTTCGATGGTCAGCGGCGCCTCGCGGTCAGCGTTGTGCTTGAGCGCGTTCTCCACGAGCGACTGAAGCGCGAACCGCGGGACCGGCACCGACCCGGCGCCGTCCCACTGCGTCGGTGACCAGTCCACCCGCAGACGGTCGCCGAAGCGCGCCCGCTGCATCTCCAGGTACGTCTCGGTGTGGGCCCGCTCGTCGCCGAGCGTCCACAGCCCCTTCCCCTCCTCCAGCGTCGCTCGGAGGAGCTCGCCGAATCCGGCGAGGAGACGATCGGTGCGCTCGAGGTCCTCGTGCATGAGCGCGCCGATCGTGTGGAGCGCGTTGAAGAGGAAATGCGGATCGAGACGTGCGCTCAACGCATCGAGCCGTGCACGCGCGAGGTCGCGCTCGAGCTGGGCCGCGCGGAGCTGAGCGGCGCGAGCGCCGAGCGCGTACCAGAGACTCACGATCGCGGGATAGAGGACGACGTCGGCTTCGACCTCGTAGAGCGCTTGTCGGACGAGGTCACCGAAGCGCGCATCCATGCCCACGAGGACCACCCCAGCGACGGAGCGGAGCGCCAGCATCACGAGGATGTGCACCGCGGTGAACGCGAGGTAGCCGGCGATGTGCACCATCACGGGGCGGAGCCAGCGCGTGGCGCCGAAGGGGGCGTTGGCGACCGCGAGCTGCACCGCGGGCAGGCCGAGCCACGCTCCGATCGCACCGGAGACGTAGCCGGCGACCTCGATCGCCACGGACGAGCGCGCGCCCTGAGCCCGCAACGCGGTGTGCATTGCGAGAGCCTGGAGCGTCGCGAGCGCCACGAAGATCGCGAGGAGGATGAGCGCGGGCCGAACCGCGATGGTGGGCCGGACGAGCCGACGGGGAGCGGACGCCATGCGCGTAAGCCTAACGTCAGCCAACCTCGGCCCGCGATGTGCGGACGGCGCGAACCGGACCGGCGATGGCGCGAGCGGGAAAGCGCGCCACGCCACCTCGCCCAACCCTCCAAGGCATGCATCGCTGCACACCGCTTCTCGCGCTGTCGCTCCTCTGCGGCTGCGCCGACGCGCCCGGCCAGTTCCCCACCGAGGAGTGGCGCCACGTCGCGCCGGAGGAAGCCGGCGTCGACTCCCGCGTGCTCGCGGCGGCGCTCGAGGACGCGCTCGACGGCGGCCTCCACCTCCACGAGCTGCTCGTCGTGCGGCACGGCGCCATCGTCCTCGACGCGCGCTTCTTCCCCTATGACGGGACGCGGCCTCACGACGTCGGGTCGTGCACCAAGACGCTGACCTCGCTCGCGGTGGGGGCGGCGCTCGAGAGCGGCGCCATCGCGAGCCTGGACGCGCCCGTGCTCTCGTTCTTCCCCGAACGCTCGTTCGCGCACGACGACGCGCGCAAGCGCGCCCTCACCCTCGAGGACCTCCTGACCATGCGGAGCGGCCTCGACTGCGTGGCGGAGCCGGCGGAGCCGACGCTCTCCGCGATGATCGCCTCCCCCGATCCGATCCAGTTCACGCTGGACCTACCGATGGTCGCCGACCCCGGCGCGGCGTGGTCCTACTGCGGGCCCGCTTCGCACGTCGCGTCGGCGGTGGTCGGCGCGACGACCGGGATGCCCGAGGACGAATGGCTGCGCGCGCGCCTCTTCGATCGCATCGGCGTCGGAGAGGTGGTCTGGCCCCGCGACGCGCAGGGCGTCGCGCACGGCTGGGGTGACGCGCGCGTCGACGCGGAGGATCTCGCGCGGGTCGGCCTCCTGCTCCTCCACGGCGGCGAGTGGGACGGCGAGCGCCTGCTCGATCCGGCGTGGGTGTCCGCGGCGACGACGAACCGCGTCGGCAGCGCGGGCCCCGCCAGCGGCTACGGCTACCAGATCTGGATCGAGAGCGGCGGCGGGTTCTACGCGAACGGCCGAGGCGGCCAGTTCGTGTTCGTCCAGCCCGACGAAGACCTCGTGATCGTCGCGCTCGGGTCGGCCTCGCCAGATGAGCTGCCGCGGTGGTTCGAGGTGCTCGGCGCCATCCGAGCCGGGCTTCACGATGCGCCGCTCCCCGCGAGTCCCGAAGGCGAGGCCAGCCTGTCTGCGCTCGTCACGCGCGCCGCGGCGCCGCCCGCGCCCATGCCGGTCGACCCCCTGCCGGCGATCGGCGCGGAGATCTCGGGCGTGGAGCACACCGTCGCCTCGAGCCCGATCGGCTGGGAGCGCTTCGCGCTGCGGTTCGCCGACGACCACGCGTCGCTCACCGTGACCGTGGGCGCGGCCGCGTCCACCTTCGACGTCGGACTCGACGGAGTGCCGCGCATCACCCGCGGCGGGCGGCTGGGCAGCGACCCGCGGCACGACGATCTCGATCTCGCCGCCACGGGACGGTGGACCCGCGAGGACACCTTCGAGATCGTCTTCGACACGATCGACCGAATCGACGCGGGCACGCTCACGTTCACGTTCGACGCCGATGGAGCGGCGATCGACCTGTTCGAGCGAACCTACCTGCTGACCCACCTGCCCTTCGAGGCGAGACGCTGACGTCACCCGCCGCGGCCGGGCTTGGCTCGGCGAGCCGGCGCGCGCCACCGCGCCGCCGTCGCGACGCCCCCATCCATCGGGTCATCCCCGTCGTCAGCACAGCTCACCGCGATCATCGATCCCGCGAGCGCGAGCGCCGCCGTCCGCCGATGTTTCTCGAGGGAATCCCAGCCCTCCTTCGGATGTCCAGCTCCGAACGAGCATAGCGGGTGCTGCGCGATCGGATCGCGGCTCCGCGTCGGAAGTCGGAGCCGCGCGCGTCGCGCTCGTTGACGTCAACCGCCGCGCCGCGACCGCGCGAGTGTTCGCGACGAGGCCTACACGCAGAGGTTCGGCGCGCAGACGCGATCCGGTTCCGAGCAGTAGGTTGCGTCGGAACATTGGGCGTCGTAGTCGCACGCGTCGCCGACCTGGCCGAGGGCTCGGCAGCGTGGCGGCTCCTCGCGTGGAAGCGCGGGGAACTCGCAGAAGCCATCGCAGTCCCCGCTGTCGCTACACTCGGCGCCGCTCGGCGCATACGCGCAGCGCCCGTCGATACAGCGGCCCTTCCAGCACGCGTGCGTCGCATCGCACGGCTCATCGAGGGTCGGTCGCGCGACGCAGACGCCACCGTCGCACGTATGCGAGCCGGGACACACCTCGTCGCCGCCGCAAGGCTCACTCGGCAACACGACGTGTGCGCAGCGACCCTCGACACAGCGTCCACGGAACCCACACTGCACGGACGCGAAACACGCGCCGCCGATCTCGACCGGAGGCGCGGCGTCGCACCGACCGTCGTAGATGAGCTCGCCCGCCAAGCTCGGATCGAGGCGACACGCCCATCCCTCGGGACAGGGATCGTCGTACGGGAAGCGGGAGCAGATGTCGCCGGTCGGATCGGCGCGGCAGACGCCAGGACTAAATGGCTGGGTGGTCTCGACGCAGTACAAGCCGTCCGCGCACTCGACGCCCGGGTCGCACGGAGCGCCCTCACCGGGCCGAGGAGCGCACACGCCGCGGATGCAGGCCAAGCCCTCGACGCAATCGAGGAACGTGCACGCCTCTCCTTCGACCAGGCCGAGCTCGCACCGGGGAACACCCGATGTGATCCGGCACTGGAGACCTCCTCCGCACTCGTACTCCCAGCACGGTTCCCCCATCTCCGACGGAGGCTCGGTCTGGCAAATCCCGTGGACGCAGTACAGCGCGGGCAACGTGAAGACGCAGCTGTCCGTGCACGGGGCTCCTTCACCGACCGGGACGCACACGGAGGTCGTGTGGTCGCACAGCGCGGATGGAGCACACTCTCGGTGCTCGGTGCACGGGCTCCCCAAGCTGCCGCGCGGCACGCAGACGCACGCGGCGCGATCGCAGTAGACCTGCTCTTCATCACAGGTGGACGACCTGGGATCACACGGATCCCCTGCCACCCCCGTGTACCGCCCGATCCCATCGCACGCCGCCCACTCCTCGTTCGTCACGCATCCGGCACCGGCGCGGAGTCGTTCGATGCACGCTGCGAGCGCCGCTTCGTCGATCACGTAGGTTCCGTCGCGCAACGGGTCGTCACCGTCCACCGCATCCGGCGGCGGGTAGCAGAACGCATCAGGCGCCGCAGTGCTCACGTCGTCGGCACACTCCACCGAACGTCGGCAGAGCTGACCCCTCAGATCGGCCAAGCCCTCGTGGACGCGATCGAGGTACGAGCCGCCCTCCGGCGCACCGGCGTCTTCGCGCAGAGTGCTCCGCGCGCACGCTGAGACGATCGCGACGACGACGACCGCAATTCCTCCGTACCTCCGCACCAGGAACGAGCATACCGGTCCTGATCGATCGGATCGCCCCCTCCCCGCGCCCCCGGTCCACGACGGGTGCGCGG
This sequence comes from Sandaracinaceae bacterium, assembly GCA_050186575.1. Lineage (GTDB taxonomy): Bacteria > Myxococcota_A > Polyangia > Polyangiales > Sandaracinaceae > JAUHXR01. The sequence goes on along the minus strand of JBFWYI010000148.1, from coordinate 9,322 downwards.
CCGCGTGAGCTAAGGTAGCTTCTTCGGGCTTTGTGGGAGGCTTACGGATGACGCGGATGTGGTGGCGCTCGATGCTCGTGGTCCTCGGTGCGGCGGCGCTGGGCACGGCGTGCGACGACGGCGGGATGCCGGACGCGGGCGCGATGGACGCCGGCGAGGCGATGGACGGCGGGTACGACGCAGCGGCCGACGAGGACGCGGGCGGACGGTGCACCGAGTTCACGCCCGAGTACTGCCCGCGCATGTATCCGATGGATCCGATCCCGGTCGAGCTCCTGTGCGACGCGTTCGTCGACGTGTTCTGCCGCGCCAACGGCAACTGCTGTCAGAACCCCGAGTTCGTGTATCCGGCGTTCAGCAACTGCATCTCCGATCAGCGCCAGCGCTGCGAGGACATGATGCTCGGCTACGAGCTGCCGATGCAGGTGATGAGCGGCAACATCCAGTACAGCCAGGCGAGCGCCGGCTACGAGTTCGCGCGCGCGGCGACCCGCGTCGACGAGTGCGAGCCGATCAGCCTCGTCGACGTGATCATGAGCCTCTACGATGGCCAGCTCGCGTACATGGCGCCGTGCACCGAGACGGCGGAGTGCATGGGCGACAGCCTCTTCTGCGAGGACCACGGCGCCGGCCTGACCTGCCAGTACGGCCTCGGCGACGGCGGGCTCTGCGCCGACAATACGGAGTGCGTGTCCAGCTCGCTCCGCTGCGAGTCCGGCATGTGCGCCGACCGCATCCCGAACGGCTCCGCCTGCACCGAGGACCTCGACTGCGTCAGCGGCTACTGCGAGAACTCCACGTGCACCGAGCTGAACGGCGACAACATGTTCTGCGTCCGAGACCGAGGGGCACCCAACCGACCGGCGTTCGTCCCCTGACGGCTGCGTCTCGCGGGGCGGAGCTTTTTCCGACTCGCGAGGGTGGAGCTTTTTTCCCGGGAGACGGGGAGAGTAGAAGGCGAGGAGAGTGCGTTCGCCTTGCGAACGCGGAGCCGCGTGATCGGTTCCGATCGTACGCCGCAGGCGCCCCGCCGAGCCGCCGGGGGAAGCAGCCTTTTTCCCGGGAGACGAGGAGAGTAGAAGGCTAGGAGAGTGCGTTCGCCTTGCGAACGCGCGGCCGCGTGATCGGTTCCGATCGTAGGCCGCAGGCGGCGCGCCCGCCGCAGGCGCCGCGCCGTTCGTCCCCTGACCGCTGTCCCGCGAGGGCGGAGCTTTTTTCCCGGAGACGAGGAGAGTGGAAGGCGAGGAGAGTGCGTTCGCCTTGCGAACGCGGAGCCGCGTGATCGGTTCAGAGGACGCTGCAGGCGCCGCGACGAACGTCGAGCCGCCGCCCGATCGCCGCGCGGCTCACGGCGCGAGCAACGAACATCGCTCGCTCGCGTCGGCATCGCCGACGCACTCTCCCCGTCTCCCACTCTCCTCCTCTCCCGGCCGCCCGCCGCAGGCGCCGCGACGTACGACGAGCCCCCGACCGCCGCAGGCGCCGCGACGAACGACGAGCCGCCGCCCGCCGCAGGCGCCGCGACGTACGACGAGCCGCCGCCCGCCGCAGGCGCCGCGACGAACGACGAGCCGCCGCCGATCGTCCGCCCACTCGCGGGGCACGACGCGCGATGAACACATCCCTCCCGTCGGCAAGGCCGACGACGTTCTCGCCTTCTCCCCTTCCCGCCTTCCGGGAAGAAAAGCGTCTATCGCTCTACCGCGCGCCGGGGACGGCGAACGCCAGGAGCGTCCCGCCGTTGCTCAACACGAAGCCGCGGCCGAGGTGGAACGCGGGTTGCGCGGTGAAGCCGTGCTGCTGCTCGAAGCGGCCGAGCTCGCGGCCGTCTTGCAGCGCGAGCGTCACGAAGCCGCCCTGGCTCTCACCGAACAGGACCAGCTCGTCCGTCACGTACGGGATCGACGGCGCGCCGCGCGCGAGGCGCTTGCGCCAGAGGATGTCGCGCGACTCGCGATCGATGCAGAGGATCCCGAGGTCGCCGCTCGAGAGCACGAGCATCCGCTCGCTCGCGGGGACGATCGCGGTGACGCCGGTGAGCTCCTCGTCGCGCCAGAGGACGCTCCCGCTCGCGAGCTCGAGCGCGTACATGCCCGCCGCGAACGAGGCGACGTAGACGACGCCGTCCTCCACCACCGGGGTGGTGTCGACGTCGGCGAAGCGCGCGCTCCCGTCCGGGCCGGGCTCGATGTCCACGCTCGTGTCGCGCTCCCAGATCAAGCTCCCGTCGGCCGGGGTCAGCGCGACGACTTGGCCCGCGGTGAAGCCGGCCAGCAACTTGCCTTCCACCATCGTGATCCCGGAGTGCTGGCTGATCGTGAACCCCTCCGGCGCGTCGCGGCGGAAGCGCCAGAGCGCCTCGCCGCTCGTGCGGTCGAGCGCGGTCACCACGTCGTCGTCGGTGATCACGTAGACCGCGTCGTCGGTGAGGATCGGCGCGTTGCTGATCGCGCCGCCCACCTCGGTTCGCCAGCTCACCGCGCCGTCCAGCGCGGCGAGCCGATGGATCACGCCATCCTCGGTGCCGAGATAGAGCTCGTTGGCGCGCGCATCGAACGCCGGCTCGGCCGCGATCGATCCGCCCGCGTCGTACGTGTAGACGCGACCGCCCGCCGCGGTGAGCGCCCACAGCTGGCCGGCGCTCGAGCCGACGTAGATGCGATCGCGCTCGGGATCCAACGCGGCGCGCGCGCGCTCGACCGGCACGAACGCCTCGTCCATCTCGGGCACGAGGCGTTGACGCCAGCGCAGCGTCACCGTGCGCGCGCTCGGCTCGCGCTCGTGGCGGGTGCCGTCGACCCAGCGATAGCTGCCGCCGCCCAATACGTCGGCGCCACAACCCATGGCGACGATGGCGACCGCGGTCGCGACCATCGCGCGGAGCCAACGGCTCACTCGCCGCCGCCGCCCGGGTTCTGCTGGTTCTCCTGGAAGCGTCGGATCAGCTCCTGGAGCTGTTCGTCCGTGAGCTGCGGCGTCTCGCCGTCCTCGCCGACCCCGATCGCCTCTCCGCCGCCGAGCCCCGGCAGCGTCGGCCGCGCCGGCACCTCGCTCGGGGCGAGCTCGCGGAGCCGAACCTCCGCCTGCGCGAGCACGTACGCGAACTCCTGCTCGTCCTCGTCGTTCTCCGCGCCGCGGAGCTCGTGCACCAGCGCGCGGAGCGTCTCGGTCGCCTCGTCGCGCTCGCCCTTCGCGAGCTGCATCCGCGCGATGTGGTAGCGCGCGACCGGGGCGTACGCGCCGTCGTCGACGCCCGCGAGCTCGTCGTAGACCTCGCGCGCGTGATCCCAGTCCTCGTTCGCCTCGTAGCTGAAGCCCTTGCCCTCGAGCGCGCGCCACACCACGGCGGGATCCGATCCGCCCGTCGACACCGCCTGATCGAACGCGGCGCGCGCGTCGTCGTCGCGGCCGAGATCGAGGAGCGCCCGCGCCCGACCGAGGTGCGCCCACGGCGCGGCGTCCGAGCTGCCGTGCTCCGCGATCACGCGGTCGTACGCAGCGAGCGCCGCCTCCGCGCGCGCGGTGACCGACGGATACGTCGGCGCGTCGTCGTCCTCGTCCTCGTCCTCGTCTCCCTGGTCGTCCGCGGCGGGCTCTTCCTCGGAGCCCTCCTCCCGGATCTCGGCTTGCGCGATCTCGAGGGCCTCGTCGAGCAGCGTCGCCGCCTCCTCGGCCTGACCTTCGGTGTACGACTGGTAGCCGAGCCAGCCCACGAGCCCCAGCAGGATCGCCGCGATGCCCCCGAGGACGAGGTTCTTGTTCTCCTCCATCCACTCCTGGAGGCTCGCCACCCGCTGACCGAGCTCGCTGTCCTTCGCCTGCGTCAGGACGTCGCGGTCATCCTTCTTGTCACGCCCGCGCTTGGCCGCCTTGGCCGCCGCCTTGGCGGCGCGCGCCGCCGCGAGCCGGGTCGCCGCGGTCGTCCGGGTGCCCTTGTGCTTGCCCTTCTTCGCCGGCTTCGCCCGCGGCTTCGGTCGATCGTCCTCGTCGTCGTCCGCGCTCGTGTCGTCCGAGTCGTCGTCGTCGGAGTCGTCGTCCGAGTCGTCGTCGTCGGTGCTGTCGTCCGAGCCGTCGTCGTCCGCGCCGTCGTCCGCGCCATCGTCGTCCGAGCCGTCGTCGTCCGAGCCGTCGTCGTCCGAGCCGTCGTCGTCCGAGCCGTCGTCGTCCGAGCCGTCGTCGTCCGAGCCGTCGTCGTCCGAGCCGTCGTCCGAGCCGTCGTCGTCCGAGCCCTCGTCCTCGTCGGACTCCTCGTCGTCGGCGCCTTCGTCGAGCGACTCGTCCTCGTCGTGCTCGTTCTCTTCGTCGCGCTCGTCGTGGGCCACAGAACGGTCTCCTTGCTCGGTCGCCGCGCCCGCGTGCCCGCCTTCGAAGAACGAAGACCGGGACCCTCTCCGGACGCCAAACCCCGCGTCCTCGCGGGGAAAAAGCGCCGCACTATAGCCGGGCGGTCCCGCGCGTCAATGTCGCCCCAGCCCCCCGATCGTGCCATAGAGCGCCATGCGCGAGCGGCTCCTCGTAGCGTCCGTCATGGCCCTCGCGATTCTCCTCCCGGGCCGCGCCTTCGCCTACGAGCGCATCCTCTCTCTCGACGTCGACCTCGGCTGGGGCTGGGCCCCTACCCTCGACGCTCCGAACCACGGACCCACCGGCGGCGTCGGCACCTCGATCGGCTTCGACGACACCTGGGGCCTCGGCCTCTATGGCGGCTGGGCCGTCCACCCCATCCTCACCGAAGCCGACGACCAGGTCTTCCAGATCGGCCTCTTCGGCGCCGAGGCGCTCTACTACTTCGACATCCTCGAGCTCGTCCCCTTCTTCGGGGCCGGCATCGACGTCGTGCCGTCGTTCGACGGAACCACCTGGCGCGCCGACTTCGCGGCCCACCTCCGCGTCTCCATCGACTATCTCCTCAGCCGCGAGTTTGCGATCGGCGTGGACGTCCGACCGTACCTCCTCATCACCGCGCTCCCCGACTTGAACCCTGTCTACTTGACGTTCCAGCTACGCTTCAGCGCGCTCCTCGAGTACTGAGCGGCGACGCAGATCGAGCGGGGGCGCGCCGGCTTCGACGGCACGCACGCCGGCCGCGCGACCGGTGCATACAGGGCGTCCGACGCCGCGAGCGCGGCGTCGGACGGTGGGGGGGATCGACGCAGGCGGGTCAGCGGGCGCTCTCCTCGTCGCGCGGGCGCTGGGGGCTCGGTCGGCCCTCCTGCGGCCTGGACGGACTGCGCTTGTTCTCGTCGGGGCGGCTCTTGTCGCTCCTCTTGTGGGGATCGTTCGGGTTGCGATTCTGGTCGTTCGGCTCAGCCATTTCGTTTCCTTTTCTGCACCGCGGCGCGGTGCGCGGCGCGACCAATGCGCCGGAGGGACGCAGGAGCAGGTTCGATGCCATTCGCAAAGAACGCTGCGTCCTGCCAGCCTCGTTGGAGAACCGCATCGCCGCCACGCGGCCGCACGGAGCAGCTGCGGCACGCTGTCCGCGTCGTTCTGCGACGGCGGGACCATGAGGCGGTGTGGACGCGAGGCGGTGTGGACGCGAGGCGGTGTGGAGACGGGGCGGTGTGGAGACGGGGCGGTGTGGAGACGAGGCGGTACCGCGCCACGCGTAACGCTCGGAGGCCGCGCCACACCAGGCTCGGCGAAAGGCCGGCGCATGCGCGCTGGGGAAACACGATGATGAAGAACCAGTTGTGCTTCGTGTCGGGGATCGCGTCCATCCTGCTGGCGACCGGCTGCCTCGACGATCACGGAGGCGGGTGCTCCGAGATGGCGGAGTGCTCGGAACGAGAGATCTGCACCTCCGACGTCGAGGCCGGCGAAGGGACGTGCGTGGCGGCCGAGCACGTCGACGCGGGAGACGTCTTCATGGATCCTTCGACCGGCCTCGAGTGGCAGGTGACCCCGTTCGACGCCGACATGGACTGGGCGAGCGCCGTCGCGCACTGCGAGCAGCTCGAGCTCGACGGGACGGGATGGCGCCTCCCCACGATCGGCGAGCTGCGCTCCTTGATCCGTGGATGCGCGGGCACGGAGACCGGCGGGCGATGCGCGATCTCCGACACGTGTCTTTCCTTCGAGACCTGCGAGATCGCCGGCTGCGAAGGCTGCGCGCTGGACGTCGGCCCGAGCGACGGCTGCTACTGGCCCGCCGAGCTCGAAGGCGACTGCGAGCGCTTCTACTGGTCCGGCTCGACCATCGAGGAGGTCGACGACCGCACCTTCTACATCATCTTCAGCTTCGCCCACATGTCCGTGCGCTCGAAGAACTTCTTCTTCGGCCAAGCGCGCTGCGTGCGCTGAGGCTCGCGTTCGCGGCGCGACCGGCGACCGAGCGCGGCACTCGCGAGCCGGTGTGTCCAGAAGCCGCCGGAGCTGACAAGACGACCTCCCTGAACCGGATCGCAGCTCGGGTGGGCCCACAAGCTCGCGCGCTCTTTCCGTGTGGAGCGAGACGCGGTAGAAGCGGTCATCGATGAAAGCCTCGCTGCGCTCAGTCATGGTCGCGGGGACGCTGGCGGCGGCCTTGTGCGGCTGTGCCGCCAACGCGGCCCGCACGAGGTTCGCCAACGAGTTCCACTGCCCTCCGGACGAGACTCAGGTCATCGATCTCGGCGCCAACAGCTACCGGGTATCCGGGTGCGGGCACGAGGAGATCTACGCGTGCGCCGGTGAGGAAGGAGGGCGCGTCTGTGTGCGTGACACGGGACCCGAGTCCGTCCCTCCGCCCGACGCGGCGCCCCGCCCCGCCGGCGCCGCTCCAGCGCCCGCTGGCACCCCGGCTCCGCGCGATGCGTGGCGCGGTGGGAGAGTGGAATTCGCGGCCGGCACGGTCGGGGGCCAGCCCGCGCTCCGACTCCGCGTCCGGGCGACTTATGACGCGACCTTCACGTACGCACCGGCGCGCGATCCGGAGCGCATCCTGGTCGCGCTCGTCGCGCCACCCACGCGGGCGGATGGAGCGTGCAACGGGGCGTCGCTCCAGGTAGGTACGGCCTCAGTCGCGTTCGAGCCGGCGGGCGGTCCGTTCGAGTACGACATCGCCCTCGACGCGTTCGAGGGGCTACCCGAAGGCTACTTCCGGCTCGAGCTCTGCGGCACCACCACCGACCTGGTGTCGCTCGAGTCGGGCGGCGCGCGGCGCTTCTTCAACCAAGCGCTCTCCCAGCGGAGCGCGGCGCGGGAGCATCTCGGGCTGCTCTCCGCAACGCCCGCGGGCGCCGGGGCCGGCGAGGACGGTGTGCGCGCATGGATCGACTCGCACCGCGCAGTGATCCTCGCGTGCGTTCCTTCCGGGGTTGTAGTCGCGACGGTGGAGCCGGGCCCCGGCGGTCCCGTCTTTGCCCTCCGCCCTCCGCATCACGACACGCCCGAGGAGCGATGCGCGAGGGCGGCGGTGGGTACGCCGCCACCGGTCGACTCCGCGGTGATCCACGCGCTCACACGTCCATAGGCGCGAACCGATCGCGGCAGGTTGCGCAGCGCGCGTTGCGCATCTCCAATGGCGCGCCGGCTCGACGGAGTGCGAGCCACTCGGCGGTCGCTCGATCGCTCGACCCCGGGCCTCGAGGGCGCGCCGCGATACCCCACCCCTCCTCCGCGGTTTTCGAAACGGCCTCGCCGTGGCTCGGCCGATCGCCCGCTGATTCGGAGCCAGCTGCCGATGCCTCGCCCGATCCCTCGCTGGCTTCGAAACCGGCCAGGGATACCAGGACCCATCCCTCGCGGGCTCCCGCGCCGAGCTCGGATACCTCGACCCATCCCTCGCGGTCTCGAAGCCGGTCTCGGATCGCTCGACCCATCGCTCTTGGGTTTCGGAGCGCTCGGGGGATGGCTCGACCCATCTGTCGCCGGTTTCGAAACCGGTCGGGGATAGCTCGACCCATCCGTCCTAGGTTTCGAAACCCATCTCGAATCGCTCGACCTATCGCTCACGGGTTTCGAAACCGGTCGGGGGTAGCTCGACCCATCCGTCGCCGCCCTCGAAGCCGATCCGGCATAGGTCGACCAAACCCCGAGGGGTTTCCGATTCGCGTCGCCACGCTCGACCTCTCCGCGACGCATTTCCGCGGCCGCGCGAGAGACTCGGAGCGACCCGGGCTCGTTTCGAAACGCGTCGCGCTCACTTTTTCTCATCGACGCACGCAACCGAGCGTCGCTCGCCACGATGAGGTGCTTCGCGGGCCCTTTGTCCCCGCGGAAAGGTGGGTCGAGAGATGGCGGACGCGATCACGAGCGCGCGCGTGGGCATCGGAGAACCGGCGGACGCGGGCGCGGCGGCGCTACGCGAGTTGACGCCTCGCCTCCGCGCGCTGACGAGCGCCGAGCTCATCCGGGACCCCAAGCTCGATCCGACGGCCGCGGCCACGGTCGTGGCGGCGAGCGCCAAGAAGGTACGGCCGCTCCGGGCGGAGCTCGTGGCGGTGTTCGGACCGTCCGCCGGGGAGCGCATCGACCGGCTGCCCACGATCGCGCGGGCGGTCCGGCAGGCGGACATCGCGGTGGCGGCGGCGGGGCGGCAGGATCTCTCGTCGGACCACCGGCAGCTCCGCGCGGAGTACGACCTCCTCCTTTGGGACGCGCGGGCGATGGTGCTGCGCGGTCTCTTGCCCGCCTACGAGCTCGACAAAGCAAAGGACCTTCAGGGCTACGACCGGGCGGTGCGGAGCACGCTGATCCTCGTCGCGGTGCTGCGTCGCTACTGGGAGAAGGTGAAGGACCGCACTCCGCTCACCGAGGCCGACCTCGAGCGCGCGAGCGCGTGCGCCCACCGGTTGCAGGATCTCAAGGCGGAGCGCGACCGCGGCCTCACGCGAGCGGACGAGAAGGAGCTCCGGATGCGCGCGCTCAGCCTCCTCGTCCGCGAGTACCGCGAGCTGACGCGTCAAGTGCGCTATCTCCGCTACTGGGAGCGCGACGCGGACACGTTCGTACCGTCGCTGTGGTCCCGGCGTGGCCGTCGCGTCCGCGGGGAGACGTCCGCGGCGCCGAGCCACGACGAGGTCGCGGACGGGCGCGTCCGCGCGGAGTCTTCGTCGGCGCCGAGCCGCGACGAGCTCGCGGACGGGCGAGCGGGGCCCGCCGACGCGGACGAGCTGCGGGACGGGACGCGAACGCTCGACTCCGCCGAAGCCGTCGTGGCCGATCCGCCGGGCTCCGCGCGCCCGAGACCCGAGGGACGACGCACCGCGAGTCGCCCGACGGCCGGGACCGGGACGATCCAGCGTACGTCGGCTCCGATGCGTGCGCGGCGCCCGAGACGCGCGCTCGGTGGGGACCCCCGGAAACGACGGCGGCGGCCAACCCGGTGGTTGGCCGCCGC
>JBFWYI010000147.1:0-16504 GCA_050186575.1 Sandaracinaceae bacterium | reverse complement strand
GCCGAGCCGTGGGATGGGACGACGGAGCCGCCGCGCTTCGCGCCGTCGGAGCGATCGGGGCTGCTCAGCCGCTTCAGCCTCCTGGCGACCGCGACGCTCCACACTCGGCCGGTCCACCGGGGGGTGCTCGTGCGCGAGATGATCCTCTGCGACGACCTGCCGGCCCCGCCGGAAGGAGCCTCGTCGACCACGATCCAGCTCGAGGGGCTCCACTCGACGCGCGAGTACTACGAGGCGCTCACCGAGGCGCCGAGCACGAACTGCGTGCAGTGTCACCGCGACTTGATCAATCCGCTCGGCTTCGTGATGGAGCGCTACGACTCGCTGGGCCGTCTCCGGACCGAGGAGACGATCTTCGATCGCGACACCGGCGAGGTGCTCGGCGCGGTCCCGATCGACACCACCGTCGAGCCGTCGTTGTTCTACGGCGACGACAGCCGGGTCTCCACGCCGGACGAGCTCGGCGACGCGATCGCGGACAGCGGCAAGCTCGAGGCGTGCCTCGCGCGCAACGTGTTCCGGTTCATGTTCGCGCGGCAAGAAAACGTGCGGACCGACGGCTGTGCCCTCGAAGACGCGCGCGTCGCCGGCAGCGACGGTCGCATTCGCGATCTGATCGGCGCGATGGTGCTCAGCCGTGCCTTCCGACTCCGGACGATCGAAGAGTGAGCGAGGAGCGACGATGACTGAGAGGACCATCCGCACGACGCGACGATTCTTCCTCCGAGGGCTCGGAGGGTTCACGCTCGCGCTGCCGTTCCTTCCCTCGCTCGCGCCGGCGCGCGCCGACGGGCGTCCGCTCGTCCCCGCCATCCCGCCGCGGTTCATCTCGATGACGACGAACCACGGCGCGGTGCAGCAGCCGAACCAGGTCCCCGAGATCACCGCGTGGGACGAGGAGCGCACGCTGTTCGACGACTATGTGGTCCGACGCGCGGCTCTCCGCGCCTCGCCGGTCGGATCCGAGGTGGAGATCGCTCCGATCTACGGTGCGCCATCCGACGAGCTCACCTCGGCGGTGCTCGCGAAGATGAACCTGCTCACGGGGATCACGATCCCTTGGTACATCGCGCACAACACCGGCGGTCACCTCGGGAACATGGCGCGCAACGACGGCAACGGCGGAGACGGCGGGCTCGCGCAGGGGTATCCCACGCCGACGATCGATCAGATCATGGCCTACTCGCCGTCGTTCGATACCGGGGGCACCCACCGTCGCTCGGTGATCACCGGCCCGAACGGGCGCGTCTCGTGGGGCTGGGAGGTCCCGCCGGCGAGCGGCGAGGTGCTCGGCTCAGGCGCGATCGTCGAGACCCAGCGCACGAACCGGCTCAACGATCTGTTCACGTCGCTCTACGTGCCGCCGCCATCGGACGACAACCCCGAGCCGATGCGGACACCGCTCGTCGACCTCGTGATCGAGGAATACCGCTCGGTGCGGCAGTCGAACCGGCGGCTGAGCGCGCGCGACCGCGAGCGGCTCGACGCGCATATCGCAAGGCTCGATGACCTCCAGCGGCGCGTCAACGCGATCCCCACCGCCGTGTGCGACGAGGTCGTGTTCGACGGGTCGGCGAGCGGTCCCGCGTACTACGAGACGGTGAACGACATCCTCGCCATGGCGTTCGCGTGTCAGACGACGCGCATCGCGGTGATCGGCGCGCACGAGAACGACATGGTCAGCGGCGTGACCCTCGGCTGGCACGACGTCGCACACAGCGCGGACGATCCGCAGAGCCAGGCCTGGCTCGTCGAAGCCAACCGCGGGTTCTTCCGCCATGCGTTCCTCGATCTCGTCCGCAAGCTCGAGATCGACGAGGGTGACGGCTCGACCATCCTCGACAACAGCCTCGTCGTGTGGACCACCGAGTCGGGGCCGAGCACCCACAACAACACCGGGTCGAACATCCTCACCGCGGGCTCGGCCGCGGGGTTCCTCAAGACGGGGATGTTCTGCGACTACCGCGACATGTCGCCGGGCGGCGAGCTGTGGCGCTACAACCGCGTGTCGGGGCTGCGACCCGGGCTCGCGCACAATCAGGCGCTCGCGACGTTCCTGCAGGCGATGCGCGTCCCGCCGAGCGAGTTCAATCAGGTGCCGAACTGTGGGTTCGCGTCGAGCGACACGCCGCCGCCCGTGACGGGCTACGGCTTCGCGCAGGTCACGGCGCCCTATCTGAACAGCACCAACCGCAACAACGGCGGGCGCGTCAACGCTCCAGGGCGCACCGAGCGCACGATGGAGAGCATGAACGACATCTTGCCCTTCCTCGAGGCCTGAGCCGGGCGACCGCTAACGCGTGCGGGCCTGGGCGCGGTCGCGCGCCTCCTGGATGATCTTGCTGTGCTCGGCGGGGTCCATCCATCGCACCTGACCGGCCTCGGGCAGGAGGTGGATCGGGTCGAAGTAGAAGAAGTACCGGCCGCCCTTCACGCTGGGCGCGGTGTAGACGCTCACGCCGGTGGTGCGGTCGTAGTGCTCGTACGAGTGACAGTCTCGCTTGCCACCTCCACCCGGCGCGTCCACGACGAAGACCGGCGTGTTGAAGCCGGCCGTCGAGCCGCGGACGTTCTTCTCGAGCGTGATCGCGAGCTCCACCGTCGTACGGAGCTCCTCGACACCCTTCACCATGTCGTGCACGTAGACGTAGTACGGCTGGACGTTGACGTAGCCGAGGCGGCGCACCAGCAGCTGCATCGTCTCGATGTCGTCGTTCACGCCGCGCTGGAGCACGCTCTGGTTGCGCACCGTCACGCCGGCGCGGAACAGGCGGCTCATCGCGCGGGCCGTGATCTGGGTGATCTCGTTCGGGTGATTGAAGTGGGTGTGGAGGACGACGTCTTTGCCCATCGCGCGGCCGCGCTCGACCACGCCGACGAGCGCACTGAACCACGCCTCGTCGCTGAGGATCTTCTGCGGCATGACCGCGGGACCCTTGGTCGCGAAGCGCATGCGACGGATGTTGTCGAGGCTGAGCAGGCGGTCGCCGATCTCGCGGATCTGATCGGCGCGGAGATTGTACGAATCGCCGCCGCTGATCACGATGTCCTCGAGCTCGGGGCGAGTCGCGATGTACGCGAACGCGTCCTCCCAGCGCTGGGCGTTCGCCTTCAGCGAGACCTTCTCGAGCTCGTCCTGCTCGACGTCGGGCCCGACCGCATAGCTGCGCGTGCAGAAGCGGCAGTAGACGGGGCAGGTGTCGAGCGCGAGGAAGAGCGCCTTGTCGGGGTAGCGATGCGTGAGGCCGGGCACCGGGGCGTCGGCCTGCTCGTCGAGGCTGTCGAAGCGGAGCTTCGGGTGATCGGGGAGGCGCGTGGAGCCGAGCGGGATGAACTGGCGCCGGAGCGGATCCGCGTACGGATCGTTCCAGTCGATCAGGCTCAAGAGGTACGGCGAGACGCGAACGGCCATAGGCGCGCGTCCGAAGCCCGCCGCGGCGTCCTCGAGGAAGCCGGGCGAGACGAGGCCTTCGAGGGCCGCGAGGAGCTTGTCGACCTTGGTGATCGAGCTCTTCATCTGCCAGCGATGATCGAGGAACGTGGCCTCGTCGACGTTCGCGTAGGCCGGGATGCGCCGCCAGAAGTCGCCCTCGCGGAGGTTCTTGTGCTCGAGGGTCTTGGGATCGGCCGGCGGCTTGGTGACGCGGGCCGGCTGCGAATCGCCTTCGATGACCTTGAGCTCCATGACTGTCCTTCTTCCTCGGGAAAGCCCGCCGCGCGGGGGCGATCGTCGTAGCACAAAGTTTGACACCGATCCGGGGGTGCGGCAGTGACCGGAGCATCGTGTTGAACCCGACGACGAACTCGAGTATCGCCCGCTCTTCGGCCGTTTCGACGCACCGCCGGACGAGCCCCGCCCCGATGGATCGCACCGACCAGAGGCTGCTCTTCCTCGTGTCGACGCCGCGCAGTGGCTCGACGCTGCTGCAGCGCATGCTCGGCTCGCACAGCCAGGTGTTCACCCACCCCGAGCCGCACCTCATCACGCCGCTCGCGTACCTCGGCTACTATGACAAGGTCGACAAGGCGCCTTACGATCACATCAACGGGGCGGAGGCGATCCGAGCGTTCGTCGAGGCGCTCCCCCGCGGCGAGGAGGACTACCTCGACGCGGTGCGCGCGTACACGGACACGCTGTACGGCCGGATGCTCGCGACGAGCGACCGGCGCTACTTCCTCGACAAGACGCCGGCGTACGCGCTGGTCCTCGACTTCCTCGAGCGCGTGTATCCGCACGCAAAATACGTGGTCCTCACGCGGCACCCGCTCGCCATCTTCAGCAGCTACGCGAACTCGTTCTTCGACGGAGACTGGCGAGCCGCCCACTCGTTCAATCCGATCGTGGAGCGCTACGTCCCATCGATCGCGCGCTTCCTGCGCGACGGGCGCGCGCCGGCGATCCATGTGCGGTACGAGGAGCTGGTCGCCGATCCGCATCGCCACATGGAGGATGTGTTCCGCTTCCTCCAGCTCGCGAACGAGCCCGGCGCGGTGGACTACGGCGAGAACTTCGACAGCAAGACGAGTGGACCGGGCGATCCGATCGGCGTCTCGCAGCACTCGCGCCCGGTGACCACCTCGCGCGAGAAGTGGACGGGGGAGCTCGCCGCCGACCCGGACAAGCTCGCGCTCGCGCGGCGGATGATCGACCGGCTCGCCCCCGAGGATCTCGAGACGTGGGGCTTCACGCGCGAGACGATCTTCGCGCCGATGGAGCAGGCCGAGGGCATCCGGGCGCCCAAGCCGGCGCGCAACTGGTACACGTTCCAGCGCCGCGTGATGCTCGCGCTCAAGAAGGACATCGACACGCGCCCGCACGGGCGGTTGATCCGACAGATCCGCTACTACTGCGACGTGTTGCTGCGCTGAGCCGGCCTCGTTCATCTCGCGCCGCCACGCGCCCGCGACTCCGGTTAGGCTCTCGGCGTGACCCATCCGACCTCACGAACGGGCCGAGAGGCCCTCGCTTCGCTGGTGCTCGCCCTGTCGCTGGTCGCGTGCGACGACGGAGCCGCGACCGATGCCGGGACGCCCGCGGACGCGGGGGGCTCGACCGACGCAGGCGGGCTCGACGCGGGTACTCCGCCTCCGGACGCGGGCCCCGGCGACCATGACGCAGGTGCCCCGACCGATGGGGGCGGCGTCCGCGACCCGCTCGTCGGGATCGGTCCCGTCGAGATGGTGCAAGGTGGCTTCATGTTCCTCGAGGGCCCGCGCTGGCGCGAGGCGGACGGGGTGCTGTTGTTCACCGACATCCCCGCCTCGACGATCCGCCGCCTCATGCCGCCGTCGACGTTCGACGTGTTTCGCAATCCGTCGGGGATGGCCAACGGGCTGGCGACGCTGCCGGACGGACGGCTGCTCGCGGCCGAGCACGAGAACCGGCGCGTCAGCGTGACGGCGAACGACGGGACGGTGACCGACTTCGCGGCCCGCGACGCGATGGGTCGGCGCTTCAACAGCCCGAACGACGTCGCGGTGCGGTCCGACGGCAACGTGTATTTCACCGATCCACCGTACGGGCTCACCGGGACGCGAGAGATCCCGTTCAACGGGGTGTTCCGCGTCGATCCCTCCGGGACGGTGAGCGTCGTGTGGATGAGCTCGAGCATGGCGCAGCGGCCCAACGGGATCGTGATCAGCCCCGACGAGGCGACCCTCTACGTCGACGACACCAATGACGCGGTGGTGCGCGCGTTCGACATCGCGAGCGACGGGTCGGTGAGCGGCGAGCGGATGTTCGCGACGGGGGTGACCAACGCCGACGGCATGGCCATCGACACGGCGGGCAACCTCTTCGTGAGCACCGCCAACGGCGTGATCGTGTTCGACTACCTGGGGTCGCGGTGGGGCCGGATCGCGGTGCCGCAACAGCCGGCGAACTGCGGGTTCGGGGACGCGGATCACCGCACCCTCTACATCACGGCCCAGACCGGGCTGTATCGCGTGCGGATGCGGATCCCCGGGATGATCTGAGCGCGCCTCCGCTCGCGCGATCAGCTCGCCATCTGGCGCAACACGTATTGCAGGATACCACCGTGGAGGTAGTACTCGACCTCCTGCGGGGTATCGAGCCGCGCCTTCACCTCGAAGGACTTCTCGCCGGCGCGTACCGTGAGCTTCACGCCCGGCTTGAGGCCCGCCGAGATGCCCGCGATCGAGATCGTCTCCTCGCCGGTGAGGCCGAGGCTCTGGTGCGTCTGACCGCCGGTGAACTCGAGCGGGAGGATGCCCATCCCGATCAGATTGCTGCGATGGATGCGCTCGAAGCTCGACACGATCACGGCGCGCACGCCGAGGAGGTACGTGCCCTTGGCCGCCCAGTCGCGGCTCGACCCCGTCCCGTACTCCGCACCCGCGATCACCACGAGCGGCGTGCCCGCCTCCTGGTAGCGCATGGCCGCGTCGTAGATGCTCATCGTCTCGCCGGTGGGGAGGTAGCGGGTGATGCCGCCCTCGGTGCCCGGCACGAGCTGGTTGCGCAGGCGGATGTTCGCGAACGTGCCGCGCATCATCACCTCGTGGTTGCCGCGACGGCTGCCGTACGAGTTGAAGTCGCGTGCCGTCACCCCGTGCTGGTTGAGGTAGCGACCCGCCGGGCTGTCGGGCTTGATCGAGCCGGCCGGAGAGATGTGATCGGTCGTGACGCTGTCGCCCAGGAGGGCGAGCACGCGTGCGCCCGAGAGGTCGCTCGGCGGTGGCGGCGCACCGGCCTTCAGGCCATCGAAGAACGGGGGCCGACGGATGTACGTGGAGTCCGGCTCCCAGCTGAACGTGTCGCCCTCGGGCGCGACGGTTCGCTGCCACTGGTCCGGGCCGAGGAACACGGCCGCGTAGCGATCCTCGAACTGCGACTTCTTCACCGCGCCCGTGACCACCTTCTGGATGTCGCCGGTGCTCGGCCAGACATCGCGCAAGAAGACGTCCTTGCCGTCCTGGTCCTGACCGATGGGATCCTCGTCGAAGTCGATGTCCATCGTCCCGGCGATCGCGTAGGCGACGACGAGCGGCGGGCTCGCGAGGTAGTTCGTGCGGGTGTCGGGGCTCACGCGGCCCTCGAAGTTGCGGTTCCCGCTGAGCACCGAGCTCACGACGAGGCCCTCGGAGCGCACCGCGTCGCGGATCGGATCCTCGAGGGGGCCCGAGTTGCCGATGCACGTCGTGCAGCCGTAGCCGACGAGGTTGAAGCGGAGCGCCTCGAGCTCCTCCATGAGCCCGGCCGCCTTCATGTACTCGGTGACCACCTGCGAGCCGGGCGCGAAGCTCGTCTTCACCCAGGGCTTCACGTTCAAGCCGCGCGCGCGCGCGTTCTTCGCGAGCAGACCCGCCCCGATCATCACGGACGGATTCGACGTGTTGGTGCAGCTGGTGATCGCGGCGATCACCACCGCGCCGTGCGGCAGATCGAACTCGCCGCGGTCCATCGAGACGTGACCGTGCTTCTCGAGCACCGCACGCGCGTCGGGGTCGGCGACGTCGGACGTGGGCTTGCCGTCGAGGAAGGAGGTCGCCTTGCCCTCGATGCCCTCGTGCTGCTTTCCGAGCATCCCGACGAGGGAGCGGCGCCACGCGCGCTTCGACGACGTGAGCGCGATGCGATCCTGAGGGCGGGTCGGGCCCGCGATCGAGGGGACGACCGTGCCGAGGTCGAGCGAGAGCGTCGAGCTGAAGCGCGGGGTCGGCGACTCCGCAGTATGAAAGAGTCCTTGCTCCTTGAGGTAGCGCTCGACGAGCTCGATCTGCGCGGCGTCGCGGTTCGTGAGCCGGAGGTAGTTGATCGCCTCGGCGTCGACCGGGAAGAAGCCCATCGTGGCGCCGTACTCGGGGCCCATGTTCGCGACGGTCGCGCGGTCGGCGAGGGAGAGCGCGCTCATCCCGGCTCCGTAGAACTCGACGAACTTGTTGACGACGCCGTGCTTGCGCAGCATCTCGACGACGCGAAGCACGAGGTCGGTCGCGGTCGCCCCGGCGGGGAGGCTCCCGGTGAGCTCGAAGCCGACGACCTGTGGCAGGAGCATCGCGATGGGCTGGCCGAGCATCGCGGCCTCCGCCTCGATGCCGCCGACGCCCCAGCCGAGCACGCCGAGACCGTTGATCATCACGGTGTGGCTGTCGGTGCCGACGAGGCTGTCGGGGTAGGCGACCTGGCGGCCGCCGACGTCGCGGCAGAACACGACCGGCGCGAGGTACTCGAGGTTGACCTGGTGGACGATGCCGGTGCCGGGCGGCACGACGCGCATCCCCTCGAACGCCGACTGGCCCCACTTGAGGAAGCGGTAGCGCTCCGCGTTACGCTCGAACTCGAGCGCGACGTTCTCCTCGAACGAGCGCAAGGAACCGAACTTGTCGACCTGCACGCTGTGATCGATGACGAGATCGACGGGCTGGAGCGGGTTCACGCGCGTCGGGTCGCCTCCCATCCGAGCGAACGCCTCGCGCATCGCGGCCAAGTCGACCACCGCGGGGACGCCGGTGAAGTCCTGGAGCAATACGCGCGCAGGGCGGAACGCGATCTCTTGGGAGGGCTCGGCGGTCGGCTCCCAGCGCACCGCGGCCTCGATGTCCGACTTGGTGACGGTGTTTCCATCCTCGAAGCGGAGGAGGTTCTCGAGCAGCACGCGGATCGAGTACGGAAGGCGACTCACATCGCCGAGCCCCGCGCGCTCGAGCGCGTCCAGGCGGAAGATGTCGACCTTGCGTCCCCCGACGTCGAGGGTGGCGCGTGCCCCGAACGAATCCTTGCTCATGGGCGGCGGCTTACCACGGGCGGCGGCACGGAAAAAGGGGCGCCGCGCCGCCCTCGATTCACGACGGAATCTCCGGCTCCCGAAGGCGAGCGCAGCCGCGCCCGTCGCCGCGTGCGGCTCGTTCGATGCGATGCTCGCTCGCCGAGAGAGGTGCTTGACGGGGCTAGCAGCGGCGGAGCTTCATCTGGACGTCGCTCGACCAGTGCGCGTCGAACGCGCGCACGCAGGTGTCGAGGTAGCGCTCGTAGTCGTCGAACAGCTGGTCGCCCCAGCGCTCGCGGATCGTCTTCTCGTGCATGCGCATCCGGCGCAGCCACTCGCCCGTCGTCTTGCCGTAGCTCTCGCGCTGGGTGCGCATCTCGACGCACTCCCAGTACGGGCGGATGGCCACGATGAGCTCCTCGAGGCGCGGGTTCAGGCCGCCAGGGAAGATGACGTCGGCGGTGAAGCGAAGGTCCTCGAGGTCCTTACGGGTGCGCGGCACACGGTCGCGCAGGATGGCCTGGAAGCCGAAGTACGCGCCCGGCTTCGTCCACGACGCGCACTTCTCGAAGTACGCGCGATAGAGATCGACCGCCATGCCCTTGTTCGCCTGCTCGGGCGAGCAGAGGTGATCGATCATCTCGATCGACTGAAGGGCGTCGTACTTCTCCGTGGGCTGATAGTCGTGATAGTCCATCAGCAGCGCGGTGATTCCCGGCAGCTTGCGCGAGTTGATCCACTCGACCTGCGCGGTGGACAGCGTGATGCCGTGGGCGCGCTTGGTGCCGCGCGACGCGTGGTACTCGAGGTTCGATCCCCACCCGCAGCCGATGTCGAGCACCAGCTTGTCGGGGTCCATCTCCGCGTAGTCGTAGAGGATGCGGCACTTGTTCAGCTGGGCTTCCTCGAGGCTCTCCGCCCCGGACAGGAAGCTCGCCGACGTGTAGTGCATGCCCTCGTCCAACCACAGGCGGAAGAACTCATTGGAGACGCTGTACGACGAGTCGATCTCGGCCTGATTGCTGGTCATGACGGGCCCTGGTGTAGCCAAAAGGCCATGCCCGTTCCACTCGAAACGAGCTTGCCCTCACAGGCCCGCCTGATATAGCTGCGAGTCACGGCGCCGTAGCCAAGTGGTAAGGCAGAGGTTTGCAAAACCTCCATTCACCGGTTCGACTCCGGTCGGCGCCTTCGCTCCCCTCTCCCCGCCCGCCGGTGAATCGCGTGACGAATCCCTGGATGGGGGCACACTCCGAGTCAGGGTGTGGATCGGAGGCTGAGATGAGAGAGAGCACACGCGTCCCCACCCGCGCGTCGCGGCGCGCGGCGAAGCGGGTCGTGCGAGCGCTCCTGGCGGCGGTGTTCATGGTCGCGCCGATCGCGTGCGACGGAGGCGATCCCAGCGACGGCGGTCCCGACGGGTCGCGGCGAGACGCCGCGCTCGATGGCCGCGTGGACGCCGCGCCGCTGATGTGCACGCCGACCTGCCCGATGGAACAGGCCTGCTGCGCGCTCGATCTCATGGGCACCAACGGATGCGTGTCGCTGATCGACGACCCGCGCCACTGCGGCAGCTGCGGCGTGAACTGCCTCGCGACGGGCCGCGGCGATCGCTGCGAGCTCAGCGGGTGTGCGTGCGGAACCTCGACGCTCGGCTGTCGCGGGACGCGCCAGTCGACGTGCTGTCAGCTGCCGGGGCTCGTGCCGTACTGCGGCAACCTCGACACCGACGGCGACAACTGCGGCGAGTGCGGGCGCCTCTGCGACGCACGGGTGGGCGACCGATGCGACGGAGGCGAGTGTCGCTGCGGTGGCAACCGCATCAGCTGCCTCGGCACCCCGGAGTCGACCTGTTGCCAGAACGGCGTGGACGTCGCGTGTACCGACACGACCACGGACCGCTTCAACTGCGGAGTCTGCAACAATCTTTGTCAGGGAGCGGAGCGCTGCGCGTTCGGATCGTGCACGCGCGGAGCCGGCGACTGCCCCGCCGGCTGTGACGTCGGCGAGGTGTGCTGCGACGGAGCGTGCTGCACACGCGCGGCGTGCATGGCGGGGACGTGCGGCGGGTCCATGGACGGCGGGATGGCCGACGGCGGCACGAGCGACGCCGGCGATCCCGACGCGGGCATGAGCGACGCCGGCGATCCCGACGCGGGCGCCCCCGACGCGGGCGTGGACGCGGGTCCGTAGTCGTCTCAATCCGCTCGGATCCCGCGGACCACGCGCATCCCAGACGGCGCCACGTCGCCGATCGCGATCAGCCGATCGTCCTCGAACAACGCGAACGGTCCTGCGCCTTCCGGCGCGGTCACCCGGATGGGGCGACCGTGGCGCGCATCCTCCGCGTCGGCCGGCGCGAGGTCGATCCGCGGCATCGTGCTCACCCCGTCGCGCAGCGGTCGCAGCGCGCGGGCGACCTCGGCGCGCGCCGCTTCGTCGCCCCGCGCCGCCCCCTCGAGCGTCCGGCCGTCGAGCGCGTCCTCGATCCTCGCGAACCCGCTCCGCGTCCGGCGAAGCATCGTGAGGTGCCCGACCGTGCCGAGCCGTTCCGCGAGGTCCCGCGCGAACGAGCGCACGTAATACCCCTTGCCGCACTCCAGCTCCGCGACCAGCTCGCGCTCCGTATGGAGCCGCGCGGTCGCGCGGTAGAGCACGACCTCGCGCGCGGTCGGGACGACGTCCTCCCCGCGCCGCGCGCGCTCATGGAGCGGCGTCCCGTCTACTTTGATCGCGCTGTACACCGGTGGCACCTGGAGCGTCGGACCTCGCAGCGCGCCGATCGCTCGCTCGATCGTCGCCTCGTCGAGCTCCGGCACGTCCCGTCGGTCGGTGATCTCGCCCTCGGCGTCGAGCGTGTCCGTCGCCTCGCCCAGCCGGATCCGCGCCTCGTACGCCTTGTCGTCGGCGGTGAGCCAGCGGAGGAGCTTGGTGCCCTCCCCCACCCCGAGCACCAGCACTCCGCTCGCCAACGGGTCGAGCGTGCCCGCGTGCCCGACCGATCGGGTGCCGAGCGCGCGTCGCGCCCACGCGACCACGTCGTGCGAGGTCGGGCCGACCGGCTTGTCCACGAGGAGGACGCCGTGGACCGATGAGGCTCGGCCGCGCGCCATGGCTCAGGGCTCGGGGTCGCCCTGCTCGTCGCGCTTGATCTCGGACAAGAGATCCTCGATCCGCGCCGCGCGATCGGCCGACTCGTCCCACTCGAAGCGCAGCTCCGGCGCGTGCCGCAGCTCGAGGCGCTGCGCGAGTTGTCGACGCGCGAACCCCGCGGCACGCCGTAGCCCCGCCACCAACGCCTCCCGCCGCCGCTCCGGGAGATCGGGCTCGCTCGCGCGGATGTAGACGGTCGCCTGCCGCAGGTCGCCGGTCACCCGGACCGCGTGCACGACCGCGCCGCGCGTCCCCGGATCCTTGATCTCGCCGCGCAAGATGAGATCCATCAGCTCCTCGCGGATGCGCTCGCCCACGCGCTCGGCACGACTACTCATCTTCGCTCTCCGATCCGTCGCCCGACCATGATCGCTCCCACTCCGGATCGTTCCAGCGCCGGCTCGGGTCGCTCCCGAGCGCGTCCATGTGCTCCCCGTCGCCGATCGGCACGAGCTCGGTGCGCCGGTCGGTCAACACGGCTTCACCGCTCGATGCGACGAACGACACGAGCGTGTCGAGCATCGAGCTCGCGTGGCTCGCGTCGTTGCTCACCACCGCGAGCCCGATCACCGCGCGCTGATGCACGTCCATGTCGGCGACCTCCGCGATCGCCGCGTTGAACCGGTGCCGCACTCGATCGAGGATCTTGCGCAGCACCCGTCGCTTGTCCTTGAGCGAGCGGTTGCCCGGGAGCGCGAGGGTGAGCCTCGCGGTGGCGACGATCATGGCCTGCTCCCGGGAGAATCAGAGCGTCGCTTCGATCTGCTCGAGCTCGTAACACTCGATGACGTCGCCGACCTTGATGTCGTTGTAGCCCTCGAGACCGATGCCGCACTCGTAGCCCGACGCCACCTCGCGGACGTCGTCCTTGAAGCGCCGCAGGCTGCCCACGCCGCCGTCCCACACGAGCACGGAGTCGCGCACGAGCCGGAGCTTGCCGTTGCGGACGATCTTGCCGTCGATGACGAAGCAGCCCGCGATCGTGCCGATCTTCGGGATGCCGAACGTCTCGCGGACCTCCGCCTTGCCGAGCTCCTTCTCGCGGTACTCGGGGGCGAGGAGGCCGGCCATCGCCTTCTTCACGTCGTCGACGGCCTCGTAGATGACCTTGTAGGTTCGGATCTCGACGTTCTCCGCCTTCGCGGTCGCGCCCGCCTTGCCAGCCGGACGAACGTTGAAGCCGATGATCAGGCCGGACGACGCGCTCGCGAGCATGACGTCTTGCTCGGTGATGCCGCCGACTCCGCTGTGGATGACGTTGACCTTCACCTTGTCGGTGCTGAGGTCGCCGAGCGCCTTGGTGAGCGCCGCCGCGGTGCCGTCGCCGTCCGTCTTGATGACGACGTGGAGCGACTGCTGCTCGCCCGCCTTCATCATCTCCTGGAGGCTCTCGAGACCCGTCTTCTGACGGCGCTTGGCCGCGATGGACGCGTCCTTCTGCCGCTGATCGACGAGCTCGCGCGCGCGCTCCTCGTTCTCGACGACGTAGATCGCGTCGCCGGCCGAGGGCACCTCGCTGAGGCCGAGCACCTCGACCGGGGTCGAGGGTCCCGCTTCCTTCACGCGGTTGCCGTGCTCGTCGGTGAGCGCGCGGACCTTGCCCATCGCCGCGCCCGCCACGACGGTGTCGCCCTGCTTGAGCGTGCCGTTGCGGACGAGGATGTTCGCGACGGGGCCGCGGCCGCGGTCGAGCTTCGCCTCGAGCACTACGCCTTCGCCGGGGATGCCGGGGTTCGCCTCGAGCTCGAGGAGCTCGGACTGAAGCGTCACCGCCTCGAGCAGCTTCTCGATGCCTTGGCCGGTCAGCGCGGAGACGTCGACGAACAGCGTCTGGCCGCCCCACTCCTCGGGCTGGAGGCCGTAGCCGACCAGCTCGTTGCGGATGTTCTGCGGCTGCGCGTCCTCGCGATCGATCTTGTTGACCGCGACGACGATCGGCACCCCGGCCGCCTTCGCGTGCGCGATGGCTTCCTTGGTCTGCGGCATCACGCCGTCGTCCGCCGCGACGACGAGGATGACCACGTCGGTCGCTTGGGCGCCGCGCGCGCGCATCTCGGTGAACGCCTCGTGACCGGGCGTGTCGATGAACGCGATCGGGCCCATCGGCGTCTCGACGCGATACGCGCCGATGTGCTGGGTGATGCCGCCCGCCTCGCCCGCCGCCACGTCGGCCTGGCGGATGCGATCGAGGAGCGACGTCTTGCCGTGGTCGACGTGACCCATCACGGTCACGACCGGCGCGCGGGTCTCGCGGTGCTCCTCGGTGTCCTCGAACTCACCGCGCATCTGGCTGATGAGCTCGTCCTCGGTCTTCGCGACGTTCTCGACCTCGTAGCCGAACTCGCTCGCGATCGCCTTGGCCTGCTCGAGGTCGAGCGTCGAGTTGATCGTCAGCCCCATCTCGCCGAGCTGCATCAGCTTCATCAGGAGATCGGTGGCCTTGAGGCTCATGCGCTGCGCGAGCGCGGGGAGCTGGATGTCGCCCTCGATCTTGATGATGCGCTTCTGGGCGCTCGGGACCGTGATCTCGGTCTTGAGGCCCTTGCGGTTGGTGGTGAGGCGCGGGCGCGCGCGACGGCCGCCCGCCGGACGGCCCGGCTGGCCGAGCTGCTTGGGACCGACCTCGCGGCGACGGGGGCTGCGCTGCTGCGCGTGCTGCTCGATGATCTTGTTCCGCGCGGCCTCGGAGATGCGGCCGGCCGACGGCGCGGTCAGGGTGCCGCGCGCGAGCACGCCGGGGGGCAAGTTCGCGTGCGCGAGACGCGACGCCGCGGGAGGCGGCTGCGTCGGGGTGCGCGGTCGGTCGTAGTCGGACCCCGGGTCCGCCGCGTGGATCGGCTCGGGCTGCGCCTCGGCCACGGCCGGAGGAGGCGGCTCCTCGGCGGGCGGCGGCGGCGGCTCGGGCGCAGCGTGCGCGGCGGGCGGCGGCTCGACGGCCGACGGCGCCGACTCGACGGCGACCGGCGGCGGCGCGGGTGCGGCCTCCACGGGCGCGCGCGGCGCCTCGGGCTGGCTCACCTTCACCTTGATCGACGCGGAGCGCGCCGGAGCCGCGGGCGGCGCGGCGGCCGGCGACCCGGCAGCCGACGCGGCCGCGTCCGGCGCGGGCGCCTCTCCGGGGGCCGGCTTCTTGGTCCGGCGCCGGATGACCGTGCTGCGGATGCGCTCCTCCACCGTGTTCTCCTGCTTGTCGCGATCGACCGCGCGTCGAACGCGATCGACCTCCGCCGGCTCGAGGGCGCTCATGTGGTTCCGTGCCTGGATGCCCAACGAGTGCATCCGGTTGAGGAGGTCCCGGTTCTCCATGCCGAGCTCGCGGGCGACCTCGTACACGCGCACCTTCGTCATTCCGCCTCCAGCTCGATCGCGCAATTCTCCGTCCACGCGACCTCCTTCGCGATCCTTTCATTGAGGATCGCCACTACGCCGACCTCGGAGCGGCCCAGCCGCGCACCGAGATCCTGTTTTTGCCAACGAATCAGGAGCACCGGGACACCCGCGCGGCTCGCTCGTTCCTCGAGCTCCGCGCGGCGACCCGCAGCGTCCTTTGCGATGATTACCAACCGAGCCGACCCTGAGCCCGTGCGGCCGACCGCGGCGAGCGTCGCGTCGGTGCCGACGTCGATCTGACGGCTCTTGAACGCGGCGACGAAGAGCCCCTCGAGGTGCCGATCGTACGCCGCCGTGCACGCGATCGACAGCGAGGCGAGGTCCATGTCGAGCTTGCCGCGCATCGCGCGCGCGAACCCTCCACGGCGCACCGCCTGCTCGAGACACGCGCGCGTCGGGTGCACGTGGACGCCGCGACCGCCGATCTTCCGCCGCACGTCCGGCACGAGGCGCGGGGCCTCGTCCTGGATCGCGAGACGAAGGAGCGCCGAAGGAGCATCCTCGCCGCGGCAGCCGACGCAGGTCCGCGTGGAGCCCTGCCCCGACGAGCGCTGCCCCGACGAGCCCTGCCCCGACGAGCCATGCGCCGACGAACGCTGCGCCGACGAGCCCTGCTCCGACGAGCCGCGCCGCTCGCTCCCCGACTCCTCCTCGGGGGCCATCTTCGTCCGTTCTGTGACCGTCAACGACACGTGCGTTTATTCCATCCTCTCCAGCTCGACGACCGGATCATTCTCCCGTGGGCGGGCTCGGCTGCACTCCGTCGCCCGCGTCCTCCGGCGCGTTCGCAGCGAGCTCGGCCTCGTGCTTCGCGCGCGCGTCGCGCTGCG
This sequence comes from Sandaracinaceae bacterium, assembly GCA_050186575.1. Classification (GTDB taxonomy): domain Bacteria; phylum Myxococcota_A; class Polyangia; order Polyangiales; family Sandaracinaceae; genus JAUHXR01. The sequence goes on along the minus strand of JBFWYI010000147.1, from coordinate 402 downwards.
CCGCCTTCACCGCCTCGTAGTCGTTCGTGAGGTACTCGGCGATGCCTTCCTTCACCTCGGCCGCCTTCTGGGTGCCGAGGCCCGTGCGGATCGCGAGTCGATCCACGTCCGCCTCGCGCTCGATGTCCTGCGGCGCGCGATACCCGGCGCCCTCGAGCGCCGACACGATGCGGTCGGTCACGTTGCGCGCGAGCAGCATGTGCTCGCGGTCGGTGAGCGCCTCGGGACGATGCTTGGCCTCCTCGATGCGCTCGCGACGATGGTTCTCCATCGCCTTGACCGCTTCCTAGCGGACCGCGTCGGCGCGCTCCGGCGAGCCGATCCCATCGACGGTGATCAGCTCCTCGTCCGGTGCCTCCGAGACCTCGTCGAGGTTGCGGAAGCCGAGCTTGTAGAAGCTCT
>JBFWYI010000146.1:0-17257 GCA_050186575.1 Sandaracinaceae bacterium | reverse complement strand
GAACCCGATCTCGACCCTCGTCGCTCCTCGACGATACTCCGGCATCGCCTCGTCCCGCCGAGGGCCAATCTCGCGCCCGATCATCGACGCTGAACCCATCGCGATCTCCGTCGCGAGGGTCTAGACCTCCGTCGCGAGGGTCTAGGGCTCGTTCTTCTCTTCGCGCGGGCGGCCGAACACCTTCGAGCCGGGCGGGACCGACTGGACGAGCCACACGTTGCCGCCGACCACGCTGCCGCGACCGATCACGGTGTCGCCGCCGAGGATCGTCGCGCCGGAGTAGATCGTCACGTCGTCTTCCAGCGTGGGGTGCCGTTGCTCGCCGCTGTCCTCGTCGCGCTTGGGCACGCTGAGCGCGCCGAGCGTCACGCCCTGGTAGAGCTTCACGCGCTTGCCGATCACCGCGGTCTCACCGATCACCACGCCCGTCCCGTGGTCGATGAAGAAGCTCTCGCCGATCGTCGCGCCGGGGTTGATGTCGATCCCGGTGTTCGCGTGCGCGTGCTCCGAGATGATGCGCGGGATCATCGGCACGTTCGCGCGCCAGAGGAAGCTCGCCACGCGATGCGCGGTGATCGCCTGGATGGACGGATAGCTGAAGACGATCTCCTCGATGCTGCGCGCCGCGAGGTCTCCGTCGTACGCCGCCTTGACATCGAGATCCAACAGCCGACGCAGCTCGGGCAGCGCCGCGAAGAGATCGAGCACGACCTGCTCGCCCGAGCCCGCTTGGAGCGCGGTCTGCGTGCGACCCATCCAGCGGTCGTAGTGGAGCGCGCGCTCGATCTGATCGACGAGGAGCTGATGCGCCGCGTACATGTGCTGCGCCACGTTGTGACGGAGGTTGTCGCGGTTGAGCGAGCGCGTGCCGTAGAACCCCATGAAGAGCACGTGCTCGAGGTGGTGGAAGCCCTCGATGACGGCGCGGCGGTTGGGCAGCTTCGCGCTCTCGAGGTTGTCGATCGCGAGGCCTTGGTCGTAGCTCGACACGACGTCGTCGATCGCCGCTTCGAGGTCCTTGAATCGCTTCGCGTCGATCTGCATCGGAGCGTCGCCCACCTCCGCCGCGTCGACGTCGAGGGACACGGCAGTAACCGGTACGGGCGGGGCCCGACGGCTGGAGCAACGTACACCGGACCGCGAGCTCGTATCCACTTCGGCGCCGGGGCCTCCGCGCGGAGTCATCGAGGCCTCCTCGAAATACCCCCGGTATTCCTCGTCGGCCGCGATGCCTCGGCGCGGCGCCGCGACGCCGACCTGGCCACGAGCTCGCGGCCCGGTGTACTACGGTAGCCGGACTGCTCGCCTCGGGCGAGCTGGGACTTGGACGTCATGCGCGTGATCGATCTCGTCGGGGACACCCCGCTCGTAGAGCTGGCCTCGGGAGTACGCAAGCCGGGGATCAAGCTCCTCGGCAAGCTCGAGGGCCAAAACCCGGGCGGCTCGGTGAAGGACCGACCGGCGCGCTCGATGATCCTCCGCGCCGAGGAGCGCGGCGAGCTCGAGCCAGGCATGCGCTTGGTCGAGCCGACGAGCGGCAACACGGGGATCGCGCTCGCGATGATCGCCGCCTCGCGCGGTTATCCGATCGAGCTGGTGATGCCGGAGAACGCGACGAAGGAGCGCGTCGCGATGATGCGCGCGTTCGGCGCGACGGTCACGTTGACGCCATCCGACGCGGGCATGGAGGGCGCGATCGATCACGCGCACGCCGTCGTCGAGAAGGGCGGCGCGCTGATGCTCGACCAGTTCGCGAACCCGGACAACCCGCGCGCGCACTACGAGGCGCCCGGCCCCGAGATCTGGCGCGCCACGCACGGCAAGATCACGCACTTCGTGAGCGCGATGGGGACGACCGGGACGATCATGGGCGTCTCGCGATACCTGAGCGAGGCGTCGGATGGTGGAGTGAGAATCGTAGGTTGTCAGCCCACCGACGGCTCCTCGATCCCCGGCATCCGCCGCTGGCCCGTCGAGTACCTCCCGAAGATCTACGAGCCCGAGCGCGTGCATCGCATCGTCGACGTCGATCAGGAGGACGCGGAGGCGACCGCGCGCGCGCTCGCCGCGAAGGAGGGCGTGTCGGTCGGCATCTCGTCGGGCGGCGCGGTGTGGGCGGCGCGGAAGATCTGCGCCGAGCTCGCGGAGTCGGGAGACGAGGGGCTCATCGTCTGCATCCTCTGCGATCGCGGTGAGCGCTACGTGTCGTCGCCCGCGCTGTTCGGACACGTATGACCGACCTCAAGATCACGCTCGAGCAGGTCGGCACCGTCGCGTTCACCGCGACGGGCGAGACGTCCGGCGCGACCGTCGCGATCGACGGGAGCCCGAAGGTGGGCGGCGAAGGCCGCGGCATGCGCCCGACCGAGCTCTTCCTCAGCGGCCTCGCGAGCTGCGCCGCGATCGACGTCGTGCACATCCTGCGGCGCCAGAAGGAGCCGCTCGAGCGCCTGCGGATCGAGATCGTCGGCACGCGCACCGACGAGCCGCCGACGAAGTTCGTGCGCGCGACGATGCGGTTCATCGCCGAGGGCGACGTGTCGCGCTCGAAGCTCGAGCGCGCGGTCTCGCTCTCGGTCGAGAAGTACTGCACCGTCCGCAACAGCCTCGATCCGGCGATGGAGATCGCCTACGAAGCGGTGCTCGCTTCGGACGAGCTCGCTTCGGCGCAACCTGGCGACGATGGCAAGGACGCTTGACGCGTCACATGTAGTCGGCGGTGGTGAACTCGATCGAGAGCCGACCGCCGGTGGGGAAGTCGACGATCGTCTGTTGCGTGCCGACGCTGAGCGAGCCCGCGGCCGGGACCTGGAAGTTCGATCCGTCGAAGCGCGCCACGTTCGGGTCGCGCACCCCCATCGTCGAGACGTCGGTCCAGATGTAAAGGCGCGGCTCGGTCAACGAGATCCCGCGCGCGCCCGCCTCGAACGCGAGATCGCGCATGATGAGGTCCGTGCCGTTGAGCTGCGCGTTGAACGTGAAGTACGCACCGGTGAGTTCGACCGTCCCGGTGTTCAGCGGGATCCGGATGAGCTGTCCGTCGTAGACGGGACGAGGCTCCGTCTGCACCGGATCGCTTGCCGAAGGTCCGGCGTCGGGGATCGGCCCCGAGATGCCTTCGAGCTCGATCCACTGCCGCACCACGCTGTCCGACCCGCCGACGTACGGACCGCCGGTGTGCGAGCCGGCCGGCTTGGTCACGATCTCCGAGTTGTCGGGATCGCCCGGGATGAACAGCCGGAGGCCGCCCGTCGTGGTGAACGCGCCCACGCTGTCGTAGTAGCTGCCGGGCTGGAGGAATTGGATCGACGCGCCGCGCTGACCCTCGTGACACCCCGAGCACTCATCGGTGAGGATCGGGACGACCTGCGCATCGAAGAACGTCTCCGGGTCGACCATCCCGCCGCCGTCGCTCGCCCCGGGTGGTCGGATCGTCGCGAGCTCGCATGCGCCGAGGAACGCAGCGGTGAGGACCGCCGTGGCGACGCGCGCGAGGACGGAGTCCATCGCCATCGACGCAATCATGCATCGTGCCACGCTCGAACGGGTGTAGATTCTGCTCACAGCAGTTCGTGTGGTGGGGTCTGGGAACAGGGGACGAAGGAACCCAGAACGCTCCCTAAGCCATGATGATGGGTCGATACGGCGAGATCCAGATGGGGTTCCTCAGACCACCGAGGGTCGGCATCGAGCGTGCACGTTGGCACGGCGTCAGCATGCGTGCGCTCGCCGTTTCGATCGTCGCCCTCGCGAGCGGATGCATTGCGCCCACCCCCGCCGCGCCTCCGCCGGTGAGCCGCAATCAGTTCGATGCGCAGGTCTACCCGGTGCTCCTCCGGGACTGCGGCTTCCCCGAGTGCCACGGCGCGCTGACCCGCGACGAGGCGCGCTTCTTCCGCATCTACGGACCGGGTCGCTCGCGCCTCGACCCGGAAGCCGATCCGCTCGACCCCTACACCGAGGAGGAGCAGGACCGCACGTTCGAGCGCGCGCGCTCGATGCTCACCGACGCCGATCGCGCCGAAGACACGTTGCTCGTGCGCAAGCCGTTGTCCGTCAGCGAAGGAGGCGCGCCGCACATGGGTCGCACCGCGATGGGCGCGGACGTCTACGCCGACACCGAGGCCGAAGGCTATCAAGTCCTCTTGCGTTGGGCACGCACCGCGTATCCGGAGGGCGGATGACGCTCGCGCCCTCGCTCCGGCTCGCCCTCGGGCTCGGCCTCGCGATCCTCGCGGCGCCGACCTCGGCGAGCGCGTTCAGCAATCACCTCACGTTCGGTCGCGATCCGATCGAGCCGGATCCGATGGACCCGATGATGCAGTCGGGCGGCGGGGGTGGTCGCTACTTCACCGGCTCGGTGCTCGACGGCTACACGTGCGAGGTCTGTCACCGCGGCGGCCCGCCGCTCAACAACTTCGCGGTGAACGGGTGGCCCGAGGACGGCTATACGCCGGGCGGCGGCGACGTCGCGATCGAGGTGCGACTGCCGGAGGCGCGCATCTCCGCGGCGTCGATCGAGGTGGTGACCGAGACGGGCAGCGGCGCTGGTGAGCTCGTGCTCGAGCCCAACCCGCAGGCGGACGACTCGTGCCCCGCGGTGCCGCCGGAGATGGCCTACAACGCCGCGAACGTCGTGGAGATCCCGCAGAGCCGGACCGTCGCGGTGATGGACGCGTGCGCCGGCGTGCGGCGCCTCCGCGTGCGCTGGACGCCGCCGGCGATGAACGTGGGCGCGGTGTGGCTGAACGTCGCCTCGGTCGGCTCGGACGGAAGCGGCGACCCGGAGGGCGACACCGTCTACACGCACGCATTCTTGACGCCTCCGGTCGGCGAGACCGTCGTCCCCGGTCGGGTGATGGGCGGCTGTCACGTTTCGCGGGACCGCACCTCACCGCTTCCGTCCGCATGCGCCGCGATCGCCGCGATCGCCCTCCTCGTCCGAGCCCGTCGGCGCCGCGGCTAGCAGCGAGACTTGCGGTGTGGGGATCGCACGAGAGTCCGCGACGTCCGCGGCGTGGTAGGCTCGCCGCCATCCTCGCGCCGTCGCGCGCGCCCCGCGGTTGAAGATGTCGATCCGGCAATGGCTCGCCCAGCTCGAGCTCGAGCGCTACGCGGACGCGTTCGAGGCGAACGACATCGACCTCGCGGTCCTGCCCGAGCTCGTGGCCCAGGACCTCGTCGAGCTCGGCGTGCGCTCGGTGGGTCATCGAAAGAAGCTGCTCGCCGCCGCGCGCAGCAGCGCACCGACGCACTCGGACGGCATCGCGGTGCGGCGCGTGGTCACCCACCCCGAGCCGTCGGAGGAGCTCGTCCGCGTGCTTCGCGAGCGCGGCTTTCAGCTGGACGCCCCGATCGGCGCGGGAGGGATGGGCACCGTCTACCGCGCTCGACAGATCGGCGTGGAGCGCGACGTCGCGATCAAGCTCCTGCGTCCGAGCGAGCTCGAGGCGGAGGAGCGGTTCGCCCGCGAGGCCCGCGCCGTCGCCGCGCTCAGCCATCCGCACAGCGTGCGCCTGTTCGACTTCGTCCAGCACGAGGAGGGCAGCGCGCTCGTGATGGAGCTCGTCGAGGGACGCTCGCTCGCGGATCTCCTGCGTCGCGAGCAGCGCCTGCCATTCGATCGGCTGGCCCGGATCGTCATCCAGGTGCTCGACGCGCTGACCGAGGCGCACGAGAAGGGCCTCGTCCACCGCGACCTCAAGCCGTCGAACATCCTCCTGATGAGCGTGCCCGGCTATCCGGACTTCGCCCGCGTCCTCGACTTCGGCCTCGTGCGGTTCGTCAGCACGGAGGAGCGCCGCCTCACGCGCACCGGCGCGGTGGCGGGGACCCCGCGCTACCTGAGCCCGGAGCAGATCCGCAATGAGAATGTCACGCTGCAGACCGACCTCTACGCGGTGGGCCTCATGCTCTTCGAGGGCCTCACCTCGCGCACGCCGTTCGCGGCCGACCTCGACGCCGCGCTGATCCTCCAGCACCTCAGCCAGCCTGCGCCGCCGTTGCCCAACGACGTGGAGCGCCCGCGCGCGTTCGACGATCTGTTGTCGCGCCTGCTCGAGAAGTCGCCGGCGATGCGCCCGCCCTCCGCGCACGCGGTGCGTCGCGAGCTCGCGGCGATGATCGACCACGCGGCGCGCCGACCGGAGTCGGCGTCGGGGACCACGATGGCGGCGGTGCCGGAGCGCCGGCGGGTGGTGGTCGTCGCGATCGCGTTCGACGCCTCGGATCCCGACGCGTCCGACGAGGAGGAGCACACGCGGGTCGCGCTCTGTCGCGCCGCGCTTGGGGAGATGCGGCATCGCTACGAGGCGCACCTCGCGTCGTTCACCGCGACGAGCGAGCGGTGGGTATTCGGCGCGCCGATCGCGCACGCCGACGAGCGCGGCCGCGCGCTGGCCGCCGCGCTCGACGCGCGAGACGCGCTCGTCGGGGTGTCCGGCACCGCGGTGAGGGTCGGCGTCGCGGAAGGACGCGCGGTGGCCGGCGGGGCAGGGCGTCGCTATCTCGTCGTCGGACCGGCGCTCGAGCACGCAAGTCGTCTTTGTGCCTTGGCCCCGCTCGGAGAGGTCTCGGTCGAACGCGCGCTCCTCGAGCCCGACCTCGCGTCCACCGCGCGCGATCCGTCTTCGGACGAGCGCTCCGTCACCCTCCGCCGCGCCCGGACGACCTCGCGCGTCACCCGCCCCGCGGAGCTCCCGTTCGTCGGTCGCGCCGCCGAGCTCGCGACGCTCGACGCGGAGCTCGCGGCCTGCCGTCGCCTCGGCACCGCGCACATCGCGGTGATCGCGGGCGAAGCGGGCATCGGCAAGACGAGGCTGCTCGACGAGCTCCAGCGCCGCCTGATCGCCGTCGGCACCCGCGTCGCGCGCGCCGCCGTGCGCGACCTCGATCTCGGCGAGGACCTCGTCCGCCAGCTCGTCCGCACCCTCCTCGACGTCCCCGACGGGATCGAGGATCCCGCGGCTCACCTCGAGGCGCGTCTCAGCGACTCGACGCTCGAGCCCTCGCAGTGGGCGTTCCTCTTCCATTTCCTCGGCATCCCGTTCTCGCGTCCCATGCAGCGCGTCTACGACGCGATGAGCCCCGAGGCGCGCCGCGCGAGCTACCGCGACATGCTGGACGGCCTCCTCGCGAGCGAGACCGCGCGCGGACCGCTCGTCCTGATGATCGAGGACATGCACCAGGCGAGCGCGGCGAGCATCGAGGCGGTCGAGCAGCTCTCGGGGATGTGCCGCTCGCGTCCCGTGCTCCTCGTGATCACGACGCGCGTCGAGGGCGAAGCACGATGGCAAGCCTGGTTGTCAGGCCAGACGGTGGTGCGCCTCGAGCTCGAGCCGCTCGCGGCCGGAGACGCCACGATGCTCGCCACCGCGTTGGGCGGCGACGCCGAGCGGCGCGCGCGCGTCATCGAACGTGCGGGAGGACATCCGCTCTTCCTCACCGAGATGCTGCGCGGCGCGGTCGGGGAAGAGGAGCAGGGCGAGCTCCCCGAGACGATCCACGAGCTCGTGCACAGCCGGCTCGACCGTCTGCCGGAAGGAGACCGCGCCGCCGTGCAGGTCGCCGCGGTGCTGGGGCTGACCGCGTCCCTCCAGGTGCTCCGCGATCTGTTGGAGGACCCGCGCTACGACGCGAGCCGGCCGATCGCGTTTCGCCTGTTGCGTCCGACCGGTGACGGATGGGCGTTCACCCATGCGCTCGTGCGAGACGCCGTCTACGGTGCGCTGGTCGAGGAGCGCCGGCGTGCGCTCCACCTCCGCTGCGCGGAGCGACTCGCCGATGCGCCGGGGCTCGCGGCCGCGCACCTCGAGCGAGGCGGCGCGGCGGTGGAGGCATCGGAAGCGTACTTGCGCGCCGCGGGCGAGGCCCTCGCCCACGATCGCTACGAGGAGGCCCTCGCGCACGCGAGCCGCGCCCGCCGGCTCGCCGAGCCCGCATCGAGCACCTCGCGCGGGGCGCTCTTGCTCCGCGCCCGCGTCGAGCTGCGCAAGGGCGACGCGAGCGCGGCCGAGGCGAGCTTCGCGGCCTACGCTCTCGAGGCGGCGGACGACCCCGAGCGCTACGACGCCGCGGTCGGTCGCGCCGAGGCGCTGTTCGTGGCCAACCGCTTCGACGACGCGCGCGCCGCGCTCCGGTGGGCGGACGAGCTCGCAGCGCAATCGGGCTTGCGAGATGCGCGCGCGAGCTACGTCCGCGGCCGCATGGCGTTCGCCACCGGCGACCTCGAGGCGTGCCGCGAAGCGCACTCGAGCGCGCTCGCCCTCGCGCGAGAGAACGGCGACGGCGAGCTCCTCGTCCGCGCCTCGAGCGGCCTCGCCGATGCGCTCTACGGCGTCGGTCGCCTGGTGAGCGCGCTCCCCGCGTACGAGCGGTGCGTGCGCGAGGCCGAGCGCGAGGAGCTCCTCGGCGTCGTCGCCGGCAACGAGCCCATGCTCGCGAGCGTCAGCGGGTTCCTCCACGAGCTCGACGTCGCAAGACGTCTGGCGGACCGCGCGCTCGTCACCACCGCCGAGCTCTCCCACAAGCGAGGTCGCACCCTCGCGCACGGCGCCGCCTCGCTCGCCGCGTATCACGCGGGGGAGTGGGCCAAGAGCTACGCGGAGGCCGAGGCCGCGCTCGCCCTCGGTCGCGACACCGGCACCCTCGTGTTCGAGGTGAACGCGCTCTACTACATGGCGCGCGCCGCGCTCGGCGACGGCGACCGAGCCCTCGCGACGCGCCACGTGAGCGAGGCCCTCTCTCGCGCGCGCGGTGGCGCGATGCGTTTTCTCGGCGGCGCGCTGCTCGCGTTGGCCGCCCGCCTCGAGCCCGACCGGACGGCGCGCCGCTCCCAGCTCGACGAAGGCGCTGCCTTGCTCGAGGGCCCCGCGCTCTCGTTCCACCGCTTCTGGTTCCACGAGAACGCGATCGAAGCGTGCCTCGACGACGGCGACCGCGACGCGGTGCATCGCCACGCCGACGCCCTCGAGCGCGCGTTCGCGGCCGAGCCGATCCCGTGGGTCACCCTCGTCATCGACCGCGCGCGCGCCCTCATGGAGGGAGACCCTGCGCGATTGAACGACGTGTTGACGCGGATGACCGAAGCGGGCCTCGTCCTCGGACGCGACCGCGTCGCCGACGCCCTCGTCGCCGACGCCCTCGAGCCCTGAGCCCTCCGCCGTTCAGGGACAGTTACCGCTCGTCACCATGTCGCCGGTCTCCGGCACGCCGTCGCCCGGCACGTCGGCGAACCGGAGCGGGATCGACTGACAACCGCTCGCCGAACAGTCTCGTTGACGCGCGACGTGCGCGTGCGGACCCGTCGAGTAGCCGCTGCTCCCCGAGCGTCCGACCGCGGTCCCCGCGCGCACGGACTGCCCGACCCGCACGAGCACGGAGCGCAGGTGCGCGTACGACGTCACCGTGCCGTCCGCGTGTCGCAGCCACACCAAGTTGGCTTTCGTGATGCACTCCGGCCCGCCCCCGGAGTAGCAGGGGTCGCCCGGGCCCGTGCGATCGTAGACGTAGCTGACCGTGCCGTCCGCCATCGCGTGCAGCGTCGTCCCGAGAGGGAGAGCGAAGTCGAACGCGTACGCGGAGTACCCGGTGTGACTGAACCCGCTGTTGTTCCCCTGGCTCACCCGCGCCGACGTCCCGCACGCGAGCGGCAGCAAGAACCCTTCCTGTGGTAGAGGCGGCTCGTCGGTGGTGCACTCCGCGTAGCGCCCGCTGATGAACCCGGCCGGCGACGCGACCTCGTACCACGTGTCGATCCCGTCGACCGCGTCCCCGCTCACCTGCCCGCGCGCGTCCACGATGCTTCCCTCGGGCAGGCTCCCCACGACCGTCGCATCGAGCCGCGGCTGCTCGCGCACGTTCAACGCGATCCCCACCGTCGTCACGCGTACGCGCGGACACTCCGCCATCGGCCCAGCGTCGTTCCCGGCGTCCACGGGAGCCGCCCCCGCGTCGACCGCGACGCCGCCATCGAGCGGAGTCTCCTCGATCCCCGCGTCCGCCGGATCCCCGGCGTCCAGCGGCCCGACGCCCGTCCCGTCACAGCCTGCCGCGAGCACGCCCGCGATGAGCACCCACCTCACGCCGCCCTGCTGCGCAATCCGTGTGCCGTACGTGGATCCGCGACCGAGCGCGAAACCGTGGAGCCGAGAGCGCTCCGCGAACCAGCCGGAGCCGCGGTGACGGGCCACGACCTCCGCGTTCGCGCCCGCGGTGTGCACTACGGTGACTGCGGGTCATCACACGCCGCTCTATGGATGGACCAGGGTGAGGTCGTCGGGGCTCCGGAGTCCGAGATGCGGGTGGAACATTGCGTTCAAACGCAACGCGTCGTGATCGTCGGCAGTTCGAGCTCTGCTGCTCTTTCCTTCGATGAAGGCGGAGTCAACGAATCGGTCGATTCCCCATTCCCGAGAGCCGGGCGCCACATCATGGCGAGATCACATCGATTTGCATGAGCTGAGGCAATCGCATCCGCGTCTCTGCGCGCGTCGAGCAAATTTGATGTGACGCGTACGGATTGATCTAGTCAAGCCATGTTGATCCGTGGCAGCGTCCAGTCGCCGCATCGTCTCGGGGCGAGACGAGCATCAGAGTGGTGGGAGGCGCCATGGACGGTCACGATGGGCATCGCAACCCCTCCGTCACGGAAGGGGTATCCGAGCAACCGACCGCCCCCTCTCCCCGATATGGCGGTCCGGGCTCCCGGACCCGGCGTCTCTCGTCGGTCACTCCCGGTGGCCCGGGAGTTGCCATGTCCACGCGCAGTCGCGCCGCATCCGATCCCCTCAGCTTCCGATTCGAGACGATCGGGGGGGGGAGATCGGTCCGCGGTACGCGAAAGTCAGCCCACTGTGAGCCGGCGGCCGCCTGGCGGCGGCCGGCGGGTCGCCGCGTCTCGCGCGCTTGTTGAGCACCGAATCACCCGACAACGCTCCGGATCGCGTCTTGCTGTGCACATGCGGCGTGACCGCACCCGCGATCGTGGTGCGCGGCGACCGCACCCTCGGGGGAGATCGGTCCGCGGTACGCGAAAGTCAGCCCACTGTGAGCCGGCGGTGCCCCCGGGGGGAGATCGGTCCGCGGTACGCGAAAGTCAGCCCACTGTGAGCCGGCGGCCGCCTGGCGGCGGCCGGCGGGTCGCCGCGTCTCGCGCGCTTGTTGAGCACCGAATCACCCGACAACACGCCGGATCGTGTCTTGCTGTGCATACGCGGCGTGACCGCACCCGCGATCGTGGTGCGCGGCGCCACCGTGGCGCTGTGCCGCCGCACGAACCTGCGCAAGGCCTTCCTCGGGGAGTGGCATCCGCTCGTGGCGCAGCTGTGGCTCTACGCGCTCGCTGTCGCGCAGCGCGAGACGGGGGTGGAGATCCACCAGAGCACGCGGGTGGTCACACACCACCACACCCACGTCACCGCCCCGAACGACAAGCTCCCGGACTTCAAACGCATCCTGCACGGCCAGTTCAGCAAGTCGCTGAACGCGCTCCTCGCGCGCGAGCGCTACGACGAGCCGCGCCAGCTCTGGGACGACCGGCCCACACACACGATGCGCTTGCTGGATGTCGAGGCGCAGGTCGCGCAGCTGATCTACAGCGTCGTGAACCCGGTCGCGGCCGGGCTCGTGCGCTCGCCCGAGGAGATGCCGGGCTGGACGTTCGACTTCGGCCTCTGGAAGACCGGCCCGATCGAAGTCGCTCGGCCCGACGTCTACTACGACCCGAAGCGCAGCGAGCCGTCGCTCCCGCTCGTGTTCACAGCGCCGCCGCTGCTCTATCGCGCCGCCGGTGGCGACCTCGACAAGCTCGTGCACCACATGCGACGCGGGACCGAGTACGCGGTTCGCGAGCTGCGCGTCGCGCGCAAGGGCCGACCGGTGATGGGCGCGAAGGCCGTCACGCGCATCCATCCGTGGAACGAGCCACGCACGATGCGCGAGAGCGGCGGTCAGCGAGTGCCGACGTTCAAGATCGGCGCGTCGGGGCTCACGCGTCGCACGATGCAGATCCAGGCTTCGCTCGAGGTGCGTGGGTTCCGCGCGGAGTACCGAGATGCGCGTCTGCGCCGACGCGCCGGCGAGGACGTGCCGATGCCGCACGGCACGTACTTGATGAAGGTGCAGCACGGCGCGCCGGTCGCCGCGCAGCACGAGGACGCGCTCGTCACCGCCGACGGCCCCACGCTCGATGACGTGATCGCGGAGCTCAAGACCGGCGTGCAGGCGACCGCGATGGAGACGCTGGTCGAACCGGTGCGCGCTGCGTTCCGCGAGGAGGCGAGCGACATCGTCGAAGACGAGTTGCTCGATGTCGAAACGCCGACCGCCGCACGCTCGGCGGGTAGCTCCCGGACTGGGGAGCCGAGCGCGGAGGAGTCGAACGAGGACGAGAAGCCTCGCAAGCGTCGGCGACGAGGCAAGGCGCGGGTCCGCCATCGCTTTCAGTCCGCAACTGACGAGGAGCGCGCGGGTCCCAACGCCGCCTCGCGCACGGTTCAGCTCCGCGACCGCCGTCGGGGGCGTCCACGGGGCTCTGACCCACCTGCCTGAGCACAGACGCGAGGCGACCTCGGTGCGTTCGAGACCGGCGTAGCCGTCGACGTGTATGCTGTACGTCGAGATGACGGCCGGACCCCGTGCTCAACGTGCTGGAAGTCGTCCGCGCCACCGTCAGGAGGGTGCTCGCAGGGGGGACGAGAGCACCGCAGCGAGTCGGACGGCGTCCGAAGAGCGGTCAGACTCTTGCCGCCGGTGGAGTACCTCGGACGGATCCTCCTCAGCCTTATGGACGGATCCTCCTCAGCCTTATCACGTACGGCGACGACGCGGGCATGCGCTCGCCGACGGTGTCGACGACCACTTACGACAACCGGCGACGCCCGATCCGGATGACGACGACGCGCACGCCGGACGGCGGCGCGATGGCACCTGACCTCGGCGCGGTCTCCGTCGTGTTCGACCAGGAGCTCGAGTGGGACGCCGCGAGCAACTTGAAGCGGCTGATCGATCTCCGCGACCCGGCTGAGTGGCCCGATGGCCATCGACCGCAGACTGTCATGGTGACCCACGACGACCTGTACCGCGTTATCGAAGCGGACATGGAGTACCGACAGAGCTCGGGCGCGTGGACCACGGAGGACGGCTTCACCGACTGGCGCGACGACTACCAGAGCACCCGTCCCGTCGACCCGATGCGTCCCGACCCCGCGGCGCGTGTGCCGGCGGCGCCGGGCGACGACGCCCGCGTCCGGACCCTGCGCTGGGAGTACGACTTCCTCGCGAACCAGACCGTGTCGGACGACGACAACGAGAGCTTTTACGAGCGCTCGATCGGCCGGATCGTCAACGGCGCCGACCTCGGCGTCGGCTACCGGCCGAGCGCGCTCTACCTCGCCACGAACCTCCGTGACAACACGAGTGATCCGCTCGACGAAGGCGGCGGCGGCTGGCTCGAGGTCTACTACGACACGTCCGGCAACGTCCGCGAACTCGCTGTGCACGGGCAATGCCTCGACATGGACGTGTCGACCGAGTGCTACGACGACACGACGCTCGACCTCGACGACCGCCGCGATCATCTCCGGTCCCACTGCCGGTGCACTAGCGAGGAGGACTATCAGTATCGCTGGGATGAGTTGAACCGCCTCGTCGACGCAATCCGCCACCATCGCGACGGCGGCACCGGCAACCCGTGGTATTGGCACCACCAGCTCCGGTACCGCTACGACGCGAACAACCGGCGGCTCATCAAGTGGAGTCAGGACGCCGTACCGGCGACGGGCGAGCCAGCCGACCTCATCGCGCTCACGCCGTATCCCGGCGACTTCGAACGGCGCGGACTGGTTCGCGGGTCGGGGACGTATGACGCGAGCAGCGTCGTCAACACGGAGACGCAGTACCTCGTCGCCGGTGCACGGGTAGTGTGGCAGCACCCGGTGACCTCGCCGTCGACGTTTGAGGCGGGGGAGCGGATTACGTTTCCGATCAGCGATCTGATCCATACGTCGGCGGCGGTGATCGACGCGCGGACCGGTGCGTTGCTGGAGGCGTCGACGTACTACCCCGACGGGTCGCGGGAGACGTTCCTGAATGACCCGGGAAGCCTCGTTGCGGCCGAGCCGATGGGGTTTACGGGGAAGGAGGCCGACGAAGAAGTTGGGTTGGTCTACTTCGGGGAGCGGTGGCTGATTCCGCGCATCGGGCGGTGGGCATCGCCGGACCCGTTGCATGTGCATGCGAGCGGCGGGGGGGAGGCGCTGAATTCGTATCACTACGTAAGTGGAAATCTGTTAGCGAGCCGCGACCCGCTGGGTTTGGACGTAGTTAGTAGTGGCGAGAATCCGCCCGACGTCGCCGCCGATGGAGGTGGCAGTCACTACGCAGTCACGACACCTGACCACCCACCTCCAGACAACACGCTTGGAGGAATCGAATCAGGAGGTACGGTTTACCACGGCTGCGATGGTCCGTGCTCATGGTCGGCGCCGCCAGGAAACTACTACGGTTCTCCAGGTGGTGAGGCGTCTGGGTTAACCACCCAGTTCGAGGCGAGCATGGCCCGTGGGTACTTGCGTGGGTTTGCCTCGGCTCCGGGCCGCTGGGTTCAGGGCGGTGGCGCCCTCATGGCAATGACCGGATTCGGTCTGCTTCTGGGGGGAACAGCCTACGGGGCGGGCAGCGTGGAGCGCTGGGTGGCCGACGAGGCGGTTCTCGCGTGGTGGGACATCCCTCAACACCCGCCGGGACTTAGACATGCCGAGGACGAGTTCGCGGACGCGGTCGGCCTCGGTGTGGATCTAGCTGGGGGCCTTCTT
Organism: Sandaracinaceae bacterium; assembly: GCA_050186575.1. Lineage (GTDB taxonomy): Bacteria > Myxococcota_A > Polyangia > Polyangiales > Sandaracinaceae > JAUHXR01. The sequence continues at coordinate 2,444 of JBFWYI010000146.1, read as the reverse complement.
CTGGCGGAGATCGGCGCTGCCGGAGAAGCCGCTGGGGCGGAGGCCGCGGTCGTCATTGAAGAGGCCGAAAGGCTGCGAAACTATCCTGTCAACATATCCACCGCTGGTTACACCGTTGAGGAGGCCGCGGCAATCCGTGAGTACGCGCGTCGCGTCAACGCGTGGCTTGATGAGGTAGGCCCTCGGGTCATACAGTCCACCAAGGGAACGCTGCGAAACAGTGCTAATAGGGCCGCACGAGCTGAGCGAAGCCGCGCCGCGCTTGCAGGGGCGCCGTATCGGGGACAGGCTGGACATGTTCCCGATACCGCTATCAGCGGAACGCCGGACCCTCCCGCAGGTTGGTTGGACATGCCTGGAAAATCGAATAGTGTCTGCGGAGGCGTGCTAGGCTGTCGAATTGGCCAAGTGATTGATCACTTCACCGTGGATGGTCTCATTCCATGACGGAAATCCTGGACCAGGTCCTAGCATCTTCTGGAGTTGTCAAGTACGCGCCAGCGCACGATCTAGGATCGCGGATGGCCCGTTTGCCATTCCATTTGCCGCAGCTTCACACTGATTTGCTTGCCAGGTCTGATGGTGTAATGGGTTATGGCGGCTACTTCCGCATTTTTGGTGTCACCGATGCGGTCGTAGACATGGTCACCTGGAACGAAAAGGCCAGTTGGAAGTTTGCTTGGCCGGCCTTTCTGGGAGAGTTCTTCTGTTTTGGTGAAACGGCTTGGGGAGACCAATACGCCTACCGTCTAGATGATCTCCGGTCGAACTCAAACCCCCCCGTGTACGAGCTTGATGCGATCGAGCTTGTTCCAGAACAACTAGCCGAAGACTTTACCGATTTCCTGGGCAGGATTTTTCTTCGCTGTTGTCGGGAGCCGTATGACAGCATGCTGGTGAAGGCGAGAAGAAAGATTGGAGATCTCCTGGCCTCGGAGCACATCATATACGCTCCTTCGCCACTGATAACGGGTGGGCATCACCTCGAGCATGTCACCAAGATGCCGGCGAGGGCCGCCATGGTTGTCAATGGCGACTTGGCGACGCAGTTGGCTACCGAACTGCAAACACGCCAGATCGCACGAATCGAACAATACGCGGATGAGCACGGGAGACCACGGCTCAAAGTTCACTGGGCTTCGTGATTCCCCCAGCGTCGCTCCCTGCTCGAGCGCCGCAGGATCGATTTCGGCGGCCCCGCCCGCCCCGTCGACAGAACAGGCACACTTATGGGACACCCACCTACTAGCGCCCGTCAAACTGGGATGCTAGGTTGAGCGCGCCATGACGATCGCCCGCGCCGCCCAAGTCGACCTCGAGTCGACGCCCTACTACCACCTGATCAGCCGGTGCGTGCGCCGCGCGTGGTTGTGCGGGACGGACCCGTACACGAAGCGGGACTACTCGCATCGCAAGCGCTGGCTGGTCGATCGGCTGCGCGAGCTCGGCGACATCTTCGCGGTGGACCTGTGCGCGTACGCGGTGATGAGCAACCACTATCACGTGGTGGTGCGGGTCAACGCGGAGGCGGCGCGGGGGTGGGACGAGGACGAGGTGCTGGACCGCTACTCGAAGCTGTTCGGGAACGCGCGCGCTCAGCTGAACGCGATGCATCCGGACTTGCGGGGGAAGCGCGTCGAGCAGTGGCGCGACCGCTTGATGAGCATCTCGTGGCTGATGCGGATGCTGAACGAGCTGATCGCGCGGAAGGCGAACGCGGAGGACGAGTGCACCGGCCGCTTCTGGGAAGGGCGCTTCAAGAGCCAGGCGCTGCTCGATGAGGCCGCGCTTCTGGTGTGCATGAGCTACGTCGATCTGAACCCCGTCCGGGCGGGCGCGGCGAACGGGCTCGACGACTCGGAGTTCACGTCAATCTACGAGCGGTTGGCGGCGATGGGCGCACGGCTCGACGCGGTGGAGGGGGAGGCTGATTCCGCGGAAGCGACCCAGTCACCGGACGCTGCGAAGTCGCACCGGCTCGCGCCGTTCTGGGATGAGCGCCGCTCGCCATCGCAAGAGCCCTTGCCGATGACGCTGGTCGACTACGTGGAGCTACTCGACTGGACGGGGCGAGCGACGCGGCATGGACGGGGGAAGATCCGCGGTCGCCTGCCGGCGCTGCTCGAGCGTCGCGGGATCGATCCGGACGCGTGGCTCAAGCTCATGGAGAGCTCGGGGCTACGGACTTTGCTGTGCATCGGGCAAGGCGACTCGCTGCGTGCGCACGCGGCGCGGACCGATCGAGCCTGGGTGCGCGGTCACGGTGCGGCGCGGTCGCTGTTCGGGTCCTCGCTGAGCTGATCGTCAGGCGAAGATCGGTATCCGGTGCACGGAGCGGTGTAGCCGGTCGCCGAGTGGTCGCGCAGCCTGAGCGACATGGCGGATCGGTCGGAGTGGGCACGACGAGTTGCGCAGTGGCGTCGTAGCGGGCAGACGGCGGCGGA
>JBFWYI010000145.1:0-17641 GCA_050186575.1 Sandaracinaceae bacterium | reverse complement strand
AGATGATTAAGGCAGAGCGAAACCGAGACATGGAAGGGACGCCCGAAGGCGTTGTCGCCATCGCGAGCGGGGCGCACGAGTGGTTGGGTTTGGACTACCGAGACGGAGGTGAGCCGAAGATCGTGTTTCAGGCCTCGGACCAGGAGGACCTAGAGCTAGTCGCTGATTCCTTCGAGCAGCTACTCGACGGTCTGGTGGAAGACTGATCTCGGTTGCGGCCCTGGGAGATGTAGGAGCGAACGCCTTCGCAGGAGTGAGTGCTGAATGGAACGAATGTCTCCCTACCAGATCGATCGAATGGAGAAAGAACGGTTTTCAAATCCCGGTCGTCTATCGCGTTCTGTTGATCACACTGGCTCCGACATCTCAGTGTCGGTAGGGGGGCGGCGCGTCGATTCTACAGTTGAGATTTGTCATCCACGTGAGATCCGAGATCTCTTTGAGTCATTCTTGGAGAACGACGCTGTGCTGTTTGAACGCTACTTGCCTATTGGGTGTAGTAGTCTCACGCAGGACGTTTGGGTGGTGGATGTCACCTCAGGACGCGTCGCTGCCATTCCCCACGACACTGTGCCCGCCGACTGGTGGGAAGAGACGTGGAAGACTCCGGGAGACTGGTTGACAACGACCTCCCTCCTGCGCTGAGCGGGTGCCGGGGTTCATCGGGACACCTCTAACACATGAGGAGCTCATGAGGTGGCAATAGAGTATGTCCTCTACGTCGAGGGCTCAGTCGACGCGTCGTTGTTGGACGTCTTGTCCGACGAGATCGGCATGAAGAGACCGGATACGTCTACGGGATCGCTGGCGTTGTATGGCAGCTTCTCGAGCATCATCGTCTCCGGGGAGGATGAGGCTGCCGCCGACCCCGCGCTTGGATGGAAGCCGAGCTACTCGTTCGTCTTCCGATTGGACAAGGAGCATCTACGAGAGGCGGAAGGTCAGCTCGTCCAAGCCGTATCCGCGATCGCTGTCAACGTAGCCGGACCGTTGGCGCTCTTGTTCAACTGGGAGAATCTCGTGGCCTGGCGTCGCACTTCGGTCGAGCTGGTGCTCGATCGGAACTTCGGGGTGTGGACGCCGGAGCTGGTCCGGCAGTTCGCCGTTCCCGTGGTGTGGGGGGCTTGGCGGTCGGCGGGAGGGTGAGCTCGCCACCGGACGGGGCGGATGCGTTTGGTCTCGCTGCCCGGAGACCCGACCGGGCCGGTTCGGTTCGCCATCCCTCTCGCGTGCGGTCCGCCGGCGGCGGCCGGCGGCCGCCGGGCGGCCGCCGGTGCTCGTAGCCGTCAAGCGCCCTATCCGACCGCGGAAGCGGGCTGGATCGAGTCTTGCGGACGACATGCGCCATGACGCCAGCCCGCCCCGCCCCGACGCCCGTCGTCGACCGTCCCTACGACGAGGACGGGACCGCGGGTCCGTCTCGACGATGGGCGACTCTCGGCGTCTGGCACGTTCTCTTCGCCTCCCTCGCGCTCGCGGGCTGCGACGGCGGATGCGGGGGAGCCGACTGCGCGGACGGCCTCGCGCTCGAGGCGTCGCGCCTCGACGACGGGGGCTCCGAGGTGGAGGTCCGCGTCGTCCTCCGGAGCGAGCGCGACGACTCGATTCCGGTCGCTCCGTCGCTCTTCGAGCTGGAGACCGTGGATGGGCTTCAGCTGCCCGTGCAGTCGTTCGGAACGGACTGCGTGGTCGGTCGGATCGTGCAGGGGGGCACGTATCGTTGCGACATGAGCTACGGCGACGTCGATGGGGAGCCGGTGGCGGTCGTGTTCCGTTCGGCGGGGGTGGATGGCGTCCCGATCGTGGCGCGCGCCGAGCTCGCTCCGGTGGAGGCATGCCTTTGTCCCGACGCGTCGACCTGTCCGGAGGTCTGCCCTCCACCCGGGCCGTGCGTCGACGCGACCGACCGCGTCGATCTCCTCCTCGTCCTCGACAATACGGCGTCCATGATCGAGGAACGGGCGGCGCTGGCCAGCGCACTGCCGGGTCTGCTGTTCGATCTCGTCCAGGTCCGCGGGGTCGAGAGCCTGCAGGTCGGTGTGATCACGACCGACATGGGGAGCGGAGGAATCCTCGTGCCGACCTGTGACGGGCCTCGATGGGGGAACGACGGCGTCCTCCGGGCGGCCCGCATCCCGACGCCGTCGGGGTGTAGCGAGACCCGACCTCCGTTCCTCGAGTACGGCGCGGGCGGGGCGACGATCGGCGAGCTCACACCCGAGCTCCAATGCCTGATCGACGTGGGCGCGGAGGGCTGTGGGTTCGAGCAGCCGCTCGAGGCATCGCTCAAGGCGCTCTCCCCGCTCGTCGCCCAACCGTGGACCGCGCCGGGATACGCGGCGCCCGCGTTCGAGCTCGGGAGCGGTGGGCACGGTGACGCGGCCAACGCCGGGTTCGTGCGGAGCGACGCGGTCCTCGCCGTGGTCGTCGTCTCCGACGAGGACGATTGCTCGGTGCACGACCCCCGGCTCTTCGATCCGGCGAGCACGGTCTACCGGGAGGAGCTCAACCTACGTTGCGTCCTCTCCGAGGACGAGGCGCTCCACCCGCTATCGCGCTACGTGGACGGGCTCCTCGCGCTCCGCTCCACCGCGCACCGCCTCGTCTACGGGCCGATCGTCGGGATCCCGAGCGACCTCGAGCCGCACGGCGCCGAGCCGGTCGACTTCGGCGTCCTCGTCGACGACGACCTCGCCATCCGCGACGATCGGATGGAGATCCGGCTGGCCTCGAGCGGTGCTCGGCTCATGGAATCGTGTGCCGCGCCGGGTCGGGGCGACGCCCTTCCTCCGCTCCGAACCGTACGAGTCGGGCAGCAGCTCGAGCGCCGAGGTGCGCATGTGACGGTCCGCTCGCTGTGCACCGACGATCTCGATCTCGGGCCGATCGCGGACCGGATCGGCGACGCGATGCGATCCACCTGCATGTGAGCATCCCGTTGGGGCCGGCGCCCGTGAGCACGCGAGGTTGACACTGCCGTCCGCGGATCGACGGACGCCGCTACGCGCGCAGGAGATCCACGACGATCATCAGGTCGAGGCTTGGGTCGCTCGGCTCGAGCGCGCCCCAGGCGTCGACCTGGATGACGTGGGTTCCCACGAGCGACCCGAGGATCCCATCGAGCGCCGCGCCCGCGAGCGGCAGGTCGGCGCGGGGAGCGAAGCCGGACACCGCGCGCTCGTCGAGCTGGACGCGGAGCTCGCGGGCGTCGCCGCCCGAGACGATCAGGGCGGGGTTCGAGAACGCCACCCCGACGCGCCGGAGATACGCAGGCAATACGTCGTGCGTAATCTCGAAGCGCACCGGCGTGCCGGTCGGCGAGTCGATCAACCGGCGGAGGGTCCCCGCGTGCTCGCGCCGAAGGCTGATGACCCGACGGCGCGGGGGCGTGGTGTCGAACAGCCGACGGACGACGGGGGCCGGATCGGTCTCCAGCTCACTTCGGAGCGCGTCGCTGTAGTCGGCGTCGTACGCGAGATGGACGAGCAAGTCCTGGATCTGCGCGTAGTCGATGGGGTGGATCGCTTGCGGCAACGTGACCTCCCAGTCGGAGATCGCGCCCGCTCCTTCGAACGGCAAGAGGCGCGGCGCGGAGAAGCTCAGCTCGTGCACCCCCCCGTCCCGCTGCGCGGCGCTCGTCGCCGTCATGGAGATCGGCGGGCCCCCGAAGCCACCCTCCACCAGGCTCTCGTCCCGGAGGTCGGCGGCGCTGCGGATGCGGTGTCCCGTCAACGTGATGAGCGCGGGCACGTTCGCGTGCGGCGCGACGACGGCGGGGAGCGTGAAGCGGACCGCTCGGATCCGTCGCCGTAGCTGCCCGGGATAGAACAAGTCGAACAGGGGCTCGGAGAGCTGGAACGAGGTCTCGCCGGTCTGCTGCAACCGAACGAGCGCGATGGGATCGATCTCGCGGAGCGAGAACGTCTGCTCGATCTCGAGGCGACGGCGGTGCTCGTCGAGGTAAGCGACCTGCATTCGACGTAGGTCGTGGGCGAGGCGCTCCGCGGAGAGCAAACCCTTCTGTCGTCCGTCCCAATAGCCGAAGCGGATGAACCCGGCGCCGGTCTTGCCGAGCTCGTACTCGAACGCCCTCTCGGCGCGCTTCGCGAGCTCATAGGCGAGCTCGTAGCTCTGATAGTGGAGACCGCTCAGCTGCGTCGCTAGCCACTGGAAGAGCTCCTCGCGGCCGAACCGGCGCTCGAGAACCGTGCGGATCTCGTCGAGCTGAGCCTTGCGGGTCTCTGCCGTCGTCAATGCCGCTTCCGACATCGCGAGCTGGATGCGCGAGGCTGCGATCCGAGCGTCGATCGACTCCAGCTCCTTCGTGGCGAGCTCGGCTTGGTGGTCCCACCCCTCCTTGCGTCGGTCGTAGTTGGCCTCCGTCAGCGCCATGCGGCCTTGGCGGTCCTCGAACGCCGCGATGTTGGCGTTGAGCTGACCGACGCCGTTGGCGAGGCCGGCGAGCTGGATCCCGCCGAAGCCGACCGTCGCGACCGGCGAGCCTCCCGCGCCTGCGCCTCCCGCTTCGAACTGCGGGATGAGCGCGAGGGCCGACCCGAGCGCGAACGCGGTGGTGGACGCGATGTGCGCGTCCTTGGCCGTGCTCGCGGAGCGCTGCTCGGCCGCCTCGCGCGCGTTGGTGCGCGGCTTGTCCTCGTAGAACCGTCGCCGGACGTCCGTCGCCTCACGGGTCCGCTCGAGCGCGGCCAACTGTTGACGCGCCTCCTCGATCTGGCTCGCGCGCGCGGCCACCGTGTCGTCGTGGAGAACGCGCTCGTGCTGCGCGCGGAGTGACGCCAGCTGGTCGGCGTCGCGCTTCTCGATGGCGCTCAAGAGACCTTGCCCCAGGCTCTGGGTCGCGGAGACGAGCCCGACCGCGAGGTCGGCCATGGCGCTGAAGCGTCGGTGTGGGACCTCCGCGACGGAGACGTTCGCCAGCAGCGTGGTCAGATCGACGCCGGCGGCGGCCGCGCGCACCAGGAGCTCGGGATCGATGGGGGGTTCGTACAGCGCGAGCTCGTGGCGTCGTCCTTCGATGTCGAGGCAGTGCCGGATCTTGAAGAGCCGGTCGGCGACGCGGTCCCAGTAGCGGGCGACGAGCTGCGGGTTCGCTGGGGTGCAGAAGTAGAGCAGCGTCGCGAGGGCGTCGGCTTCCTCGCCGAACCCGTCGTCCGCGATCTCCCAGGCTTCCACGATCTCCTCGGCGCGCTCGATCGGACCGATGCCCGCGTCGAAGTCGGCGAGGAGCTGCGCGAACGTCGGGGGTGTTCGCTCGCCGATCCGAACGGGCTCCGGTCGTGGCCCGAGCAGGCGTGCAGCGAGCAAGAGGAGCTCCGTCGCCTCCGCGACCGCTTCGAGGGTGAGCTCGCGGTAGCGTGCGTCGGCTTGGTCGAGGATCACGTCGAGGTAGCGCATCACCACCGCCGCCATGTACGCCTGCGGGCGTGCGCGTGCGATCGCGTGTGGATCGAACGGTTCCTTGCGCCAGGCTGCCACCTGGGAGAGGAGCCGCTCCGCCTGACGCACGGCGGCCGGGTCGCTCGCGTCCGCGCTCAAGAGGGCGAGGAGCTGCTGGATGTTCTGCGGTGCGCGCGCTCCATCCGCGAACTGTTCGCGGAACGGGCGGAACCGCCAGAACGATCGGGCGGCCTCGCTCGCGCCCGCGCCCGCGCGTGCGGGCCGCGTCGGGTCGAAGATCACGTGGAGCCAACGTCGCGCGTCGTCGAACGCGCCCGCCTCGTGCAAGCGGGCCGCGTTGCCGAACGGGACGTGGAAGTAGAGCTCCCAGTTGTACTGCGCGAAGGCGCCGTCGATCTCGAAGTCGAGATCGTCGGCCGGATAGGGTGCGGCGACGCCGGGCGTGTCGTAGCGATCGCGCAGCGTCGTCTCGGGAACGGGATCCTGATCGGCGAGGGGTTCGTGCGTCGGCGGGTCGAGCAGTCCGAAGAGGCCGAGGCGGTTCAACGTCTCCCGCATCTGACCGACGTGAGGATGGAAGAAGGTGTGGAACTGATATTGCGCGATGCGGTCGAGGAGGCGCACGGGACCCGGCTCCTCCGGATCGCGCAACACGAACGCGGGCATGTTGAGGAGGATGGAGTAGACGAGCTCGTCGCCTCCGGTCGATCCCGACTCCACGGTGTCGAGGACCGCTCCGTCGCTCGAGGTCACCGTCATCGACATCCGGATCGCGTGCTCCGGGACGTCGTCGAGGAACGGACTGCCGTTCACCGACTTCACCTTCTGGCCCGACGCGACCGCGCTCTTCACGACACCCTCTGGGAGGAGCGAGCTCGCGCCACCGGCTTCATTGGCTCGGAACGCGTCGAGGTTCTCACGGGCCGCTTCGATCTGCGCTTCGAACCCCTCTCGCGCGGCGGGCGGGAACCCGAGGCCGTCGTCGCGATGCGCGCCGAGGTCGAGCGACGGGTCGTCGTAGTAGGAGAGATCACGGACGCGATCGAAGGTCACCCAGTACGAGCCGCGGTCGTCGTCGAACACGAACGGGTCGGTGGGACTGAACCGCGCCCGCTCGATCGGCGTGAGCGTGATCGGGGCGGCCCGGCCGGGCTTCGCCGACACGATCTTTTGCCATTCGCTACCCGCGCCGGTGCTCTCGGGGAAGGGCAGCATCAGGGTGCGCGCGCCCGTCCACCGCTGCGCTTCGCCACGGTAGGGGGCCGAGTCGTAGGTGGTCGGACCCTCGTGCTCTCGGAGCCCGGTGCCTGGAGGCTCCACGGTGACGCGCCCGTCGATCCCGCTCACCAAGAAACGCGGCAGCCACCGCGCGGGCGGACGTCCCGAAGACTTGAAGACCTGGACCACGAGATCGTGCTCGGCGATCGATGCGGACGCGAACAGCGTCGAACGAGGATCCACCACGATCGTCTCGAGGCCATCGAAGCCGAGCCCGTCGGCTTCGATGTCGCGGAGCTGGAGGGTCGGCGGATGGCGGACGCCGGAGCTGTCTACGCCGATGAACGCGTCGCTGCGCGAAGCGGGCGCCCAGCCTCCGTCGCGCCACTCGCTCCCGCACAGGTGGATCCTGAACAGCGTCGGCTTCGGGCGGATGGGCTCGCCCACCGAGGGCACGCTCGTCTGGCTCGCGGGAGCCGTGTTCTCGGAGACGTCGAGCCAAAACAATTTGACGCGACGCTGGTAGACGATCGGGATGAGGTTGTCGCCGTCCGCGTCTACGATCCTCTCCCACGGCGTCCACCGGCTCTCGCCGACCCAACGACGGTGCCAATAGCGGTATGGCCGAGTGCGGCTCCGCGCGAACACGTGATACTCGTTTTGTCCGGGAGCGAGGATCTCCCGCAGGACGGCGAGCACCTCGAGCTTGGAGACGCTGGCCAGCTCGCGCAGGTAGGTGCGGTACGCCGATTCGACCGCGGCTTCGGACAAGTTACCTTGGGACAGCTCGTCCGAGAGCGCCGACATGAGCGGCGTCCGATCGCGCAGGAGCTCGGGGCGGATCCAATTCTCGGGGTAGAGAAAGACCTTGCGGTTCGCCTCCCACACGCGGAAGCGCCGTCGCCAGGACCACTCCCTTGCCTCGTCGTCGCTCAACGAGAGGGGCGGCTCCTCTCCGAGCAATACACGTTGCACGAACGCTTGCACCGAGCGCGTCGCGTCCTTCAGCCGCGATGTGGTCGCACACGCGCCCAGCTGGACGTCCATCAGGAGGCTCGCGCCGAGCGCGTCTGCGTCGGAGAAGGGATAGGACGCGTCGCCGACGAGCTTGGCGACCAAGGCGGCGCGGGCGCGTTCGCGGAGCCCTTCGCGCACCTTCGGCATCTCGGCCAGCCATCGCTCGCGGCCCCACACCGCGCGAAGCGCCTGCTCGATCTCGGCCGCGTCGGTGCGGTACGCCGCGAGCGGATCATCGAGCGTGGAGGGCTCCCACTTCGCGCGGCCCCAACGTCCGAGCGGCTCCGCCGCCACACCCAGCGCGCGGCTCAGCTGCATCCACCGCGCGAGCCGACCGAAGCGAGACGGACTGGCCCAGTCCCGGGGCGCGCCGCCGCCGAGAGGACCACCGAAGCCGTCGTCGATCGCAGCACGCAATCCTTCTTCGGGCCAGCCCGTGCGGGATGCGAGCTCTTCGCGAAGCGCTCGAGCGCTCAACCCGGCGTCGCCGAGCTTCGCCCAGAGATCGAACAGCCGCGCTCCCTCGGCGACGGGCGGAAGGCGCACCGCCTCGCGGAAAGCCGCGAAGTGGCGATAGCGCACGTCGAGGCTCGGCGAGAGGACCAGGGAAGCGAGGTCGTGCTCGCGGGTCGCCGCGTCGAGCCGGATCCACCACCCGAGATCTTCGACCCGAAGGTCGGCGGCTCGAGCGAGCCACGCTCCCACCGCGATCAGCTCGAAGACGCGTGGGTCGACGAAGCCCGCGATCGCATCCGTGCTCGAGGTTCCTTCCGGGTCGGAGCGCCGCGCGGCGTCCACGGCGGCGACGGCGGAGAGCAGCGCGTCGCGCGCTGGAGCTCCGTCGTACTCGATCTCGAGCAGACCGAGCAGGAGGTCGGGGTCCACATCGAGGAGCGCGGCGCACCGACGGACGATCGCTCGCTCGCGTGCGGCGCCGCCCGGGTCTGTTTGGCTGCGGGCTTCGTCGGAGAGGGCGAGGAGCGCCTCTCCTACCGAAGGCAATGAAAGTTGCGATAGATCACGGGCTCCCGGCTCACCCAAGATCGTGTCGAGCGCCGCTTCTCTGAGGTTCATCGAGGCCTGCCGCTGGACCTCGACCGCGAGGCGGACCGCGGCGGTCGGTGACGCGAAAGGGTCGATCCCGAGACGCGCCCGCCAGGTCACGAGTCGGAGCGGGTCGATCCCGAGAGCCCGCGCGAGCGTGGCGTGCCGCGCGAGGGTGGACAGGTTCGCCAGCGACGACGTGGTGATGCCCAAGCGCAGCGCGAGAGGCGTTAGCCATCGCGGCTCGAGGCCCACGACCGACGCGACCGCGTCCAGGTGGGTGGCGATGCTCGCTCCCGTCGCTCGGAGCTCCGAGCCGTCGTCCAACACGGCGAAGAGCCGTGCGTCGTCGAGCGCTCCCACCCTCCGCTGGAACGGGGACACCGTCATCTCACCGTCGTCCGCGTTCGATGCGTAGAGACGAGGGCGGCGCCCGTTGCCGTCCGGGCCCGGCGCGGTCGCGCCGGCGGGTAGCCCGTCGGTGATCTGGGCGGTCCATCTCCGCGTGTCGAGGGGCCCGAAGAGGTCGAGCACCGCGTCCGGCGAGAGCCGAAGGCCGCGCTCGAGCCAGCGGAGCTGGGCGAGGTCGACGAGGACCGCCTCCGAGATCGCCTCGACCCCTCCGAGCACCTCGAGCGCACGGTCGGTGTCTGCGATCGACCAGCCGAGCAAGTGACTGAGGTGGAGGAGCGCAGCGAGTCGATCGAGGTGCCGATCGAGATCGGCCGAGACCAGGCGCGCGCCTTCGATGTCGCATACGTGGTTGTCGAACCAGATCCAGAGCAGACCCGCGCGCTGTACGAATCGGCTGCGTACGAGATCCTCGAGAGTCTCGTAGGGGAGCGGCTGCCCCGAAGCGAGCACGCCCGCGCGCGTCAAGAAGGTGGTCACACGCGCGAGGTCCGCGGTCGTTCCAGGCGCGACGCCCCACCGCTCGTGCGTGGCCGCGGCTCGCGCCCCCGTGAGCTGCGTCCACGCGGCGCGCGTCACTCCGAGCACCTCGGCCGCGATCTCCGGCTGCGAGAGGGCGTCGACCAGATTGCGCTCCGACAGGGTCAGCATGAGCGCTCCGCGCTCGACGCCGAGCGCGCCCAGCAACGTCCGGGCTTGGTCCAACCACACGACGTAAGGGAGCTCGCGCGGGTAGGCGGTCGGCTCCGCCGCGCGTTTGTAGGCGGGCTCGTGGACGTGCTCGGGACGGGCGGCGAGCTCCGCTTCGTCGAGAGACGTCTCGAGCACGGGCGCGCCCGCGGGCTCGACTTCCGCTTCGAGGCGCTCCAAGAGGAGATCGATCGCCGGCAAGACGGTGTGCGAGTTCCGGCAGGACAGCCGGAGGCGCTCGATGTCCGGGCGCCTCGCGCGGATGCGGTCCAGATGCTCGCCTCGCCCTCTCAGCCAGATGAGGAGATCCGCGAGGTATGCGCCCGGACCAAACGCGGACTGACAGTCGTCGCACGCGCAGTAGGTCCGACCACCGAAGAGCGATGCCCACTCGACGGCGTCGTGCTCCTCCTCCACCTCGCGGGGGGGAAGCACCGCGAACGCGGGGCTCGGCGCGCCAGGCGAGTGGCGCATTTGAAGCGTGATCGCGACGGCGGTCGCGCTCTGCGCGCGTGCGTAGACGCGTGCGGCGCCCTCTTCACCGAGCGCATCCCTCATGCGCTCGGCGAAGCGGGCGCGACCGAGGAGCTGGATCTGAGAGGCCGAACGGAAGCCGGCGATGCGCAGCGCCCGCATCGTGTCCAGTCGCTCACCGGGGGGGCTGATGCGGTAGAGCCGTTCGAGGATCGGGAGCTCGAGCGCGACCTCGTCCTGTTCGTCGGGGGAGCCAGCGCTCCGAAGAGCATCGGGGTGAGCGCGGAGGTATGCGCGAAAGGAGCGCCCGCGGAGATCGTAGCTCTCGTTGGCACGGAGGAAGCGACCGAGCGCGCCCGAGCCAGAGAAGTCGAGGGCTCGCGCCGCCAGCATGGCGGTGGGAAGCACGTTCTCGATCGCAAGAAACATGGACTCTGCGTACGCGGCGGACGCGGACTCCGCGCGGACGGTCGGCGGGGCGCCCATTCGTTCCGTGAGGGCACCCCACTCTGCGCGGTTCAGCGTCGCGAGGTCTGCGAGCGAGCCGTGAGATTCGAAGAGCGCGCGGATGAGCGGCGCATGCTGGCGGGTCAGCGCGGCGAGCTGGAGCGCGAACCGAAGCTTGTCGCGGACCGGCTCGGCGAGATCGAGGGCCGCCCAGAAATCGCGGGTCGAGCCCTCATGGCTCATCCAGCGCGTCAGGATGGCTCGTCGCTCGGCGTCGACCCCCGCGAGCTCGAACGCGAGCCCGGGCGTGGCGACCGTCTTCTCGGGTCGGAGCGCGGCCTCGAGCGCGAGCTCGTCCAGCCGCTCGAGCGCCTCCCGCGCGGTCTGCCACTGCGACTCGGTGAGGGCGCGCTCGACGATGCGAGAGTCGAGCGCGCGACGTCGAGCGGCCTTCGGCCGCCGCATCGCATCTGTGAGCCCGAACCCGAGCCCGGCCTCTCCCAGCCCGAGGAAGGTCTCGAAGGGCAAGCCCGACTTCGTGGCGGAAGCGAGCGCGCGCTGGAGGCCAGCTGCGTAGCCCGGTGCGACCCGAGCCGCGAGCGCGGCGCGGGTGAGCGCATGTACGTCGAGCCCCTCGAGATCCTCGCCGCTGGCCTCGAGGACACGACGCAGCTCGTCGTGCGCCACCGCATAGCGAGGCGGCGAGGTCCTGCCGACTCGGCCGAGCTCGAAGTCCACCCGCAGCGGATCCGGGGGCGCGTCCACCACGCGGTGGAGCACACGCTCTGGTTGGCGGATGGTCAGGCCGACGCGCAGGCGAAGGACGGGACACTTCGAGTCGTACTCGATCGAGTAGTGGCCGTCGGCTCTCGTGTTGCCGCTCGCGAGCAACGTCCGCGAGCCGCGGATCGACTCAGACTCGATCGTGATCTTCGCGTCGCAGATCGGGCGAGCGGCTTCGTCGAGTACGATTCCATAGACACGCGGCATTCATCCCCCAGCGTCGATGCGGGTGACGTATACCGGCGTCGGTTGGTCCTGAGCAAGGATATCTGCCCACGCGAGCCGGATCACCCCACGCGACGGCCGAGCGGGAGGACCGCGCCGCCGATGAAGAACATCGCGTACGCGACGCCGACGGCGTAGAAGCTGATTTGCGGGATCCAGAGGCCGAGCGCGCCCAGCGCGGCGATGGGGAGGCCGACCCAGGAGAAGCGGACCGCGACCGACAACGTAGTGATCGTGGTGCTGCCCGCGAGCTGGAAGAGGCTCACCGCGAGCGCGCGCTCGATGTCGATCCCGAACGCGCCGAGGGCGAGGAACACCGGCACTTGCGCGGTGAGGATCACGGCGAGGCCGTAGAGCAGCATGCGCGCGGCGCGGTTCGGGGTGATGCGTTGGAGTCGGAACAGGCCCATGGTGCCGACCGCCGCCGCGATCGCGAACGCGCCGACCGTGTAGCCGACGTGATCGACGACGAGGACGCCGCGCGCGCGGAGGACGCCGAGGACGACGTTGTACGCGCAGAATAGGACGCCAAAGCCGACGCCGTACGCGCGGCGGCCCTCGACGCCGAGGCCGAGGTTCGCTTCGTGCGCGCTCCGCTCGAGCTCTGCGACGTGCTCGTCGCGCTCCTTGGCGCGGAGCTCGAGCTCGCTCAGCCGATCGGCGAGGTCACTCGCCGAGTCGTCGTCGAGCCGCGCGAGCTCCGTGAGGAGGGCGCGCGCACGCTCGGGCTGAGAGGCGTCGAGCGCGTGCTCGATCTCGCGCGTGAGCGTCGCGACGAGCCCGCGTTGGGCGACCGGGTTGTCGGGCCAAAGGGAGAGCGCCTGCTCGAAGCCGAAGCGGCACGCGGTGAGGTCGTCCTCGGTCGCGATCTCGAGCCGGCGCGCGGTCTGCCGCGCGAGCTGGGTCGAGCTCGCGTGGCTCTCGAACTCCTCGATCGCGCGCCGCAGCTCGGCGACGCCGCGGTAGCGCGCCTCCGGCTCCGCATCGCACGCGCGGTTCGCGATCGCGGCGAGCTCTTCGGGGACCTGCTCGGGATAGGCGAAGGGCTCGCTCGCGTAGGCCTGATAGAGGAGCTCCATCAGCGAGTCACCGTGGTGCCGCGGCTCGTTCGTCAAGATGTGATGCAGCGTCGCGCCTAGCAAGTACACGTCGGTCCACGGGCCGAGCCTCCGTCCATCGCCCACCGCCATCTCGGGCGCCATGTACCGCGGCGTGCCGACGACGGTGGTGACCTTGCCCGTGCGCGCCACGTCCGCGATGTCCGACTCGCCGTATGCGACGGCGAGACCCCAATCGCCGACGAGCACCTCGCCGAAGTCACCGACCAGCACATTCTCCGGTTTGAGATCGCGGTGGAGGATCCCCTGCGCGTGCGCGGCCTCGAGCGCGTTGCACACGGCGCGGAGGACCGGCAAGTGGACTTGCAAATGCTCTGCGCGACCGAACGTCTCGTCGATGCGCTCGAGCCAGCTCGTGCCGAAGACGCGCTTCATGATCATGCGCGGCTCGCCGTCCTCGCCGAGCGCGAGGCCGTGGATCGGGACGACGTTCGGGTGCTCGAGGTGACCGGTGACGCGCGCCTCGCGGATGAACTCGCGCACGCGCTTGTCGGTCCGCGACTCGGGGCGGAGCGCCTTGACCGCGACGACCCGGCCGAGCGAGCGCTGGCGCGCCTCGCGCACGAGGCCCATGCCGCCTTCGCCGAGCACCTGGCCGAGCTCGAGGTCTCCGTCACCGAGGGAGTCACGGAGCTCCTCGAGGGTGCGCCGCACCTCCGGGTCGGGCGGCGGCTCGCTCGGACGCGGACCGCCGAGCGTTCCGTCGGCGCGCATCTCGAGCGCCTCGACGTCGATGTCGGCCGCCTCGAGGGTGTCCCGGAACGTGGCGAACGAGCGGTCGAGCCGGCTCATTCGCTCCGTCTTCTCACGCCGCGGCGTGGACGTCGAGCGGCCAGCGGCGGGCGCTCAACCCCGGGCCGAGCTCGCCGAGCTGGGCGCGCAGCTCCGCGATCGTCGTGCGGCGTCGCGGATCCTGGCGCACCGCGCCGGCGAGGACGTCGGCGATCGGAGCGAGCATGGGATCTTGCGCCATCCACCGCAGCGAGTCGAGGTCGCCGTCGTGCGAGAGGTGGCTCGTGATGATCGCGACCTCGCTCGATCCATGCACGAGCTCGCGCCCGGTCAGCACCTCGAACGCGAGGCAGCCGAACGCGTAGATGTCCGCCGCGGATGGCTCGGGGGTGTGGCCCTTCGGGACGAGGCCCCACACCTCCGGCGCGCCGTAGTTCGCGGTGGCGCAGCCGGGCCGGAGGTGACGGCCGGCGAGCCCGAAGTCCACGAGCACCGGCGTGCCCTTCTGGCCCATCAGCGGATCGAAGTCGCGGAGGATCACGTTCGACGGCTTCACGTCGAGGTGGCCGACGCCGACCGCGTGCATCGCCTCGAGCCCCGCCGCGATCCCGTCGAGCAACGCAAACGTGTGCGTCACGTCGAGCGCGCCGGTCGCGACCACGCGCTCGAGGGTGGGGCCCTCGACGAGCTCCATCACGAGGATCGGCTTCGGTCGCGCGCCGGCGTCGAACGTGACGAGGCGAGCCAAGTTGTCCTGCTCGGGGATCGCGAGCAGCGCGCCCGCCTCCTCGCGGAAGAGTCGCAAGAACTCCGCCTCGCTCAGCGTGCGCGCCGCCGCGCCGGAGTACTCGGGCACCTTCAGCGCGAAGCGCGGCGCGGTCTCGAGCTTCTTCTCTTCGCTGCGGCGCGCGACGAACACGGAGCCGACCGCGCCCGAGCCGAGCGTACGCAGCACGTAGAAGCCGCCGAGGGTCCTGCTCGGGGGCAGCCACGGCGGGAGCGGGGCCTCCTTCGGCGTCGGCGGCAGGAAGCTGTCGCGCGGGGGCGCGTCGGTCTTCGCGTCGCGCTGGAGGCGCGTCGCGCGGACGAGCGCCTGGGCCGCGACCTCGGCGAGGTGCGTCGGGAGATCCTCGTGCAGCGCGCCGAGCACGGTGGCGAGCGCCTCGCCCATCGCCTCTCTGTCGCCGCCGTAGGCGCGCTCGACGGCGAGGTCGAGCAGACGCAGCGCGGGGCCGGCCACGCCGAGGAGATCGTCGGGCGGATCGCCGAGCCGTCGCCGCGCTCCGACCACGAGCCGCGCGAGGAGGCGCGTCGCGCGCTCGAGCTCGCCGACGCGCGAGACTCCGTCCGCCTCACCGCAGAGCTCGCCGAGCGAGCGCGAGGCCATCACGCCCTCGATCGCGCGGCCGAATGCGAAGAGCGCGCCGTGGAGCGCGTCGACGCGCGGCGAGAGCGCGGCGGGGAAGCTGCGGATGAGCGCGCGCAAAGCGTCGAGGCTGGCGCGGCCGCGCGTCGCGGTGGTGCGGACGCTCGTCTCGGTGCGCGCTACGAGGTTTGCGTAGGCGAGGAACACCGCCTCCATCTCCGGCACCATCGACGCCTCGGCCATCGTGACGAGGCCGTCGTGCGTCTCCACGTGGCGCACCGCGTTGAGGAACACGTCCGAGATCTCGCCGATCTCTTCGCGCAACAGCGCGTCGCAGGCGCGCGCGCTCGACGCGGTGACGATCCGCTTGAGCACCGAGGGCGCGTCGTCGCGCACGCGGCGGAGGAGCGTGAGCACGGTGGCGAGGCGCCGCTTGACGAGCTCGTCGGTCGGGCGACCGTGGAAGCTGCCGTCCGCGTCCGCGAGGTGGAGCAGCGTGCGCAGGCGATGCAGGCGCAAGGCGCGATGATGGATCGGATCGGGCTCCTTGATCGGCTCGGCCTCCTGGGCGAGGAGCCAGTCGCTGAGCCGAGCGAAGAAGCCCTCCAGCGGCGAGGGACCCTCCTCGTCGGCGCGCGATCCGAGCGTGAGCAGATCCGAGAGCGTGCTCGTCTCGAGGAGCACGGAGTCGAGCTCGCGGAGCGCGTGATAGGACTCGCGTCGACCCGCGCTCGTCTCGAGCGCCGCGCCTTCGAGCCGCCGTAGCGTCGCGTCGACCTGATGGAGGACGCCGAACGCGCGTCCATACGCCGTGCGTGCTCCATCTTCGTTGAACGCGGCGAGCGCGCCCTCGAGGTACATGCGGAGGCTCGGCGCGGCGAGCCGCTCCTCCTCTGGCTTGAGCTCCTCGTCGAGGGTCGCGGCGAGCGCGGACACCCCGTCGTCGGGCGCGTCCATGAGCCCGCGCTCGCGCAGCTTGGCGCGCGCCATCTGACACGCCCACGCGCCAAACTCGCCGCCGACGCGCTCCTGCCGCAGCGACAGCAGCGCCTCCGCCGCGTCGATCCCGCCGGCGCGCACGAGCGCGGTGCAGAGCTCCTCGGCCGCTTCGGGCTCCGCCTCCGCCGCGCGCGGCAGCCCGAGCAACATCGCGCCGGGGAGGCCCTTGTCGCGCTCGAAGATCGGCCCCTCGAGGAGCGCGAGCGCGCGCGTCAGCGCCTTCTGCGGTGCGACGGCGAGCGAGGCGGCGAGCGAGGCGGCGGCGCGCCGCCACTCGGTCGGGGTGAGACCTTCGTCGAGGTCGGTGGTGATCGCGTCGGCGAACTGCGCGGCGTGCTCGCTCAGGAGCCCGCGCGCGCTCGCGACGTGACGCCACACGAGCGGCTCGCGATCCGCGAGGAGGCGATCCCACGCGGCGCGTGTCGCGTCCTGGGCGAACACCGCGAGCGCGCTGTCGTCGCCCTGCGCGCAACGGCGCGCCGCCTCGCGGGCCGCGCGCTCGAGGAGCCGCGCGGCGAGGCGGCGCGACGGCAGCGATCCGGTCGACGGCGCGATGAGCCACTCTTGCGCGAGGTCGCGCCGCGAGATGAGCGCGAGGGCGAGCGCGTCGGCGCGCGAGCCGCTGCCGATCGGGAGGTCGAGCGCGAGCGCGACGCGCGCGCGGATACCGGGGCCGCTCAGTGCGCGTTTGTTGCCCATCGCGAGCCGGGTCGCGAGCGCGACGAAGGTCTTGGCGTCGCCGCCGTGGAGGCGCTGCGCCACGCGCCGCCCGATCTCGCGGCGCTCCTCGCCGCTCGGCAACACGGCGGCCAGCTCGTAGAGCGCGCCGGCCTGCGCCGCGGGGGAAAGGAAGTCGAGATCCTCGATGAGCCCGGTGGCGATCGCGGTGCGGACGCTCTTGAGCACCTCGTCGGGATCGAACCCCTCGAGGGGCACGGGCCGCTGCTCGCTCGCCTCTGCGGCGAGTGTGGCCATGCTCTGACGCCAGGTGGAGCGGCGCGCGTCCAGGTCGTCGATCAGATGGAGGCGCGCTACGCCGTCGAGATATTCGCGTTCCGGCCGCATCCTTCGGCGGAGCGATTCTACGTCTCCGAGCGGCGCGGGAGTAGGGCTACCGCCACGGAGGAGTGCCTCCGATGACCGCAGGCTCTCCGACTCAGGCTTTTCCTGGCAGAGGAGAGGCTGCTCGAACAGGAGAGGACGTCCGCTCCTCTGGGACGCGGGTGCAAGGAGAGTACCGATCTCCGAATCCGGGTTCGACGAACGGGTCGACGGGGGACGGAGGACGGTCGAACGGAGGACGGAGGACGGAGGACGGAGGACGGAGGATGGGCGACGGGGGACGGGGACGGTCGAACGGAGGACGGGGGACGGGGACGGTCGAACGGAGGACGGGGACGGTCGAACGGAGGACGGTCGAACGGGGGTATTGGGCGACGGGGGGATGGGCGACGGGATGGGCGACGGGGGATGGGCGACGGGCGACGGTGTGAATCGGCCTCTCTTGCACTAGTCAATCAGGGTTGACGTGCCGGGCTCGTTGGAGGGTAGCGCCGTGCTCGGCGTGTCAAGGTCCCGTGCTCGCCGTGCTCGCTCGCGAGCGTTTGAGACTCCGGTGCTTGCGTGGAGGGGGCGGCCGCTTGGTTGGGCTCGAGCTGTGCGCGGCTCCGCGCGGGACCTTGACACGCCTGCGCTCGTC
>JBFWYI010000144.1:0-18123 GCA_050186575.1 Sandaracinaceae bacterium | reverse complement strand
TTGATGATGCTGCCGTTCGTCGAGCCGCCGTAGTAGAGGAAAGGTCGTTCCGAGATGAACGGGGTCTCGCGCTGTCTCTGGTGCAGCATCCACGCACCGCCGCGGCCATCGCCCACGGTCCGGTAGGCGACCGTCGGTTCGTACGTCGCGCTCTGTGTGCTGATCGTCGGGGCGACGGGGAGCTGAGCGGTCGGTGGGCGCGCGCCCGTACCGATCGAGACGTCCACGGACGTTGCGCTCCGGAATCGGCTCACCGAGAGCCGTCCCCCCGCGATCCAGATGTCGCGCAGATCGGGGGCGAGCGAGACGAGCTTCTCTGTCGCGCCCTCGCTCGCGGAGATCACCTCGCCCCCCGCGCACGCCACCAGCGCGCGTCGCGCGGTGGAGTCCCACGTCACGCCACGTGGCTCGGTGCACACCTGCCTCCGATCGACGAGGGCGCTCGTCGCGATGTCGATCGTCGCGAGCGCGCCCGCGCCGCGGAGCACGACGTAGGCCCTTCCGCTGTCGCCTTCCGTCATGCGCCACGGCTCGTCACCGGGCTCGAGCTCGAGCGCGTCGCGCACGGTGAGACCGGTCGCGACGTCCACGATCCAGATCACATCGCGCCCGCCATCGGCGACCAGCGCGCGCCGCCCATCGCGCGTGACGAGCAACGAGCCACCTCGGATCGGCGGGTGGCGGCTCGGTCGCGCCGACGCGCGCTCGATCCGTACGGGTCCCGCGCTCGGGCGAAGCGGCGTCGGAGGGGTGCACGCCGCGCCGAGACACACGAGGGATACCAGCCAGCGCATCGCGCCTCTGAGGTCGCGTGCGAGTGGAAGTTCCGCAGGATCTCCGTCGCGGAAACCCATCGATTCAGGCTCAGCGGAGACTAGACTCAGCCCGCCCGTGGAGTCGCCGAACATCATCGCCTGGGCCGCCCTCGCGCTGGTGGGGCCGTTCGCGTTCTTCGCGTTCTGGCGCTGGCCGCCACTCAAGGCGGCGATGATCGTGATGTTCGGCTCGGCGATGTTCCTGCCGTCGAACATCGGGTTCAAGGCGCCGATCCTCCCCGACCTCGACAAGGAGTATCTCCCCGCCGCATTCGCGCTCGTCGCGTGCATCGCGTTCAAGCGGCACGCGCTCGCCGGCTCACGCCCGTTCCGCGGTCCAGAGGTGCTCGTGCTCGTCGCGATGCTGGGCGCCGTGTTCACCGCGATGACGAACACGGATCCGCTCGTCTATGGGCCCACGCGCATCCCGGGTGAGGGTGCGTACGATGCGCTCAACGACGCGGTCGAGGTCTTCCTCAAGTGGTTCCCGCCGTTCTACCTCGGTCGT
This sequence comes from Sandaracinaceae bacterium, assembly GCA_050186575.1. Lineage (GTDB taxonomy): Bacteria > Myxococcota_A > Polyangia > Polyangiales > Sandaracinaceae > JAUHXR01. Next base: position 16,800 of record JBFWYI010000144.1, on the reverse strand, counting down.
GCGCTCGTGCGGCGGGGCGACGACCTCGAGCAGCTCATCCGCTTCCTCGTGTTCTGCGGCCTCGTCTACTCGCTGCCGATCCTGTTCGAGCTGCGCATGTCGCCGCAGCTCCACAACTGGATCTATGGCTTCCACCAGTCGGAGTTCATCCAGACGATCCGCTGGGGCGGCTATCGCCCGAAGGTGTTCATGCGCCACGGCCTCAACGTGGCGCTGTTCATGACGATCTGCTGTCTCGCCGCGGTCGCGCTGTACAAAGCAAAACTACCGCTACGGAAGTTCTGGACCCCAGGGCGCGCCGCGATCTTCCTCTTCGTGATCGTCGTCTTGTGCAAGAGCACCGGCGCGTACTTCCACCTTCTCGTGCTCGTGCCGCTGTTCCTCTTCACCGGCCCGCGCGCGCAGCGTCTCGTCGCGATCGGCGCGGTGCTGTTCATCCTCGCGTACCCGCTGACCCGCGCGATGGACTGGATCCCGATCGACGAGATGATCGAGTGGATGAGCGTGAACGTCGACGAGGAGCGCGCGCGCTCGCTCTGGTTCCGCTTCTTCACCGAGGGTCAGATCCTCGAGAACACGCGCGACCGCCTGCTCTTCGGATGGGGCGGCTATTCGCGCCCGTTCGAATTCGATCCGGTGACCGGCGAGATGCTGAGCGTGGTCGACGGCTACTGGACGATCGAGCTCGGCACCCACGGGCTCTGGGGGTTCTTCTGCATCTTCGGTCTCGTGCTGACGCCGATCGTGATGGCGTTCCGCGCGATCCCGAAGATCGCCGATCCGCACGATCGACGCCTCGTCGCGATGGTGGCGCTCCTCGCCGCGCTCTACGTGTTCGACTGGCTGCCGAACTCGTCCATCTCCGCCGACCTCACGTTCATGGTGGGCGGGCTCGCGGGCGGGATCTCCGGGATACTCCGCGAGCAGCGGCGGCAAAAGCTCTTGCGACGTCGAGCGCGCGCCGAGAAGGGGCGCGAGCGACGGACGAGCGGCGACAAGCTCCCCGCCGTCAAGGCTGCGCCGGCGCGCTGAGCGTCGGGCTCGACGCCCCGAGTAGGGAGTCGGCGAGCTTCACCCCGCCGAGCGCGACCGCGAGCGTGCTCTGCCCGGGGAACACGGTATCGCCGACCAGGTAGACGTCCGGCGGGACCGCCCCGCGCCGATCATCGCGACGGCGCGGACCTCGCTGGCGTAGAGTCCCGGGCTCGTCGACCGCATGCAGGAGTCCGTCATGAGATTCGAAGCGCAATGCAGCTGCGGACAGCTCCAGGCGAGCTGCGAGGGGCCGCCGATCCGCGTGTCGATCTGTCACTGCGAGGCCTGCCAGCGCCGGACCGGCAGCGTGTTCGGCGTGCAGGCGCGCTGGCCCGACCACGCGGTGACCACGCGCGGCGAGGCGAAGGAGTGGACGCGGATCGGGGACGCGGGATCGCGGATCACGTTCCGCTTCTGCCCGACGTGCGCGGCGACGGTGACGTTCACGGTCGACGAGATGCCGGGCTTCACCGCGGTCCCCGCCGGCGCGTTTGCGAACCGCGAGCTGCCCGCGCCGGTGCTCTCGTTCTACGAGGCGCGGATGCACCCCTGGGTGACGCTGCCCGACTCGATCACCGATCACATCGACTGACGCGTCGTTGGTGCTTCGGCGTTCGTCGACGCTTAGGTGTTCGTTGGCGCGCCTGCGGCGGGCAGCCGGGAGACGAGGAGAGCAGGAGACGGGGAGGTGCGTCGGCTACGCCGCCGCGAGAAGATCAATTTCTTCTCTCCTCGTCTCCCAGTCTCTCGTCTCCCGGTAAAAAAGTTGCTCCCGCCGGCGCAACGATTGTCGGCCACGCCGCTCAGTCGTGGTCGATGAAGCGTGCGATCGCCCCGAGCAGCGGCGCCGACGCGTGGGGGGCGAGTCGCGACGCGGCGGGGGCGAGGACGAGCGCGTCGAGCACGGCGGGCAGCTCCGCCTCCGTCCACGCCACGAGCACTCCGTCCCGCGACTCGAACCGGCGCGCCGTCGCGATCTGGTGATCGTTCCGCGTCTCCCGCAATCGAGCTTGACGAGGCAGGACCGCGATCGGCGTCCCGCGCTCCATCGCCGCGAACAGCGTCCCGATCCCCGCGTGCCCCACGATGGCGTCCGCGTCGTCGTACGCGCGATCGAACTCCGCTGGCTGGAGGAACCGATGCGCCTCGCAGTGGCGTACCACGAGGTCGGTCTCACCGATCTGGGCGCGGACCCGGTGCCGCGGGTGGGCGCCCGCCCAGCTGTCCACCGCGCGGATCAGCCGATCGAACGGCATCTGCGCGCCGACCGTGACGAACAGCTTCACCCGATCACCGATCCCGCGAAGCGCGGGCCGCCGGGGTAGGCCAGCTCCTCCCATTGCGTGAGCCAGAGATCCGCGAACGGCGCGACCTTCTGTCCGCTCATCGACATCTCCTCGACGTTGGCGAGGCTGTCGACCCAGATCGTCTTCATGCCCAGACGCTTCGCGAGCACGAGCGCGAGGAAGCCGGGCAGGGCCCCGGTGCTCACCACGACGTCGGGTCGCACCTCTGCGAGCACGCGGGCCACCGCGGCGGTCGTCTTGACGAGGCCCCAGCGATCCCAGCGCGTCGCGTCGGGCACCACGTAGAGCGGAGCGCCCGGGACGTGCGGTCGGTACGCCTCGCTCACGGTCGCGAACGCGACGAAGTGCCCGTCGAACGCGGGCCGCAGCCGGAGGAGCTCGATCCAGTGACCGCCTCCCGAGCTGATCGCGAGGACGCGCTTGCGACGTCGCGTGCGAGGACCCGCCGTCTTCACGTCGGCGCGAGGTTCCAGAAGGCGTCGACCTTGCCGGCCCGATCGTCGAGGCGGCTCACGTCGTCGCTCACGCCGATCACCACGTAGGCGATCGCCTCATCGCGCCCGAGGCGACGCTTGAGCTGCGCGAGCTCATCGGCGCGAATGCCGTTGCTCGTGACGACCACCAGCACGCGATCCGCGAGGCGCGCGGCGCGGCGCAACGCCTGCCCCTCGGGTCGGTCGTTCCACGGAGTACACACGAGGCGCTCGGCGGGGTTCGCGAGGCGCGCGCTGGCGGGCGGAGGATCGTCCGACTCGCGGGTGATCTCGATCTCGGTGGGTCCGCCCATCAGCGCGAGCTCCGTCCGCGAGCTCACGCCGATCTCGGTGGGGCCGTCGTAGATCTCACCGACCACCGGCTCGTCCTCGAGGTAGCCATCCGACGGCGGCGGTGGATCCGAGTCGTCGCCGGGTGGCAGCGCGCCGAGCACCGGGACGTCGATCAGCGTCTGCGAGCTCCAGTCGTGGTTGAGCTGCCCCGCGATCTCGATCGCGTGCTCGCGCTCCGCCTCCGTCGCGCCGACGACGAGCATCGTCCCCGTCGCGTTCGGCGCGTAGTCGTCCATGCCCGCGATCAGATCCATCAGCGCGCGTTCGACCCGCGGCCAAACCGTCACGCCGATCACCGGGCCGTTGCCCCAGAACGCCACTTCCCTTGCGGTGACTACCTTGAAGCCGCGGAGCTCGCGGTAGAGCAGCATCGCGAGCATGATCGACACGAAGATGAGCGGGATGCCCGCCGCGACGACGTACTTGCGCTTGGACGGGATGGCGGACTCGGGCGCCCGCGCCTCGGCGACGCTGCGAAAGCCCGTCGCCGCGTCGGTGAGCTGATCGTCGAGGACGGAGCGCTGCTCCGTCAGCTGGGTCACGAGGGCTTGCTTCACATTGACCGCGGCGAGCAGGGTGGCCGCCTGCCCCTCGATCGCGCTGAACCGCGACGTGCGCTCCTGCGCCTGATCGGCGAGCTGTTCGAGGCTGACCTGCCGCTGGCGCGCCGCCTCGAGCTCGGTCTCCGACTCGGAGAGCCGAGCCTCGAGCGACTCGAAGATCGGGTTGCTGCTCGATCGCGTCGTGCCGCCGCCACCCGCCGCGCGCTGCGCCGCCTCGACCTGCGCCGCGAGGGCGCGCACCCGCGGGTGCTCTTCGCCGAGCCCAGACGCGCGCGCCTCACGCAAGAGCTGTTGCAGCTGGGTGAGGCGCTGCTGGTCCGCGCTGGTGCCGCCGCTCACGCTGACCGTGCGATCGGTGCGACCGATCTGGTTGCGCAGCGTGCGGATGCGCGCCTCGAGGGTCTCGATCTCCGCGCGCGCGAGGTCGGCCTGCGCGCGCAGATCCGCCGCCTGATCGATCGCTTGCTCTTGCTCGGCGCTCAGATCGGAGATCCCGTTCGAGGCGCGGAACCGATCGTAGGTCTGCCGCGCGGTCGCGAGCTCGCTGCGCGCGGCCGTCATCCGCTCGTCGATGCTCGCGATCTGCGACTCGACCTCGTGGCGCCGCTGGCCGGAGTACGACTGGAGGTACACGTCGACGCCGGTGTTGGCGTACTGCGCGGCGAGCTCCCCGTCGGGTGCGAACCCGTGGAACGAGATGATCCCCGCGCCGTCGTCGGCCGTGATCATGACGACGAAGTCCATCGCCTCGACGCTCACCTCGGGTGGCAGGCCGATCCGATCCCGGGTCTCGCGGCGCACCGGGGCCGAGCGCGCGAGGGCCGAGAGCGAAGGCATGGCCCGCTGGATCTCGGCGGGGTTGTCGCCCGGCCGCCCCACGTACTGGATCGTGGCGACGGACTCGTACTCGCGCTTGACGACGAACTTTCCGATCAGATAGCCAGCGAGCGCGCCGATCGCGGCGGCGGAGAAGAGCCACCACTTCCCGCGCAAGACGGCGCGCAAGACCCGGTAGGGGTCGACCGGGAAACCCGGCCGGCCCGACTTCTGGCCCTCGGTCTCGAGGCCATCGTCCGCTTCTTGACGGGCCAATAGGGCCCGAAGTTAGCACCGGACCCCACCCCAGCAAGAGCGCAATCGTCCGCTGAAACGGGTACGAAACCGTCTGCTACGCGAACCGCTCGGCATTCGCGACGGAGCCGGCGGCAGCGACCGGTTCGGCGTTCGTCGCGGCGCCTGCGGCAGCGGCCGGAAGAAGAGGAGAGTGAGAGACGGGGAGGTGCGTCGGCTTCGCCGCCGCGGGATCAATTTCTTCTTTCGTCTCTCCTCTTCTCCTAGTCTCCTCTTCTCCCGGTAAAAAAAACTTCCGATCGTACAGGTCACCGGCGCCGCAACACGCGTCGCGATCCGCCGCGCGCTTCGCGACGAGCGGCCGCGCGATCGGCGCCGCTCTTGAGCGCGTCGTTGCTCGCCGGATCGCCGCCGAGGTGGGCGGCGAGGCTCGCGATGGTGGGGAAGCGGAAGATGTCGGTGACCGTGAGGTCCTTGCCGGTCACGTCGCGGATCTCGCGGTGGGCTTGGACCGCGAGGAGCGAGTGGCCGCCGAGCTCGAAGAAGCTGTCGTGCGTGCTCACGTCGTTCAGCCCGAGGATGCGGCGCCACACCGCGGCGATCTGCTCCTCGATGTCGCTGGCCGGCGCGGCGGGCGGCTCGGCGTGGCGATCCTTGGTCTTCATGTCGGGCTTCGGCAGCGCCTTGCGATCGATCTTCTTGTTCGGCGTGAGCGGGAACCGATCGACGCGCACGATCCGCGACGGGACCATGAAGTCGGGGAGCTGCTCGCCGAGCCACGCCTTCAGCGTCGCCTCGTCGAAGGCGCCGTCCATCCGCACGTAGCCGACCAGCCGCTTGTCGCCGGGCGTGTCCTCGCGCGCGATCACCACCGCCGTCGTCACCCCTGCGTGCTGGCTGAGCCGCGCCTCGATCTCGCCGAGCTCGATGCGGTAGCCGCGGATCTTGACTTGATGATCGATGCGGCCGAGGAACTCGATGTGGCCGTCGGGGCGCCAGCGCACCTCGTCGCCGGTGCGGTACATGCGCGCGTCACCGCCCGCGAATGGATCCGCGACGAAGCGCTCGCGCGTGAGCTCCTCGCGCTCGAAGTAACCGCGCGCGACGCCGTCGCCCGCGATGTAGAGCTCACCGGGCACGCCGACCGGCACCGGCTGTCGCCCCTCGTCGAGCACGTAGAGCTGCGTGTTCGCGATCGGCGTCCCGATCGACACGGTGCCCTCGCAGGGCTCGGCGACCTCCGTCGACGACCAGATGGTCGTCTCGGTCGGCCCGTACATGTTGGTGATGCTCGCGTTCGTCGCCGCGCGTAGCTCGTGGACGAGCGAGCCGGGCAACGCCTCGCCGCCGACGAACAGGTGCCGGAGGCCGCCGAGCGCGTGCTTCGCCTCGTCGTTCATCACGAGCATGCGCGCCATCGACGGCGTGCACTGCATATGCGTCACGGCGTGCCGCGCGAGCTGCGCCGCGATCGAGTAGTCGTCCGCGTCGAGCTCCGCCTTCGGCGCGGACGTGCGCTCGCGCAGCGCATCGAGGAGCGGCAGGTGCTCGAGCACCGTCTCCGCGTCGATGCCGTAGTCGATGAGGCAGGCGATCTCGTCGACGCCGATCTCGCGGACCGCGTCGACGGTGCGCACGCACGCGTCCACCGTGCCGAAGAGGCCGCTCGTCTCGTAGTAGCGCTCGAAGCTGTGATCGAGCAGCGCGTCGGTGTCCTCCGCCGAGAGGTTGAGGAAGTTGTCCTTGAACGAGCGGTCCTCGCGCGCGTGGCGCTTGAACGCGGGGAAGCTCCACGCGTGCTGCTGGATGAGCATCATCGAGCTTCGGAGGTATTGCTTCATCGGCTCGCGCACGACGCGCTTCACCTGCGCCTCGTCGTGTCCGACGAACGTGTGGAGCATCAGGACGGCGTGGCCTTCGCCCGGGTGTCCCGCCGCCTTCCACGCGTCCCGATAGACACGGATCTTGTCGCGGGTCTCCTCGAGCGATTGCCCGAGGAGGTGGGTCAGGATCCCGGCGCCGAGCGTACCGGCGAGCTCGAACGTGCTCGGGTTGCCCGCCGCCGTGATGAAGAACGGCAGCTCGGGCTGGGTGGGGCGCGGCAGCGTCGACACCTCGACCTTGCCGACCGGTCCGTCGAACGCGACCTTCTCGCCCCGCCACAGGCGTCGGATGAGGTCGATCTCGTCGATCATCCGCTGCTTGTTGTTCTCGAACGCCTCGGGCCGGATCACGAAGTCGTTGGGCTGCCAGCCCGCCGCGAAGCTGATCCCCACGCGGCCGTTGCTGAGGTTGTCGACGAGCGCCCACTCCTCGGCGACGCGCACCGGGTGGTGGAGCGGGTTCACGCAGCTCCCGGCGCGGATCTTCACGTTCTCCGTGATCACCGCGAGCGCCGCGCTCGCCACCGACGGGTTCGGGTAGAGCCCGCCGAACGCGTGGAAGTGACGCTCCGGCGTCCACACCGCGGTGAACCCGTGGGTGTCCGCGTACTTCGCACCCTCGAGCAAGAGACGGTACTTGTCGCGCCCCACCGCCTGGTCGCCGGAGTCGGACGCGAAGTAGAAGAAGCTGAAGTCGATCTTCCGCGCGCCGTAGCGGCTCACCGCCGCGCCGCCGCCGCTCACCAGCGCGCGGTCCTGATCGCTCGAGACCACCACGCGGAAGCCCCGGGCCAGCGTCCAGAAGAGCTCGAGGACCGAGATGTCGAAGCTCAGGCTCGTCACGGCGAGCCACGTCCCCGACGTCCCGTGCTCGATGCGGTCGTCCATCCCGACGAAGAAGTTCGAGACCTGACGGTGCTCGATCATGACGCCCTTGGGCGTACCGGTGGAGCCGCTCGTGTAGATGAGGTACGCGAGCTTGTCGCTCGCGAGGCCGGACACGCTCGGCCGCGAGGTGTCGCTCGCCAACGCGTCGGGGCCGTCGATCACGAGTCGCTTCGCCGCGCCGCCCGCCGGCAGCGCATCTTGGGTCGTCGACTTGGTGACGACGACCTTGGCGCCGCAGTCCTCGACCATGAACGCGACGCGGTCCTTCGGGTAGCTCGGATCGAGCGGTACGTACGCGCCGCCCGCCTTGAGGATGCCGAGCGCGCCCACCAACAGATCGGTCGAACGATCGACACAGAGCCCGACCGGTTGGTCCGGACCCACCCCGAGCTCTCGCAGCCGATGCGCGAGGCGGTTCGCCTTCTCGTCGAGCTCGCGATAGGTCATCGACTCCGCGCGAACGATGAGCGCCGTCGCGTCGGGCGTGCGATCGACCTGCGCCTCGAAGAGGCCGTGCACCGTCGCGTCCTTGGGCCAGTCCTTCGCGGTCGCGTTCCAGCCCTCGACGATCTTCGTCCGCTCGTCCGACGACAAGAGCGGCAGCTCGCCGACGCGCGTCGACGGGTCCGCCGAACCGAGCACCGAGAGCTGGTGGGCCATCGCGTCGGCGATCGAGGGGGCGAGGCGCGCCGCGTCGAACACGAGCTCCGCGCGCTGTCCGTCGGTGATCACCGCCGCGGCCACCCCGGCGGGCGGCGCGTAGCTCCCGAGGCTCGCGACGCGATCGAGCGCGAGGTCCCACGTGGGGCGCTGCGCGCTCGGGTAACGCACGAACAGCTCGCGCGGATAGGTGCCGTGCTTGTCGATCTTCGCCAGCTCACCCTCGACGGCGGCGCGCAGCTCCGACAGCGGACGCGCGCGATCGACCTCGATGCGCAACGGGACGTGCGTCGCATAGAGCGGACGCGCGCCTTCGATGCGCGCGGCGATCGCGGGGCTGGTGTGGCCGAGATCGAACGTGTGCTTGCCGCTGACCCGCCCGAGCCACGCGGCGACGGCGGCGAACAGCGACGCGGGAGTGGCGTCGACCGAGAGCGCGCGCCGCTCGATGCGCGCCGGGGTGGTCGCCGCGACCGAGCGATCGACGCCCGGCAGCTGCGCGGGCTCGAGCGTGCTCAATCGGCGCAGCCAGTGCGCCTCGCCCCGCGCGAGATCCGCGTCGACCGCGCCGATGCGCTCGCGGACGCTCGCGTCGAGCGCGAGCTTGGTGCCCTGCGCGATCCCGAGCCGATGCGCGGCGTCGGGGGTGAGCGGCTCGCCGTCCGCGTCGAGCGCGCGCGCGAACACGAGCGACCCGGTCTGGGTCGCGACCTCGAGCCCTTCGTCGTCGAGCGAGAGGACGGTCCCCGGCTCCGCCGACACGCTGTCGTCTCCGCGCTCCGCCTCGGGCAACAGGAGCGCGGCGCCGTTCACCAGCACCTTCGGCACGCCGACCGGGTTCGCGTAGCGGCCGTAGCCGTAGTCGAGCGCGCGCACGAGCGCGTCGATGCGATAGGCGGGCTGGTCCCAGTCGATGAGGCCCATCGACGCGGGCCGCCGGTGCTTCTCGAAGTAGGTGCGCTGCGAGAGATCCTGCTTCCTCTTCGGCAGCGGATCGGAATCGAGCTTGTCGAGGAGCGACGCGAACGACGCGATGCCGAGCTCGTAGCAGCGCGTGTTGAGGGTGAGCGCGGTCTCGCGATCGGTGAGCTCGAAGACGCGCTGCTCGAGGATGTCGCCCTCGTCGACTCCCCCCTCGATGAGGTGCCAGGTCACGCCGTGGGTGCGCTCGCCCGCGAGGATCGCCCAGGTGGGGGCGTTGAGACCGGCGTAGCGGGGGAGGGGGCCGTCGTGGAAGTTGATCGCGCCCTTGGTCGGCAGCGCGAGGACGTCGCTCGGGATGATCTTGAGGTTCGCGATGCTGAAGAACCATTCGAACGGATCGGTCCCGAGGCGCGAGGCGAGCTCGGGCCCCGGCGCGATGACGCGAAGCTTCTTGTCCTCGGCCCAGCGACCGATGTCCGCGTTGTCGGTGACGACGCCGACGATCGTGTGGCCGCGCTCGAGCGCGAGCTCGGCGCACTGGACCAAGAGCGACTCGTTGCCCATGACATAGCAACGGAACGGACGGGACGCGGTCATCGTGGGAGGGCTCCAGTTCGTGCGGCGCGCGTGTCGGCGCCTGAAAAGCGCGGCGAGTATCCCCGGTGACCCCCGGTGGGTAAAGGCCGGCGAGTGAGCCAGCGCGCGTCGATCCGGTGTCACGCGAAACGAGCTCGCGCCGCGTCGCACGTCGGCGCTGGTTCGGCGTTCGTCGCGGCGCCTGCGGCGGGCGGCCGGGAGGCGAGGAGAACGGGAGACGGGGAGGTGCGTCGGCTGCGCCGCCGCGAGCGCGGAAAAAAAACCGAGACGCGAAGAAACTTTGGAACCTCTCCGAACCCCCGCGGTCGTGGGGTTCGAACCGCAACGCGCGGCCCGATGGGGCCCGCCGTGGGCCGGCGTTCGCACCCTCCGGGGCGCGACGGCGGCGGCCTATTCCCTCGACGCGGCCACGCCGCAGGAGTCCGCACCATGAGCACTGTTCCCTCTCCGGGTTCGTCACCGCGTCGAGGTCCGCCGGGGGCGATGACGATGGCGATGCAGGCCGCGCCGATGCACACGAGCGGACCGAAGGTGCTGCGCGTCGGGCTGATCCAGTCCGGCAAGATCATCGAGGAGCGCATCCTCCGGAAGCGCGAGACGATCACGATCGGCACATCGGAGAAGAACCACTTCGTCGTCACGGACGCGGACCTCGGCGCGCGCTTCGAGCTCTTCCAGCTCGTCGGCGACGGGTACGTCCTCAACTTCACGCCGACGATGAGCGGGCGCGTCGGCCTCGCGGGCGCGGTCCAGACGCTCGACGAGCTCCGCGCGAACGGCGGCGCGCGAAAGGCCGAGGGCTATGCACAGGTCAAGCTCGCCGACTCCTCTCGAGGAAAGGTGGTTGTCGGCGACACCACGCTCTTGTTCCAGCTCGTCGCCGCGCCGCCCATCCAGCCGAGGCCCCAGCTCCCCGCCGCGGTGACCTCCGGGTTCGCGGCCGGCGTCGACTGGCTGTTCACGTCGTTCGTCATGTTCTCGTTCATGCTCCACTTCGGCTTCATCATCTACCTCGAGAACGCCGACTGGGCGGTCGAGCCGGGGATCGCGTCGGTCCCGGATCACGTCGCCGACATCATCTTTCAAGAGCCCGAGCCGCCCGAGCCCGAGGCGGAGCTCGAGCAGCCGAACGAGCCCGAGCCCGACGAGGGCGAGCCGGACTCCGAGCCGGTCGCGGAGAACCGTCCGACGCCTCGTCCGCGCGACCAGCCGTCGACGCCGCGGGATCGCGCGTCGGCCGACGACGATGCGCGCCTCGCGATCGAGGTAGCAAACGAAATGGTCCAGCACGCGCTGCTCGGCGCGATCACCAACCAGAATGGCGCGTTCGCCAACGTGCTCGAGGACGGGATGGTCACGACGAGCAACGCCGACCTCATGGCGACGGCCGATGGCGTCGGCGTCGCGACCGACATGAACGGCGGCACGCTCCACGATCGCTCGGGCGGCGATCAGGTCGCCGCGATCACCGGCAACATCGGCAGCATGCGACGCCAGGACACCGGTGGCGCGCAGCGCGAGGGCGACATCATCACCGAGGTCGTCGTCCGACACGGGACGGCCAACGTCGGCGCGCTCGAGGAGGAGGACGGCGTCGGTGTGTTCGATCCGAACATCGTCGTACGTCAGATCCGTCAACGCTTGCGCGCGATCCAGACCTGCTACGAGCGCGAGCTCACCCGCAACCCCACGCTCGCCGGTCGCGTGATGGTGCGCTTCAGCATCCAGCCGATCGGGACGGTGAGCGGCACCACCGCGACGGAGAACACCACCGGAAGCCCGGAGGTCGCCGCATGCGTGGTGCGCACGATCAGCCGCTTCCGGTTCACCCCGGGTCCCGAGGGCGGGGCGGTGACGTTCGCGTACCCGTTCGTGTTCGCGCCGCAGAACTGAGGTCTCGGATCGGCGCTTCGTCTTCCTGTCGCTCCTGCTTCCTCAGGGCTGCGTTCGGGGCGCAGCGCCGTGTACGTGGACGTGCACGAGTACGTGCACGTGCACGGGTACGGCGTCGCGACGAGGTTTGCTCGCTACGGCTGATTCGAGAGCGGGATGGCCAAGCCGATCGCGGTGGTCGACATGATCGTCAACACGCCGCTCACCGCGCCCATCCCGTCGCGGAAGTCGGCGAGCGCGCTCGAGCCGACGAGCACGATGTCGCCGGGCGCGAGCACCGGATCGGCGTGCTCGCCGCTCATCACGTGGTCCATCGCCGCGCGGTAGACGACGAGGTTGTCGTGCGGGCCGCGCGCGATCCGGATGTCGCCACCGTTCGCGTCGCGGGTCATCCCGCCGGCGAGGGCGAGGGCCTGGCTGAGCCGAAGCCCCGGCCGCGGCGCCACGAGCCGAGCGCCGTTGACCTCGCCGAGCACCGCGATCATCCCGCGGAGGTGTGCCGGCACGAACAGGTGATCGCCGGGGTGGATCCGCACGTTGTGCCGCGGGTCGCCGAGCACCGCGAGCGAGAGGCTCACGTCGACCGGGCGCCCCTCGCGGAACAGGCGCGCGAGATCGAGATCGGCGAGCGGCGCGCTCGGATCGTCGTCGCTCGTGACCGCTCCGCCCGCCGCCGCGTAGAGATCCGCAAGACGCATTCCAGGCACCACGGTGTAGCGACCCTGGCGCTCGACGGCGCCGATCACCGACGCCTGGTGTCCGTCCGGCTCGGTGATGAAGATGCCGACGCGGACCGCGCGATCGAAGCGATGGAGCGCCTCTTCGATCCGGGTCTCCGCCTGGGGCAGCGGGATGCCACCCACCTCGACGTCGCCGCCGAGCGGCACGTGGAGGACGCCGCGCTCGTCGACCACGAGCCCCTCGATCGTCGAGACGTCCGCGCTCTGGAGGCGCAGCGTCACCCGATCGCCGGGGAAGAGCGCGAGCGGGACGGCGGGGTCCTCGTTCATGCCGCGCGGCTGGGGCACGGGCTCCCCGCTCATCGCGACCTCCTCCGGATTCGCGGGCGCGCGGGGCAGACCGCCGCATGCCGGGAGGAGCGCGCCGAGCGCGAGCGGACCGAGTAGGGCGATTCGGGGGATCCTCACGACGCCGCGTCTACTCCGTCACCGCGCGGAGGGCAAGCACCGCGGGCGGACGCAAGGCCTGCTGCGCCCACCGGGGTACCCACGCCGGGGACCCTCGAGGCCGCGGTCGGCCGAGCAGCGGGTGGCGTCGGAGACGGAATCGGAAACGGAATCGGAAACGGAATCGGAATCGGAAACGGAATCGGAAACGGAATCGGAATCGGAAACGGAGTCGGAAACGGAGTCGGAAACGGAGTCGGAAACGGAGTCGGAAACGGAGTCGGAATCGGAAACGGAGAGTCGGACTCGGGAACCGAGCCGGAGGGAGATGGCGAACGGAGAACGGCGAACGGCGAACGGAGACGGCGAACGGAGACGGACACGGACACGGCGCACGGCTACGGCGAACGGGAACGGCGAACGGGAACGGCGAGGCCGTGTGCGAACGACGACGAGACCGCTAGTCAACTTGCGCTAACGTCCGAGCGGCGGACGCGTCTCCTCGACGTTCCGTTTCCGCCTCTGCGGGTCGATCGCGGAGTCGGAGATCGCGTCCGACACCACAGCGCGTGACTCAACTCGGCACACGGCCGCGGCGTTCCTCCCGCCGGGTGACCGGCATGAGACCTGCACTCCCTCGGTCTCGATGGACCACTTTCTTCGCTTCAGCCGCCACCTCCTCCTGTTGGGCGCCGTCGTCCTCCTCGGGCTCGCCACCGTCGGCTGCGCGGCCGGCGCGGGGCCCGGGCTCGGGCTCGTCGTCGTCCTCGCGCTCGGATCACTGTTCGCCGCGGGGTGCTCGCAGAGCCACTCGGTCGACGGCGACGCCGGCGACGTGCGAATCGATGCGGGGACCGGCGACGCGGGTGACGGCGACTGGGAGCCGTGCTGCAACGCGGGGCGCATCGAGAGTTGCTTCTGTCCAGCCGGCTGGGCGTGCAACTACGGCTGGTTCGAGACCTGCAGCGACGGGAGCTGCGCGTACACCGGCGAGATGTGTCCGTCGGACGTCGACGCCGGTCCGCCGGGGACCGAGGAGCCGTGCTGCATCGACGGCGTCATCACGACGTGCTTCTGCCCGGCCGACGCCGAGTGCAACTACGGCTGGTACAACGACTGCGGCGGCGGCACCTGCGTCGGCCCCACCGACGAGTGTCCGTCCGACGTCGATGGCGGCGTGCCGGACGGCGGCGTCGAGGGGACGTGGGACCCGTGCTGCGTCGACGGCGTGATCACCAGCTGCTTCTGCCCCGCCGGCGCGATCTGCAACTACGGCGTCTACGACGACTGCGGTGGCGGGACTTGCGCGACGTCCGGCACGATGTGCCCATGACGACGGGCCCGAGGACGATCTCCCACGCGGGCGGCGGGTTCGCCGCTCTCTTCGAGGAACGGATCGGCGCGCGCGTCGACGTGAGTGACCTCGATCTCACCGCGCATCCGCGCGAGCGCATCGAGCTCGCGCGCCGCGTGTGGCAAGACCGCGTGCGCACGGAGTTTCGCTCGATCCAGATCATGACCCGCTGGCTCACCGAGGTCGTCGGCGCGGGCGATCCCCTCGAGGTCTACGCCGCCGCGATCGACATGATCGAGGACGAGGTCCGGCACGTCGGACTCACCGAGCAGCTCGTGCTCGCGCTAGGAGGGCAAGCTTTCTTGCCGGATCCGATCCCGCTCCGCGATCCGGCCCCGTACCTCGCGGCGCCGATGGCCGAGCGCGCGCTCACCACCGCGATCCAGATGCTCGCCATCAACGAGACGATCTCGGTCGCCTTCATCGAGGACCTCCACGCGCGCTGCGCGGATCCCGCCGTCCATCGCGTGCTCGCGGCGACGTGCGAGGACGAGGAGGGTCACCAGGAGCTCGGCTGGACCTACGTCGCCACCTCGCTCGCGCGTTTTCCGCGCGCCACGCTCGACTCGTGGCGTCACCTCGTGAAGGTGACCCTCGAGCCGCACGACGCGGCCGCCACCCGCGCGCTCGCCGACGTCCCCGCCGCGCGCCGGGCCCTCCAGCACTTCGCAGAGCCCGAGCTCGCCGCGCTCGGCCTGTTCTCCCCCGCCCGTCAGGCCCTCGTGTACGAGCGCGTGCGCAGCGAGATCCTCGAGCCGAAGCTCCGCGCGCTCGAGCTGCTCTGAGCGCGCGGAGCTCTCACTCAAGCGTCGAGACGGGCGTGCAATGCGCGTTGCGTGATGCGGGCCCACGCGGCGCGGTCGCTCGGCGCCACCCAGTCGCGACTCATCCGATCCCAGTCGGGGTCCAGTGGGTCGAGCCCGAGGTGCTCGAGGAACGGTGCCTCGACGACGAGGAACTGATGCCGATAGCCCAGCAGCCAGCCGCCGTGATCGGCGCGGATCCGCGCCGCCTCGTCGTAGTGCGCGCTCCAGATGTTCCAGTACGCGCCACCGGACTCTCTGTGCATGAACGTCCCGCGATCCGCGACCGGCTCGCCGCGCAAGCACGCCTTGAGCGCTGGCCAGCCGGCGAAACCGAGCTGGCGCGCGACGGCGGCCAACGCGTGTCTGCGCTTGGCGCTCGCCGCCAACGTGGAGTCGTCCAGCGCTGCCAGCTCGGGGAGCACGCGCAGCCGGGCCAGGCTCTCGCCGTCGCCGGTCCGCGCGCCGCGGTGGAGCGCGCGTGCACGGCGCTTCATGTCATCGACCAGATCGATCATCGTCGTCCTCCTCTCGATCCGTCCCCGCTCCCGGGATCGGATGGGCCTACGATGTCGAAGGTCCACTGCTCGCTACAGGACCGAAGTCCGGAGGGTGCAAGACGCTTTCGGCGGGAGAGGCGCCCCTCGGAACCTCGACGGGGAGCGTGGCTCGGAGGAACGCGTCGCGCAACGGGCCGCCGGGGGCGAGCGTCCGCGAGGCCGCACGGAGATCACGCCGGACGAGGCGACGTTCGAATCGCTCGAGCTCGTCAGGCGGCGAGGCGCCGCGCGGTGCTGTCGAACGCGTCGCCCGCCACGAGGGCGAGCTCGCTCGGCTCGAGGGCGAGGCCCTCGCGTGACAACAAGGTCTCCAGGGTGCGAAGCCACCCGCGATCGCCGGAGTCGGCCGCTTCGATCATCGCGGCCGCGCCTCGGCGTGAGAAGCGCACGACGCTCGAGATCGGATCGTGATCGACCCCGTGGACCGCGCGGCAGATCTCCGGCGAGATACCGTTGCGGGCGAGGAGGTGCGCGCCGATCGTAAAGCTGTGCGCGTGGTAGCGCCGCGTCTCGGCGATCACGCGGTCCGCCTCGGTCGGGTTCGCTGCGCGGAGCGCGACGTAGGCCTCGGCGTCGATCGAGAGGCAGGCGAGCGCACCGATCTCGCTGAGGAGACCGGCGAGGAAGGCTTGGGAGCGACCTCGCAAGCGCAGGGCGTCCATCGTGAGCGCCGCCATCTGCGCGGCGAGCGCGCTCACCTCGTGCGCATGGAGCGCGAGCTCGTGCTCGGTGGTGAACATCGAGAGCATCGACAGCGCGGCGGTCACGTTCCCGACCTCGCGCTGGCCGAGCAGCCGACACGCCGCGCGGAGGTCGTCGTCGGCGCCGTAGCGCGTGCGGTACGCGGGGCTGCGCGCGATGCGCAGGATCTCGGTCGCCAGCGCCGGATCGCACTCGACCGCCGACGCGATCTCGCCGAAGTCGGCGCGAGGGTCGTTGCTCAGCGCGAGGATCCGCGCCGCCGTGCGAGGCAGCGGGCAGACCTCGCTGATCTGAGCGAGCAGCGCGGCTTGGTCCATGCGACATGGAACGGCCGAACCAGCCCTCGGCTTGAGGCGCTGTGCCGCGGCGCTGGCTCGAAGCGGCGGCACGGCCCATCCTCTCGCCCGATGCGATTCCGCCCCGATCGGGTGATGCTCCTCGGTCTCTGGCTCGCCCTCCCGTTCACGGGGTGCGCGCAGTTCGACACCGGCCACTCCGCGCGCTGGCGCTTGGCCCGCGCGCTCGGTTGCGAGGAGGAGCAGGTCGAGATGGAGCAGATCGGCGCCTATCGCTATCGCGGCGAAGGGTGCGGATCGATCGCGACGG
>JBFWYI010000143.1:0-18462 GCA_050186575.1 Sandaracinaceae bacterium | reverse complement strand
CTGGCTGCCATACTCGTACGTCGGCTTGTCGCGCTTGCCGTAAGCCCCTTATCCGGACCCTTCAAGCTGGGTGGTGCGCGCATGGGGGGCTGGTGTGGACCCTGCGATGCGCGCCCGACTCCTCAGCCCTTCGCCATCTCCTCGCGGCGCTTGAGCTCCTCGAGCGCGGCCTCGAGCTCGGCCATCTCCTCGGCGTCCATCTCTTCCTCGGCCGACGCCTCCTCGACGCGCGCGGTGACCGCGGGCGCCTCGTCGGCGATGAGCCCCATCTCGCGCTTGAGCTGCTCGAGCTCCGCGTCGGCCCCCGCCGTCTGCTCGAGCTTCGCGAAGCGATGCTTGAGCACGTCGCCGGTGTACTCCTCGCTGATCTCCGCGCCGGCCTCGGCCTCGGCTTCGATCTGATCGATCTTCTCGGCCATCCGATCGAAGGTCTCGAACGCGCTGTTGTCCGAGAGACCGCTCATGGTCTCCTGGATCGACTTCATCGCCTCCGCGCGGCGCTTGCGCGCGATGAGGACATTCTTCTTGCGCTTCGCCTCTTCGATCTTGTTGTTCAGCGCGCGGAGCGCCGTCTTCAACTGGTTGACCGCGAGCTGCTGCTTGCGCCACTGCTCCTCGAACGCGTTCGCCGTGCTCTCGTGCTCCTTCTTGCGCGAGAGGGCTTCCTTCGCGAGCAGATCATCGCCCGCGCGGACCGCGAGCATCGCCTTCTTGTGCCACTCCTCGACGATCGACTTCTCGCTCCCGAACTGCTTCTGGAGCCGCTTCTCGTCGGCGATCGCGACGGCGACCTGCTTCTTCGCCTCCACGAGCTGCTGATTCATGTCGACGATGACCTGATTCAGCATCTTCTCGGGATCTTCCGACTTGCTGATCAGATCATTGAGGTTGCTCTTGATGAGCGTGGCGAGCCTACCGAAGAAGCCCATGGGTCCTGTGCCCCTTCTCGCTTCAGGCCGCGTCCGCGATGAACTCGCGGAGCTGCGGGTAGTGGTTGGAGAGCGCGAGCGCGAAATCGTCGAGCGTCCCGGAGAACTCGGTGAAGTCGAGGTGCTCGAGCCGGAGCGTGGCGATCATGATGAGATCACCCTCCGTGATCCCGTACGCGCCGTGAACCATGTCCTCGGCGTTCAGCGTCAGGATCTTCTCGAAGAACTCTTCGCGTCGCTTGACGTCGATGCGCCCGACCTCGAGGAGCTTCAGTCGGAAGATCACGAGACCGTCCGCCACGCGCACCACCATGTTCTCGGTGGGGTTAGAGGGGTCGGTGACGATCCACGTGTCTTCGGCGACCTCGGTGTGAGGATTGCCGGACCGCTGAAGGTACGCCTCGATGTCTTCGCGCGTGCGCATCCATGCTCCTAGGCTGGGGCGCGAGAGTACCGACGGGCCCTTCTTGGGGTCAACGCCCGC
Source organism: Sandaracinaceae bacterium (assembly GCA_050186575.1). Classification (GTDB taxonomy): domain Bacteria; phylum Myxococcota_A; class Polyangia; order Polyangiales; family Sandaracinaceae; genus JAUHXR01. Next base: position 17,049 of record JBFWYI010000143.1, on the reverse strand, counting down.
CGGCCGTTCTCACGCGATTGTGAAGGTCCACCCGAGCCTACGTATTCCGGGCCCGAGCCATGTCAGCGGGCCCGCAGAACGCGCGGCTAGATCATGTCGTCGGTCGGGTTCGACAGCTTCTGCGTCCAGAGGATCGCGTCGCTGCGCTGGCCCGATGCGTAGATCCCGCCGGCGAGGAGCCCGGTCTTCCGGAAGCCCGCCGCGCAGTACGCCGTCGCGATCCCGATGTCGCCCGCCGGCGTGAAGCCGAACGCGCTGACGATGCCGCGGTCCTTGAGCGTCTGGCTGAGGACGCGCAGGCCCTGCGTCACCGCGAGCACGTCGAGGTCGTCCTCCGGCGGACGGAGCACCTCGACCAGCGAGTGACCGAAGCAGTCCTGGTACTCCGCGGCGAGATGGTTCGCGCGTCCGCGCGGCGCCGTCGCCTCCATGAACATCCGGTCCGCCTCGCGGCCGAACGGGTCGAACGAGTTGAGGCCCTTGTCGCGACGCCACACCTCGTCGCGCGCCTTCATCGCGGCGGCCTCATCGATCATCTTGGTGCTCACCATCGTGAGGTCCTCGGGCACCTCGCGCGCGTTCTTCTTCGCGTGGTTGATCGTGCGCTCGGCCGCGCGCACGCCCGCCTCGGTGACCTCGATCGACGCCGTCTTGTCGCCGATGAGGCAGCCGCAGAGGTGACCATCGGAGCGCTTGTAGAACCCGGGGATCGTCCCTTCACGCACGAAGCCGACGCGCGTCCAGCTCGAGACCTCGTCCTTCTCGACGAGCGTCAAGACTTTGGTCACCCCTTCGCGCTTCGCGACCGACTGGATGTACAGCCGCTTCGCCGGCAGCGCGCCGGAGCGAAAGTCGATCACGCGAATGAATCCCGTGCGGCGGTTCAGGAGGAGACAGAGAAACGCGCTGTCACTCTTGAAGTGAAGCTCCTCCACGACCGGCACGTTCTTCTTCGCGACTTGCTTGGCCGCAGCCTGCGCTCTTCCCATCCGTCGATCTCCGAAAAACCCAAAAAGCGCCGCAACTTACGTCGGGGGTTGGCAGGTGTCAATCGAGCCCGCGATGAGGATCATCGGACGTCGGGCACGCGCTGGGCGGAGAGCGCCCGCTCGAGCTCTTCGTACGGTCGCGCCCCCACGATCAGCACGGTTCCCACGAGGAACGAGGGGGTCCCGATGCGCAGCCCCGCGTTCGCCACCGCGGCGAGGTCGGCGTCCACCCGGTCGGCCCCTCGCTCCTCCTCGATCGCCCGCCGCACCTCGGCCGGGTCGGCGCCCAGCTCCGCGGCCAGCGCGACGAGCTCCTCCGGATCGAGACCGCGGCGCTCGAGGAGCGCGTCGTGGAACGCCCAGAACCCCTCGTCGCCGCGCTGGCGCTGCATCTCGATGGCGGCGTACGCGGCGGGGCGAGCGCGTTCGTGGAAGGGGAGTGGATAGTGCCGGTACGCGAGCTGGACCTCGGGGTGCTCCTCGATCAGACGCATCAGCGTCGGCTGCGCCATGCGGCAGTACGGGCACTCGAAGTCGCTGAACATCTGGACGACGACCTCGGGCTCGCTCGCGCCGCGTCGGGGCGCCTCGGCGGGCACCGGGATCTCGAAGTGGTCCGGGGTCTCGGCCGTCCATACGGCTTGTGGCGTACCCTCACGCACGATCGCGGCATACACCTCGGCGCGCGGCGTCCCGTGCGCAACTCGCTCGCGCGCGGCCGCGAGCGCGTCCTCGATCTGATCGACGAACACCCCGAGTGGCTGGGCGCCCGAGACGAGGCGCCCGTTCACGTAGAACGACGGCGTCATGCGCGCGCCGAGCTGCATCGCCGCCTGACGATCCCGCTCGATGCGATCCGCGTGCGCCTCCTCGTCGACCGCGCGCAACAGCCGCGCCTGATCGAGGCCGACCTCGCGCGCGTAGCGACCGACCGAGTCGCGATCGAGCGACATCGGGTTGGCCAGCAACACATCGTGCATCCTCCAGAATGCGGCGTCGCCGCCCTGTTCCTGCGCCTCGGCCGCCGCCATCGACGCGAAGTACGCGTCCGGGTGCGAGGGCAGCGGATTGTGGCGGAACACGATCCGGAGATCCTCGGGGTAGCGATCGAGCAGCGCGCGCAGCGTCGGCATCACGCGCGCGCAGAACGGGCACTGGAAGTCGCTGAACATCACCATCGTCACGAGCGCATCCGCGGGGCCGAGGCTCGGCGCGCCGGCGACCGGCACCGAGTAGGTGACCGAGCGATCGAGCCGCATCCCCTCGCCCGGCTCGGCGGGCGGCGGGGGCGGAGGATCCGCGTTCTCGCGCGCGCTCCGCATCGCGACCGTGTAGAGCCCGTCGCGCGGGACGCCGTGCGCGAGCGCGGCGCGGGCGAGCGCGATCTCCTCGTCGAGGATCTCCTCGAGCTGGCGGTACGGCAGCGCGCCGTAGATGGGCCGCCCGTTGAGGAACATCGTCGGCGTCCCGTCGGCGCCGACGCGATCGGCGAGCTCGATATCCGCTTCGATCCGCGGCACATGGACTTGACGCTCGAGCGCGGCGCGGAAGCGCGCCATGTCCAAGCCGATCGCGCGCGCGATCTCCGTGATCGACTCCTCGGAAGGCGGGGCGCTCGCCGCGAACACGCGGTCGTGCATCGCCCAGAACGCGCCATCACCGCGCTGCGCGCGCGCTTCCTCGAGCGCCTGCGCCGCCATCTCCGCGTGCGCATGGAACGGCAACGGCAGGTGACGGAAGTGGATGCGCAGCGAGTCGGGATGCGCGTCGAGCGCGCGAGCCAGCACGGCCGCGTTGCCCCGACAGTGCTCGCACTCGAGGTCGTTGAAGACCACCAGCTCGACGAGCGGATGATCGGCGCCGCGCGACGGAGCCCCTTCGAGCGGCACCTGCATGCGCGCGAGATCTTGTCGCTCCCCCCACGGCCCGGGACCATCGGGGATCGTGCGGATCCCCCCGCCGCACGCGGCGAGCGCGAGCGCGAGGAACAGGAGCGTCGTTCGGGCGCACATCGGCCCGGAGGATAGCCGGGCCGAACGAGGATGCACCGCGCTCTACGGCTGAGGGCCGAGGGTGACGCGGTAGGTGCCGCTCGCGCTCTCGAAGCCGTACACCTCGACGTAGGCCGGCGCGTCGTAGTCGACCCAGTCGTGCATGCTCCGCTGGGAGCTGCCGCCGATGCGCTCGCCTTCGATCGTGTAGAGGCGCAGGTTCAGGTCGCCGACGAAGACGTCGGAGTAGAGGTCGAACCGCCACGGGGTACTGAGATCGACGCGATACCAGTCGGATCCCTCCGCACAGACTCCGCCCATCACCTCTTCGCCGTCCGCGATCGTGCTCGCGTTCTCGAGCGCGTCGTTGGGCTCGCTCGGCTCTTCGTCCGCGGGGCCGCAGTTGGCGACGAACGGCGGCGGGGTCGGCACCCACGTCTGATCGGGATCGGCGGTGAGGCCGGGCCAGTCGAGCGTGTAGATCGACTCCTCTTGGTCGGCGGTGATCTGCATGTCGCGGCGACGGATGAAGTACCCCGATGGCATGCGCGTCACGAGCGGACGGACGGCGCTCGGCACGGTGTTGTCGGCGTCACCCATGCGCAGCCCCGGACCATCCGCGATCAGCCCGTAGATGAACGTCTCGGCCGACGCGCTGTCCGCCGGCTGGAAGTCGGCGGTCTCCACCTCGAGGTAGAGGATGAGACCCCCGTTGTCGAGGATCTGCGCGCTGCGCGCGTCGGTGTTGCGGATGTACTCCGGGCACGCCGGGCACCACCCCGCGCTGATCACGAGGACGATCGAGTTGAAGTCGGCGTACTCCGGCGAACAGAAGAACTCTTCCATGTCGAAGTCGACGACCGACCCGTCGTCCGCGCGCACGCCCGTCCAACGCCAGTTGGGTATCGTCTCGCCGAGCCCGAGCTGCCCGCTGAACTCCGGGTAGTCGCAGGGCGGACCAGCGTCGACGACGGATCCTGCGTCGGTGCCCATGCTGTCAGGGGGATCACAGCCAAGGAGAGCGACGAGGCACACCACCGCGAGCGCCCCCGATCTGCGCGTCGTGTCCATCCGGCCATGGTGCCACCGCGCGGCGAGCCATGCGAGCGCGGGGCAGACCATCGGAATCGGAATCGGAATCGGAATCGGAATCGGAATCGGAAAACGAAAGGCCGAGACCTCCACGGAGGTCTCGGCCTTCCTCAGTCACGACCGTCTCGCCAAACCGCCAACGCGAAGCCCGCAAGTGGGGCTGGGGCCCCACGCGCGAGCGCGCAGCGCAGAGCGGCGAAGCGGAGGCTCGGAGCGTCGAAGACGCGCAGAGCGGAGCGAAGCCGCGGAGCGCGAAGCGGAGTTGGGTGGGGGGCCCCGCGCGATTCACTCGCGCGGGGGGAGGGGCTGCATCAGCCCCTCCAGCCAGAACAGCTCAATGCTCTTCGATCGCGCGGTTGATCGCCGCCTCGAACGCCGGGAACGGCTGCGCGCCCTGGAGCAGGCGGCCGTTGATGAAGCTCGACGGCGTACCGATACGCGCGCCCGCCGCGCTGACGGCGTCCATGTCCGCCTGCACCGCGGCCTGGTGCGTGTTGTTGTCGAGCGCCTGACGGAACCGGTTCATGTCGATGCCGCCGACCTGCTGCGCGTAGCGCTCCAGATCCTCGCGCGACAGCGCCTGCTGGTTCTCGAACAGGATGCGGTGGTACTGCCAGAACTTGTCGTTGCCACCCTGCGCGAAGACCTCCATCGCGGCCTGCGCGGCGGGCATCGCGTTCTGGTGGAACGGGAGAGGATAGTTGCGCCAGACGATGCGCACGCGGTTCCCGAACTGCTCGCGCACCTGCTCCAGCGTCGGGTTGACGCGCGAGCAGAAGGGGCACTGGAAGTCGCTGAACAGCTGGATGGTGACCGGCGCGTTGGCGGGGCCCATGCTCGGCGCGTTGCGCGGCACGGGGATCTCGTAGACCTGGTCGGGGGGCGGCTCGGCCGGCGCCGCGGGCGCCGCCGCACCACCACCGGGCGCCGCGATGAACTGCGGCTCGGTGGCGCCGTTCGCGATCAGCGCGTCATAGAGACGCGGACCACGCGGGGTCCCCGACTGCACCATCGCGCGCGCACGGGTCATCTCCTCGTCGATCACCGCCTGGAAGGCGGGGAACGGCTGAGCGCCACGAACGTTGCGGCCGTTGATGAAGAACGACGGGGTGCCGCTCGCGCCGAGGTTGCGCGCGAGGGTCTGGTCCGCCTCGATCGCCGCCTGGTGCGTGTGGTTGTCGAGCGCCGCGCGGAAGCGGGCCATGTTGATGCCCGGAAGCGCCTGCGCCCACTGCTCGAGGTTCTCGCGCGTGAGGTTCTGCTGATTCTCGAACAGCGTGTCGTGGTAGCGGAAGAACATCTCGTCGCCGAGCTGCGCCTGCACTTCCATCGCCGCCTCGCTGGCCGGCATCGCGTTCGGGTGGAACGGGAGCGGGTTGTGCTTGAACACGACGCGAACGTCGTTGCCGTAGCGCTCGCGGATCTGGTTCACCGTCGGAAGCACGCGCGAGCAGAAGGGGCACTGGAACTCGCTGAACTCGACGATGGTGACGAGCGCGTTGTCCGGGCCCTTCGACGGCGAATCGCCGACCGGCACGCGGTAGATCGCGGCCGGGTCCGGCTGGCGCTGCGGCTGCTGCGGCTGGTTCGGCGCGGCGGGCTGCGGCGCCGGCGAGGTGCGCGCGTTGCGGATGAGCGACGCGTACACCTGGTTGCGCGGCGTGCCGCGCTGCACCATCGCGCGCGCGTTCGCGAGCTCACGCGTGATGACCTCGTTGAACTGCTCGTAGGGCTGCGCGCCCATGAGCTGGATGCCGTTGATGAAGAACGCCGGCGTGCCCTGCGCGCCGAGCTGACCCGCCTCGCGCTGGTCGGCCTCGATGGCCGCGCGGTGCGTGTTGTTGTCGAGCGCCTGACGGAAGCGGTTCATGTCGATGCCGCCGACCTGCGTCGCGTAACGCTCGAGGTCCGCGCGCTCGAGCGCACGCTGGTTCTCGAACATGAGGTCGTGGAACTCCCAGAACTTGTCGTTGCCCGCCTGCGCGTAGACCTCGCGCGCCGCCTGCGCGGCCGGGCCGGCCAGCTGGTGGAACGGGAGCGGGTTGTCGCGCCAGACGATGCGCACGTCGTTGCGGTGCTCGTTGACGATGCGCGAGAGCGTCGGCTCGACGCGCGAGCAGAACGGGCACTGGTAGTCGCTCCACATCACGATCGTGACGAGCGCGTCCTCCGGCCCGCGCTGCGGCGCGTTCTCGGGCACCGTCGCCCGGTAACGCTCCGTCGCGCCAGGCTCACCCGGCTCCGCCGCCGCGCCCGGCGCCGAGGGGTCGGCCCCGCGCACGCTATCGGGCTGGATCTCTGCGAGCGTGGCCTCGTCGTCGCCGCTGCCGCCGCCCATCATGCTTCCGATCGCGAGCCCGGCGACGAATGTGATCAACATCGCCAAGATCGCAGATCCCTTGCTAATGGATCCGTTGTTCATGACTAATTACCTTTCTTCCTTCACTCACGCGCCCGGGGTTGAATCCGGTCCTGCGCGTGGACGAGCGCCGCATTGGCGACGACCGTCGTAGCTCGAACGTGTGTTGGGTCGTCAGGCCCACCCGAGACGGCGGACCGAGCCGCGCGTCCCGGGACGAGCCCGGACGCAGCGGAGGAGCGGGCGATCGTGTGCGGCGCCGCAACGACGCGGCGGTCGACGATCCCCGCGTGATCCCGCAGCGCACCGCGCGGCACCCGAGGACGGGGCGTGCGGCGCTCGCGCGATCGACGGCGCGTCGATCGCGGCTCAGCGGGAACGCGTCAGCTCAGCCGCGCGGTGGGCGATCGAGCCGCACGCGGAAGCCGGCGCGCGCGCCGTCATCGATGCCGGGGCGCGGGATCGCGCGCGCTCGCTCGGGGAAGTCGGCGTCGTCGGTGACGACGCTCGCGGCGCCGCCGTAGCTCACGTCGTAGCGACCCGGTCCATGCCCCGGCGCCTCGTCGCGCTGGCCGCAGCGCGGGTCGTCGCGCGAGACGCACCAGAGCACCTCGCCCTCGACGTCGCGCGAGCGGGCCCGGGGGATCTGCGGCGCGCGAGGCGCGGAGACGAGCTGCGCCCCGTCCGAGCTGAACGCGGGCCCGACCTCGACGCTCACCGGATCGGTCGGACGCACGGTGTCGTCGAACAGCCCCGCGTCGAAGTTCCAACCTGTGCCCGCGAGGCCTTCGGACGCCAGCCAGCTCGCCGGCACCTGGCCGGGGACGAGGCACATGCAGTCCTGCGCCGACGCGGCCGCGGCCCACCCGCCGAGCACGGCGGTGGTGAAGGCGGTCGCGATCGCGAGGCGAAGCGGAGCCAAAGCCCCGGGAGTCTACTGCCCGGCGAGCCCATGGCAAGACCCTGTCCGGCCGGAGGGAGGGGGTATCCTGCCGGTCCGTGGCTCACGCTCTCGAACGGCTCGCGGACGCGCTCGGGGTGGAGCTCCGGCAAACCGAGGAGCTCCTCGCGTTCGACCGACTGCTCGCGACGTGGGCCCGCTCGCTCAATCTGACGGGGGCGACGACCGAGGAAGCGCGCGCCGAGATCGCGTTCGCGGACGCGCTCGTCCTGGCGCGAACGCTGCGCGAGCTGGACGAACGTGAGCTTGGCTTGCGGTCGTCCGATTCCGATTCCGATTCCGATTCCGATTCCGATTCCGATTCCGATTCCGATTCCGATTCCGATTCCGAGTCCGAGTCCGAGTCCGATTCCGAGTCCGAGTCCGAGTCCGATTCCGATTCCGAGTCCGATTCCGATTCCGAGTCCGAGTCCGAGTCCGATTCCGATTCTTCGCCCATCCTGCGCTTCGTCGACATCGGTGCTGGGGCTGGCGCGCCGGCTATCCCACTGTTGCTGCTCATGCCCTCGCTGAGCGCGGTCCTCGTCGAGCCCCGGCGCAAGCGGGTCGCGTTCCAGCGCACCGCGATCGGTTCGCTCGGTCTCGAGGCGCGCGCGCGCGTCGTCGAGGCTCGCTTCGAGGGCACCGCGCCCGATGGAGCGCCGTTCGACCTCGCGATCAGCCGCGCCACGTTCGCGCCCGACGATTGGCTCAGGCGCGCGCGCTCCCTCTCGCCCGTCGTGGCCGTGCTCGGCGTGGACGCGCTGCCCGACCCCGACGCGCACCGCGCGCGCGTGCTCGCCGACGTCGTGTACCGGCTTCCGTTCGCCGACCGGCCGAGGCGCCTCGGCGTGTATCGCTATCTCTGAGCTCGCGACGCCGCCGTCAATGTGACTCGCAGTGGTCCACGCGCTCCCAGCCCGAGGCCGCCAACCGAAACGCTCCTCGCAGGTCGGGTTCCGGCTCCTCACCCGGCAACTCGGGCCGAGGCGGTGCGACGCGCGGCAGGGACTCGATCCGGGCGCCGTAGGCGGGCGTCGACGTCCGCTCGCGACGCGACTCCCGGGGACGCCCGTGCTCCGGGTAGCGCGCGGTGTACGCGGTGTCGCGCCGCGTGGCGCCGCGCAGCTCGATGCACGGAGGCATGGAGACCTCGTAGTCCCAGTCGACCGCGCGCGCGTTCCCGTCGACCACCCGCGCGTCGCCCTCCCATTCGCCGAAGTGCTCGTCGTACGACCACCCGACGCGGACCGATCCGTCGTGCTCCAGCGACGAGTCCGACGCATGGAGGAGGTGACGCACCACCTGGCACTCGGTCAGCTCGCTCCCGCCGTCACAGTCGTGCTCGACGAACGTGAGCGCGCCGCCCGGTCGGAGCTCCACCGTCTCCGCGTCGATGAGCGTGATCGCGCGGGCGAGCCGGACGTCGGCGCAGCGCCACCGACGCTCGACCTCGCAACACAACATGCCGTCCCCTTCGATGCACCACGGTCCCAACGCGCGCGGGCTGGCGGTCCGCACCGCCTCGGTCGGCACCGTCGCGGCGTCGACCGCCGCAAACGATCGTTGCGCTGCGCGCGCGCCCGAGCTCGCGTCGCCGACGCCGACCCACCTCTCCCCCGATCGCGCCCGAACCCGAGCGATCGGCGAGAGGCCGTCGGCGCCCAGCTCATAGTGCGTCCCGTCGACGTCGACGAACGCGCGATACGAATGCGTCGCGTCGTCGGGCTCGTCCTCCGCGTACGGCGGTTCCACGCGCGAGAGCACCCCCACGTAGCCCGGCCGTCCTTCCATCGCGAAGCACGAGAGCGGCGGCGCCGGACCGTCGTGCGGATCGTCCACCGCGACGCAGAGGGTCGACGCGGCGTCCGCGAGAAAGGCGACGAGCTCCGCGTAGTCGGCGCGGAGCCGATGGACCCGCGCCACAGGGTGGTCGTCCAACCACTCCGTCAGCGCGCGCGTCGCGCGTCGCTCGACGAGCGCGTCCTCGGCGGGGTGGAGCGTGACGCCGGACCTCCCCCGCTGCCACGACCGGCCCACCGGAAGCACGCCGAGCTCCGGCGCGTCGAGCTCGAGGATGCCGTCGTCGAGGTCCCTTGCGCCCTCATACCGGACCGGACATGCGCCCAGGGCGCGGGCTCTCTCGAGGAGGATCGAGCCCTCGGCGGGTGCGAGCACGCCGATCGGGCTCGCCGGGCGCTCACCGCGCGCGTTGGCCTCGAAGAACGCGCGGAGCGCGTCGGCCGCCTCGGCATCCTCCGGGGAGGACGCGACGGGCGGGCAATCCACCGCGCTGGAGACCGGTCGCTCCGCCGACGCGATGGCGCCGCCTCTCTCCTCGACGGCGCGTCCTTCGGCACGCAGCACGACCCGCGGCGCGCGCGGGGAGCTCCCGCACGCGACGAGGACGACCGCGATCGACGCGGCGACCCAGCGCATCGCCCTCCCCAACGACCGAGAGCGGGCGTCGGCTTCCCGAGCTCTAGCGACGACGACGACGGCCGCCGCCGCGGCTGCCACCGGCCGGGATGATCTGGATGCGACGCCCCAGGCCCTCGCCGTTGCTCTTCGTCGTCACGCCCTCGAACTTCGCGAGCGAGAGGTGGATGAGCCGCCGATCGCGCGCCGGCATCGGCTGGAGCGTGATGGTGCGGCCCTGCTCGACCGCGCGCTTCGCCTCGCGGCGCGCCATGTTCACGAGGTTTGCGTCGTGGCGCTCGCGGTAGTCACCGCTGTCGACGACGATGTAGCGGCGGCCCTCGGGGAACCGGTTGACCACCTTGTTCACGAGGAACTGCAGCGCGTCGAGGGTCTGACCCTTCTTGCCGATCGCGCGGCCCGCGTCGGGGCCGCTCACGTCGAGGACGACGCGATCGCGGTCCTCGCGGACGTCGACGTCGGTGTCGAGGCCCATGCGATCGAGGATCCCTTCGAGGACCTCCTTCGCGTAGTCGGCCTTCCCATCCTCTTCGTAGGCGTCGTCGTCGCGATCGCGATCCCGACTTCCCCGACCCTCGTCGTCGTCGTCGTCGTCGCCGAGGTCGCGATCGTCATCGAGATCGCGATCCTCGTCGTCGAAGTCGTCGTCGGCGTCAACCAGGAGCGCCCCAGCCTTCGGCGTCTCCTTCTTGTCATGCTCATGCTCGTCCACGCGGCAACCTCCGCTTGCGCCTCGGGCGACGCTTCTGCGGTTTCGAGGGATCGGCGCCGTCCGTGTCGTCGGGCGCATCATCGTCGTCGGCCTCGCTCGTGTCGGTCTCGCTCGTGACGAGCGGCGCCGCCTTGCTGAGCCGGTAGTTGTTGAGCTGCATCTGTCCGATGCCGAGCGCCGAGTTGGTCAGCATGTAGAGACACAACCCGCTCGGGTAGAACAACATGAAGACCGTGATCATGACCGGCATGAAGTACATCATCATCTTCGCCTGGGTCGGATCCATGGTCGTCGGCGTCAAGCGCTGTTGCAAGTGCATCAGCAGCCCGAGGCAGAGCGGCAGGACGAAGTACGGATCGGGGGCCGACAGATCGGTCCACCAGAGCGCGAGCGGCCGGTGATACAGCTCGATGTTGGTGGAGAGCGACGTGAAGAGCGCCCACCACACCGGGAGCTGCACCAAGGAAGGCAAGCAACCCGATAGCGGATTGATCTTGTTCTTCCGGTAGAGCTCCATGACGGCGGCGCCCTTCTTCTCGGCGTCGTCCTTGTAGAGCTCGTTGACGCGATCCATCTCGGGCTTCAACTGACGCATCTTCGCCATCGAGTTGAAGCTGAGGTTCGTCAGCGGGAAGAGCGTCAGCCGGATCAGGAGCGTCAGCAGGATGATCGCGAGGCCCCAGTTGCCGATGAAGCCGTGCAACAGGTTGAGGAGCCGCGCGAGCTGGTTCGCGATGATCGCGAAGAAGCCGAGGTTCAGGACCTTCGGCAGCTCATGGCCCGCGAGGTTGAGCGAGTTGAGATCCTTCGGCCCGAAGTAGGCGAGCGTGACGTTCCGTAGCTCTCCGCCCGGCTCGATGGTGGTCCATGGATGAATGAGGCGGGCCTCGAAGACCGTACCCACGGCCGAGTCGCCCCACTCTGGAACGTCGCGACCCGAGATAGCGCAGCGCTGCGCCTGAGCACCATGCGCCGCGAGAGCCTGGGTGAAGTACGTGTTCTCGACCGCCGCGACGGCGACGTCTCCGTCGCCGTAGCCGTGGACCGCCGGCTGCCGATGATCTTCGTCGACCAGCTTGCTGCGATCCTTGCGCTCCGTCTCATCATCGTAAATGCAGACGCCGGCGCCGATCGCTCGGCTGCGCGACGGGACGAGCGGGATGGAGCCGGACTCCTCGTCTCGGGCCACGTAGTGATACGTGGAGAGCTCGACCCGCGTGGTGCGCGCGTAGTTGGTGAGGTTCTCGACGCGCACGGTCGACCAGATCTGGTACGGACCCTCGCCGGCGCGGAGACTCCGCGTCACGCGAATCCCGTTGCCCTCCCATCGAAGGCGGACCTCGGTCGGCGAGACCTGCTCCAGATCCCAGACGGCGTCGTTCGGGATGTGGATCTGGGGGAGGTGGAGCCGCAGCGAGCGCCAGTACTCGTGGTCGGTCGTCGTGACGAGATCCTCGGGCTCTCCGTCCTCGCCGTGGAATCGCGTGTCACCCGTCAACCAAAAGTGCTTGACTCCACCGCCGAGGTTGTCGATCTCGGCACGGAACGAGGCGGTCTCGATCGTTGCCGTCTCGAGATGAACCGCACGCTCCGCCTCGGTCTCCGGCGAGAGGATCTCGTCCGAACCCCATCCCGTGATGCCGCTGGGGTTGTGGTCTCCTTCGACCTGCGCCGACGGATCCGTCGGCGTGTCGGTGTCCCCGCCATCGTCGTCGCTGCCCCAGTACTGCGAGACGAGGTAGAACGCCGCCACGGCGACCGACACCACGACGAGCGTGATGATGCGCCGGTTGTCACCTTCCATCGTTCGACTCCGACCGTTCGGGCGGCGGATCGAAGCCGCCGGGGTGGAACGGGTGACAACGACCGATGCGGCGGACACCCAGCCAGCCGCCTCGGAGCGCGCCGAAGCGCTCGATGCACACCGCGGTGTACCGCGAGCAGGTCGGATGGAACCGGCACGCGCCGCCGATCAGTGGCGAGAGGGTCCACCAGTAGATGCGGATCAGGATCAGGAATACGTGCGCGAGGATCGAGCGCTCGCGGGACGACGAGGCAGCGCGCGCCGTCGGATCGCCGGAGGGCGCGCGTGCGATCGCGCGCATCATTCGGTCGCGCCCGCCGCGCGGGCCAGCGCGCGTCGAACCCGCTCGATCTCGGCACGCACCGCGTCGTAACCGAGCTGGTCCGCCCCTGATTTCGCGATCACCACCACGTCATGACCTTGAGGAAAGAAGCTCCGATACCGCCGAAAGACCTCTCGCACCACTCGCTTGATTCGGTTTCGGCCGACCGAATTCGCCACCTTGGTGGTCACGGTGATCCCGATCCGAGCCGGGCTCGCTCGCTCCGCGTCGCGCGGCGCCAGGATAAGAATGAAGTGTGCCGTGTGAACCCGCTTGCCGCCCCGCTGGACCCGGAGGAACTCCTCGCGTCGCCGCAACCGCAGCGTCCGCGGGAACGCGTCCGAGCTCAGACGCCCGACGCCCGGCGCCACGCGCGCGCACGTCCCGCCGCATTCGATCCCGCTGCGTTCGCGGATCGCGACGCCGCGGGTTCCGCGCGTAGCTCGCAGCGGAGGTCCGTCACGACGACCGCGACTACTTCTTGTAAGCGGAGACGCCGAGGCGCTTGCGGCCCTTCGCGCGCCGGCGGTTGATCACGGCGCGGCCGGACTTCGTGGCCATCCGCGCGCGGAAGCCGTGCGTGCGCAGGCGGCGCGTGCGGTGCGGTTGGTAGGTGCGCTTCATGGCGATACTCCCTAAGGAGATGGGGAACGTGGGATTCGAGCCGGCGGCAAAGCGAAGCGGAGCCGACGGCGGGGTGGAAATGGCACGTGCGAGGTTTGCGCCCGTGCCGTGGGCGCGGGAACTAAGCACCCACGGGTGAGGGTGTCAAGGCGCCGCACCGGGTCCGAGCAGGCCCGCGTCGAGGAAGCTGAAGTACCCGTCGCGCGCGACGATGACGTGGTCGAGGACCCGCATCCCGAGGAGCTCGCCGGCCCGCGCCAGTCGGTCGGTGAGCGCCACGTCCTCCGCGCTCGGGGACGGCTCGCCGCTCGGATGGTTGTGGACGACGATGACCGCCGCTGCGCCCTCGAGCAACAGCGCCCGGAACACGTCGGACGGCGCGACCGGGCAGGCGGTGAGCCCGCCGCGCGCCACCTCCACCTCCGCGATCGCGCGGTGCTTGGCGTCGAGCGCGAGCGCGATGAAGTGCTCGACGCTCGCGTGGGCGAGCCGAGGGCGCATCGCGGCGTCGACATCGCGGCTCGACGCGATGCGAGCCCGGAGCGGCAGCGGCCGGGTCAACGCGCGACGACCGAGCTCGACCGCGGCGACGAGCCGGCCCGCCTTCGTCGGTCCGAGGCCCTCGATGTTCTCGAGCGCGCCGGGCCCGAGCTTGGCGAGCGCGTCGAGGCTCCCGACCTCGGACAAGATGCGCTCGGCGAGCGCGACCACCGACTCACCCTGCGTCCCGGTTCCGAGCAAGAGCGCGACGAGCTCGGTGTCGCTCAGCGCGGCCCGGCCCACGAAGCGGAGGCGCTCGCGCGGCCCCTCGGTCAGCGTCGTCATCATCCCCGCGCACTTCGCACGTCCCGTTCCCTCACCATCGCGGGCCGATCACGCGCGACATACGCGGCGAGATCGGCGCATGCGCCGGCGGATGGCCGGCCGCCGCCGGTCGATCCGTCTTGCCGGGGCGGGCCTTACCCGGTACGCCGCGGCGCAGGATGGATCGGCGCCGCGCGATCATCGCCGGAATGTGGGTGGCCGCGCTCGGCGCGATCGCGTTCATCTACTCCACGCTCGAGCCGACGCCCCGCGAGGGGGAGCGGCGCGACACCGGCGAGGCGCCGACCTACGTGGCTGGCGAGGACATCGCCCCGAGCGAGTCGCGGCTCGAGCTCGCGGTCGGCGACGATCCGATGCGCCTCGATCGCTATCGCGGGGGCAACCGACACACCGGACGGAGCCGGTTCGTCGGACCGAGCCGGCCTACCCGCATCTTCCGCGCGCAGCTCGGCGGTCGGATCAGCGCGCAGGCGGTGATCGGCGAGGACGGCACGATCTACGTGGGCGCGCACGATCAGCGCTTCCACGCGCTCGCGCCGGATGGGACCGAGCGATGGTCGGCCGAGGTCCACCACCGCGCATGGAGCGCCGCGGCGATCCTCGAGGGAGGAGACCTCGTGGTCGGCTCCGACGCCGACGCGCTGTTCCGCTTCGCGCGGGACGACGGTCATCCCGTGTGGCGCGTCGAGACCGAAGGCGACGCCGACGGCGCGGTCGGGATCGGCGACGACGGCACCATCTACTTCACCGGCGGCCCCCACCTCTACGCGATCGACGCGGACGGACACGTGCGCTGGCGCTTCCGAGCGCGCGGGGCGTTCCTCCTCTCGAGCCCCGCCATCGACTCGGACGGGACGCTCTACATCGGATCGATCGACGATCACCTCTACGCGATCGCGAGCGACGGCCGGATGCGCTGGGACTACGAGACGGGCGCCGACGTCAGCTCGAGCCCGGTGATCGGAGACGCCGGGTTGATCTACATCGGCTCGGACGATCAGCACGTGCACGCGGTCGATCGCGATGGACAGCTCGCGTGGAAGACGCACGTTGACGGCTACGTGCGCGCGCCGGTCGCGCTCGGCCGGAACGGAGACGTCATCGCCGCGATCTACGGCCCGCAGCCACGGGTGGTGTCGCTCGACGCGAGCGACGGCGAGCTGCGCTGGTACTTCCCGGTCGCGGTCTCGGAGTCTCCCGAGATCGGGGTCGCCTCGGGCCCGATCGTCGACGCGGAGGGCAGCATCTACTTCGGCGCGCACGACGACTACGTGTACGCGCTGAGCTCGCAAGGCGAGTTGCGATGGATCGAGCGCACCGGCGGTGACGTCGACGCGGCGCCGATCCTCCGCGAGGATGGGACGATCATCGTCGGCTGCGACGACGGAATCCTCTACGCGATCGGAGACGATCCCGACGGGCCGGACGGCGCGGTCGCGGACGGCGCGGCCCCCGACGCGGGGGTGTCCGACGAGCCCGCCGATCTCCCCTCGCCCTGACGATTCCTTACGAACCCCAACCCGTCGCACAGGCGCCGTGGTCTAGAAAAGACCATCATGGCGAATCGTCTTGCGGGACCGATCGCGCGGCGTGTGGGCGCCTTCGCGATCACGTTGCTCCTCACGTTCGGCGCGAGCGGCTGCCGACGCGGCTCGCGCTTCGTCGTAGAGATGCCGCCCCCCCGCGCGATCGTCGAGATCAACGTCTTCATCACGCTCCTCACCCCCTACGGCGCGTGGGAGATCGACCCGACCTACGGGCAGGTCTTCATCCCGTACGACGCGTACTACGAACCTTACGTTGCGGGGCAGTGGGACATGAGCGGCACGACCCCGCTGTGGGTGGAGTCGGATCCGATCGGCTGGGCGGTGTGCCACTACGGACGTTGGCGCCGCCGGTCGAACCGTTGGATCTGGGTGCCCGGCCGCGAGTGGGGACCGGGTTGGGTGTACTGGCGGCGCGGTCCGGGGGCGATCGGGTGGGCGCCGAGGCCCCCGATCGGCGTGCGCGGGAACGAGTTTCACTACGTACCGGAGCAGCACGTGTCACGGCCCCCGGAGCTGCGTGCGTGGATCGGGCCAGACCGGATCACCGCGGTGGCAGCTGCGTCGTATGAGGTGGAGTGGCGTCGCGATCGCTGGGGGCACCTCGAGCCGATCTCGAGCGCCGAATCGCATGGATCGTCGACCCCTCGCCACACGGCGGCCGAGCTCGAGTCGCTGGCCCGGGCCGAGCGCGAGCGCGCCATGCGAGAGCGCGCCGAGCAGCTCGACGCCGAGCGGGAGCAGCGCGCGCGAGCGCAAGCGGACCTCGCGTTGGCTCGAGCTCGACGAGGCGAGGCGGAGGAGGAGGCGCGGAGCGAGCGGTCTCGTGAACAGGCTTCACGAGAGTGGCGCGACGAGCTGGAACGGCGGGCGCGAGCGGCCGCGCCGAGCGAACGCGTGGGCGACGCCGCGGAGCGCCGGGCGGCCGAGGCGCGGGCTCGCGAGGAGGAGGAGCGCGTGCGACGCGCGGTGGCCGACGCCCACCGCCGGGAGGAGGAGCGCAGGCGCGCCGAGCTGGAACGACGAGCGCAAACACACTTGCAACCCGAGCCGCCGCCCGCGGACGCCGAGCGACGCGTGGCCGAGCAGCGACAGCGCGACGAGCAGGAGCGCGCCCACCGCGCCGAGCTCGAGCGGCGCGCGCAAGAGCACTTGCAGCAGGAGCAGCAGCGACAGGAGCAGGAGCAACAGCGACAGGAGCAGCAGCGACGCGCTCGCGAGGACGCCGAGCGACGCGTGGCCGAGCAGCGACAGCGCGACGAGCAGGAGCGCGCCCACCGCGCCGAGCTCGAGCGGCGCGCGCAAGAGCACATTCAGCAGGAGCAACAGCGACAGGAGCAGGAGCAACAGCGGCAGGAGCAGCTGCGGCGCGCTCTCGAGGACGCCGAGCGACGCGTGGCCGAGCAGC
>JBFWYI010000142.1:0-18920 GCA_050186575.1 Sandaracinaceae bacterium | reverse complement strand
TCCACCGAGCCCGGCACGTCAACCCTGGTTGTCGAGTGCACAAGGTTCAGATCCCCCCCGTCCCCCGTCGACCGTTCCCCGTCGACCGTTCCCCGTCGACCGTTCCCCGTCGACCGTTCCCCGTCGACCGTTCCCCGTCGACCGTTCCCCCTCGACCGTTCCCCGTCGACCGTTCCCCGTCGACCGTTCCCCGTCGACGGTTCCCCGTCGACCGTTCCCCGTCGACCGTTCCCCCTCGACCATCGCGCAGCCTCCGTACGTCAGACCGCTGGCGTCGGAGACCGCGGGCCGGATCACTCGAAGTTGCCGACCTCGCCCCCCGTCTCGCACCCGCCGTCCCCCTCGCCCACGAACGTGCGGCCGTCGAACGCGAACGTCGCCGCGCACCGCCGCGGGCGCCGGTCCGTTCGGTCGACCACCCGCATGCGGATGCGCGGGGCGCGCGGACGTTGGAACACCACCGTCCGCACGATCGAGCCGGCGTCGCTCCGCGCGGGCCCGGACACGTAGTCGACGCGGACGAACGCGTCGAACGCGACGATCAGCCGACCGCCGACCATGTGGAGGAGGAGGAGACGGCGCGAGATGAAGCGGGGGTCGTGGCTCCCCCGCACGTCGACGTGCTCGACTCGCAGGAACGGGTGGTCCACTCGGGCGAAGCGCTCCTCGCGCATCACGACGACGCCCGGTCGCGTGTCGAACGTGCCGTCCCAGCCGCGGTCGATGGGGAGGCTGTGCCGACCGACGAACGCCCAGCGGCCTCCCATGCATCGATACGCGATCAGCGCGCTGAACGAGTCGCCGCCCTCGTCGTCGAGCTCGGAGACGAGCACGTCCACCGCGAGCACCAGCTCCTCGCCGGGGTTACCGTCGAGGTCGAGTCGGACGATCGACGAGGGCAGGCCCTCGTCGTCGACGTCGAGGCCGTCGCGCTCGCCCCGTGGGACGCGCGCGAGGAGCTCGGCGGCGCTCGCGTCCGGACAGGAGGACTGCGCGGCGGCGTCGTTGGGGGCGACCGCCGCCAAGACGACGAGCGCGAGCGCTCCCTTGACCCGGCCGTACGTCGACGGCTTCGTCATCACTCCTCGGCGGCGAGGCGAGCGTCGCGGGATCGACGTCGCAAGCCGTCTTCCGCGCGTTCGATGGCCTGACGGAAGCGCGCCGCGAGCACGCGGACGTTCGGCTCGAGGACCATCGAGTCGTGGTCGCCGGGGACCTCCTCGACGTCGAGCGAGCCGACGTACTTGGTCCAGCCGTTGTCCGCGTACACGTAGTCGCGCTGGTGGTTGAGGAGGCGGCCCTCGCCGAGGTCGAACGCGACCTCGAGGCGCGGGCGGAACAGGCACACCGAGCCGGGGTACTTGCGCAGCTCGTAGCGCCCGAGCGCGCGCCGGAACGCCGCCTCGATCGCCTCGTCGTGGAATTCCTCGCCGGTGCGGTCCGGCTCGGGCTCGTCGAACCGCTTCTTGAGCTTGCTCACCTCCCAGTTCCAGCGGTTGACCGCCCACTCGGAGAGGTACGCGGCGCCCTTCTCCTGGAGCTGCTGGGTCTGGATGCGCGCGCGGTCGCGTAAAGACAGCGCGGGCGGAGGGAACGGCAGCGGCGTGTCGAGGAAGACGAGCAACGCTACTTCCTCTCCCGCAGCGACCAGCTGCTGCGCGATCTCGTACGCGGTGATGCCGCCGCCGGAGAAGCCGCCCAACAGATACGGCCCGCTCGGCTGCACGGTGCGCATCTCCTCGAGGTACGCCTTCGCCATCTCGTCGAACGTCTCGTGCGGCGTCTGATCGCCGTAGAGTCCGCGCGCTTGCAACCCGTAGAACCGGCGGTCGGTGCCGACGAGGTGGGCGAGGTGCCGGAGGTTGAGCACGTTGCCGAACATGCCGGCCACGAGGAAGAACGGCGTCTTCGGTCCTCCGTCGCCGGCGTGCATCGGGACGAGGTGGGTGTAGCGGGTGGCCTTCGGCTTGGGCTCCGCCTCGTCGGCCGCGCTCGCGGACTCTCCGATCGTCGCCTTGATCATGCTCGCGCAGCGCTCGATCGTCGGCGCTTCGAAGAGGACGGAGATCGGGAACTCGACGCTGTACGCCTTCTTGACCTTCGCGAACAGGCGCACCGCGATGAGCGAGTGGCCACCGAGGTCGAAAAAGCTGTCGCGCACGCCGACCGTGTCGACCCCGAGGAGCTCCTGCCAGAACGTGACGAGCGTCTTCTCGACCTCGTCGCGCGCCTCCACGAACTCGCTGTCGAGCTCGGGGCGGCTCAGCTTGAGGCTCTCTCCCGCCTCGCTCCCGCGCCCGGTGCGCGCGGCCTGGCTGATGAGCGCGGGGAGCGGCATCGAGCTGACGAAGATCTCCGGGCGTGCCGGTCCGGCGAGCACGCGGAGGAACGCGTCGGCGCCCTCGGCCGGCTGGATCCCGCGCTCGAGGTTCTGCGCCAGCGCGCGCTCCTGCGGCGATGGCTCGCGCCCCTCGTCGGCCCTCGCCTCGAGCTCCACGTCGGAGCGGGACGGCCGGCCCTTCACCGCGAAGTCGAGGTCGCCGGTCATCTTGCGGAGCGAGAGGCGATCGACCTCCACGAGCACCTGCCCGTCCGCGGTCGCGAGCGTGACGTCGAAGGAGACGAAGTCCGAGTCGTCGCGGTTCGGCGCGGCGTTGCGCACGTGGCTGACGATCGTCGGTGGCAACGGGGCGTGCACACGCACACGTTCGTAGCTGATCGGGACCCAGAGCGCGTCGCCGCGATAGCCCTCGATGAGCTCCATCGCCCAGCCGGTCGCGATGTCGAGGAGCGCCGGGTGGAGGCCCAGCTCGCGCGTCTCGTTCGCGAAGCGATCCGGCAGCGCGAGGCGCGCGAGGCCTTCGCCGTCACCGAGCCAGCGCTCGCGGAGGACTCCCCATCGCGGGCCGAAGCGGAGGTGCTTCTCCTGCGTCGTGCGGATCGAGCCGTCGCCCTCCGCGCGCTCGTGGCGCGCGCAGCGATCTGCGATCGCGCTCGGCTGGACCGGCGTGGGCCTCGCGATCGCGCGCAAGGCGATCTGCGCCTGCGCGTGGAGCTCCCAGCCGCGCTGGCCCTCGAGCTCCACCGCGCCGCGGACCTCGAACGCGTAGCCGCGCTCGGTCGGGGTCAACCCCACGCGGATCGCGCGATCCGTGTCGTCGGCCACCGCGAACGGGCGGATGAAGAAGAGATCCTCGATCTCGAACGCGCCGCGCTCGCCGTACGCCTCGAGCGCGGCCCGTGCGAGCTCGAGGTACCCGGTACCCGGTAGCAGCGCGTGTCCATTCTTCGTGCGGTGTCCATCGAGCACCCAATCGCGCGCGGTCGACAGCGTGCCCTCGAGCACCGAGCGACCGTTCGCCGCCTGGACGCGCGCGTCGAGCAGCGGGTGCGAGGGCTGCTCGCCGACCGCCTCGCCGGGCGTGCCGCGATCCTGGCCGCTCGCCTCGGCGGCCATCCCGACGCCGCGCCAGATGCCCCAGTGCAGCGACGTGACGCGCGTGGGCTCGCCCGCCCGCGCTTGTGCGTAGGCGTCGAGGAACGCGTTCGCCGCCACGTAGTCCACCTGTCCCGGCGGGGCGGTGGCGGTCGACGTCGAGCTGAACAGCACCATGAAGTCGAGCGGCGGGTGCGCGGCGAGCACCTCGTCGAGGACGCGGGTGCCCTGGACCTTCGGGGTCAGCACCTCTTGCGCGCGCTCCGGCGTCTTCATCGCGATGAGCTCGTCGGCGACGGTGCCCGCGGTGTGGAGCAGCCCGTGGATGGGACCGAAGCGATCGGTGGCCGCGCCCAGCGCGCGCGTGAGCTCGTCGACGTGCGTGACGTCCGCGCAGTGGACGGCGAGCTCGGCGCCCGCCGCCTCGACGTCGAGCAAGCGTCTTAGCCGCTGGCTCACGCGGTCGCTCTCGCCGTGCTGGCGGATCCAGCTCGCCCATTGCTCGCGCGGCGGCAACGCGGTGCGCGAGAGCAGGGTGAGCTTGGCGCCAGAGGCTCGGCCGAGCGCCTCCGCGATGGTGAGGCCGATGCCGCCGAGACCCCCGGTGATCACGTAGTGCCCGCCGCGACGCAGCGCGCCGATCGTCTCGCGGGCCGGTTCGAGGGGCACAGGTTCCAGAGGCACAGGGTCGAGCGTCCACACGAACCGACGGTCGCCGCGCCACGCGGTGACGTCGACGCCGTTCGGCGCCTCTGGCGCCGTCAAGAGCTCTTCCAGGAGCCGATCGCTCAGCTCGTCGAGCGAGCGCTCCGCGCGGCGGCGCCCGGCGAACGGATCCGCGAGCGCCATCCGCAGCCCGCCGCCGAACAGGCGGTCCGTCGGAGCGGGCATCGTCACGTCGACCGATCGGGTCACGTAGCCCTCGAGCTCGCGAGGGATCACGCGCACGGGGCCGAGGACGGTCGCCTTGTCGGGGTAGGGCAGCGGCTCGTCGCTCACCCGCTGCATCCCGTTCGTCACCACGGTGAGCTCGAGGGGTGGCACGCCCTCTTCGCCGAGCGCCTGCGCGAGGAAGAGCAGCGAGTAGAAGCCGCGCTCCTGATGGTGATGGAAGAGGTTCGAGCCAGGGCGGAAGCGCTCCTGCGCCTCGAGCAGCCAGAGGTGGACCACGCGATCCGGCGTGAGGCCGCGCGCGACGAGATCGCGCACCAGCGCGGCGTAGCCCTCGCGCCCGCGCTCGGGGCTCAGCGCGAAGTGGTGATCCGTCTTCGCCACGTACGCGTCGCCCTCGTAGACGCATACGACCTTGTCGCCCCGCTCGCGGAGGCGCTCCTCGATGCGGCGTCCGATGCCCGCGTCGTCCATGAAGAGCAGCCACGTGTGGCGTGCGCGGTCGACCGGATCGGCGGCGGCGGGCTTCCAGCGCGGGCGCCAACCCCACGCCTCGACGTCGTCCTCGCGGGCGACGTCGGTCGCGCTCTCGGCCGACGCGGTGGGGGCGAGCGGCTCGACGAAATACGGCTTGTGGTTCCACGCGTACGTCGGCAGCTCGACGCGCACGCGCTCCTCGCCCTCGAAGAGGCGATCGAGCTCGAACGCCCCGCCGCTCGCCCAGATGCGGCCCAGCGCGGTGACGAAGAACGTCTGGTCGTCGACCTCGTCGTCCTTGTGTCGGATGGTGTGCAACGCGTTGTGCGCGCCTTTACCGAACGCGTGGTGGCCGCGCGCGAGCGAGCTGAGGGCGCGACCGGGGCCGCACTCGATGAGGATGCGCGCGCCGCCGGCGAGCACGGTCTCGACGTCGTCGGCGAACCGCACCGTGCTCCGGAGGTGCCGCACCCAGTAGTCGGGGTCGCAGGCGTCGCGGTCCGTGAGCCAGCCGCCCGTCGTGTTGCAGAGCACCGGGATGCTCGGCGCCTTCAGCTCGATCGACCGGAGGTAGTCGCCGAACTCGCCGAGGATCGGATCGAGCAAGCGCGAGTGGGCGGCGGTCGGGATGGCGAGGCGACGGACCTCGATCTCGCCCGCCTCGGTCAGCTTCGCCTCGAGCGCAGCGACGGCGTCGGGAGGCCCGCTCACCACGCACGCGTCGGGGGCGTTGACCACCGCGAGGTCGAGCGCGCCATCGAGGAGCGGCTCGATCGTGCTCGCGCTCGCGGCGACGCTGAGCATCGCGCCCTCGGCCGTCTTCTCGAAGAGTCGGCCGCGCAGCACCACGAGGCCGAGGCAGTCCGAGAACGACATCACGCCGGCGAGGTGCGCGGCGGTGTTCTGGCCGAGGCTGTGGCCGAGGAGCGCATCGGGGCGCACGTCCCAGCTCTCGAAGAGCCGCGCCATCGCCACGCTGACGATGAAGATGGCGGGGAGCTGGTGCGGCATGCGATCGAGCTCCGCCTCCGCGTCCTTCGCGGTGCCGAACAAGAGCGGCGCGAGATCGATGTCGTGTCGCGCCTTCAGCTCGGCGAGCCCGCGGTCGACGTGCTCCTTGAAGACCGGTTCGCGCTCGTAGAGGCCGGCCGCCATGGTGGTGTACTGCGCGCCGCCGCCGGGGAGCAAGAAGACGTTCGTCGTGCGTTGCGAGCCGGCGAGGTGGGTGAACACCCGCCGCGGATCGGCCGCCTCGAGCAGGCGCGCCGCCTCCTCGTGGGTCGTCGCCGCGACCACGCGCCGGCGATCGAACGCGCGCCGGCCGCGATGGAGCGTCCACGCCACGTCGGCGAGCGACTGCTCGGGGTGCGCGCGCAGATGGGCGGCGAGCTTCTGCGCGCCTCCGTCGAGGCTCGCGCCGCTCTTCGCGCTCAGGCAGAGGAGCTGGGGCGCGCGGCTCGCCTCGCCGCCCGGCCCGAGGGCGGGCGGCTCTTGCAAGACGACGTGCGCGTTCGTCCCGCCCACGCCGAGCGAGTTGACGGCCGCGCGCCGCGGATGCTCGGCCGGCGACGGCCACTCGGCCCGCTCGCTCGCCACGATGAACGGCGAGCGCGCGAAGTCGATCGTCGGGTTGGGCGCCTCGTAGTTGAGGCTCGGCGGGATCGTCGCGTTCTTCAGCGCGAGCGTCGCCTTGATGAGGCTCACCACCCCGGCCGCGGTGTCGAGGTGACCGATGTTGCTCTTGATCGATCCGATCTTACAAAACTGCTTGTCGTCGGTCTTGCTGCGGAACGCCTGGGTGAGCGCCTCGATCTCGATCGGGTCGCCGAGGTAGGTCCCGGTGCCGTGGCACTCGATGTACTCGATCGTGCGCGGGTCGACCTGGCAGACGTCGTACGCCTCGACCATCGCCTGCGCCTGCCCGTCGACGCTCGGGGCGAGGTAGTTGACCTTGGTGCTGCCGTCGTTGTTGACGGCGGAGCCGCGGATCACCGCGTGGATCACGTCGCCGTCGTCGAGCGCGTCGCCGAGCCGGCGGAGCGCGACCGCGCCGGCGCCCGACCCGAACACCGTGCCGGCCGCGCGATGGTCGAACGCGTGGCAGTGGCCGGTCGGCGAGAGGATCTCGCCCTCCTGATAGAAGTAGCCGCGCCGGTGCGGCAGCTCGATCGTCACGCCGCCCGCGAGCGCGAGGTCGCACTCGCGCGACAGCAGGCTCTGACACGCGAGGTGGGTCGCGACGAGCGAGGTCGAGCACGCGGTCTGGACGCCGATCGAGGGACCGCGCAGATCGAACAGGTAGCTGACGCGCGTGGCGAGGAAGTCCTTGTCGTTGCCGGTGTGGCGCAACAGGAACATCCCCACGTCGCGCACCAGCTCGGGGTGCGTGCAGAGATGGAAATAGAAGTAGCTCCCCATCCCGCAGCCCGCGAACACGCCGATCGGTCCGTCGAAGCGCTCGGGCGGGTGCGCCGCGTTCTCGAGCGCCTCCCAGCACACCTCCAGGAAGTGGCGGTGCTGGGGATCCATGATCGCGCACTCCTTCGGGCTGAACCCGAAGAACTCGCCGTCGAACATCTCCATCGAGGGGAGCGGCGCGGCCGCCTTCACGTAGCGCTTGTGGCGGAGGTTCTCCGCGCTCTCGCCCGCCGCGAGGAGCTCCTCGTCGGTGAACGTGCGGACCGACTCCACGCCGCCCGCGAGGTTCTGCCAGAGCTGCTCCACACCGAGCGCTCCGGGGACCCGCGCCGCCATCCCGACGATGGCGATGTCCGACTCGAAGACCTCGTACTCGTCCGACATCGGGGCGCAGCATGCGCGGGGCAAAAGGTGGGGTCAACGCTGGGCGAGACCTCCGGCGAGCGAGAACGATCGGTACGCGACGGCTGCTGCTTTTTCGGTCCGGTGACGCGGACCGCGGCGACGCCGACGGCACGCAACGACGACGTCGCGGGTGCCGGAGCGAGCATCCCCGGCGATCGGGACGGGGCCGTTCGACGACGTCACCTCGACGCCGAGGTGGCTGTCGCTCGCGGACGGACGGCCGGCTGAGAAGGCGCCGGGCTCGAGGACTCGGCGGTCTCCTCTTCGCGTGCGTGCTGATCACGGTGGGGGCGTTCCTCATCGTGAACCGCCTCGTCGAGAGGCAGCTCGTCGCTGATAGGCATCGACCGCAATCAGTCTTGCGGCGGGTCCAGCAGATCGCGGAGCGCGCGGCGAAGCGCTCGCATCGCGGCGGGCACGCTCGGGTAGCCGCCGCGCCGCGCCGCCTCCGACCAAGACCGGCGCTCGAGGACCCGGGCGCGGACGAGCGCGTGGGCGGCCTCGTGGCCGAGCTCGGCCTCGCGCTCGCGCACGCGCATGAGGATCGCGCCCGCGGCGGACTCGAACGTGCGCGGGCCACGCAAGTATGCTTCCACGGTCCGACGCGCCTCCGCGTCGCCGAGGGGCCGCGGAGCGGGGAGGCCCTCGCGAAGCGCGGCGTCGAGCGCCGGGTCGAGGGTGAGCTCGCTCGCCAACAGCTCGAGCTGGAGCGGGAGCTCGCGCGCGAGCTCCCGAGAGAGATCGGCGATCAGCGTGGCGCCTGGCTCGCTGGCCGCGCGGAGCATGACCGCGGCCGGCTCGCCGGTGCGGGCGCCGCGCGAGGCACCGACGCGGACCAGCGCGTAGCCGACCGAGCGCCGGAAGCGGAGCAGCTCCGGCGTGGCGCCGAACATGGTGCCGAAGAGATCCGGCGCGTAGCTCCGGTGCACGTGGTCGACGAGCCGCGCGCCGAGCCCGCGCCGCCGGAGCGCAGGGTGCACCGCGAGCCGGACGCTCCGCACGATCTCGAGCGCGCCCGCTTCCATCCGCGAGGCGTGCGCGATCAGCGTGTCGGGCAGCGCGTGGCCGCGGATCCTCGTGCGTCCCGCGGCGACCGCCCGGATGACGTCGTCCGGGAGCCCGCCCTCGAGCGCGACGAGCGAGGCGGCGGCGATCCGATCGCCGTCGCGCAGCGCATGGAGGCGTACGTTCGGCGCGTCGAGGAGCGTCGCGAGATCGCCCGGCGTCGTCCGGTAGTGCGCGTGCACGAGCAGCCCGAAGAAGCTCCGGAGCAGCGGCTCGTTCGCGGCGAGCTCCTCGCGATCGATCACCGTCGCTAGCAAATTGTCTTCCGACGGGGTCTCCGACGGCTCGGCGTCGAGGAGGAGCGCGTCGAACACCGCGCGCTCGACGGGGTCGCCCTCGTCCCATCGGATCGGCGCGTGGAGCGCGAGCTCCGTGAGCGGGCGCTCGCTCCTTCGGAGCGCCTGGAGGAACCGGAGCACGAACCCACGGCCCGTCCCTTCGTAGCCGCGCCCGGTGGTGGCCATCGCGATCGGGATCGTCGCGTGACGCGTCACGATGCGCTGGAGCTCGGGCACGGGGATCTGCGCGGCCTCGTCGATCACCAGCGCGTCCCACCGCTCGATCGTCGTCGCGATCCCGTGCGGGGTGGCGAACCGGATCGGACCGTCCCCCGGGGCCTCGGGCGATCCGATCGCGAATCGAAACACTTCTTGCGCGGAGTCCGGGGTGGGCGCCACCACCGCGATCCGGCGCGCGCCGGCGAGCTCCCGGATCGCGAGGCCGAGCGCGCTCGACTTGCCGCGGCCCCGATCGGACAGGAGCGCCACGACGCGCGGCTCGGCGCCCCCGAGCGCCCGCGCGAGCTCCGCGACCACGGCGGCTTGCTCGTCGGTGGACCGGACATCGCGCGCGATCGAGCCGAGCGGCGCGAGGTCGGACGAACGGGAGGCCCGGAGCGCGTCTAGGAGGCGACGCGGAAACCGCGTGCCGACCGCGTCGACGTCGTAGGGGATCGTCGCGAGCCGCGGCGAGCCGCGCGGTGGTCCCATGCGGACGACGAGCGCGCCTCCACCCCACACGAAGCCGTGCGCGACGCCGAGCAGATCCGCGTCGACGTCGTCGGTGAAGTCGAGGACGACCGCGTCGAACGCCGAGCCGAGCATGCGGCGGGCTTCGGCCGGCGTCGCGGCGCCCGGCTCTCTTTCGCTCACCCACAACACGCTCGTCGACTCGCCGACGAACCCGTGCGCCGCCGCGAGGGTGTCCTCGCGCGTCCCTTCGAGCAGGATCGTTCTCCGATGCGCGCTCACCGATGCGGTTCGCTCCGCCGGGCTGACCGGCGCGCGAGGCTGCTGTATATACGGCCGGTGTCCGCGCCGCGCTCACCGCTCACCACGATCGCGCTCGGCTCGCTCGCGTTGGTGATCGCCTCGTGCGGTGCGCGCACCACGCTGGACGACTTCCGCGAGAGCGCGGGTCCGACGCCGAGCGACGCAGGTCGTCGAGACGCGGGCGCGCGTGACGCCGGTCGCCGCGACGCGGGCGGTCCCGACGCCGGGCCAGCGGGAACGCCGTGCCTGCGCGACGCGGACTGCGGTCTCGAAACGCTCTGCACCGCGGCGCGGGCGTTCACCCCGGTCGACCTCGCGCCGCATCCTCTCGAGTGCGGCGCGACCGGCCCCGGCCTCAACGAAGGAGGCGCCTGCGTCACGAGCGACGACTGTACGCGCCGGCTCTGCAGCCTCCCCGGCGTCTGCGTCGAGCCATGCGTGTCGGACGACGACTGCCAACCCGAGGAGCGCTGCCGACAGACCTGGGTGCGCACCGGCACGACGATGATGCAGCCGCTCCAGGCGTGCACCGCGTACGTCGTGGCGCCGATGGGGGTCCGCGTCACCGGTCCCGAGCCGGCGGAGTCGGTGGATCCCGCGACGACGACGAGCGTCGCGCTCCCCACGCTCGCGCCGAACGCGCTCGTGGTGTGGACCTCGGACGACGACACGTGGCCGTTCGTCGTCGACGTGCGCGACGACGATCCGCCGTCGACCATCATCTTCGACTCGTCCGTCTCCGGCTCGATCGGCCAGCCCGCCCCCGCGTGGGGCATCGGCAGCCTCACGGTCGGCGGCGACTCGCTCACCGTCCTCTATCCGAACGGCGCGTTGACACCCTCGCCGATGAGCGGCTTCACGTTTTCGCTCAGCTCGCTGGCGGCGACCCGGCTCACGCGCGTGGTCGCGCAGCGGAGCAATCCGGGGGTCACGCTGGACATCGACGTGTACCTCGTGGGCGGCCAGGACCTCCGCTCGCCCGACGGATCGGTGCCTCCCGTCATCCGGCAGGGCGTGCAGGCCGCGGGCGCGATCCTCGCGTCGACCGGGCTGATGATCGGTGACGTGCGGGTCCACGAGGTCGTCGGCCAGCTCCGCCAGCGCTATGCGATCCTCGAGATGGGTAGCTCGCCCACCGGCTGGCCGGAGGAGCTCCCCGCGCTGTACCGGTTGAGCGCCGGCGCGAACCGACCTTCGGTCGCGGTGTTCTACGCGC
This sequence comes from Sandaracinaceae bacterium, assembly GCA_050186575.1. Lineage (GTDB taxonomy): Bacteria > Myxococcota_A > Polyangia > Polyangiales > Sandaracinaceae > JAUHXR01. The sequence goes on along the minus strand of JBFWYI010000142.1, from coordinate 7,741 downwards.
GCGAGATCGACGGCGCGCTCGGCATCGCGAGCGGGATCCCCGGGGTGCAGATCCTCCCGGGGACGGGCAGCTCCGGCGTCGCGCTCGCTGGCGACATGATCCGACGCAACGAGCTCGGCATGGTGATGGCGCACGAGATCGGCCACTACATGGGGCTCTTCCACTCGAGCGAGCTCGACGGCTCGGTCAACGATCCGCACCCCGACACGCCAGAGTGCCGCGCGGATCGCGACACCGACGGCGACGGGCTCCTCGCGCCGTTCGAGTGCGCCGGGGCAGGCGGGGACAACCTCATGTTCTGGGCCGGCCAAGGCACCGTGATCAGCCCCGGGCAAGCCGAGATCATGCGGCGCGCGTACTTCGTGCGGTGATGCCGGCGCCGCGACGGGCGCGCGTCGCGCTCGAGCGGTAGAGTGCGGTCGCGTGGCGCAGAAGTCGGATCCGGCCGTCGACGACCTCGCGCTCGTGCTCGGCGCGAGCGAGGACCGCGAGTCGCTCGCCGTCTTGCGCAAGAAGGGCGAGGCGCTCAGCGCCGCGGTGCTCCGGCGCGCCGAGGAGGGCAAGCCGATCCACGGTGAGCTCCTCCGGCTCAAGGCCCGGGACGAGCCGCTCCTCTTCGACGTCGAGACCGTCTACGAACCGCCCGCCGAAGCGAAGAGCGGCCCCGCCCAGGTGGCATCCGATCGATACCGACGCGGCTGGGATCGCTTGTTCAGTCGCAAGTCGCGTGGCTCGGCGGCCGGCCCGAGCTGACAGAACGTCGCGGCCCGCGGCGCGTCGCTGACTCGATGTCGCGTGGCGGAGCGAGCGTCGCCGCGTCCGCGCGCGCACCGTAGCTGGCATGCGGCGTGAACATGGGACGCGCATGACCCCACCCGCGCCGCCCGCCGATCGAACCGAGCGTTCGCTCCTCCACCGCTGGTTCGTGGAGTACAACCCGATCTATCTCCTCAGCGCCGCGCTCGCGCTCGGCGGGCTGTGGCTGCTGCTCAAGGCCGCCGTCGAGGACGGCTCTCGGCTCGGCGCGTGGGCGGTGTCCGGGCTCGCCGAGCTCTATGCGTTCGCGCTCATCGGAGGCGCCGCCCTGCTCGTCCGTCACGGGCAGCGGCGCGCCGGCGTGATGCTCGGGCTGCTCGCGATGCTCTATCAAGGCGACTTGACGATGCACATCGAGCTCTCCGCGTTCGTGGGCGGCGCGCTCGTGAGCGGGGCTTGGGTGCTCGTGTTCGCGATCAAGCTCGCGCTCTTGCTGCGCGCGCTCGAGCTCCGCATCGCGCGCCGCACGTTCGCGCTGCTCGTGACCGGGGCGACGGTGGTCGCCGCGCTGCCGCACGTGATGCTCGTGCTCGGCCGCTCGCACACCCTCGCCGGCGAGGCGATCGTCGCATGCGCGATGTTCGCGCTCTCGGCGGCTGGGCTCTACTTCCGTCATCCGGTCGAGAGCGCGGTGGGCTTCGACGTGCGCGGGCGCCGCGCGATCGGCGCGTGCTGGGGCGCGCTCGCCGGCGCGTCGCTGATCCACGTGGGCTGGCTCGTCGCCGATCGCCACCTCGACCCGCGCGCTCTCCTCCTCCCGCTCGCGTTCGCGCTGACGCGGTTGGCTCCCGGCCATCGGAGCGCGATCGCCTGGGTCGCGGGGCTCGTGGCGCTCACCGGGCTCACCGACCCCGCGCACCTCGCGCTCGCGAGCCTCCTCGGCGCGGCGACGCTGGTGCTACGCGCCTTGCGTCGTCCATCTCGGCCGTCCGCCACGAATGAAGCGAGCGCGATCGGCTACCGCGGCGCGGCTTCGCCCGATCCTGCGCCGACCGAGCCGCCTCCGATCACGTTCGCGCGCGCGAGCGGCGTCGAGCTCGCGCGGCTCTCGAGCGCGGCGCTGCTCCTCGGCTACGTGGGGGTCCTCGCGGTCGGGCTCGCGCCCGACGAGGCGCTGCATCCGAATGGGCTGGCGCTGGTCGTGCTCGCGGTGGCCGCGGCCGGGCTCGCGTGGCGGCTCCGATCGCTGACGCCGCTCGCCGCACCGATCGCGGCCGGCGTGCATGCGCTGGTCGGCGATCCGGACGCGCCGCCGCGCTCGCTCGCCGACTGGGGCGCGCTCCTCCTCGCGGCCGCGTTCGCGCTGCTCGCGCTGGGTGTCGGCCACGCCATGCGACGTGCGCGCGCCGCGGCGCGCGAACCGGATCAGCCGGCCGGCGCGCCGAGCTGCTCGGCGAGGTAGGCCTCGAGCCCGAGCTCCTCGATGAGGTGGAGCTGCGTCTCGAGCCAGTCGATGTGATCCTCCTCGGTCTCCTTCAGGAGCTCCTGGAGGATCAGTCGGCTCCCCGCGTCGCCGGCCGCGTCGCACGTCGCGATCGCGTCGTTGAGGCGAGCGCGCACCTCGAGCTCGTAGTCGAGCGACGCCTCGAGCATCGCCTTGGGCTCGCTCGGCGTCTCCTTGGATCGACGCGCGAGCACGTTCGGCTCGCCGCCGAGCAACAGCATGCGCGCGATGATCAGGTCCGCGTGATGCAGCTCGTCTTGCACCTCGTGGGCGAGCCGAGCGTGGAGCGCGAGGTAGCCCTGCTTGTGCAGCCGCAGCGCGAAGTAGCGATAGAGGTCCGCCGAGGTCAGCTCGTCGGTCAGCAGCTCGCCGAGCCGTTCCAAGACGCGGGGGTCACCCTTCATGGCGCTAGCCATAGACCGTCGTGCGCCGCGATTCAACGCTGGCGATCACTGCCCCCGAATGTCGCGGACGGGCATCCGCGGGCCGAAGCGGGGCGGTGACACGCCCGACGCCGCGATCAGCGCGATCGCGCGCCCGCGATGGGGGCGGAACGGCTCGAGGAGCTCCACCATCTCCTCGTCGGTTCCGCGCGCCCGTCCGGTCAGCGCGTGGACGACGACGTTCTTGAGGTGGTAGTCGCCGACCGGCACCGCGTCCGCATCGCCGCACGCGAGCGACAGCACGAGCGCGGTCGTCCACGGCCCGATCCCGACGAACGCGAGCAGACGTCGCTCGAGCTCGCGAGGATCGTGGACGAGCGCTTCGAGCCGTCGGGCGCGCCGCGTGACGTCGAGGATCACCTGCGCGCGCTTGCGCTCGACCCCGAACGGATGGAAGTCGAAGTACGCGAGCTCGCGGTAGCGATCGGGGTGAGGCGCGATGCGCAGGCGCTCGAACGGACCCGGCGCCGGCTCGCCGTGCTTCTGGACGAGCTCGCGGTACGAGCGCGAGGCGCCCTTGCCGGTGACCTTCTGTCCGATGATCGCCGGCACGAGGTGATCGATCACCCGCCGCGTCGCGCCGAAGCGGATCCCGCCATGGCGCGCGGCGAGCGGACCGAGCAGCGGATGGTCCGGCGCGAAGCGCTCGGGATGGTCGCCCGCGCCGAGGTGCTCGGGCGCCCCCGCGAGCGCGCCCTCGGCGCCGGGCCCCCACGCGAGCACCTCGACCCGATCGTCGGCGACCTTTTGGTACTGGACGGTGGCCGGTCCTTCCTCGGTGCGGAACGCGCAGACGATCGAGCGCTCGACGCGGCGCTGCGTCGGATCGATGCCGAGGATCTTCTCGCGGCCGAGCGTGCGCCGGAGCGCGATCGGACCGGGCAGCGTGACGACGCGGGCCGACGGTCGCACGCGGCCTCAGAGCGCCGCGCCATCGAGCAGCGTCGCGTCTTCGCTCGTGCGCTCGTCGGTGGTCAGCTCGTCCGTCGCGATCTCGTCGGTCGGCGGCGCGTCGAGGGGGGCGGGGGCGAGGCACGCGGCGAGCGCCTCGGCCATCGTGAGCGCGTCGGCGTAGCGCTGCGTCGGCTGGAGCTGGATGGAGCGGAGCAACACTTCTTCCAGTCGTGGATCCACGGGGCGGGTCGCCACGTGCGAGGGCGAAGGCGGCGGCATCGACATGCGCTGCCTCAGCTGATCCTTGAGCTCGCCCTGGAACGGGGCGCGACCGGTGATCGCGCGGAAGAGGATCGTCCCGAGCGCGTAGAGATCGCTCCGCGCGTCGACGCCGGCGCCGCTCAGCGCCTCGGGCGCCATGTACTCCGGCGTGCCGACCGCATAACCGACGCGGGTCAGCGCGTGCTCGCCCTTCTGCGGTGCCTCGAGGAGCTTGGCGAGGCCGAAGTCGAGCAGCTTCACGTACAGGCCCTCGCCCGCGTAGCGCGCGAGGAACACGTTCGCCGGCTTCACATCGCGATGCACGAGCCCCTTGTCGTGCGCCTCCGCGAGCGAGTGACAGACCTGGATGCCGATGTGCACGATCTGGCGGTCGGAGAGCGGCGGTCCCTCGCGCAGGCGCGCCGCGAGGTCCTGTCCCTCGAGGAGCTCCATCGCGTAGTAAAGCGTGCCCTCGTGCGTCACGCCGTAGTCGAACACGCGGATGGTGTGCGGGTGGCGGAGGTCCGCCGTCGCGCGCGCCTCGCGCTCGAAGCGAGCGACGATCGCGGGGTCGCTCGCTCTGGCGGGGTTCTGGAGCAGCTTCACCGCGACCTCGCGAGACAGCGTGCGATCGTGCGCGCGCCAGACTTCGCCCATTCCGCCCGAGCCGATCCGCTCGAGCAGCTCGTACCGAGAGATCGTGGTCGCGTCGAGGAGCTCCTGCTGGAGGCGGCTCGCCATGTGGCTCGCGGAGACCGCGACGAGCGCGCCCGCCGCGACGAACCCCGTGAAGAGCGCGAACGTCGCGAGCTCGGCCGGCACCGCGAGCTGCGCGCGCATGCGATCGTCGAACACGCACAGCGTGAGCACGGTCGCCGGGAAGGCGAGGGCGGTGAGCCCGAGCGTCGCGGCCGCGCGCTTGCTGGCGTCGGGCATCAGCGCGCCGCGCCCGATCAAGAGCGTCACCACGCCGAGCGCGAGCGGGCTCGCGATCCCTCCGTACTGCGCGGCGCCGAGGCTGATGAGGACCGCGAGCGTGGTGCACACCCACACGTCGATCGCGAACAGCGCGACCGCACCGGGCGTGCGCTCACGTCGGAGCAGCAGCCAGGTGATCGCGAGGCACGCTTGCCCGAGCCCGCGCGAGAGGATGAACCAGTCGAGCCGCGCGTCGGGCGCGACGACGTAGACGACGAAGAGGTCCGCCACGAAGAACGCGGGCCAGATGAGGAGCGCCAGCTCCGCGCCGCGCCGCAGGCTCGCGACGCGTCGGTAGTGGACGTCGCGCGCGAGTAGGTCGGCCCCCGCCCCGGCACCCGGCATCGCACGACTGTGCCGTCTCGCCCGCGCGGCCGCAATCGGCCCGGAGCGGAGGGCCGCCCATGCTATGTCCGGCCGCGATGCGCGTCGCGTACCTAGTCAATCAGTACCCCAAGGTGAGTCACACGTTCGTGCGTCGCGAGATCCTCGCGCTCGAGGCGCGCGGCGTGCACGTCGAGCGCTACTCGGTGCGCCGCGTCGCCGAGCCGCTCGCCGATCCGGCCGACCTCGCGGAGCAGGCGAAGACCCGCTTCGTGCTCGACGGTGGCCCGCAGGGCCTCGCGGCGGCGATGGCGCGCGTGTCGGTGCGCCACCCCATGCAATTCGCGGCGGCGAGCAAGCTCGCGGTGGAGGTCGGGGCCGGCTCCGAGCGCGGCCTCGCGATCCATGGCGCGTACCTCGGCGAGGCGTGCGTGCTCTTCGAGTGGATGGAGGAAGCAAGGATCGATCACGTGCACGCCCACTTCGGAACGAACTCCGCCACCGTCGCGATGCTCGTCGAGGCGCTCGGCGGACCGGGGTTCAGCTTCGTGGTGCACGGGCCCGAGGAGTTCGACAAGCCCGCCGCCATCGCGCTGCCCGAGAAGATCGAGCGCGCAAGGTTCGTGTGCGCGATCAGCAGCTACGGTCGGAGCCAGCTGTATCGTCAGTGCGCGTACGCATCATGGTCCAAGATCCACATCGTCCGGTGTGGTGTGGATCCCGCGTTCCTCGAGGCGACGCCTGCACCGCTCCCCGATGCGCCGCGCCTCGTGAGCGTCGGTCGGTTGTCCGAGCAGAAGGGGCAGATCTTGTTGATCGAGGCGCTCGGTCGCGTGGCGGCGGCGGGGGTCGACTTCGAGCTCGTGCTGGTGGGCGACGGAGAGATGCGCGCGGTGATCGAGGAGGCGATCGATCGTTGCAAGCTTCGTGGACGTGTCACGATCACCGGCTGGGCGAGCGGCGCCGAGGTGATCGGCCACATCGAGGGCGCGCGCGTGATGGTGCTGCCGAGCTTCGCGGAGGGACTGCCGGTCGTGATCATGGAGGCGCTCGCGCTCGAGCGACCGGTGCTGAGCACGTTCGTCGCGGGCATCCCCGAGCTCGTGGTGGATGGAGAGGACGGCTGGCTGATCCCAGCCGGCAGCGTGGAGGCGTTGGACGCGGCGCTCCGACGTGCGCTCGCGACGCCGACCGAGCGCCTCCGCGAGATGGGTCGAGACGGCCATCGTCGGGTGGCCGAGCAGCACGACATCCGGCGCACGGCCGGCGATCTCCACGATCTGATCGAGCGCTACGGCAGCCGGAGCACGTAGGCCCCACCGGGGGAAGCCGCACCTTCCACCTCGGCGAGATGGCTTGGCGCTCTTGCCCGGCAACCGACCTGGATCATAGATTGCTCGACGCGAGCGCCATGCGGACGTCCTCCATCCTGAGCCTGCTTCTCTTCTTGTCCTCGGCCGGCCTCGGGGTCGCGGTCGCCGGTTGCGGCGCGGGCGGCGACCCGCCACGGCGCGACGCCGGTCCCGGCGGCGGAGGGAGAGACGGCGGCGGCGGAGGCCGCGACAGCTCGGTGCTCGGTGGCTTCGACTCGGGGACGGCGCGCGACTCCGGCCCCTCGATCTTCGCCGACGGCGGCTGCATGACGGCCACCCCGCTCGACACGACGATCGTCGGCGATCCGCCGGACATGCTCCTCGTCGTCGACATCTCGGGATCGATGTGCTCGCCGTTGATCGACTCCTTCCCTCCGTCGATGGAGACGAAGATGGCGATCATGCGCAACGCGGTGAACCGCCTCGTCTCGACGTGGGACGGCCGCATCAACTTCGGGCTGATGTTCTTCCCGTCGGACGACATGTGCGGCGCAGGCACGATCCGGAACGCGATCGCGCCGCGGAACGCGTCGGCGATCATGTCGACGCTCGGCGGCCTGTCGGTGGACCTGTTCGGCTGCGCGCTCCAGAACCCTGGCGCCACGCCGACCGCGCCGTCGATCGATGCGGCGCGCACGTACTACGGCACGATCCCGGTGAACCCGGTCGGCCGCTTCGTCCTGCTCGCGACCGATGGGCTGCCGAACTGCGGGCCGATGCAGCCCGATGGCTCGACGGGCGAGACCGTCCCCGAGACGGTCGCCGCCATCCAAGCGCTCTCCAGCGCCGGCGTGCCGACGTACGTGCTCGGGCTCGGCGACTCGTTCGGCGGCACGGGCACGAGCGCGCTCAACATGATGGCCACGGCCGGCGGCACGAGCCGCCCGTACCCCGCGCGATCCGCAGCCGAGCTCGACGCGGCGCTCGCGACGATCGCGGCGGCGGTCATCCCGCCGAGCTGCACCGTCGAGGTGACGGGCGCGACGCGCGACCCGATGCTGTTCCAGGTCCGCTTCGATGGCGGCCCGCTGATCCCGCGCAACATGTCGCACACGAGCGGCTGGGACTACGACCCGGCGACGAACACGATCACGTTCTACGGCGCGGATTGCACGGCCGTGCAGTCTGGCAGCGTGATGAGCGTCGACGTCGACTTCGGCTGCCCGGGTCCGCTGATTTAGCTGGAGGGGTTGATGCAACCCCTCCCG
>JBFWYI010000141.1:0-19587 GCA_050186575.1 Sandaracinaceae bacterium | reverse complement strand
CCTCCCGCGACTTGGCGTGCTCATCCTGAGACGGTCATCGCACGAATCGTTCGACGAGCTCGACGTCCACAACATGCAGCAGAGAATCTCCAGCGCCTAACGCTTAGATTTGCGGGGATCCATCAGAATCGGAATCGGAATCGGAATCGGAATCGGAATCGGAATCGGAATCGGAATCGGAATCGGAATCGGAATCGGAATCGGAATCGGCGGTCGCAACCCTCGTTGCGACCGCCGACGTGTTTCAGCTCTGCGGAGGCTAGGCTCGTTCGCGGCGCGGAACGCTCAGACGAGTGAGCGGGGTGGAATTGGGCGTGACGGCGCTTATCTCGTGGGAGTCATGCCGCATGCCGACTTCTTCACCGTACACGCCGAGTGGGGCTGGCTCGTCCTGATCGGGCTCGCCCTCTTCCCCCGCATCACGCTGCTCTTCGTCGGCGGAGCCTTCGGGCCGCTCGCGTGGCTCGGGTGGGTGATCTGTCCGCACCTCCTCGTCGCGATTCTCGGTACGACGTACTACTGGGACACGAACCCCGTCCTCTGCATCGTCGCGTGGTTCTTCGCGTTCGCGGGAACGGGCGGCGAGGGCCGCTTCGCTCACCACCACGCGCGCCGCTCGCGGCGGCGCGACCGTGCAGACGGGGATAGTGCGGAAGTAGGAAGTAGATAGTGCGGAACGGACCTCGGGCTGAGCCCCGTCGGTTCCGGAGTCCCCGTCCGCGCTCGCTGCGAGGTCCAGGTGCGGGTCGTCGGCGCGTTGGCGATCGCAGATCGCAAGCGCGCTTGCTCAGAACGCCGGATCGTCGACGATCGCGAGCACGAGCGCTTGGAGGTTCTGGTCCTGGGCCTGGAACGTCTCGTAGATCGCGCCGAAATGCGCCGCGTCGGCTTCCGGGTCGCGCGCGCGGCCCATCGCGAGCTCGTACCACTTCTCCGCGTAGCACTCCGTCGCGAGGTCGCTCCGCGCGATCGCCGCGACGAGCTCCGCTCCGTCGGCGTACTCGCCGTTCAGCTCGCCGAGCCCTCGGATCTCCACCGCGGTGTCGATGGCGAAGCCGTTCTCCATCGGCCGGAAGCGGCCCAGCGCGTCGAACTGATCGAGCGCGAAGCCGAGCTGGTTGATGTACGAGTGACAGCTCGCGCAGCGCGTCTCCGAGGTGAGCTCCTCGATCTGCTGCCGATACGGGAGGCTCGGGTCGGGCTCGGGCAGCATCACGTTGAGGTCGCCGGGCAGCTCGAGGTCGCGGCAGAGCACCTGGTTGAGGATGAACGCGCCGCGGTAGATCGGCTCGCTCCGGCGCAGCGTGGACAGACGCGCCATCGTGGCGCCCATCATGAGGACGCCGCGTCGCGGCTCGGCGCCGACCGACGTGGTCTCGAAGTCGGTGTCCGGCGCCGCGTAGCCGTAGAGGTCGGCGAGCGCGCCGTCCACGTGCGTGGTGTCGGACGCAAGGAGCATAGTCAGCGTCCCGTCCGGATCGAAGAACGCCTCGCGCGCCGCGGCGAGCGTCTCCTCGGCGTACGACGCCGGCAGCTCGTCGCTGAACTCGGGGAAGTCGGCCGGATCGGGGTTGAGGTTCGCGAGGTCGTCGAGGCGCAGCCACTGGCGATGGAACGCGTCGACCGTGCGCTCCGCGCGCGGGTCCGCGAGCATCCGCTCGGCTTCTGCGTGGCGTCCCGCGATGGTGTCGAGCTCGCCGTTCTCCGCCGCGCTCAACAGCTCCTCGTCCGGCGTCGAGGACCAGAGGAAGTAGGACAGCTTCTCCGCCACCGCGTACCCCGTCGTGCCCGCCTCGCCGTTGAACGCGTAGGTGCGATAGACGAAGCGCGGCGCCGACAAGAGGCCGCGCACCACGTAGCGGAGCGCTTCCTCGTCGCCGAGCGATGCCGCGGCGTCGTAGACCGCGAGGTACGCGTCGCGCTCCTCGTTCGTCAGCTCGCCGCGGAACACCGCGCGCCCGAAGCCGTCGAGCAGCGCCTCCGCGCACGGGCGGTCGTACGCCGAGCACGTCACGAGCGCGTCGAGATCCACCCGACCCGCCACGTCCTCGGCGATGCGCGCGTAGCCGCGTACCTGCGTCTCGGACGACACCTGCACCGCCGCGAAGCTCGCGAAGCCGTCGCGCAGCGCCTCCGGCGGGAGGGCCGACGCGTCGATCATCACGCCGGTGAGGTCGTAGATCGAATAGCGGAGCTGCTCCATGGTCAGCCGCCGCAGCGGGTTCGGTCCCGCGGTGTCGTCGAGCCAGCGCTTGGCCAGGATGCCGCCCTCGATCTCGGGCCCGTGACCCTCGGGGCTCGCGCCGCCCGCGCCGGGCTCGGTGACGAGACCCGCGCAGCCGATCGTGAGCGCGGCGATCGCGAGGATGACGTTCATCGGATGCGAGCCGGCGGCAACGCGCGGAGCCGGCCGCGGCGTGGAATTCATGGACATCATCGGATCAGCCCTCCATCGAGCGCGCCGCCGGTACAGAACGCGGAGTCGCCGACCGTCGAAGTCGAGATGCCAAACGCGTTGACGAGCGAGATCAGGAGTCGGTTCGCGAACACGTGTCCGTCGCCCGACGTGTACTTGTTGCCGTTCTCGCCGTAGTAGAGGCCGAGCTGCCGGAAATCGAGCATCCGGCCGGTGTTGAAGTAGCCGCCCGCCGAGCCGGCCAGGAGGTACGCGGTGTCGGTCGTGTCTTGCTCGTTCGCGTTGCGATAGAAGCCGTAGTTCGGGCCAGCGCCGTGCGCGGGGTTGGGGAGGTTCGATCCGAACAGGAGAACCGTGTTGTCGAGGATGCGGCCCCCGTTCGGGTCGAGCGGGTCCGTCACGTCGAGCTGGCTCAAGAGGTGCGCGACCATCTCCGCGTACCAGTCGTCGATCGTGTCCGACGCGACGCCTTGCGCGTGCTTGTTGTCGTGGACGCTCTTCGCCGAGATGCCGCTCGAGCGACCGTCGAGGAAGTTGAGGCCGATGCCGCCGCTCGCATCGTAGAAGAGCTGGAGCGTGGCGACCCGCGTGATGTCGCACGCGAACGCGCGTCCGATGATCTCGCAGTGACTCTCCGCGATGCGGTCGTAGGGCGCGGCGCCGATCACCGACGCGGCGTCGTAGCGCGTCGGGTTCGTGCACTCCGCGATCGAGACGCCGCCGCTGCGGAACATCTGGACGTCGGTCTCGATCGAGCGCAGGCCGTCGAGGTGCTCCTCGAGGCGCAACTGATCTTGCCGGCTCCCCTTCGCGTAGAGCACGCTCAGCTCGGCGAGGTGCGCGTCGAGGATCGACTGCTGCGCGTCCGCCTCCGCGTCGAGCCGCGCCGACGGGTCCGGTCCGGTCGGCGCGGCGCCCGCGAACAGCTCGTCGAAGAGCTGCGCGGGGTTGTTCTTCGGATGCAGCGGGCTGCCCGCCGCCTCGTAGACGAGCGTCGAGCGACCGTCCGTCCCGCGCACGCCGACGCCCGCCTGGATCGACTTCACGATCCGCCCCGAGCCGGCCGCCGCGCCGGGCGGGTTGGCCTGCGCGATCATCTGATCGATCGTCGCGTGCTTCGCGGCGTTGTTCGCGAGCCCGTCGCCCGAGAGGAAGCACGCCGTCGATCCGGTGTGCGATCCGATCTTCGGCTGGACGCCGCGCAGCACCGTGATGTCGCTCTGGTACGGGCGCAGCGCGGCGAGGCCCGGACCGAACGAGTACGAGCCCGGCGTGCCGGTGACCCACCGCCGCATCTTGATCCCGAGCGCGCCCATCACCGCGATGAAGCGCTTGGGCGCTCCCGCCTGCGCGCGCGCCGGCGCGCCGAACGTGTCCAACCACGGCAGAGGAAGCGCCGCCGCGATCCCTCCGGCGGCCGCGCCGCCCAACCACATGCGCCTCGTGAGCTTCGCCATGCCCTCATCCTCCCCGAGGCGGCGGCGCGTCGCTCTTACACTTGTTTCGTCGCCTATTACACTTCGTTCGCGGACGGCTCGCGCACGACGTGATGACGGCCGCGACGCGCGCGGGGAGGCGGTCGCCAATCGCGGGCGGCCTAGACTACTCTCGGGCCGTGTCGCGCGAGATCCGGACCTTTCTCTGCTACGGGGCGGAGGCGCTCGAGATCGACGAGGGCGATCGCCTCGTCGCGGGCCGCTCGACCGAGTGCGATCTCGTCCTCGACGACGAGCTCGCGTCGCGCCGCCACTTCCGCGTCTCGATGGTGCAAGGAAAGGTGTATGTCGAGGACCTCGGCAGCCGGAACGGGGTGCTCATCAACGGCGTCGCGGTGAAGGGGCGCTCCGAGCTCCACCACGGCGATCAGGTGACGGCCGGGCGCTCCGCGGTGACCGTCTTGCGGCAGGGTCGCGAGCCGCGGCTGCGGCCCTCGATGGGGCCCGCCGACGAGGTGTTCAGCGAGGAGTCGGACCAGGTGACGGCGGCCGGGGACCTCGTCGTGATCCTCGACGGCGCGGCGCGACGCGCGCTCGACGCCGAGGATCTGATGGCGGCGGAGCGCACGACGCTCAACCTGCTCGCGCTCCTCCGCCAGGCCGCGCGCACGCGCGAGATCAAGGCGATGGAGCGGCGCGGCGCGAGCGAGCTGGCGCTCGACCTCGCGGAGAAGACGAAGGACCGCATGTGGGTCGCGCGGACGTTAGAATTGCATGTCGCGTTGTCACAGCAGCTCGACGCGCACCACGCGGCGCGCGCGCTCGAGCTGATGAAGGCGCTCGGCCGACCCGAGGACGCGCTGCGCGAGTACCGCGAGCTCGCGAGCACGAGAGGGTGGAGCTGCCCGGTGGCGCGCGCCTGACCACGGACCGCGCGCGGCCGCGAATCGAACTTCCGAGCCCACGTACTATCCTTCCCGCGTGCGCGCCCGCGCCAGCCTCGCGCTCCTCGCCGCGGTCCTCACCGCCGCGCCCGCGTACGCGCAGTCGCTGAGCGATCCCGGCTGGGCGCACTTCCTCCACCCCGATCGTCAAGCGGGCGAGGCGTACCTCCGCGATGGGCTGCGCGTCCTCGTCATGGCGATCGAGCGGGACGATCCCGAGCTCGGCGACCCTCCGCGCTACGTGCACCTCGAGCAAGCGCTCTTGCGGTTCGATCACGCGCGCGCCTCGCTGGGCGACGACCCGGAGCTCCTCTTCCTCATCGCGACCGCGCTGACGATCTGGGAGCGCGGCGCGGCGGACGGCGGGACGGAGCACCGAAGCGACGAGGCGATCACCGCGTGGGAGGAGCTCCGCCGCGCGGCGCCGGAGTTCCTCCCCGGGGTGGTCTCGAGCCAGCTCGCCACGCTGTACGTGCGGCGTCACGAGCTCGCGCGCGCCCGCGCGGAGTACGAGGCGGCGCTCGAGCGCGGGGACGAGCGACCGCTCATGGACGCGGACCGCACCTATCCTGCGACCCGCGCGGAGCACATCCTGCTCGCGCTCTACTCGACGCGGGACGTCGACCACCTGTGCCGCAACCTCGCCGAGGTGCTCATGCTGCTCGGCGAGCTCGATGCTTCGATCGAGCGCTACCGCGAGGCGCTGCGGCTCGCCGACGAGCCGATCGGCCGCGCGCTCGCGCGCTGGGGGCTCGCCCTCGCGCTCGAGCGACACGGACAGAGCGAGGCCTCGCGACACGTCGCGGTCGACGCGATCCTGGACGACCCGATCGCGCCCGACCCGCGCCTCGCCGAGCTCTCGCGCCAGCACGGCCCGCTCGCCGTCCTGCACCTCGATCACGTGTTCTTCGAGCCGACCTACGAGATCCACGCGTACGAGGCGGTCGGCCACGAGGCGCTCGCGACGATGATCGGGCGCGACCAGGCGCAGGAGCGCCGCAACGCGCTGCGATCGTGGCGGCTGTTCCTCGCGGAGGGAGGCACCAGCTCGCCGTACGCGGAGGTCGCTCGCCGTCACGTGGAGGCGCTCGAGCAAGACCCTTGACCTCCGCCGAGCCGCGCCGCACAACCACATGTCGTGCGCTCGGGTTGGCTTCGCTCCGGTCTGTTCCTCCTAGGGCTCCTCTCCGCCCTCGGGACGGTCGCGCCGAGCTACGCCGCGGAGGAGCGCGAGCCCATCGAGGACAGCGATCGGAGCGAAGACTCCGAGGCCACGCTCCACTCGAGCACGATCGTGGCCGCCGCGCGCGGGGCTCGATACGTCCGGCACGCGTACGACGAGCGCGCGCTCCGGGCCGCGCCGAGGCGGCTCGCGCCGCCGATGCCCGAGCCGACGCACCGGGCCGAGCTCCCGCGCCGCGTGATCCCCGACGAGCCCGACGAACCGGCCGACGCCTGATCGAGCGCGCCCTCGGCGCGCCTCACGGCGTCGCGCGGCCCTCACGAAGAGGGCCGGCGGCGATCGCGCGAGCCCCCTCGCGCCTCGACCTCCCACACGTTCGTCGGCCCGCGCCGCCGCGGGCGCCTCTCTCCATAGGATCGACACATGCAGAAGCTCATCGATGGTCTCCACGCCTTTCGCGACGGCGTGTTCGGCAACTACCGCGATCTGTTCGAGCGGCTCGCCCGCGGACAGAACCCCGAGGTCCTCTTCATCACGTGCTCCGACAGCCGCGTCGTCCCCAACCTCATCACGCAGACGGATCCGGGCGATCTGTTCGTGCTCCGCAACGCCGGCAACATCGTGCCGGCGCACAACCCCACCGCATCCGCGGAGGCCGCGACCATCGAGTACGCGGTCGACGCGCTCGGCGTGCGCGACATCGTCGTTTGCGGTCATACGGACTGCGGCGCGATGGCGGGCCTCATGCAGCCCGAGGCGCTCGCGAAGCTGCCGGTCGTCGCCGGGTGGCTCCACCACGCCGGAGCGGCGCGACGCGTCGTCGAGGAGCACTACGCGCACCTCGAGGGTAAAGCGCGGATCACCGCGGCGGCCGAGGAGAACGTGCTGCTCCAACTCGACCACCTCGAGACGCATCCGTCGGTCCGGACCGCGCTCGCGAAAGGCAAGCTGCGCCTCCACGGCTGGATGTACAAGATCGCGACCGGCGAGGTGTTCCACTACGACGCGGCGAACGGTCAGTTCATCGCGCATGTCGCGGAGGCGGAGGCGTCGCGCCCCGCCACCGGCGCGAGCGCCTGAGGAGGACCGCGATGAGCGAACCGCAGCCCTCGCGCTGGCTCTCCGTGCTCAAGCGCGACCTTCCTTCGAGCGTCGTCGTCTTCCTCGTCGCGCTGCCGCTCTGCCTCGGGATCGCGGTGGCCTCGGGCGCGCCGCCGCTCGCCGGCCTCGTCTCGGGCATCGTGGGCGGCCTCGTCATCGGCGCGCTCAGCGGCTCGTCGCTCGCGGTCAGCGGTCCCGCGGCGGGCCTCGCCGCCATCGTGCTGATGGGCATCGACGAGGTCGGCTACGAGGGCCTGCTCCTCGCCACCGTGCTCGCGGGCGGGATGCAGATCGCGTTCGGCCTCCTGCGCGCAGGTATCTTTGCGTACTACTTTCCGACGTCGGTCATCAAGGGGATGCTCGCCGCGATCGGGGTGATCCTGATCCTGAAGCAGATCCCGCACGCGGTCGGCTGGGACTCCGACTACGAGGGGGACCTGGACTTCTTCCAGCCCGATCACCGCAACACGTTCTCCGAGCTGCTCCTGGCGCTCGAGCACATCCACCTCGGCGCGGTGGTCGTCTCGTGTGTCGGGCTCGTGCTCTTGTTCGGGCTCGAGCGGAGCAAGCTCAAGGACAAGCTTCGGTTCATGCCGCCTGCGCTCATCGTCGTGCTGCTCGGCGTCGCGGCAGGGTTCGCGTTCGCCGCGCTGTCCGGCAGCTGGGCGTTCGGCGGGCACCTGATGGTGAACCTCCCGACCGGCGGTCCGGCCGAGGTGCTCCGCGAGCTCCACGCGCCGGCGTTCTCGCGCATCGCCGAGCCCGCGATCTGGAAGCTGGCGGTGACGATCGCGATCGTGGCGAGCCTCGAGACGCTGCTGTGCCTCGAGGCGATGGACAAGCTCGATCCCGACAAGCGCGTGACGCCGACGAACCGCGAGCTGATCGCGCAGGGCGTCGGGAACGCGCTGGCGGGCCTCCTCGGCGGCCTGCCGGTCACGGCGGTGATCGTGCGCGGCGCGGCGAACGTGCACTCCGGCGCGAAGAGCAAGGCGAGCTCGATCCTCCACGGGATGTGGCTCCTCATCGCGGTGTTGGCGGCGGCGGGCCTGATGAACCTCATCCCGCTCGCGGCGCTGGCGGCGGTGCTGTTGCACGTCGGCTACAAGCTGGCCTCGCCGACGCTCATCAAGACGATGTTCAAGCGAGGCGCGGAGCAGTTCGTCCCGTTCGCGGTGACCATCGTGGCGGTGGTGCTCACCGATCTGCTGAAGGGCGTCGGGATCGGGATGGCGGTCGCGGTGTTCTTCCTGTTGCGAGAGAACCTCAAGACCCCGTTCTTCCTCCACATGCGGAGCGCGAGTCAGGAGGCAGACGGACGCATGCACATCGTGTTGCAGCTGAGCGAGAACGTCTCGTTCCTGAACAAGGCGTCGGTGAGCCAGACGCTGGCGGAGATCCCGGACGACAGCATCGTCGAGATCGACGGCACGATGTCGCAGTACATCCACCCCGACGTGGTCGAGATCATCAAGGACTTCGAGCAAGCGGCCGGCGAGTACCACGGGTGCGACGTGATCGTGCGCAACGTGCCGCCCAAGCCGCGCCACGACGCCCCGGCGGAGCCGAACCCGGTCAAGCGGCTCAAGGCGGTCGCGTCGCGACGACCCCCGCCAGAAGAGCCGGAGGAGGCGACGGCGGAGTAGGCGCCGGCGTCCGAGCCCGAGTCCGATTCGAGGCCCGCGGTGATCCGGGGGCTCCGCGGCGCGTTCGATCGCCCGTCGCACGCGATCGCGGCGGTTAATACCGTCACGATCGCTGGGTGCGCGCGACCGGCCGGCTCCGATCCGCTGGGATCGCCGACCGACGGCGATCCTGGCGGTTCGAACCGCGAGGGCGACTTCCGAGCCTACAGAATCACTAAAAAAAATTAGCCAATCAGTAGTCGACAGCGATCGCGACGGTTTAACCGCCAGGATCGCTGGCCGTCTGCGATCGCGACGGTTCAAACCGCCAGGATCGCTGGCCGTCTGCGATCGCGACGGATCAAACCGTCAGGATCGCTGGCCGGGCGCGATCGCGACGGTTCAGACCGCCAGGATCGCCGGATGCTCGTCGCCGCCTCCCCGGAGCGGCATCTCCGACCCAACGATCCCTGAGGAAGCGAAGAAGCTCAGGAAGGGAGGAAGTGCGTTCGCAACGCGAACGCGAGAGCAAGGCGGCTTCCGATTCCGATTCCGATTCCGATTCCGATTCCGAGTCCGAGTCCGAGTCCGAGTCCGAGTCCGAGTCCGAGTCCGAGTCCGAGTCCGAGTCCGAGACCGAGTCCGAGTCCGAGTCCGAGTCCGAGTCCGAGTCCGTTTGCGTGTGCGAGCAGACGCCCGAAACGCGACGAGCCGAAGTCCCTCTGGGGACTCCGGCTCGCGATGCGATCGAAAACGGGGGAGGCGCTTACTGCACGAGGTAACTGAAGTTGCCGTCCATGACCTCGCCGTTCGGGAAGGTCGCGTGGACATGGATCACGCGCTCGTCCGCGGTCGGGCCCGGGAGGATGCGGACCTCGACGTCCTGGGTGTGGCCGTCGTAGTCGTAGCTCCCGGGCTGGGGGCCGACGCAGCCGAGCACGTCCAGGCTCTCGTCGGTCGCGCTGGTGAGCACCGCGCCCTCGAGGTCCGGCGAGCCGAGGTTCTGGCCGGTGGTGACCATGAACATGATCCAGCGGCCGTCGACCTGGGTGTCGATGGTGAGCTGGCTGTAGGTGTCGCTGACCACGAAGTCGCCGACCGTCTGCTGCGTTTGGACGGGGACCGCGAGGTCGGTCGAGACGTCCGTCCAGGTGCCGCTGCCGCTCTGGTACGTCGAGCCGCCGGGGTCGCTGCCGATCGCGCCGCGGTCGACGAGGTCGACCACGAGCTGCGCGCGCACGTCGACCGTCTCGCCGTAGCCGTTGAGGAACGTGCCGACGACGCTGAGCACGCGGGTGCCGTCGCCCTGGTCGTTGACGGTCACCGTCACGTCGGTCGTGTGCCCGTCGAAGTCGTAGACGTACGGCTCGTTGCCGGTGCAGCCCATGAGGTCCACGCCGTCGGTGGCGCTGGTGAGCACCGCGCCGTCCTGGATGTCGGTCGACGAGAGATCGCTGTACGCGGTGAGCCGGAACAGCGACCACGTCGCGCCGCGCTGGACGTCGAGCTCGTAGCTCGTCGAGTACCCGTCGTAGACCGCCGTGCCCTGCTCTTGCTCGAGCGCGACGACGTGGCCGCCGAGGTCGCCCGTGTCGACCGCCTGCCAGGTGATCTGCGTCGACGAAGGCTCGTAGTACGGGTCGTAGGACGGCCTGTCCGCCACCGGCTCGGGGCTCCGGTCCCAACCCCGGAAGAACCAGCACCCGCTCATCGTCACCGACGCCAGCGCCCCCGCCACCAAGATCATCATCGTCCGTCGCATGCCGTCTCCCTCGTTTCCGCCGTTTCCGCGGTCCGGGTAAACACGCGCCGTGCCACGCCCATCCCCTAGTGATCCGCCCACGAACACGCGCGCGGCGGGAACCCGGCTTCACACTCCGGGCGCCCGCCGCACACTTCGGAACGAGCTCGGCGATTTCAGAAGCCGACGGTGCCGGTCACCGCCTCGAGACGGGTCTGCCGTGAGACGCGAACCCTCGCGACCTCCGCGCGCTCACTCTCGAGGCTGAAGGGGACGGTCTGACGCTCGCCGAGCACGCGCAGCCGGAGCTGGCCGTGGATCGGTCGCGCGTCGGTCGGGTCGGTGCGGTTCACCTCGATCAGGTAGGTGCCGACCCCGCTCCAGCGGAGGCCGAGCCGCTCGCGGCCGGCTGCGTTCGACTCCTCGCCGACCACCGTGGTGCGGCCGCCCATCCAGCTCAGCCGGGTGCCGTCCGGGGTGATGACCGAGAGGTCGACGTCGCCGCCGCCGCTCCAGTCCGCGTCGATCGTGAAGTCGCCACGGAAGCCGCGGTCGCGCGCCTCCTCGCCGAGCAGCCGCTCCGCGCGGGTGCGGACCTGTGCCTCGCGGACCGACATGAGGATCCGCTGGGCCGCCTCGTCACGGCTGAGCGCGCGCTCGCAGCGCATCGCCTCCGCCACCGCCGACGCATCGTTCTCGTCGATCTCGGCGAGCGCGATGCGATGGGCGCAGGCGCGCTCCGGCTGTCCCGCCCGCTCGAACGCGCCCGCGAGCCGCGTGTGGAGCGGCGCGCTCTCGGGGGCGAGGTCGACGGTGCCGGTCAGGAGACGCAACGCCTCTTGACGGTGACCCATCCGGCCGAGGAGGTCCGCCTTCGCGGTGAGCGCCTCGGGGTCGAGGCGGTCGCGCTCCACCCAGCTCTCCGCGACCTCGAGGGCGCGCGCGAGCTGACCGGCCCGCGCGAGGCGGCGGACCGCGTCGCGGTGACGGTCTCGGCTGTCCGGGTTCTCGCGGAGGCGGCGCTCCGCCTCCTCGGCCTGACGGCGCTCCGACTCGGTCGGCTCGCCGCCGCGCTGGATCTCGCCCACGCGCACGGTGACGCGGCGCATCCAGCGCCCGGGTCGCCGCGGAGGCGTCGCGGTGACGGGCGGCGGAGGCTGCGCCATGGGTGCCGCCTCGGCCGCCTCCGCGGCCGGTGCCCTGCGCTGGAGCTCCATGTTGCGACGATCCTCCCGATCGAATCGGTCCGCGCCCGTGTCGTCCGCGAGCGAGGTGCGCGCGCGCGACGACGGCATGGCGGCCTGACCTTGGCCCGCGCTCCCGCCGGCCAGACCCCCACCGCCCGCGCCGCGGCCGATCGTTCCGACGCCCTCGAAGGCGGCGTCGCCGTCGTCGGCCTCCGCCCGACCGTACCCGCTCTGGCTCCGGGTGGCGCCGGGCGCCGCGTTGGCGGTGGCCGCCACGAGGCCGCCCGTCTCACCGCCGACCACGTCCTCCTCGCCCGTCCACTGGAGGGCGGGAGCCGTGTTGCGGTCGACGCGGAACGCGCGGAACATCGCCTCGCTCTCGAGCACGAGGAGCGAGGTGTGGCGGCTCATCACGCCGAACGCCTTGCTCATCGCGATGATCGAGCCGGTGTCCTCGCCGCGACCGGCGAGCTGCATGTCCTCGATGCGACCCGCCGCCCAGAGGCGCGGCACGAAGAGGTTGCCCGCCGACTCGGTCGGCGTGAGCGAGACGTCGTAGCTGCGCTCGAACGGACGGCCCGCGACCTGGCCGGTCAACCGGATGGGTCCACTCACGTTGTCACGGTCCATCCGCGCCACGACGAGCAGCTCCTGGCCCGCGCGGACCGTGGGGAGCTGGTTCGGCGCGCTGTCGCTGAGCCCCGCGGGGAGCTCGACGCGCGGCGACTCGAGCGAGGCGCCGTAGGTCGTCTCGAGCACCGCCATCGCGGCCACCGAGGTGCGCTGGCCCGGGACGTACGGCACGTAGTGACCGCCCGCCGAGCGCGCCATCGCGAGGAGCGCCGAGGTGTCGGCGTCGCCGCCGATCCCGACCGTGCTCACCGCGAGGTGCTCGCGCTCCGCGAGCTGGCGCATCTCCGCGCCGAGCGACGCGGCGCGCCGGTAGCCCGCCGTCGACACGCCGTCGCCGACGTAGAGCACGTGGAGCTCACGCCCCTCGCGGCGATCCGCGGAGACCATCGCGGCCGCCTCGCGGAGGCTCGCCACGATGTCGCTCGCGCCCGCCGGCTCGACCGCGTCGAGCCACTCCGCCGCGCTCGCCGACGCCGCGGCGCCCGGCGCCCGGAGGCCCCCCGGGAGCTGCTGGCACGTGTAGTCACACGCGAGCACGGTGAAGCGATCGCGCCGGTCCATCTCGCTCACCACGTGGGTCGCAAGCCGACTTGCGCGATGGAAGCGCTCGCCGACCATCGACTGGCTCGCGTCGACCACGAGCACGTAGTCGCGCTCGCGGCGCTGCGCGGTGCGCGGGAGCTCGGGCCGGAGCGCGAACACCACGTAGGGCCGCGCGTCGTTCGAGAGCTCGCGCTGCCGGTTCTGGACCTCGCGGTCCTGCTCGCGGCTGTCCTCGGCCGGCGCGCTCGCCGCGGCGCCGCGGTAGGTCCACCAGCGCACCTCGCGCTCACCGCCGGGCAGCTGGTAGTCGATCGTCAGGTCGCCCTTCGGCGTGAAGTCGTCCTCGTGGAACGTGAGCCGCGTCGCGTCGTCGTCGTTCGCCGACGTCACGCTGTATCCGGACGCGTTGACGCGCTCCGCGCCCGCGACCCGCACGTCCACCTCGAAGCGACCGACGTGCGTCGAGTCGTCCGCGGAGTGCGCGAGCGGGTACACGTAGCGGCGCTGCGCGCCCTGCGGCTGCACCGTCTGCGTGTAGCCGAGGATGACGCGGCGCTCGCCGTGCGCGGGGATCGGGAAGATGCGCAGCTCGAACTGACCGCCGCGCTGCCACTCGAGGATCGCGGGGTCGACCCAGGGGCCGGGCACCCAGATGAACTCCTCGCTGTCGTCGCGCTGGGCGCGCGGCGTCGCGTTGCGGAGGACGCCGCGCCAGATGCGCGCCGCGCGGTCGCGCTCGACGAACGAGCCCTCCTCCATGCGGCCATCGACGTCGAGCGCGAGGCGCGCGATCTGCGCGTCGGCGGGCAGCGGGAAGCGGTACACGCCCTCGAGGGTGGTGTCGCTCTCGTTGCGGAAGACCTCTTCGATCTCGGTGCGCGCGACGTTGCCGACGATGCGCACGCGGACCTGATGGCTCGCGAGGTTGAGCGGGCGCTCGCGATCCTCGCGCTCGCCGGGGCGACGCGCGCGGAGCGAGCCGATGCCCGCGATGGTGTCGAGGTCGTCGGTGCCGCCCACCGTGCCGAGCTCCGACCACGCCATCGAGCCCGCGAGGTCCGGGACCGGCGCCACGCTCGGCGCCGCGCCCGCGTTGACGAGGCCTTCCTCGCCCGCGTTGACGGCCACGTTCGATCCGTCGTTGCCGCTCATCGACACGACGCCGCGCGAGACGCGGACGCTCGTCACGTCGTCGGTCGCGCTCAGCTCGAACTTCGTGCCGAGCACCTCGATGCGGCCGCTCGGCGTCGCGAACGTCGCGTTCGGTCCGGCGTCGAGGTGCGCGATGTCCGCTACCACGTCGCCGCCCGCGAGCCGCATCCCGCGGCCGGCTTCCGGCAACAGCGCGAGCTCGGTCGCGTGGTTGAGCACGACCTCGGAGCCGTCCGAGAGCCGCAGGCGCGCGCGCGTGCGATCGTCGGTGCGCACCGTCGATCCCGCCGGCACCTGGTGATCGGCGCCCAGCGCCACGAACTCCTCGCTCCCGGGGCGGCGCACCGTGACGCCGCTCTCGCCGTCCGAAGAGGCGCGATCGATCTCCTCGATCGAGCCGCTGAGGCCGTGCGCGTTCGCCACGTTCGCGGGCTCCTCGTCCTCGCCGCCGCCCGCGTGGTCCGACAGGAAGAAGAAGGCGAGCCCGACCGCCGCCGCGACGGCCAGGCCGATCGCGCCGAGGATCGGGAAGAGGAGCAACACGCCTCGCTTGCTCGAGCTCGGCTTCGTCTCCGGCTTCGCGGTCTCCGCCGCGGTCGGGTGCGTGACGACCGGGCTCGGGGTCACCCCGCTCGGCGGACGCGCGACCCCGTACACCGCCGGGTCGTAGCTCCCCGCGTTGCCCGTGCGGTGGTCCGCCGCGGCGCCGCTCGACGTCGCCTCACTCGACGACGCCTCACTCGACGATGCCTCGCTCGAGGACGCCTCGCTCGCCACCGGCCGCTCGCCGCTCGACGAGTGCACGCCCGCCGACTGCACGCCCGCCGCCTGCATGCCCGCCGACTGCACGCCGAAGCCGGGCGAGGTGGTGCGACCGGGCTCCGCGCCGCCGGCCTCGCGATCGAGCGCGAGCAGGAGCTTCGCCTCGAAGTCGGCGGGCAGCACGAAGTCCGCCCCCGACACGCTCATCTCGCGCGCCGTCTGCGTCGCCTCGTAGCGCAGGTCGCGCGCCTCGTCGTCGTCGGCGAGGAAGTCCGCGTGGCGCTCGAGCGCCGCGGGGTCGCCGTCCACGATCGCGGCGAGGTCATCGAGGAATGCTTCGAACCGTTCTTGCCGCTCGTTCATCTGATTGCGCTCGTTCATCGTCCAGCCTCTTCCAGCAGGCTCTTCATCCGGGCGAGGGCACGGCTCACGCGCTTGCGCGCCGCCGCCTCGTCGATTCCACAGGCTTCGCCGATCTCGCGGTACGCGAGACCGGACTCGTATCGGAGGACCACCGCGTCGCGCTCCGATGGCTTGAGCAACTCGAGCGCCTCGCGGACGCGCTCGGCCCGACGCCGCGTGTCGAGCACGTCGTCGGGCAGCTGCGCGTCCTGCGCCGCGTCGTGCACCAGCCGCAGCCGCCGCTCGCGCCGCACTCGCGTCTCGAGCTTGCGCGCGCACTTGCGCCGCGCGATCCCGCAGAGCCAGCCGCGCACCGTGCCTTCGGCGCGGAAGCCCTCCATCCCGGCGTGCGCCGCGATGAGCACCTCCTGCACCGTCTCCTCCGCCTCCGCCTGATTGCCGAGCAACGCCATACAAAGCCGACCGACCGCGGCCGCGTGCTCACGCGCGCAGAGCGCCACCGCATCGCGGTGACGTCCTTCGCGAATGAGCAGCGCGATCGGGTCGGCGGCCATCGCGGCGAGCGCGGCGTCCCCCCGGGGGTCGTCGTGCGCCTTCATTGCCTCCGCCTGTGCCTGCATTTCACGATCGACGTGCCCATGGCGCCCCCTTTCGTGACCAGCGCGCTCGATTTTTCGCACAGGACGTCCGGGGCGTGCGCGCGGATCTCGGCATTCGCCGTGCTAGCGTAGGCAGCATGGAACAACGCCCCGGATCGAAGCGCATCGCCATCGGCAAGAACCGCGACGGCCGCCTCGAGGCCTTCTACATCAAGCCCGACGGGGTCCTGCGGCACAACTGGCAGAACCGGCCGAACTCACTGTGGACCGGCGAGGTGAGCCTCGGCGTGTCGGCGCGGGAGGTCGCGGTCGGAGTCAACGCGGACGGTCGGCTCGAGGTCTTCTACCTCACGCCCGAAGGCAACGTGAGCCACGACTGGCAGAGCACGCCGGGCGGATCGTGGCACGGCGCGGAGAGCCTCGGCGCGGACGGACGCGCGCTCGACGTGGCGAGCAACGAGGACGGACGCCTCGAGCTGTTCTGGGTCGGCGCGGACGGCGCGCTCTGGCACGACTGGCAGCTCGAGCCGAACGGCGACTGGAACGGGCGCGAGAAGCTCGCCAGCGCGGCGCGCGACGTGGCGGTGGCCCGCAACGAAGATGGACGGCTCGAGGTGTTCTACATCGACGCCGATCACAAGCTCGTCCACGACTGGCAGCTCGTCGCGAACGGCGACTGGCACGGGCCGGAGACCGAGGAGCTCTCGGGGAGCGGTCGCCAGGTCGCGGTGAGCCGCAACGCGGATGGACGCCTCGAGGTGTTCTGGGTCGCGCTCGACGGCCGCGTGTTCCACGACTGGCAGAAGGACCCGAACGGAGACTGGGCCGGCGCCGAGTCGCTCAACGTGACCGCGGAGCGGATCGCCGTCGCGCAGAACCGAGGGGGGCGGCTCGAGCTGTTCTACGTGGACCCGAACGGCCACATCCGGAACCTTTGGCAGGCCTCGCCCAACGGTGACTGGGGCTCGGACGGAGAGATCCTCGGCGAGAAGGCGACGGACCTCGCGGTCGGCCAGAACGCGGACGGCCGCCTCGAGATCTTCTACTTCGGCGCGCAGAACGAGATCTGGCACAACTGGCAGCCGGCTCCGGGCCGAGGCCCGTGGAGCACGATCGTCCAGTACGAAGGCGGCCGCCCCCGCGCCGACTGAGCGAGCCAGCTCGGAGTCGGAATCGGAATCGGAATCGGATTCGGAATCGGATTCGGAATCGGATTCGGAATCGGATTCGGAATCAGAGTCGGAGTCGGAGTCGGACTCGGAATCAGAGTCGGACTCGGACTCGGAATCAGAGTCGGACTCGGAATCGGAGTCGGACTCGGACTCCGCCTCGGAATCGGAGTCAGACCCAGTCGGATCGGATTCGCTCGGACTCGGCCTCGCTCGGACCGTTCGCCTCAGCTCGTCAGCACGTCGAGGCGCGCCTTGGGGCGCTCGCCGCGCTCGCGCGTCGCCTGCACCACCGGATCCGGCGACGCGTACGGCTCCAGCGCCTTCAGCCCGGCCGACTCGAGCAGCGCGCGATCCTCGTCGACATCGGGGTTGCCCGTCGTGAGCAGCTTCTCGCCGTAGAAGATCGAGTTCGCGCCGGCCATGAAGCAGAGCAGCTGCGCTTCGCGGTTGAGCCGCGTGCGCCCCGCCGACAAGCGCACCGTGGAGCGCGGCATGAGGATCCGCGCCGTCGCACACATCCGGACGAGCTCGAGCGCGTCGACCGGCGGACGATCCTCGAGCGGCGTGCCCTCGACCGCGACGAGCGCGTTGATCGGCACGCTGCCGGGATGGGTCGGCAGGTTCGCGAGGGTCCGCAGCATCTCGCAGCGGTCGTCGATCGTCTCGCCCATCCCGATGATCCCACCGCAGCACACGCTCACCCCGTGCCGCTGCACGCGCGCCAGCGTGTCGAGCCGCTCCTGATAGGTGCGGGTGGAGATGATCTCCGAGTAGAACCGCTCCGAGCTGTCGAGGTTGTGGTTGTACGAGGTGAGCCCAGCGCGCGCGAGGCGCTCGGCCTGCGTCTCGTCGAGCATCCCGAGCGTCGCGCACGCCTCGAGCCCGAGCCCGCGCACGCCGCGCACCATCTCGAGCACGCGCTCGAACGCCGGCCCATCGAGCGCGTCGCGCCACGCCGCGCCCATGCAGAAGCGCGTGCTGCCGCTCTCCTTCGCGCGCTTCGCCGCTTCGAGCACCTCGGGCACGCTGAGCATCCGCTCCGCGTCGACCTCCGTCTCGTGATGCGACGACTGAGGACAGTAGCCGCAGTCCTCGGAGCAGCCTCCCGTCTTGACCGACAGCAGTGTGCAGAGCTGGACCGCGTCGGGCTCGTGCAGCTCGCGATGGAGCGTCTGCGCGCGGTGCAGGAGCGCGGTGAGCGGCGCGTCGTGGATCGCGCGGACCTCCGGAAGGGTCCAGTCGTGGCGTACGGCGGTCATCGAGCCCTCCGTACCGTCCGGGCCGAGCCGGGGCAAGCGGGAACGGGCGAATCTCGTGTCGCACTTCGATGCGGGTGTACTAGACCTCGGGCTCCGAGCACGCGGGCGCGCCGCCGATCGGGAGAAGGGGAGTCGACGGGTTGCTCACGCGGGACACCAGAGGGCCAGCGCTGCCCCCTCGGTACGAGCGTGCGGCGGCGAGCGCCCTCGAGCAGCTCCGCGAGGCCCCGCCGCTCGCGCTCCTCGCCGTGTGCGCCGCCCTGTTCGAGCTCGCGATGGCGCGCGTCGGCTGGCACGGGCTCACCGACCTCGCGGACGCGGACACCGTGCGTCAGCTCGGCCGGCTCGCGCGCTTCCCGCGCAACCTCGCCGCGGTCGGCGGCTCGATCGCGCTCCTCGTCGCGCTGCTCCAGTACCTCCGCTTCCCCGGCTTCGCGTCGATCGGACGCCGCCTCGCCGTCGCCGCGTTCGCGGGCATCTTCCTCCCGTGCATCGCGGTGGCGACGTTCCTCCCGCACGAGAGCTTGCGCCCTCGCCTCGTGCTGTTCGGGCTCGCCGCGGCCGACGTGCTCGTCGCGCTGATCAGCCTGAGCGCGCTCCGCTATCGCGCCGAGGTCGGGCTCCGCATCGCGGTGGCCGGCGTCGCGATCAGCACGTTCCTCATCCTCGTGGTGCTCGGCGTCTCGCAGCTGTCGCAAGCGGATCAGGGACCCTGGGCGTGGTTCGCGGCGCTCGTCGCCCGGCATCCGACGACGACGCAGACGATCCATCTCGGCCTGCGTCATGCGGCGGAGGTGGTGTGGCACGCGGTGCTCTTCGCCGGCGCGTGGACGACGATCGTCGGCGACTTCGGCGAGCGCAACCGAACGCGGATCCTCGCGGGGGCGAGCCTCTTCGGAGCGCTCCTCGGCGGGCTCCTCGGCGCGGGCGCGCTGGTCGGTCACCGCTTCCCGCTCCTCGTGTTCGGGAGCTTCCGCTGGATGCTCGCGCTCGACGCCGCGCCGCTGCTCTATACGATCCCGGTCGCGGCGGCCCTCGCCGGTGGCTTCGTCGGGCTCGCGCGAACGCGTCCCGAAGCGCGCCAGGTCGGGATCGCGACGCTGTTCTGGCTCTGCGCGGGGTTCGGACCGCACACGCCGATCCAACTCCTCTATCTCGTGATCGGCGGCGCGCTCTTCGTCCGCAGCGCGCAGGCGTACGACCCGACCGGCGCGTGGCGGCTCCACCACCCGTGGATGCGCTTGAGCGAGCGGCGCGCGCGCGGCTGAGCGTTCATACCCTCGCGACAGGAATTGCGACGGGTGGCTCTGTGCCCTCGATCGCAACTCCCGTCGCGAGGGTCTAGACCCTCGCGCCGGTGATGGCGCTGGGTTCAGGGTCGAAGATCGGGCGCGAGTTGGGCCCACGGCGGGGCGAGGCGGTGCCGGAGGATCGTCGGGGAGCGACGGGGGTCGTGGTCGGGGTCGAGGGC
>JBFWYI010000140.1:0-19743 GCA_050186575.1 Sandaracinaceae bacterium | reverse complement strand
AGGGAGCTGGCGAGCCACGGCTCGTCGCGGCGATTCGTCTGCCAGTCGCTTCGGGATCGGACACGGAATCGGTATCGGACGCGGAATCGGAATCGGAATCGGAATCGGACACGGAATCGGAATCGGACACGGAATCGGACACGGAATCGGAATCGGAATCGGACACGGAATCGGAATCGGACACGGAATCGGAATCGGACTCGGACACGGAATCGGACTCGGACACGGAATCGGACTCGGACACGGAATCGGACTCGGACACGGAATCGGACTCGGACACGGAATCGGAATCGGACACGGAATCGGAATCGGACACGGAATCGGAATCGGAATCGGAATCGGAATCGGAATCGGAATCGGAATCGGAATCGGAATCGGAATCGGAATCGGAATCGGAATCGGAAGGTCGCAAGTCGATCTGCGCTGGGTCGCTCGGGCTCGCCGCGGTCGACGGCGTGGCTCCGGGGTCGCCTTGCCAGCCGACCGCGGCCCACGTGACGGCGCCCAGCGCGAGCGTCATCCCCAGCGCGATCGGCATCGCGCGGCTCGCTCGTGACGCGGCGACCGGCGTCGCCTCGCGCGCGACGGGGCCGAGCTGGCGCTCCACTTCGGTCCCCCACGCCCGTCGGCCCGCTTCGACGTCGAGGTCCTCGCCGGCTCGCGCGAGCGCCGACCTCATCGTCGCCGCGTCCTTCGGGCGCTCCTCGACGAACCGCGCGAGCGCGCGCTCCAACACCGCGTCGAAGCGCGGGTCGATCGACCGGTACGTAGGCTCCTCCGCGAGACGCACGAGCTGCGCTTCGTTGGGCGCGTCGAGGTACGGCTCGCCGGCGAGCAGCTCGAACAGGATGATCCCGACCGCATACAGATCGGTGCGCGCGTCGAGCTCGGAGCCCGTCACCTGCTCGGGCGCGAGGTAACGAAGCTTGCCCTTGATCACGCCGGTGCGCGTGCGCCCATCACGCAGGCTCGACCGTGCGATGCCGAAGTCGCCGAGCCGCACGCGTCCGTCGCGATCGATGAGCACGTTGTGCGGCGTGACGTCGCGGTGCACGACGCCGAGCGGCGCTCCATCCTCTCCCGTCGCTCCGTGCACGTGGGCCAGCGCATCGAGCAAGGGCAGGACGATCGCGAGCGCCATCGCGGCGTCGACGCTGCGCTCCTGCCTCGCCATCGCCGCCGTGAGCTCGGCGAGCGACGCCCCGTCGACTCGCTCGAGGACGAGGTATGGCTCGACGCCTCCCGCCTCCACATCGAGTACGCGAATCAGGTTGTCGTGACGGAGGCGTCGCATGAGCTCGCCCTCGTGCGCGAGCATCCGCACGAGCTCCGGATCGCGCGCCGGCTCGGGGAGGAGCACCTTGATCGCGAGCGGGCCGTCGCCGGTCCCGTCGGCGCGCGCCGCCTCGAAGATCTCGGCCATGCCTCCGACCGCGATGCGGCGGCCGACCCGGTAGGGACCGAGCCGCCGGCCCTCAGCGCTCATCGCTCGAGCCGAGCCCGTGCTTGTCCATCAGCCGGTAGCACGTCTGCCGCGAGAGCCCGGCCGCGCGCGCGGCCTCCGACACGTTGCCGCGGTGGCGCGCGAACAGCTTCTCGACGTAGCTCCGCTCGAACAGATCGATCCAGCGCTGCTTCGCCTCGTGGAACGGGCGCTCCCAGCCGTCGTCTTCCGACGGAGCCACGTCTTTCGATGCGCCCGTCGGCATCCACTGTTCCTCGCCGAGATCGGAGAACGCGACCATCCGCTCGACCACGTTGCGCAGCTCGCGCACGTTGCCGGGCCACCGGTACTCGGTCAGCGCGCGGAGCGTGCTCGGCGGCAGCTCGACGTCGACGTCGAGCTCGGACGTGAATCGCTTGATGAGCCGACCGATCTCTTCGGGACGCTCGCGGAGCGCGGGCAGCCGCACGGTGAGCACCGAGACGCGGAAGAACAGGTCCTCGCGGAACGCGCCGCGCTGAACTTCGTCGGTGAGGCTTCGATTGGTGCACGCGACGAAGCGCACGTCGACCCGGATCGGCTCGTGGTCGCCGATCCGCGTGACGGTCCGGTGCTCGAGCGCACGAAGCAATTTCGGTTGCAGCTCGAGAGGCAGCTCTCCGAGCTCGTCGAGGACGAGCGTCCCTCCGTCGGCCTCTTCGAACACGCCCGCGCGGGACTCCACCGCGCCGGTGAACGCGCCCTTGACGTGCCCGAAGAGCTGCGACTCGAGGAGGCTCGGCGCCGCCGCTCCGCAGTCGAACACCACGTACGGGCCGCCGCTCCGCGGGCTCGCGTCGTGGACCGCGCGCGCGGCGAGCTCCTTCCCCGTGCCCGACTCGCCCGTGATCAGCACCGTGGCGTCGGACTTCGCGGCGCGCTCGAGCACCGCGAACGCGCTCCGCATCGCGGCGGAGTGA
Organism: Sandaracinaceae bacterium; assembly: GCA_050186575.1. Classification (GTDB taxonomy): domain Bacteria; phylum Myxococcota_A; class Polyangia; order Polyangiales; family Sandaracinaceae; genus JAUHXR01. Next base: position 17,340 of record JBFWYI010000140.1, on the reverse strand, counting down.
CCGATCAGGCCCCCGAAGTTCGTGCGGCGGCTGAGCGGGACCGCCACGTCGTCGTCGCCGAGCGCGAAGCGCAGCCGCGTCTCACCGGCGCGGATCTCGACGCCGTCGGCGAGGCGCACGTCGCGGCAGCGGAGGCCGAGCACGTAGGTGCCGTTCGTGCTCTCGACGTCGCGCAGGCGCCATCCCTGATCGTCGACGCTCAGCTCGAAGTGGTGCGCGGACACCGCCGGATCCTCGAGCCGCACGTCCATGCGGGGACCGCTGCCGACGTGGACCGTGCCTTCGAGCTCGATCGTGCGCGGGCTCGACGGGCCCTCGAGCACGCTGAGCGTCGCGCGGCGGCGTACCCACGCGGGCTCGCCGTCGCGCTCGAGGATCCGCGTGCCTTCGCTCATCTTCTTCGTTCACCGTCGCGCGCGGCGCCGGATCCCGGCGAGCCCGAACAGCGCGAGCCATGTCCATGAGACGTGGGTTGCTCCACCCGCGGTGCGGCAGCCGCAGCCGTAGCGGACGTTCTCCGGTCGCACCGTGCCGTCGGGATCGACGCGGTCGGCGGGGAAGCACGTCCGGACGTCGGTGCAGGTGCCCTCGGAGCACCCGCCGCTGCACGTGCCGCGGATCGCGGTGAACGTCGCGCCGGCTCCGCCGCACGTGAGCTCTTCGGTGCAGTACGGGACGGTCGCGCAGCGCTCCGACGCGTCGCAGTCGGCGTCGCTCGCGCAGCTCGGGGCGAAGCAGACCGTGCCGCAGTGGTTGGTGGCGGCCTGCGCCCCGTCGGGGCAAGACAGCGGCTCCTCGGGGCCGATCGCGTCAGCCGCGGCGATCGACGGGATCAGCAGGAGGAGCAACGTCCACGCGGGCGAAGGTCGGCTCATGGCCGCAGCGTACTTCGCCACCCAGGGGAGCGTCAGGGGCGTGCAGGTCAATCAGCCCGCCTGGGCGGAGTCGGTCGCGCCCTTGCTCTCGACGAGGGCCCGCTCCCATTCGGCGCGGCGCTTCCATCCGCGGACGCGGGGCGGAGCGCGGCGGGAGCCGCAGATCTCGTTGAGGGGGCACATCTCGCAGCGCGGCTTCTTCGCCTGGCAGACGTAGCGACCGTGCAACACGAGTTGATGACTCGCCTTCACCCAGCTCCGCTTCGGGAACAGCGTGATCAGCTCCTCTTCGATGGCGACCGGATCCGTCGCGGTCGTCAGCTCGAGGCGGGCCGCGACGCGGCTCACGTGGGTGTCCACGACCATGCCGGTCGCGATCCCGTAGGCGCTCCCGATCACCACGTTGCCCGTCTTTCGCGCCACGCCGGGCAACGTCATGATGCGCTGCAGCGTCTTCGGGACCGTACCCCCGAAACGTTCGTGGACAGCCTGCGCGGCGCCGACGATCCGCTTGGCCTTCTCGCGGAAGAAGCCGGTCGGCTTCACGATGACCATGACCTCCTCGAGGTCCGCCTCGGCGAGCTCCTTCGGTCCCGGGTAGCGCGCGAAGAGCACCGGCGTCACCTCGTTGATCTTCTTGTCGGTGCTCTGCGCCGCGAGGATCGTCGCGACGAGCAGCTGCCACGGCGTCGTGAAGTCGAGCTCGACCTTCGGGTTCGGGATCGCCGCGGCGAGTCGGCGGCGCACGTCGTCCGCGTGGCGCTGGAGCTCGGTGGGCGCGTTGGAGTCGAGGAGCTGCATCGAGCGCGAGCGTTCGACGTCCGGCGCCCGACCGCAAGCGATCAAAACGGCCATCGACCCGAACGACCGGCGATCAGAAAATACCGGCGACGCCGAGCTCGGCGCCGTCGCCGTAGGGGCTCGGCGCGACGGTGGGGAGCACGACGATCGAGGGCGATCCGCGGCGCGCGATCGGCGGTCCGGCGCCCGACGACGTCATCTCGTAGCCGATCGCGGCGCCGAGCGGTGAGAGGAGCGTCCCGATGAGCGGTCCGAGCAAGGCCGCCCACAGCCACTCTTGCTCGCTGAATCCGAGGATCAGGAACGTGGTGACGCCGACCATCGAGCCGAGGTAGCTCATCCCGAGCGAGGCAAAGAAGTTGCCGTCGGCCCCGGCGAGGTCGCCCCAGCCCCACGCGCCGAGCGCGGCGCCGAGCGGCGCGAGCGTCGTTCCCGCGGGCATCCCATAGAGCGCACCACCGCAGAAGTACGTGGCGCATCCGATCATCGCGCCGAGGGTCGGGCCGCCGACTAGACCGAGGCCGTAGCCCGCCCACGCGTGACCGAGGGTCTCGCCGAAGCTCACCCCATCGCGGGTCTCGAGCTCCGCCGGATGGCTGCCGTCTTCCGATCGGAGAGCTGGCTCAGGGCCCGGGGAGGGCACGTTCGGCGTGGTCCACGTGAAGCCGTCGGGCGCGACCGACGGTGGAGGGAGCTCCGTCGTCGGAGGGCTCGCCGCGCGCGGACGATGCGCGGCCGTCAGCACGGCGACCGGTCCGCTCGGATCGGGGACGGCGACGGCCATCGGCTCCGCATCGAAGAGCGAGCCTCCCGGCGCGGTCGGCTCGGCGAGCTCGCCCGGACTCTGGGCCGACGCGATCGCGGGGAGGAAGCCGATCGCGAACGTCAGAGGTACGCCGTACCGCCGCATGGTGTCGCGCGCAGCACACATCGTGCCCCCGCCCTTTCGCCCGCGGAGCGCACGCGTTCGATGCGCCGACGTGTGTCAGCCTGCGCGTCGGTCGATCGGCTCACGGATCCAGCACCGAGACGCCGAGGTCGTACAGCGCGCTCTCGAGCGTGCCCGTCGCGCCCGGCGCGAGGAGCGAGCGGTTCACCTCGTAGCCTCCGAACGGGCGCGCCTCCTCGGTCACGATGTAGTCGGCGTAGCCGTTCGTGTACCCGACGATCAGCGGCGTGAGGCTCGGGTCGTGCGCGATCAGCGCGCCCTCGACGTCGAGCCCGATGTCGACGAACGGCTCGCCCGGGATCGTGAGGAGGAGGACTGGACCGACGCGGAGCGCATCGAGCGCGAGCGCGCGTTGGCCGCCGCGCAAGAGCGGCAGCGCGAGGTCGACCCGCGCGTACGCGATGGCGTCGACCTCGACGGGCTCCTCGCTCGCGCGCGCCACCGCGTCGGCGAGCTGCGCGCCGACCCGCGCGACGTCCTCGCTCGTGCCTTCGACGAACTCGACCCCCGCCGCGTCCATCACGTCGGGTCGCACGTCGCCCGCCGCGCCCTGGAGGAACAACCACGGCGACGGATCGGCGCGGAGCGCGCGCGCGTCGCCGACGAAGTCCGCGGTGATCCACGGGCTGGTCGGCCCGAGCATCACGTTGGGGTGGCACACCGCGTGGACGACCGTCGCGATCGAGCCGCCGTCCGTGTCGCGCACGCGGAGCACCCGCACGCGCGAGTCGTGCGGGCCGTCCGGGTTCGGACGCGAGACCGAGACGCCGTCGACGACGAGGCGCCGGTTGATGTCGAAGTCGATCGCCGCTTCGCCGATCGCCAGCGTCGCTGGCGCCATCGCGCTCACGGCTTGCTCGGTGATGCGATCGATCGCGTCGAGCGTCGCGGTGCTCCAGCGATCGTCGCCGAGCATCGGCGCGGAGTGCGTGTGCGATGCGGTGACGATCACCGCGCCCGGCTCGGTGCGGGCCGCGAGGGCGACGCGGTTCTCGATCATCGCGGCGTGGTAGTCGTCGATCCCCGGCAGATCGAGCGTCACCAACACGATGCGATCGCGATCGTGGTCCAGCACGAGGACGGCCGCCTCGAGCGGGTCGCGGACCCCCGTCGAGATCCGCGCGCCGTAACCGATGATCTCGATCCCGGGCTCCGGTGTGATGTCGACCGACGCGGCCGCCGCCCGGAGCATCGGGGCCGGCGTTCCGCTGTCCGGCGGGGGGGCGGGTGCCCCGGCGTCCCGATCGGCGCTCCTCCCGCAGGCGACGAGCGCGAGCGCGAGCCAGGCGAGCGAACGAGGAGGGGCCATCGCGATCCAGTCTTCCACGGCCCGCCCCGGGGCGCGATGATGCGCGCCATGTTCGAGTCCGCCGAGATCGGTCATCGCGTCTCCCGTGAGGTCTACAAGGCGCAGGTGCCAGCGCTCCGCGAGGCGCTCCTCGATGCGCAATATCGCTTGCTGGAGTCCAAGTCCTGCTCGCTGATCGTGGTGGTCGCGGGCGTCGACGGCGCCGGCAAGGGCGACACCGTGAACCTCGTCCAGGAGTGGCTGGACCCGCGCCACGTCCGCGTCCACGGGATCGGCCGGCCATCGGAGGACGAGGCGGAGCGCCCGCCGTTCTACCGGTTCTGGAACCGTATCCCCGCCCGCGGGAAGACCGCGGTGTTCATGGGGAGCTGGTACACCGATCCGATCGTGGATCGCGTGCACAAGCGGACGAAGAACACGCACCTCGACACCGCGATGGAGCACATCCGCCACTTCGAGCGGATGCTCACGTTCGAGCGCGTCGTGCTCCTCAAGCTGTGGTTCCACCTCTCCGAGTCCGAGCAGCGCGATCGCCTCGAGCGGCTCGAGAAGCGCGCGGCCACGCGGTGGCGCGTGTCGAAGACCGACTGGGCGAACTTCCGGCTCTACGATCGGTTCCGCGAGGTCTCGGGGCGCGCGCTCCGCGAGACGAGCACCGACTACGCGCCGTGGCTCGTCGTGTCGGGCAAGGACGCGCGCTTCCGCAACCTCACCGTCGGCCGCGCGCTCCTCGGCGCGCTCGAGCGGGCGAACCAAGCGCCGGGCGACGGGACCTCGGCGCTCGTCCCGCAGACCCCGCCGGCCGTCGACGGAAAGACGGTGCTCGACACGCTCGACCTCGGGCTCAGCCTCGACAAGAAGAAGTACGCCCGCGAGCTCCTGCGCCATCAGGGGGAGCTCAACGAGCTCATCCGCCACCCGCGCTTCGCCGCTCGCTCGCTCGCGCTGGTGTTCGAGGGCGCCGACGCGGCCGGCAAGGGCGGCGCGATCCGCCGGATCACCCAGGCGCTCGACGCGCGCAGCTATCACATCGTCCCCATCGCGGCGCCGACCGACGAGGAGCGGGCTCGCCCCTACCTCTGGCGGTTCTGGCGTCACCTGCCGAAGCGGGGCCGCGTCGTGCTCTTCGATCGCAGCTGGTACGGCCGGGTGCTCGTGGAGCGGGTCGAGAACCTGACCCCGCCCTCGGACTGGACGCGCGCCTACTCCGAGATCAACGACTTCGAGGAGCAGCTGATCGACCACGGCACGATCGTCGTGAAGTGCTGGCTCCAGATCGACGCCGAGGAGCAGCTCCGGCGGTTCGAAGAGCGGCAGCGGATCGACTTCAAGCGGTTCAAGATCACCGACGAGGACTGGCGCAACCGCGAGAAGTGGCCGGACTACCGGGACGCGGTATGCGACATGATCGACCGGACCTCGACGGAGCTGGCTCCCTGGACGCTCGTCGAGGCGAACGACAAGCGACACGCGCGCGTCAAGGTTCTCCGAACGATCACCGATGCGCTCCACGGCGCGCTCGGCGTCTGACGACGCGCGGGATCCATCTTCATGCGCGCGACGACTTGGCGTACGTTGACGTCATGCGCGGTACGGCGGTCGTCTCGGTTTGTGCTTGGGTCTGGATCGCGATCGGGTGCGACTGCAGCACGCCGCCGCGCGCGTGCAGCTCGAACGGCGACTGCGCATCGAACGAGCGTTGTGTGGACGGCACGTGCCAGCCGATCCCGGACGGCGGCTCGCGCGACGATGGCGGCGACGACGGCGGGATGATGTGCACGGACGGTCGCGCGTCGTGCGGGCCCGCCGCGCTGTGTTGTCCGGCCGATCAGGTTTGCATGGCGGGGGCATGCAGCGTCGATTGCGCGGGTACACCGGCGTGCGGGGGCGCGTGCTGTGGGGCGGGGCAGGAGTGTCTCTCCGATCGGTGCGTGGTCGAGTGCGCCGACGAGGCGAACCGGTGCGGCGCGATGGACGAGCTGTGCTGCGCGACGGACCAGGCGTGCCTCGGCGACGCCTGCGTGCCGCTCGGCGCGGCGTGCACCCTCACCGAGGAGTGCGAGCTCGACGAGCTCTGCGAGCCCGCGCTGATGCGCTGCGTGCCGCGGACCGCGGTCGAGGTGTGCGAGTACCGGCCGCCGGTCGGCACGTTCAGCCCGACGATCGGCTGCCGCTGGGTGCCGCCGGCGGGCGCGCGCGCGTCGTCGGACGACGTGGTGATGGCGCCCGCGGTCGGCAACCTCACCGACGACAACGGCGACGGGCTGACGAACACGCTCGACATCCCGGACGTCGTCCTCGTGAGCTTCGACCGACCGACCGACGGCTGCTGCACGGCGCGAGGCACGTTGCGGGTCATCGACGGGCGCTGTCAGCCCGACGGCACGATGACGACCATCGCGACGATCGACACCCCGTTCATCGACAACTCCACCGGCGTCGCGATCGGCAACCTGCACCCCGACACGATGCCGGCCGAGGCGGCTCCCGAGATCGTCGCCACGATCCAGAACAACGGGACGGTCGCGTTCCGCCGCACCGCCGACGACGGCAGCGCGTGGGAGGTCATGTGGCAGAACACGATGTACCTCCGCAACGGGCGGTACAACGGCTCGGGCGCGGCCCCCTCGCTCGCCGACGTGAACGGCGACGGTCAGCCCGAGGTCGTGGTCGGCAACGTCGTCCTCAACGGTCTCGACGGCTCGGTGATGTGGGACGGCGCGATGACCGTGCGCGCGGGCGCCGGCGTCGGCAACAACGCGTTCCTCGGGCCGACCTCGACGATCGCGGACCTCGATCTCGACGGCGACATGGAGGTCATCGCCGGCAACACCGTCTACGACGGAGCGACCGGCGCCGAGGTGTGGACCTACACCTACACGACGAGCAACTCGAGCTGCGGGGGCAGCGTCGCGTGCGATGGCTACAACGCGATCGGCAACTTCGACGACGATCCACAGGCCGAGATCGTGATCGTCCGGCGCGGCGAGGTGTTCGTGCTCGAGCACGACGGAACGCTGAAGCGCCAGATCCAAATCCCCACCGTGTCGTGCGCGAACAACGAGGGCGGGCCGCCGACGGTGGCCGACTTCGACGGAGACCTGCGCGCCGAGATCGGGGTGGCGACCGCGGACTACTACATCGTGTTCGATCTCGACTGCACCGGCTCAGTGCTCCCTGCGGAGTGTGCGGGGGACGGGATCCGCTGGCAGGTCCGCAACCACGACTGCTCCTCGCGCTCGACGGGCTCGAGCGTGTTCGACTTCGACGGGGATGGCCGCGCCGAGGTCGTGTACGCGGACGAGCAGAACTTCCGGATCTTCGACGGCACCGACGGGACGATCCTGTTCGACGACCCGACCCACCGGAGCAACACGCGCCTCGAGATGCCGATCGTGGTCGACGTCGACAACGACGGGAAGAGCGAGGTGCTCGTCCCCGAGGCGCCCGGCAACGCGGTGCCGAGCGGGCTCGTGGTGTGGACCGACGCGGGCAACAATTGGGTCCGCACGCGGCGCATCTGGAACCAACACAGCTACCACGTCACGAACGTCAGCGAGGACGGTCAGATCCCGCGCGTCGAGCCGGCGAACTGGAGCATGTCGCGGCTCAACAACTTCCGGCAGAACGTGCAGCCGGGCGGGCTGTTCGACGCGCCCGACCTGATCGTGGAGAGCATCGAGCTCGACGCATGCATGCCGGCGACGGCGACGGCAGAGATCGCGGTGACGGTGGCGAACCGTGGCGCGCTCGCGGTGGCGCCGGGCGTGCCGGTGATCGCGTTCGCGACGCCGATGGGCGGCGCGCCCGAGCCGCTCGGGGTGATGCGCACGACGACCACGCTCCTGCCGGGCGGTCGCGAGCGGCTGATCTTCACGTGGATGCCCGCGGGAGGGTTCACCACGATGACGTTCAGCGTGCGCGCGGTCGTCGACGACGACGGGATGGGTGGCTCCGAGTACAACGAGTGTCACGAGGACAACAACGAGGGCATGGCCGAGGCCCTCATGACGTGCATGTTCGGCTGACGCCGATCGCACGGTCGAGCAGCCCGCGCTCGCTCAGCGAGCTCCGCTCGCGTCGCCGATCCAAGGCCGGAGCGTGGAGAGGCAGATCTCGACGAGACCCTCGACGAGCACCTCGTCGGCCGGCGCGCGATGCGCGTGGAGCAGGCGGAGGCCCATGACACCGCGGGTTGCACCGAACAGGAGGAACACCCGGTCGCGCACGCCGTCCCCGTCGATGCCGTGACGCTCTGCGAGCCAGCGCGTGATCCCGTCGACCACCGCCGTCTCGGTCGTCCTCGCTTCGCGGAGGCTCCACCGGAGCGGGACGTCGACGTTGAGCATCCTCCGGATCGCCTCGTCGGCGGGGTCGCGGACCGCGAGGAGACGCACGAGCCCCTCGACGCCTTCGCGCAGCGGGCGCGAGGTGGCGAGCTCGGCGCGGAGCGCATGCAGGTAGGCTTCGTGTCGTCGACGCGCGATCTCGGCGAAGATCGCTTCCTTGTTCGGGAAGTAGCGGTAGACGGACGCGACGCCCACGCCGGCGCGCTTCGCGATCGCGTTCGTGGTGACGTGAGGCAGGCCCTTGGTCGCGAGGAACGTCGCCGCGTCGAGGATCGCCTCGACGATCTCCTTCGAGTCGGCGCGATGGGGCGCGCGCCGCGGCGTGACCGAGCGTCGAGCGGGCGTCTTCGCTCGCGGTGGCTCCTCGTCACGTTGCGTCATTACCCGACGTCACGACGAAATCCCGCCGCGGTCAAGCGACGACTCCGTCGGCGCGGGAGGCGGAGCGCGCCGCCGGCGACGGGCGGATCAGGGCGCGCAGACCTCGAGCTCGATGTCGCCCTCGTGGGGACCGAACAAGAAGGTGCGCGGCTCGGCGGATGGATCCTCCACCGCGGCGAGCGCGAACCTCCCTCGTCCGGCCGACGGAGCCGCCGTCCGAAACACGGCGCACCTCCCGCACTCCGCGGCGTCGGACGCGACGGTCAGGGCGTAGCCGGCGAACTCCTGGTCGCTCGTCGCGAGCACGTGCCATCGGCCGGTGCCCCCCACCAACACCGAGAGCCCGGAGGTGAACACGCCCGCGCGCGTCTCGCCGTCGCACGCGACGTCGACGGAGAACGGCTCGCGGGCGCGCGCGACGCTGAACGTGCCGCAGCCTCCGACCGGCACCGTCTCGACGCGCAGCCCGCACCCCGCGGTGCCCCCGTCCTCGTCGCCATGCGCCTGGTAGCAGCCGGCGGCGGCCAGCGTGAGCGCGAGCGCGAGCGCGGATCGAAGCGGGGGCACGACCGACACACTAACGGGGGAGGCGGAGGAGGCAACGACGGGGCGCTCCGAGCCCCACTCCGCTCGCGGCGTCCCGAGTCCGTCTCCGGTCGTCCCTCAGCCTCGGTACTCGGCGTACGCGGGCGCGGGATGGAGCGACTCGTAGACGCGGGTCCACACCACCTCCACGCGATCGTCGCCGAGGCGCGCGCTCGCGAGCTCGTAGAGCCAGCGCGCGAGCGTCTCGCTCGTCGGCGCGAACGGGAACACGGCGATCTTGATGCCGCCCGGGAGCTCGTTGCGCGCGCCGGCGAGCGGCATCGTCAAGTGTGATTGCAGCTCTCCGAGCGAGCCCATCGTCTGCATCCGCGAGCTCACCAGCGTCTCGCCCAGCGTCGCGAGCGAGGTACCGGTCTCGCGCCACGTCTCCTCGCCGATCGCGAGCGCGTGATCGAGGAGGCGGTGGCACGGCTCGAGGACCTCGGCCCGCATGCGCGAGAAGTCGATCACGAACCCCTCGGCGTCGAGCTCCTCCGCGGCGACGGTGACCTCGAGCATCCAGGTGTGACCGTGGATCGAGATGCACGCGCCTTGATGCCCGCGCACGTGATGCGCGAAGTGGACGTGCATGCTCTTGCTGATCCGGTACATGCGGCGGAGCGTTGCCCGCCGTCGGGCGCCGTTCAACCCGCATCCGGCGACGGGCCGCCCCAACCCCGGGTATCCTTCGCGCCGTGTCCGACTCCTTTGCCTCGCCGGCTCCCTGGCACGTCACCGAGCGGCTCGCGTCGCTCGCCGGCGAGTCCACCGCCAACGGCCTTCGCGTGTGGGGGATCGCGGTCTTCTATCTGATCCATGTCCTCAACTATCGAGGGCTCTCGCTCGGATCGATCGAGCTGCCGCGCGTCGAGGGGATCGACGAGTCGTTCCACGCGATGGCCACCGCGCTCGCGACGGCGTGGCTGATGCTCGCGGCGGCGGTGCTCCTCGCGATCAAGAACCGCGTGTTCCCGCCGGTCCTCAAGTTCGTCAGCACCGGCGCCGACCTCGTGCTCCTCACGTCGGTGCTCAGCCTCGCGGATGGGCCGAGGAGCCCGGTGTTGCTCGTGTACTTCCTCGTGATCGCGCTCGCCGGCACGCGCTTGAGCCGCCGGCTCGTCCTCTTCGCGACGGGCGGGAGCGTGCTCGGCTACCTCTTCTTGCTCGGGCAAGCTCGGCTCTATCGACCCGCGCTGGAGGTGCCGCCGCACTGGGCGATCACCACGGTGGCCGCGCTCGTCTTGTGCGGCGTGGTGGTCACGCAGATCCTCGTGCGCGCGCGGCGCGCGGCCGACGCGTACTCGGCCCTGCGCCACTCCGAACCGCCCGCGGGAGACGACGCGTGAGCGGGGTGGTCGCGTGCGCGATGTGCGGGAGCGGCAACGCCGCGACGTCCGCGCAGTGCTGGGTGTGCGGCGCGTCGCTGAGCGGCGCGGCCCGGATCGGTCCGCCGCCTCGCGCGGTTCGAGATCCGAGCGACAACTTGACGGCGCTCGGCTGGCTCGCGCTCCTCATCGGGCTCGCGCTCGCCGCGCTCCTCATCGGCATCGAGCTCGCGATCGAGTGGCCGGGGATGCTGGTCCCGTTCGCGCTCGTCGTGTTGATCGGGTTCGGCGCGCTCGCCCGGACCGCGTGGGTACAGACGCGCCCCGCCGAGTCGGCTCCCCCGCCCGCTCCGAGCGCCGCCGCGACCCCGCCGGCCGATGCAGCCCGTGGCGACGGTGCGCCGAAGCGTTCGCTCGCGAACGACGTCGCGCTGGGCGTCACCATCGTGATGCTCATCCTCGCGGGCCTCGCGCTCGCCGCGGTGGCCGCGATGGTGATCTTCTTCCTCATCTGCCTCGCGATGATCGGCGTGGGCGGCCTCCACTGATGCGCCGTGCGTGACCTCGACGTCGGCTACGTCGCGATCATGGCGTCCGCCTTCGGGCTCGCGATGCTCGCGCGGCGATGGGCGGGCGACGGCGGCGCGGACCCGCTCACCCGAGGTCAACGTTTCGTGCTGTCGTTCGCCGCGGTGGTCGGCGGCGCGCTGAGCGCCAAGCTCCCGTACGTGCTCGCCGATCCCGCCGGCGCGGTGAGCGGAGCGGCGTGGCTCACCGACGGGCGCACCGTGACGTGGGGGCTCGTGGGTGGCTACTTCGCGGTGGAGCTCGCCAAGCCGTTCGTAGGCGTGAGGACGAAGACCGGCGACGGCTTCGCGGTGCCGGTCGCGGTCTCGATCGGCGTGGGACGCCTCGGGTGCTTGTGGGCGGGCTGCTGCTACGGCGCGCCGACCGACCTCCCGTGGGGCGTCGACTTCGGGGACGGGGTCCTCCGCCACCCGAACCAGCTCTACGAGGCGGCGTTTCACCTCGGCATGGCCGGGTTCCTCCTCTACTGCGGGCGTCGCGGCTGGCTCGCGCGCCAGCGCATCAAAGTCTATATCGCAAGCTACATGGCGTTTCGCCTCGTCTCCGAGTCGTGGCGCCCCGAGCCGCGGATCGCGCTCGGCCTCACGTTCTATCAATGGAGCGCGCTCGTGTTCCTCGCGCTGTTCGTGGGCCTGTTCCTCTACGATCGGTACCGCGCGGACCGCTACCGGCAGAGCCCCGTGTCGGCCTCACAGCTCGGCGCCGCGTCGGTGCACGCCGCGTCGGCGCCCCACGGCCGGCAGTCGGGCTCGCAATAGCCCGTCGAAGGATCGCATACCTCGTTGTCGTCACACGCCGCGCCATCGCAGAGGCGCGGGACGCATCGCATGTCCACGCACGCGAGCCGGGCGGGGAACGGGCAGGTGCCGATCGCGGGCGGAGGTACTTCCTCGCACGGCATCTCGGGCGTCATCGGCGGCGGGACGCAGGGCAGCTCGAGGTCGATCGCGAACGGCTGATCGCCCGGCTCGGACGGGACCTGATCGATCGCGTGGCCGTCCGCGTCGACCACGCTGGGATCGAGCGAGAGCCGGTAGCGGAGGGTGGTCCCATCGCCGACCGCGTCGTCGAGCACGAGCTCCACCGCGCGCCCGCTTCCGTCGAGGCGCACCTCGCGGAGCGTGCCCGGCGTGATGTGCGCGCCGGTCTCGAGGGACGTGGCGTCGATGGGCTTGCTGAACATCAAAAACACCGAGCCGAGCCGGCAGCCGGGCACGGTGGCCTCGGGTCCCGGCAGCACCTCGCTCACGCGCGGCGGGAGGCGCTCCGGCACGAGGTTGAACGGGACGGTGAGCTCCTCGATCGGCGAGCCGAGGCGGATGCCTTGTACCGCGCCGCTCGCGACGCGGTTGACGCCGGCCTCCGCCGCGTTGCCGGTGAAGCGGAGCGAGAGCAGCACCTCGGGCATCCCGCCCTGCTCGATGCGCACGAGCGGGAGGTGATCGCTCGGCACGTGGATCGACGCGACCACCTCGAGGCCGGGCTGACCGTCGGTGTCGCGGATCTGGACGTCGCCGAGCGTCGCCTCGGCGCCCGGCGGGTAGAGCGGACCGTCCGGCGAGTCGATCTGGAGCTGGATGGAGTCCACGGCGGCGAGCACCTGCGCCTCGGGGCTGATGTTCGGATCGGCGACGAGGCGGATGTCGACGCCGGGCTCGCCCGCGCACGCGGCGAGGAGCACCATCGCAAGGATCGATGACGTGCTCTGTCGGGTCACGGCGGCCTCACCGTCTGATCGGGTCCGTCGCTCGGCGCGAGCGCGACGCCGAGCGCGATGGCGGCCACGGCGAGCGCGGCGCTCACGCCGACGGTGACGCCGACGATCGCCGGCGTGTCATCGCCGCGGAACGGATCGGCGAACGACGTGCCGAGCTCGGAGAGAGCGCGCCGCACTTGTGCCTCGTCGTAGGATTGCACGACACGTTGCTGCGTCATGCTCGCCGTGCCGCCCTCGAGGTCGATCATGGAGGCGCGCGCGAGCACCGTCTCGCCGAGCGCGGCCATCGAGAGGGTGACCACGTGCTGCGCGCCCGCTTCGCGTCCGACCTCGCGCGCGCAGTCGGCGTCGTCCGCTTCGCACGCGCGCTCCGCGTCCCTTGCGTCGACCGCCTCGGTGCGCCGCATCGCGTCGGCGAACGGCGCGCGTTCGTCGAGCGAGGTCAACGGATCGCGCGTGCGCCACACCACCGGGAGGATCGCGACGCGGGGCCGCGGTCCCGACGCGCAGCCGACGGCGCCGAGGATGGCCAGGGCGAGCCCACCGCGAGTCGTCATCCAGCGCACGTTCGGAGACACTCTACACCTCCGAACGACCGCGCCCGCCGTGAGGACGGCGGGCGCGGCGAGCCAGAGCTCGATCCTTCACGAGCAGATCCTCACGCGCAGATCACTCAAGGACAGACGCGGACGGGGCAGCCGCAGCCGGGGTTGCCGCAGCCGTCGGGCAGGGTGCACGAGGAGGCCTGCTCGCAGTAGGTGCCGCAGTCGGCGGGGCAGGCGGGAGGATCCGTCGGGCACTCGCGGAAGAACCAGCCGCAGACCCCGGCCGCCGAGCGGTCGCACACCGGTCCGCCGATCGAGCCGTCGGCGCACTCGTAGTTCGGCGCGCCTGGCGCGGGGCCGCAGTCGTCGAGCGAGCAGGGCGGCGGATCGGTCGGGCAGTCGCGGAAGATCCATCCGCACGCGCCGTCCGCGTTGCGCTCGCAGACGCCGATGTTGCCGCCCCACGATCCGTCGGGGCACATGTACGCGGGAGAGAGCGGCGCGGGTCCGCACTCGTCGGCCGAGCAAGCTCCGCCGCTCGGGCAGTCGCGCACCTCCCAGCCGCACGAGCCGTCGCTCAGGCGGAGACAACGTCCCGTGTTTCCTCCGATCGAGCCGTCGTCACACTCGTACGCGGGCAGCCCGAGGGCGGGACCGCAGTCCGCGACGGGACACTCTGCCGGCGTCGGGGGCGGGCAGTCGCGCCACTCCCAGCCGCAGCTGCCGTCGTCTTGAGAGACGCAACGTCCCGTGACGCCTCCGGTCGAGCCGTCCGGGCAGAGGAACGTCGCGCCGAGCGGCATCGGTCCGCACGCCGCGGCGTCGCAGGTCACGGCCGCGTCCGTACATCCCGCGTAGCCGCTCCCGTCGCAGAGGGCGGGCGGCTCGGGGCCCTCGCACTCGCGCGGGTAGGCGCCGATGCCGACGTAGACGGCGGAGCAGTCGGGGCGGCTGAGGCAGCTCACCTCGTCGAGCACCTCGCAGTCGCGCGGCGGCGGGCAGGTCTCGGCGCTCGCGCAGACGATCCACCCGGTGGGCACGTCGGCGTCGGACGCGAACTCGCGCTCCTCGCCGGTGAGCGGGTTGACGGCGGTCACCCCTTCCACGGCGCAGGCGCTCAAGACGAGCATCAGCGGCGCGATGGAGATGAAGAAAGTACGAAATGCGGTGAGCCTCATGATCCCTCCAGACGTCGTCGGCGACGTTCGAGGGCCGACTACCGCAAGCGCCGGGCCACGGCGGCGCGGGCCCGAGGCGCGGTCAGGTGTCACGCGGCCTGGACGGACCGGCTGCGCGCGGGTGTCCAGTCGATGTGACAGCCCGGCGGAGGGAGCTCGAGCGGTCCATCCGATTCCGAATCCGTGTCCGAATCCGTGTCCGAATCCGTGTCCGATTCCGTGTCCGATTCCGTGTCCGATTCCGTGTCCGAATCCGAATCCGATTCCGTGTCCGAATCCGATTCCGAATCCGAATCCGATTCCGATTCCGATTCCGATTCCGTGTCCGATTCCGATTCCGAATCCGATCCGAGTCAGGCCTCGTCCGCGTGATACCGGCCCGCCCGGTCGACTCCGCTCTCGGCTGTACTAGCTTCGCGCGATGACGGTACGGCGTCGGTGGCTCGCGGTGCTCGCCGCGCTCGCGTTCGGGTGCGACGCCCCCGCGACGCCCGACGCGGGTGTGCCGACCTCCGACGCGGGCCGGAGCGGCGACCCGGCGCTCCCGACGCTTCCGACGTTCACCCCGTGCCCGGAGGGATGGTCCGCCGTCGCGACCGGCGACGGCTACGACGTCTGCGAGCCGCCCGCCGCGCTCGAGTGCACCGGGACGGACGTGCGCTTCATCGATCAGGCCGCGTGTGCGCCGGTCGGCGCCGCGTGTCCGAGCGGGGAGTGGGCCGATCCCCCGGACGGCGCGCGGGTCGTGTACGTGCGCGCCGGCGCGAGCGGTGGGACGGGCACCATGGCGGCACCGTTCGGATCGATCCAGCAAGCGATCTTGCAGGCACCGACCGGCGCGGTGATCCTGCTCGGCAAGGGGACCTACGACGAGGCGGTCGATCTCTACGGCGGGCTCACGCTGCTCGGGGCGTGCGCGGCGGAGACGATCCTTGCGCCCGCCGGGGTGCCGTTGGCGCTGCGAGCGAACGAGCGCGGATCGCGGGCGGAGGACCTCACGATCCGTCCTCCCGACGGAGCGAGCGGGGTGGAGGTCACCGGCGAGCTCGCGCTCGAGAGCGTGATCATCGAGAACGCGGGCGAGGAAGGGATCCTCGTGCGCTCCGGCGGCTCGCTCCGCGCAGAGTCGATCGTGGTGCGCGACATCCACGCGCTCACGCCGCTGTTCGGGCGCGGCATCCTCGTGACCGAGGGGACCGCGGACGTGCATCGCGCGGTGTTCGAGCGCTGCCCCGGGGCCGGGATCGTGGTGGGTCTCGGGGGCCAGATGCGCGCGAGCGGGATCGTCGTGCGCGACAGCGGCCAGGAGCTGCTCGGGCACCCGCAGATCGTCGCCCAGGGGGTGGGCGGCACGCTCGAGCTCTCCGACTCCGTCCTCGAGGACGCGATCGGCGGTGGGGTGCTCGTCAGCGAAGATGGCGTGCTCCACGCCGACCAGGTCGTGATGCGGCGGCTCCGCTACCGCTCGGTCATGGACGGCGGCTCGGGCGGCATCCTCGTCAAGACGCGCGCGCACCTCGACGGCACGCGCCTCCGCGTCGAGGACTGCGACTACTTCGGCATCGGCACCGGGCGGGACGCGAGCGCGTCGATCCACGACACGCTGATCCGACGGATCGACGAGGTGAGCCAGGAGGGGACGCCCGTCGCGATCGGCATCCTCACCGGCGGACCGGGCTTCGACGTGCAACGCGTCGTGCTCAGCGACATCGCGCGGACCGGGCTCCAGAGCGAGGCGCGCGCGGGAGGCACGCTCGAGGACGTCACGGTGCTGCGCGTCGGCTCGCCGCTGCGCGACATCTATCCGTCGGCCGGCTTCGCGTTCATCGGCGGCGAGGTGAGCCTCCGCCGCGCGCTCGTGCGGGAGCAGTACGGCGTCGGGCTCATGACCGAGGACGGCACCGAGCTCACGCTCGAGGACTTCACCGCCGAGGATCTCCTCACGGTCGAGGACGGCGCGTACGGTCGAGGCATCGCGATCTCGTCCGGCACGGCGACGCTCTCACGGATCCGCATCGTCCGCGCGCGCGAGATCGCGCTTCAGGTCTCGAGCGAGGCGACCGCGACGGCGGAGGACGTGAGCGTCAGCGAGACGCTGGGCCGGAGCTGCCAGGACACCACCTGCGCCGACGCGCCGGCCGGGATCGGCATCGGCGTCTTCTTCGCGTCGTCGCTCGAGGTCACCCGCTTCACGGTCGACGGCGCCCGCCTCTGCGGCGCGATGCTCGCCCTCGACGGACAGCTGGATCTTCGTCAAGGAGAGGTGCGAGCATCGACCTTCGGCGCGTGCGTCCAGGTCGCCCCGTACGACGTGACCCGACTGACCGACACCGTCCAATACGTCGACTGCGAGACCAACCTGGACGCGACCGAGCACATGGTTCCTCCGCCGCTCGACCCGCTCTCCTCGCTCGAGCTCTGACCGGGCGCGCCACGCGGGACGACGGCCACGAGCTCCGGATCGGAAACGGAATCGGACACGGAAACGGAATCGGAATCGGAATAATCGGAAACGGAAACGGAATCGGAAACGGAATCGGAATCGGAAACGGAATCGGAATCGGAATCGGACACGGAATCGGAATCGGAATCGGAAACGGAATCGGAATCGGAATCTGACGGCTCCCCTCATTTCGAGGAGGAAAGTTAAGTAGTTTCGATCACTTCGGAGTTTGATCAGCAGGCAGAGCGCGCATGCAGCATCCTGGAGTCTGCAAGAACCACAAGGAGTCGCTGCA
>JBFWYI010000139.1:0-19833 GCA_050186575.1 Sandaracinaceae bacterium | reverse complement strand
AGACTCGTTTCCGGCTGGGCGGTCTGACCCTTGGCCGGGCGGGGCTCTCACCCGCGGGGTTCCAATGAAAGGTTTCAGCTCCTCAACTCATCGCATTCCCCTTTCCCAGGCTTGACCTGGCGCACCGTAGAGCCGCAATCGGAATAAATCCTAGTCCATCTCTGCCATTTCGATCCCTGACTGGAATCTACATGGTCTCCCTCGAACAGGCGCCGGGTTGGACGGTGCCGGGAGGAAGACATGGATATTCGAGGCAAGAACGTGCTGGTGACGGGGGCGAACCGAGGCCTCGGGCGGGCGTTCGTGGACGAGCTGCTCGCGCGCGGCGCGAAGCGCATCTACGCCGCGTCGCGGGGCGGCCACGAGGAGCTCGCGGCGATCGACCCGCGGGTCACCCCGATCCCGATCGACGTGACGAAGCCCGCCTCGATCGCCGCGGCCGCGCGCGAGGTCGGCGAGCTCGATCTCTTGATCAACAACGCGGGCTCGCTCGCCGCGTACAGCCTCCTCGAGACCCCGCGCGCCGCGATCGAGACGGACTTCGCCGTCAACTTCTGGGGCGCGCTCGAGGTCACCAAGACGTTCGTCGAGAAGCTCGGCGCGTCCAAGGGCGCGGTGCTGAACATCCTCACCGTCGTATCGTGGGCGCCCATGCCCGCGATCGGCGGCTACTCCGCTTCGAAGGCCGCCGCCTACTCGATGACCCAGGCGCTCCGCGCGGAGCTCGTCAAGCTCGGTATCACGGTACATGCCGCGTACCCCGGTCCCATCGATACGCAGATGATCAAGACGTTCGAGATGGACAAGACCCTGCCGGAGATCGTGGCGAAGAACGCCCTCGCCGGCGTGGAAGAGGGCACCGCCGACATCTTCCCCGATCCGATGTCGGAGCAGGTCGGCGCGGCCTGGCGAAAGGACCCACGCGCGGTCGAGGCGATGTTCGCGGCCATGTGACCCAACGGAGCACGGTCGACGGGTGACGGTCGACGGATGACGGGTCGACGGGCGACGGGCGACGGGCGACGGTCGACGGGCGACGGTCGACGGGTCGACGGGTCGACGGCGGACGGTCGACGGGTCGACGGGTCGACGGGTCGACGGGTCGACGGTCGACGGTCGACGGGTCGACGGTCGACGGGTCGACGGTCGACGGGCGACGGATCGACGGGTCGACGGTCGACGGGATCGACGGGTGACGGGTCGACGGGTCGACGGATCAGGGATCCCGTCGGCTGTCGCGTTAGGCGGGGTGGCCGGGACGGAGGTATAGGTGCGCCGTGTCCGCGCCTGCCTCCGACGGATCTCCCTCGGCGCGCCTTCTGCGGATGCGGGCGGTGCGGCGCGAGCGCGGGCGGACGCTCTTCGTGTTCGGGCCGGCGGCGGCGAGCGTGGGGCTCGGCGTCCTCCCTCAACACGCGTTGACGTGGCACACCGCGCTCCTGTTCGCGGCTGGGCTCTCCGCGATCCCGGCCGGGTTGCTCCTCGAGATGCGGCCCGGGCTCGGGCGCGCGTGCGCGGCGTTCGCCACCCTGTGTGGGATCGCGGCGCTGCACGAGATCTTGCTCGGCGATCCGGCGGTGGTGGTCGGCTTCGGCGCGCTCCTCACCGTCGTCTATCTCTATGCGTTCGTCGAGCCGGTCCCCGCGTCCGAGATGGTGGCGCCGGCTCCCCGGAGCGATCACCCCGCGCGACTCGGCCTTTTGCTCTCCGCCGCCGCGTGCTTCGCGGTGGTCGTCGAGGAGCGGCACACACCCGCGCTGGCCGGCGCCGGCGTCGCTTCGCTCGCCGCCTCGGTCGTCGCGGCGCGTTGGGCGCGAACGCACGAGGCGCCGCTCTGGTCGCGCCTCTCGGTCGGCGTGGTGATCGGGATCGGCCTCGCGCTCGCGCTCGTCTCTCGCGACCCGAGCTCGGCCGCCACGTTCATCGGGGGCGCGCAGCTCATCGCGGCGGCGCTCGTCCACGGTCCCGAGGTGGACGCGTCGCCGAGCGCATCGTCGTCCTTGTTCGCGCACCCCGCGCGCGTCCTCGTGGTCACGTTCGCCGCTCTGTGCGGTCTGGGCGCGGTGTCCCTGGCGCTCCCCGCGAGCGGAGCCGCCGGGACGAGCGTCGGCTTCCTCGACGCCGCGTTCACCTCCGTCAGCGCGGTGTGCGTCACCGGCCTCGCGGTGCTCGACACGCCGAACGACTTCAGCGCGTTCGGCCAGGCCGCGATCGCGCTGCTCATCCAGGTCGGCGGCCTCGGGATCATGACGTTCTATACGGTCGCCCTGGCCGTGATGGGGCGTCGCCTCTCGCTGCGCCACGAGCGCGCGCTCGCCGGCGCGCTCAACATCGAGGAGCGCGATCGGCTCGTCGTGTCGGTGCGCACGATCTTCCTCGTCACCGGGGTCGCGGAGCTCGTGGGCGCGCTGGTGCTGTTCGCGCGCTTCGCGATGACGAAGGGTGCGTGCGCCGTCACCTCCGCGTGCGTAGCCGGCGCGACGTGCGTGGACGGCGCGTGCGTCGACTCGATCGGCCAAGCCGCGTGGCGCGCGGCGTTCACCTCGATCAGCGCGTTCTGCAACGCGGGTTTCGCGCTTCAGAGCGACAGCCTGGTCGCCTACCAGTCCGATCCGGTGGTGCTCCACACCGTCGGCGCGCTCATCGTGCTCGGCGGCCTCTCGCCTCCCGCCGTCGTGCTGATCCCGCGCTGGCTCCGCGGCGAGCGGCTCCCCTTCCAGGTCTCGCTGATCGTCTGGTCCTCCCTCGCGCTCCTGGTCTCTGGCGCGCTCGCGTACGGGCTCATGGAGTGGACCGCGAGCCTCGCCGAGCTGGAGTGGTTCGATCGGCTCGGCAACGCGTGGTTCCAATCCGTCACCCTGCGCACCGCGGGGTTCAACTCCGTCGATCTCGCCGCGACGCGACCGGCTACCCAAGCGTTGATGACGGTGTTCATGTTCATCGGGGGCAGCCCCGGCAGCACCGCGGGCGGAGTGAAGACGACGACCATCGCCATTCTGATCCTCACCGTCGCGGCGGCGCTGCGCGGGCAAGACGACGCGACCGCGTTCGGTCGTCGCGTCGGCCGCCGCACCGTCTACAAGGCGGCGGCGGTCATGACCGTCGGATCGATCATGGTGTTCGTGGCGCTGATCGGCATCGAGCTCACCCAGGCGATCGAGCCGCAGGTCGCGGTGTTCGAGGTCGTCTCGGCGCTCGGGACGGTCGGCCTTTCGCTCGGCGCCACGGGTCAGCTCGACGAGGTCGGCAAGGTGATCATCATCGTGTGCATGTTCGCGGGCCGCGTCGGTCCGCTGACCCTCTTCCTGTTCCTCTCGGAGCGACCGCGCAACGATCGCGACGTGGCGCAGGAAGAGATCGAGTACTTGGAAGCGGAGGTCGACGTCGGATGAACAAGCAAGCGATCGTGGTCGGGCTCGGCCAGTTCGGGATGGCGCTCGCGACCTCGCTCGGCGAGAAGGGCGTCGAGGTGCTCGCGATCGACACCGACGAGGACCACCTGCGCGACATCGCGCCGCATGTTGCCGAGACGATGTGCATGGACGCGACGGACGAGGCGGCCCTCGCGCGGACCAACCCGGAGCGCCGCGACGTGTGCGTCTGCGCGATCGGCAACGACGCGCGCGAGGCGTCGATCATCTCCACCGCGCTGTTGCGTCAGCTCGGCGCGAAGCGCCTCGTCGCGCGCGCCACCGATCCGCTGCACGAGCGGATCCTGCGGCTCGTCGGCGCACACGAAGTGGTCAACCCGGAGAAGGCGTTCGGTCAGCGCTTCGCGACGCGCCTGCTCTACTCGGACGTCGTCGACGAGATCGTCCTCGGCCCCGACCTCGTGCTCACCGAGATGCACCCCCCGGAGGGCTTCGTCGGACGCTCCCTCGCCGATCTCCAGCTCCCGCGGCGCTTCAACGTCACCGTCGTCGCGATGCGCAAGCCCGGCCAAGAAGGGATCGACTTCCCCGTGCCCACGCAGCCGCTCGAGGAAGGGGACTTGCTCGTCGTGGTCTCGCGCCCTGGCGCGGTCGCGAAGCTGTTGGAGAAAGTGTCATGAAGCTCGGTCGTCAGCTCCGTTGGCTGCTCGGGCTGCTCATCGCCGTGCAGGTGGTGACCGCGCTCGCGGGCATCGGGCTGCTCGAGCGGATGAGCCCCGCGATCGGGAAGATCCTCGACGAGAACGTGGTGAGCGTCGAGGCGGTCGAGTCGATGCTGCGCGTGCTCGCCGAGCCCGTCCCCTCTCCGGATCAGCGCGCGCGCTTCGACGAGGCGCTCGCCGCCGCCGAGGGGAACGTGACCGAGCCGGACGAGGCGCCGCTGCTCCGCACGATCCGCGTGAGCCGCGCGCGCGCGATGGACGGAGATGCCAGCGCACGGGCGCGGGTCTCCGACGCGCTCGTCGAGCTCGGGCAGATCAACCGGAGCGCGATGGCCCGCGCCGACACGGAGGCGCGCCGCCTCGGCTCGGCGGGCCGCTGGGCGCTCGCGTTCCTCGCGCTGGTCGGCCTGTTCGCGACGGTGATCGCAGCGCGTCGCACACAATGGCAGTTCCTTGCTCCGCTCGCCGAGCTCGAAGAGGTGGTCCGCACCCACCACGCGGGCAACCCGCATCGACGCTGTCGTCCGATGCCGCATAGCGAGCTCGGCGACGTGCTCAGCCGCGTAAACGGTATCCTCGACAGCGCGCTCCCGGGGAGCGCCGATCCCGACGCGGCGGCCATGCGACGCGCGGTCCTGTTCCTCCTCGACTCGCGCGACGCGCCGAGCGTGCTGCTCGACGAGGACGGAGACGTCGTCGCCGCGAGCCCCAACGCGTTCGAGGTCCTCGCCGCGCGAGGCGACGGTGTCCTGGACGCGGCGCGCGCGGACGAGCCGCACGAGGCGATCGGCGCGACGTACGGATCGGGCGCGAGCTTCCGCCTCGTCGAGCTCGTCCCGCGACCGACGCTCGAGGGCCACCGAGCAGGCTGACCGCGACCGAGAGCCGGCGACAGGAGAGGAGGATCACGATGTGGAACGAGCGCTACGCAGATGCTTTTGCTTCGTACGGAACCGAGCCCAACGACTTCCTGCGCGAGGTGGCGGACCGCATCCCCGAGGGGCCGGTGCTGTGTCTCGCCGAGGGGGAGGGGCGCAACGCGGTGTTCCTCGCGGAGCGCGGGCACGCGGTGACGGCCGTCGATCAGTCCGACGTGGGGCTCGCGAACGCGGCGACGCTCGCAGCGCGACGCGGCGTCGAGCTGACGACGGTGGTCGCCGATCTCGCGGACTACGATCTCGGCGAGGCGCGCTGGGCGGGGATCGTGTCCATCTGGGCGCACGTCCCGCCGAGCCTCCGGGCCCCGCTCCACGCCGCGTGCGTGCGCGCGCTCCGGCCGGGAGGCGCGATGGTCCTCGAGGCGTACACGCCGAAGCAACTGGAGCGGCCGGGGGTGGGCGGACCTCCCACCGCCGAGCTACTGATGACGCCCGAGGCGCTGCGCGCCGAGCTCGCCGGGCTCGACCTCGAGCGCTGCGAGGAGGTCGACCGCGACGTGCAGGAGGGGCGCTATCACCACGGGCCGAGCACCACGGTCCAGGTGCTCGGGTTCAAACGGTAGTCGCCAAGAAAGAAAAGGGCCTCCGTCGTTCGTCGTCGCGCCTGCGGCGAGCGACGGTTCGGCGCTCGTCGGCGCGCCTGCGGCGGGCCACAGGGAGACGGGGAGACAGGGAGACGAGGAGGTGCGTCGGCGGTGCCGCCGCCAAAGAGATGGAAGTAGATCTTTTTCCTCGGCCGCGAAGCGGACGCAGTCTCCACCTCTCCTGTCTCCTCGTCTCCCGGTAGAAAAAGAGAGCGCGTGTCGATCGGGCGCCGGGTCGTCTGTCGCGTCTTCAGGAGCCGGCGCAACGGGCGCCGCGCGCACACGGAGGAAGCCATGCGATTCATGATCATGCACAAGATGACCGACGAGATGGAGAAGGGGCTGCCGCCCGATCCGGAGATCATCGAGGGAGTCGGCCAGCTCATCGAGTCCGGCGTGGAGGGTGGCGCGTTCCTCTCCGGCGAAGGGCTCAAGCCGTCGTCGCAACGGCTGCGCCTCGCGTACGAGGGCGGTCGGCGCACCGTCACGCCCGGGCCATTCTCCGATCCGCATGAGCTCGTGGCCGGCTACGCGCTCCTCCGCGTCGGCTCGCGTGACGAGGCGATCGCGTGGTGCGACAAGTACGCCGCCGCGGTCGGCGACCTCGAGCTCACGCTCGGTCCGGTCGTCGAGCCGTGGGACATCGGGATGGGCGAGCGGCCGGACGATCCACCGCAGCGCTTCCTCGCGCTCCACCAGATGGACGAGCGCGCGGAGCGTGAGGTGCCGCCCACGCCCGCCGAGATGGCGAAGATGAGCGCGCTCATCGAGGAGATGACGAGCGCTGGGGTGCTAGAGGCCACGGGCGGGCTCACGAGCACGAAGCGCGGCGCGCGCGTGCACTTCGAGGGCGCGACGCATCGCGTGATCGACGGACCGTTCGCCGAGTCGAAGGAGCTCATCGCCGGCTACGCGATCATGGAGCTGCCGAGCAAGGCCGCCGCGATCGAGTGGGCCGTCCGGTTCGGCCACGTCGTGCGCGTGCACGAAGTGGAGATCCGCGAGGTCGCGGAGGGTTGAGTCGCGAACGAGGAGCGGTCAGCGCGCGCCGACCGCGCGCCACCACGGCGTGGGTCCGTCGAGCTGCGGCGGCTCGAACACCTCCCCGATCCGCGGGGTGAGGATCCTGTCGCCGCGCTCCTCGGCCAGGCGCAAGAGCGTCTCCGCCGGCTCGTCCCAGTCGTGGAGCGCGAGGTTGAACGTGCCCCAGTGGACCGGAAGCAACGTTCCCCCGCCGAGCATCGCGAACGCCTCGAGCGCGCCGGCGGGGCCGAGGTGGATGTCACCCCAGCTCTCGTGGAACGCGCCGATCTCGAGCATCACGAGATCGAACCGGCCGAAGCGCTTCGCCGTCTCGCGATACTGCTCGGTCAGCCCGGTGTCGCCGGAGAAGAACAGCGTGTGGCGCTCGCTCTCGATCACGAACGACGACCACAACGTGTGATTGCGATCGTTCACCCCACGCCCGGAGAAGTGCTGACACGGCGTCGCGGTGAAGCGTAGACCTCGCACGTCGGCGTGCTCACCCCAGTCCAGCTCGGTCACGCGCTCGGGCGCGACGCCCATCGCCTCGAGCCGCGCGCCGACGCCCAGCGAGGTCACGATCGGCACCGTCGCCTTCGCGAGCGCGCGCATCGTCGGCGCGCAGAGGTGGTCGTAGTGATCGTGCGAGAGGAGCACCGCGTCGAGGTCGGGCAGCTCCTCGATCGACGCGGGCACGGGATGGAAACGCTTCGGTCCCGCGAAGCCGACCGGCGACGCGCGATCGCCGAACACCGGATCGGTGAGCACGCGATGTCCGTCGACCTCGATCAACATCGTCGAGTGGCCGAGCCACGTCACACGTAGATGTCCGTCGGGCCGCGCGGCCCAGCGCTCGTGCGGTCGCTCGATCGGCAACGGACCCGGAGGCTCGCGCTGGCCGCCGCCGAAGAAGTACTCACCGATCGTCGGCAGCGGGTTGCCCTTGAGGCCCGCGCCCTTCCCGCTCGGGTTCTGGAAGAGCTGGCCGTCGAACTGCGCCGACGCGCGCACCCGCTCGAGCCGCAGGCCCTCGAAGCTCGTGTGACGACACCTCACGTGCGACCTCCGCGGTCGAGCCTAGAGCCTCACGGAGGCGAATGGCACCGGCGATCACAGATACGAGAGCCACCACGTCCGGTGGCGCGCCTTGAGGTCGGCGAACCAACGCGTCGGGAGGTACAGCGCGGCGACGACGAGGGCGGTGATCCCGTAGACGACGTAGAGCGGAAAGCCGAACCCGTCCGGGTAGCGGAAGAACCCCGCCGCCATCGCCGACGCGTCGTAGCCCTGCGCGACGCCGACCACCAACGCGAGGAGGTGGATGAGGTAGAGGTGGAGCACGTAGAAGAACAGCGGCGCGCGCCCGAACACCGCGATGAAGGCGGGCACCCGCTCGCACGTCGCGACGCCGATCCACGCGATGCCGAGGGTGGCGCACAGGTAGAGGAGCGACGGCGGGTACTTCGTCACGTCGAAGAACGACATGATCGTCTGCGTCAGCGTGGGTTGCGTGGACCAGGGTGACGCGTCGCCGTACACGTTCGCGAGGCGGAGGCCGACGAAGACGACGAGGAGCCCGATCCCCGCGAGGAGCACGCTCCGCTTCTGCTCCGCGTCCACGAACATGGGGGCGAGCGCGTACCCGAGCGCCATCACGAACGGCCACGGGATGAGCGGATACGCGATGTAGACGCGCAGCGGCCCGAGCTCGATCGCGCCGCCCTCGTGCAGCACCGCGGCGATGGCGGAGTCGCCCCCGACGCCGTCGAACGCATTGTGGAGGACGATGACGAGGATCGCGATCGCGAGGATCGCCGGTCGCGGCAGGAACACCATCCCGCAGAGCAGGATCATCGACGCGCCGATCGCCCAGATCACTTGGACGCCGAGGCCGCCCGCGACGTACGCGTCGAAGCGCCACGCGAGCTGCACCACGGTGAGCTCGAGCACCACGAGGAACGCGCCGCGCGAGAACAGGAACCACGACAGCTCGCGCGGCGTGCGGCGCCGTCCCGCGAGGTGCGCGCTCACCCCCGCGAGGAACACGAACGTCGGCGCGCAGAGGTGGGTCACCCAGCGCGTCACGAAGTAGGCCGGCGTGGTCTCCGCGACGTCGGTCGGATCGAAGTCGGCCTCGGTGAAGAAGTCGCGCGTGTGATCGAGCGCCATCAGGATCATCACGATCCCGCGCACCGCGTCGAGGCTTCGCACCCGAGAGGAACCCGACTCGCTCCGATCCGCCACGGTCGGGGCGGAGCATACGATCCTCCTACGCCCATCACGGCTATCCTGCGCGCGATGACGCCCACCCTCTTCGTCGGCAACAAGAACTACTCGTCGTGGTCGCTCCGGCCCTGGCTCGCGCTCACGTGGGGGCAGATCGCGTTCGAGGAGCGCGTGATCCCGCTCGGCGTCGAGGGGTACGGCAAGAGCGAGATCGCGGCGGTCCGCGCGGTCTCGCCGAGCGGGCGCGTCCCCGTGCTGCACGTCGACGGAGCGGTGATCCACGAGAGCCTCGCGATCGCGGAGTGGGCGGCGGAAGCGAGCCCGTCGCTCTGGCCCTCCGATCCGCTCCGCCGCGCGGAGGCGCGCGCCCTCGCGTGCGAGATGCACGGCGGGTTCGCGGCGATCCGCACCGCGCTGAGCATGAACATCCGCCGGCGCATGGAGGCTCCGCCGCCGCTCGACGCGCGCACGACGAGCGAGCTCGCGCACCTGTTCGACGCGTGGTCGCGCGCGCTCGATCGATCCGGCGGGCCGTTCCTGTTCGGCGCGCGCACGATCGCCGACGCGATGTTCGCGCCGGTGGCGACGCGCCTCCGCACGTATGCGATCGAGACGCCGGAGCCTTCGCAGGCCTACTGCACCGCGATCCTCGAAGACGACGCGTTCCGCGCGTGGGAGCGCGCCGCCGAGGCGGAGACGTGGACGATCGACTCCGCCGAAGCGCTCTACCGGTGAGATGCGTCGCGTCCACATCGAGCATCCGATCGGCGCGACGCTCGAGCGGGTAGAACGCGCGCTCCTCGCCGACGCGACGCTCGCCGAGCTCGCCGCCGCGCTGCCCGAGGTCGGTCGCGCGGAGTCGCTCCAGCGAGTCGAGGAAGGTGCGGTCGTTCGGCGCGTGGCGCGCTTCGAAGCGCGGGTCACGCCGCCGTTGTTCCGACGCGTGCTCGTCGAGCCCGTCCTCGCGTGGCGCGAGGAGGTCGTCTGGGATCGCGCGATGCACACGGGGACGTTTCGCGTCGTGCCGAACCTCGTGGCGCGGCGCGCGTCGAGCTTTCGATGCGAGGGCATCTATCGCCTCGAGGCGCGCGGCGACGCTACGCTGCGCGTGGTGGACGGCGAGCTCACGATCGCGCTCGGCCTGCTCGCTCACCCCGTCGAGCGCCTCATCGAGAGCCAGCTCGGCCCTCACTTCCGGATCGAGGCCGAGGTCCTCGAGCGGCTCGCGCGATGAGCTCGACGCTGCCGCCGCCCGACGGTCGAGGCGGCGAGGACGCGCCGTTCGACTTCCTCATGGCGGGCGCCGGCGCGGCCGGGCTCCTCCTCGCGCGGAGGCTCGCCGAGACGTTCCCCGACGCCAGCCTCTGCCTCGTCGATCCGAGCATGCAAGACCTCGTGAGCCGTACGTTCGCGTTCTGGTGCGCGGGCGCGCCGCCGATGCCCGACGCGGTGAGCCGCACGTGGGAACGCGTGCGCATCGCGACGCCGGCGCGCACGATCGAGCGGTCCCTCGACGCGCATCGCTATCACGTCATCGAGGGCGCGCGCTTCCGCGAGGCGGCGATCGCCGGCCTCGCCGGGCGCGCGTTCCACTCGCCGGCCCGGGTGACCGCCCTCGAGCCGATCGACGGCGCGACGCGCGTCGTGACCTCTCGAGGTCCGCTCTACGCGCGCTGGGTGTTCGACAGCCGGCTCGACCTCGAGGCCGTCCCCGCGGACCCCGCGCTCCACGTCGCGCTCACGCAGCGGTTCACCGGTTGGGAGGTCGAGACCGACGCGCCGCGGTTCGATCCCGACGTGATCACCTTGTTCGACTTCCGCGTCGCGCAGGGGAACGGCGACGTCCGCTTCGTCTACGTCTTGCCGTTCGACGAGCGGCGCGCGCTCGTCGAGCACGTGGCGCATCACCGCTACGACGGAGCGCCCGATGACCTCGCGCGCTACGCGGCCGACGTGCTCCAGCTCGGAGACCCTCGGGTCGTGCGACGCGAGGGCGGCACCAGCCCGCTCACCGATGCACCCTTCCCTCGCCGCGCGGGCCCGCGCACGCTCCGGATCGGCGTCGCGGGTGGACGCCTCAAGCCGTCTTCCGGCTACGCGTTCCTCCGCATGCACGACGACGCGCGGGCGATCGCGGCGTCGCTGCGCGAGCACGGCCATCCGTTCGCGCTCCCGCCCGAGCGCCCGGCGTTCCGGCTGCTCGACGGCCTGATGCTGCGGGTGATGAAGACGCGCCCCGAGCGCATGGGCGACATCTTCCTCCGCATGTTCGCGCAGAACCCCGCCGACCGCGTGCTCGCGTTCCTCGACGAGTCGGTCGGCTGGGACGACGTCCTCGCGCTCGGCAGCTCGCTCCCGCCCGGCCCGTTCGCCGAGCAGCTCGGCGCCTCGCTGCGCAAGAGACTCCGACGCGCCCTACGACGCCTCGTCGAGCCGCCGATCGAGGGGGAGGAGCCACACGCTCGCGGAAGCTGATCAGTCGCGCCAGAGCTCCGCGTACCACTCGAGGGGATCGTGCAGGAGCCTCGTGTCGTGGGCCCAGAGGATCGGCTGGTAGATCGATCGGAGCGCGGGGAACGCGGCGGGTGGCGCCCATCGGACGAGGGGACCGAACGCACCGAGGTAGAGCACGAGCAACCCCACGACGACGAAGAGACCCACCGTCAGGGACGAGGCCGTTCGGTCGTCGTCCATGGACCGTCGACAGCGCCTCCGCGCGGCATGTCCCGTCGCCCGCTATCGGCCGCGCGCTCGCTCGGTGGGCGCGCTCGCGCCGATGTAGGTCGCGAGGTGCTCTCCCGTCGTCGTCGAGCGCGAGGCGACGAGGTCGGCCGGTGTCCCCTCGAACACCACCTCGCCACCCTCGTGGCCCGCGCCGGGTCCGAGGTCGACGACCCAGTCGGCGTGCGCGATCACCGCGCGGTGATGCTCGACCACGATCACCGACTTGCCGGCGTCGACGAGACGATCGAGGAGCGCGAGGAGCCGCTCGAGGTCCGCGAGGTGGAGCCCGCTCGTCGGCTCGTCGAGCACGTAGACGCCTCCCTCGGTGCCCATGTGCGTCGCGAGCTTGATGCGCTGGCGCTCGCCGCCCGAGAGCGTGGTGAGCGGCTGGCCGAGCCGCACGTAGCCGAGCCCGACGTCGCGGAGGCGCTCGAGGATCGCGGCGGCGGCGGGGACCGACGTCTCCTTCTCCGCGAAGAACGCGAGCGCATCGTCGATCGAGAGATCGAGGACGTCGGCGACGCTCCGCCCGCCGAAGCGATGCTCCAACACCTCGGGCGCGAAGCGACGGCCGTCGCAGTCCTCACACACGCTCGTGACCCCGGCCATCATCGCGAGGTCGGTGTAGATGACGCCAGCCCCGTTGCAGGTCGGGCACGCGCCCTCGGAGTTCGCGCTGAACAGCGCGGGCTTCACGCCGTTCGCCTTGGCGAACGCGCTCCGGATCGGATCGAGGAGCCCCGTGTACGTCGCCGGGTTGCTGCGCCGCGACCCGCGGATCGGCGTCTGGTCCACCGTGACCACGCCCTCGCGTCCCGACACCGAGCCGCGGATCAACGACGACTTCCCCGAGCCGGCCACGCCCGTGATCGCGACCAGCACGCCGAGCGGGATGTCGACGTCGACCTCCTTCAGGTTGTGGGTCGACGCGCCGCGCACCTCGATCACGCCCATGCGCTCGCGGACCGTGGGCTTGAGCGCGACCGTCCGGCGCAGATGACGTCCCGTGAGCGTATCGCTCGCCGCGAGCGCCTCGACCGTCCCCTCGAACATCACCTCGCCGCCCGCCGCTCCGGCGCCGGGGCCGAGATCGATCACGTGATCGGCGATCGCGATCGTCTCCGGCTTGTGCTCGACCACGAGAACCGTGTTGCCCTTGTCGCGCAGTCGGACGAGCAACGCGTTGAGCCGCTGGATGTCGTGGGGGTGCATCCCCACCGTCGGCTCGTCGAACACATACGTCACGTCGGTGAGCGACGAGCCGAGGTGGCCGACCATCTTCGTGCGCTGCGCCTCGCCGCCCGACAGCGTGCCGGTCGGCCGGTCGAGCGAGAGATAGCCGAGGCCGATCTCGACGAACGAGTCGAGCGTCGCGGAGATCGCACCGACGAGCGGCGCGACGGTCGGCTCCTTCAGCCCGTCGACCCACGTCGCGAGCTCGCTGATCTGCATCGCGCAGACATCGGCGATGCTCTTGCCTCGGATCTTCGAGCCGCGCGCGCCCTCGTTGAGGCGCGTGCCCTCGCACTCGGGGCACGTCTGGAACGCGATCGCGCGCTCGACGAACGCGCGGATGTGCGGCTGCATCGCGTCGACGTCCTTCTTTCGCATCGACTTCTGGATCTTCGGGATGAGCCCCTCGTACGTGAGGTTGATCCCGTTGACCTTGATCTTCGTCGGCTCCTGATGGAGCAGCGCGTGGAGCTCCTTCTTGGTGAACTTCCGGATCGGCTTGTCCGGATCGAAGAACCCGCACCCGCGCAAGATGCGCCCGAACCACCCGTCCATGCTGTAGCCGGGGATCGTGAGCGCGCCCTCGTTGAGCGACTTCGTCTCGTCATAGAGCTGCGTCAGATCGAAGTCGCTGACCGAGCCGGTGCCCTCGCAGCGCGAGCACATCCCGCCGGTGATCGAGAACGAGCGCTTCTCGATCTTCTTGCCGCCCTTCTCGATCACCACGCTGCCGGCGCCGCGGATCGACGGCACGTTGAACGCGTACGCCTTGGGCGAGCCGATGTGCGGCGTCGCGATGCGGCTGAACAAGACGCGCAGCATCGCGTTCGCGTCGGTCGCGGTGCCCACCGTGGAGCGCGGGCTCGATCCCATGCGCTCCTGATCGACGCTGAGCGCCGTCGTCAGCCCCTCCAGCACGTCGACGTCCGGCCGCGCCAGCGTGGGCATGAAGCCCTGCACGAACGCGCTGTACGTCTCGTTGATCAGGCGCTGCGACTCCGCCGCGATGGTGCCGAACACCAGCGAGGACTTGCCCGAGCCCGAGACGCCCGTGAACACGGTGAGCCTCCGCTTCGGGATGCCGACGCTGACGTCCTTCAGGTTGTGGACGCGCGCGCCGACGACCCGGATCTGCGCGTGCCGATCGGCGGGGTGCGCCGCGTCGCTCGATCCGTTCGGCGCGGTGCGCTTCGTCTGCTTCTTCTTCGATGTGCGGGCCGCCATGTCGCGCCTCACGTACCGCACTCCGCGACCCCGCACATCTCCGAAACTGCGATCCCGCGGCGACGATGGCCGCGGTGCTACCATCCCCGCATGATGCGTGGGGCGGTCGTGACGCTCGCAGCTTGTCTTGCACCGTGTGCATTGGTCTGCGCCCAGGACGACGCATCCGGGGACGAGTCCGCCGAGCGGGCGGCGGACGCCGCGCAGAACGCGGCGTCCGGCGATGCCGCGGCCCACGACTCGGCCGCGCGAGCGCACTTCGAGGAGGGCACGCGCCTGTTCGAGGTCGGCGAGTACGGCCGCGCGGCCGCGGAATTCCAGGCCGCGTACGACCTCGTGCATCACCCGGACCTCCTGTTCAACGTCTACTCCGCGCTCGAGCGACAGGGCGATCTCGAGGGCGCCGCGCGCGCGCTCGAGGCGTATCTCCACGACAGCCCGGCCGAGCTCGAGCGTCGCGACGCGCTCGAAGCGCGCCTGGCTCGGCTCCAAGCGCGCATCGCAGAGAACGAGCTCGCGCGGCGCGACGAGGCGGCGGCGCGCGAGGAGGGCGCGCACGCCGAACCGACGTCGACGTCGGGCGGCGGCGTACACCCGGCGGGGATCGGTGTGCTCATCGCGGGCGGCGTGCTGTTGGCCACGTTCGGCGTGTTCGCGGGGCTCTCCGCGATGGCCGACGGCCAACTCGCGGACACGTGCATGACGAGCTGCAGCGAGGAGCAGGTCTCCGACCTGCGAACG
This sequence comes from Sandaracinaceae bacterium, assembly GCA_050186575.1. Taxonomy (GTDB): domain Bacteria; phylum Myxococcota_A; class Polyangia; order Polyangiales; family Sandaracinaceae; genus JAUHXR01. Next base: position 5,047 of record JBFWYI010000139.1, on the reverse strand, counting down.
TTCGCGCTCATCGCGGACATCGCGTGGATCTCGGGGGCCGTGGTCGCGGTCACCGGGCTCGTGCTCCTGTTCGTCCTTCCGCCGGAGGGTGAGGCCGCGAGCGCGACGCTCGCGCCGTGGATCACGCCCGACGGCGGCGGCGCGGTGCTGGTCGGGAGGCTGTGAGCATGACGAGGACGCTCGCGGTCGTCTCATTGCTCGGCATCGGCTCGCTCGGCTGCTCGCTCGTCTACGATCCGAGCAGCCACATGGGCGGTGGGATGGACGCTGGCCGCGACGGCGGCGGACGAGACGGCGGCGCAGACGGCGGCCGCACCGACGCCGCCACCGACGCGCGCGTCGAGCCGGACGCGGGAACCGACGCAGGCCCCGAGCCCATCGCGCTGAGCGACTTCTGCTCGGTGTATGCGGAGACGTATTGCGACTCGGTCGAGGCGTGCTGCTCGATGATCCCGGCGACGTGGACGCGCGCTCAGTGCCTGACCGACACCGAGAACGGGTGCGAGCGCTACGTGGGGCCGGCCGCGGTCTCCGGCGTGATCGACTACGACCCCGTGCTCGCCGCGGTAGCCGTCGCCGAAGCGCGGGCGTACATCGACGCGTGCTCGCTCGAGCTCTTCGACTGGGCGTTCGATAGGCAAGGCTTCTTCCGACCGCTCGTCGGCTCGATCCCGTCGGGCGAGGTCTGCACCCCGGACCCCGAGCCCGGCCCGTTCGACGACGTGGGAACCGTCGTCGCGATCCTGTCCTGCGCGGACGGCGCGATCTGCCAGAAGGTCGCGCCCGGAGACTGGCGCTGCTTGAACCCGGGCGGGGCCGGGACGCGCTGCGATACCCCGCTCAACTGCGCGCAGACGGTGCCCCGTTGCGTGCGCATGAACGCGGCGTCCCCGACCGTCTGCGGCGCGGGAGAGCCCGAGGGATCGGGCTGCTCGTCCGGCTTCGAGTGCCTCTCGCTGCGCTGCACGGGCCCCGCGTTCAATCAGCGGTGCGAAGCGCCCAGCCGAGACGCGGCCTACTGCCCGCCGTCCTGACGCACGCCAGCTTGCGTCAACGAGCCTGGACGAGCTTCCAGCCGTTACCCGATGGATCGCGGAACCCGGCGTCGACGCTGCCGAAGCGCTCGACCGGCTCCTGGGTGAGCTCGACGCCGCGCGCCTTCATCCCCTCGGCGACCGCGCGCACGTCCGACACCTCGAGCACGAGCGGCGGCATCGCGCCTTTCGCGACCGCCTCGCGCAGCGCCTGTGCGGTGGCGTCGTCCACCATCGGCGCCTGCGGGAGGAACAGTCCGAGCTGGAACGAGGGCTGCTCCGGGTGCTGCACGGTCAGCCAACGATAGTTGCCGTTCTTCGCGTCCGTGTGCACGCGGAAGCCGAGCTTCTCCGTGTAGAACGCGAGCGCCTCGTCCTGATCGTGCACATAGAGACCCACCACCGAAACTCCGCTGCTCATCCGCTGACCTCCGTCATGTTCGCTTCGGGAGGGTTCGTACCGCGCTCCTCGAGGCGCCGCTTCTCCGAAACTGCGATCGTGAGGTCCGGTCGATGCGCGGCGTGGAGGAAGCACGCGGGCACGCTCTCCACGTCGTGCGGCGTCGCGAGCTGACGCGCGCGGTGATCGCCCGGGCTCTCGCCCGTCACGTCCTTGAACGTGCGGCCGAACGTCCCGAGGCTCTTCCACCCGGTGGCGAACGCGATCTCCGCGATCGGTAGCTCCGTATCGCGCAGCATCGCCGACGCGCGCTCGATGCGACGCGTGAGCAAGTAACGATGCGGCGGCAGTCCGAACGCGTCCTTGAACGAGCGCGCGAAGTGCGCCTCCGAGACGCCGCTCACCTTCGCGAGCCGCCGCACCGGCCACTCCTCGTGCGACGCCGCGTCCATGCGGTCCTTCGCGCGCAGGAGCCTTCGGAGGAGCTCGGGATCCGCCACGAGCTCGAGCATACCGCCTCTCGCCCGACGAGCCGCGCCGACGCGAGGCTCACTCGCGGCGGAGCGCGGTCACGTCGGCGAGCGAGTCCGCTCCGAAGTGGCACGCACGCCCGCCCCCGCCGACTTGCGAGGCGACACACGCGTCCCGTGCCCCGCCACGTCGACGCGACGGCGGGCCGTACGCCCGGACGTCGTCGTCGCTAGCGTCGCGCGCGGTCACTCCGCGAGCGGCGCCGACACGGTCTCGCGCACGGTCAGCCGGGGCGGCGCGCCTTCGATCGAGAGCACCTCGTAGGTCGCCGACGTGAGCTCGCCGGAGTCGGGATCGTAGTCGAGCGTCCCCGAGGCGCCGACCACGTCGACGTCGGGCGGCTCGGCGCGCACCGCGGCGATGATCGAGGGCAGGTTCGCCGACAGCAACCGCTGCTCCGTCCGTCCGGACGTCGCGCGGCGGATGCCCTCGGCGATCCGCGATCCGTCGAGCGCGCCGCCGTCGTGGATCGCGTAGCCGACCCCGACGAGCACGAGCGCCGTCGCGTCGTAGGTGTGCGCGGTAAACGATTGTTGCAATGGATCACCACCGAACATCGAGGCGTACTCGGAGACGAGCTCGCTCGTCACGATGGTGCTCGGCGGTGCGGGGCGGGTGAGCCGCGCCTGGGCGAACCGCGCCGCCCCCGGGCCGACCCGCGCGACGAGATCGTCGTTGGCGGATGCGTCCGCGAAGAGGAGCCGCGCTCCGTCGAGCCCGTCGAGCGCGCTCGCCGCGTCGAGGAACGCGACCGCGTCGTCCACTTGACTGGATAGGAACACGACCGCGTCGGATGCGTCCTCTGCGGCCTCGGCCGCCGCCCCCGCGACCGCACTCGCGTCGACGAAGCTCCGCGAAGGCCGCACCGCGAGACCTCGCTCGGCCGCGCCCTCCTGGACGAGCACCGAGAGGCTCTGCGCGTAGACGTCGTTGCTGCGACGCACCACCGCGACGGAGGCGGCGCGCGGCTCGCGCGTGAGCTCGCGGAGGATCACCTCCGCCTGCAGCCCGTCGGGCGGCGCGGTGCGAAACAGCTGGCTCGGCGTGTCCCGGTCGAGCGCGCCGAGCTGCGCGGCGGTGGCGGACGGCGAGATGACGAGCACGCCCGCGCCGGCGAACGTCGAGAACACCGCGGCGGTGTCCGACGAGGACGACGGACCGATGATCGCGACCGCGCCGGCCCGGATCAGCCGCCCCGCCGCGTCGGTCGCGGACGCGGTCGAGAGATCGCAGTGGACGAGCAGCACGGTGCGCCCGTCGATCCCGCCCGCCCGGTTGAGCCCCGCCACCGCGAGCCGTGCCGCGTTCTCGCGCGCGAGCTGGTTCTCCGTCGATCGATCGAAGAGCGTCCCGATCACGATCGCGTCGGGGTCCGCGCCGGCCTCGCTCGGGAACACCTCCGGGCACACCGGCGAGATCGGGCTCACGCACGCGGCGCTCGCCTCGTCGCACGCGTACATCGCGCCGTGCTCGGCCCGGCACGCGGCGGTCTCACAGCCGGCGCCCGGGAGCTCGTGTGGGGGATCCGCCGTGGGCTCGCGGTTCGAGAACACGACGTGGAGCCCGAGGAGGAGCGCGAGCGGCAACAGCCCGAGGGCCACCGCGACGGCGAGCTTCCGAGGAGAGCGTCGTCGGGTCGGCGGCTCGCTCACCTCGGTGTCCGTCGCGGCGGCGAGAGGGGAACGGATCGCCGCGGTCGGCGCCTCCGCGCGGTCCCCCGACGCCGGCCGATCGGTCGTCAACGTCTCGTTCGGCGTCGAGCTCGCGAGGAGCGACACGTCGTACTCGGTGCGTTCGAGCGCGGCGGCGATGAGATCGCGCTGCCGCTCCTGCTCGTCCTTGAAGGTGGTGCGCAGGTAGACCGCGATCGACGCGGGCGAGCCCTCGCCCTTCAGCTCGCTCGCGATGGCGCCGAGCCGCGCCGCCACGAGCGCGCTCGACGCCGGCCGCGCGTCCTTCGCCTTCTCGAGCAGCTCCGTCACGAGCTCGGCGAGCGCGGCGGGGACGTCCTTTCGCACCTCGCGGACGTCGGGCGGCGGCTCGTTGCGGATCCGCGCGAACGCCTCGTCGCGCTCGCCCGGATACAGCCGGTCGGTGGCGAGCAGCTCGTAGAGCACGATCCCGAGCGAGAACAGATCCGAGCGCTCGTCGAGCTCGAGGCCCTGCACCTGCTCGGGCGACATGTAGCCGGTCTTGCCGGTGACGCGGCGGTCGGGGGCGCGGTCGAGCGCGCGCGCGACCCCGAAGTCGGAGAGCCGAACGTGCCCATCGAAGCCCAGCAAGATGTTCTGCGGGGAGACGTCGCGGTGCACCACGCTCAGCTCGCGACCGCCCGCGCCGCGCAGCTCGTGCGCCGCCGCGAGCCCGAGCGCGCACTGGCGGACCACCTCGACACAGAGCGCGATGTCGAGGCGATGCCCCTCCTTCGCCGCTTGCAACAACATCGCCCACGCGGACACGCCCTCCACGAAGTCCATCACGAGGAACGGACCCTCGTCGTCCTCGCCGACGTCGAGCACCGGCACGACGTTCGGGTGGCGGATGAGCCCGGCGATGCGCGCCTCCTCGAGGAACATCTCGCGCACGTCGCGATCCTCGGAGAGCTCGGGGCGCAGGCGCTTCATCGCGTAGACGCGCGCGAAGCGCTGCTCGCGGCGGACCACGAGCTCGACACGCCCCATCCCGCCTTGCGCGATGTCGGCGACCGGCTCGTAGATGCGCTCGCCCTCGGGGGCGTGCCTGCCACTCACCCGAGGACGCTAGCACCACTGATCACAAATCCGAGCCGGATTCGTGATCAGCGGTACTAGCTAATTTTCTTGTCGGAGGGTCTGTCCCAGACCCTCCCCCCGCGCGAGTGAATCGCGCGGGGCCCCCCACCCAATCGAGTACCTCGGCCCAGAAGTCCGGCCCGGGCTCGGCTCCGCCGAACCCGGATCGGACTTCCGGGCCGAGGTACTAGACCCTCGCGACGGAGATCGCGATGGGTTCAGCGTCGATGATCGGGCGCGAGATTGGCCCTCGGCGGGACGAGGCGATGCCGGAGTATCGTCGAGGAGCGACGAGGGTCGAGATCGGGTTC